>CBKWJC010000057.1:0-45996 GCA_966674685.1 uncultured bacterium
CCCCCGTTTTTTTAGATGCATTTATTTGTATGTAGCCACTTATATACAGACTTTACGCAGATTGGGTATGACGAATATGACAATCACTATAAAAAAATTGGGAAAAGCGATCGCAACTCAATCTGCTTTTCCCAAAGACGATATAAATCTGCTAGCAACCTGATGATTAGTAGCCGTTTTTCTCGACGCACATTGGTTCCTTTTCAATCACAATCGGAGCAACATAAACAGGCACCTTCATAATGATTGGAACGCAGACTTCACAAGCACGTTTGTAGTACTTGTCATAAGCATCGTGGCTATAGTTGTCAGCCTTGTAGTCAGAGCTATGAGTTTCAGTTGTCATTGGAACTACCTAGAACATCAATAACCCCATCTTGTTCTAGATAATCACTCATCAACATGACCTGCGTGGGGAATATCCACCCTCAAAATCTGTTTTCATCCATCGCGACGATCCTTCTCTCACAAGGAATCAAAGGGAGGTCGCGACTGCAAAATTGACTTACGCGTTTAGCTTTTTCGCCAGCATTTCGTTGGTCAGTTTCGGATCGGCTCGTCCACTGGTGCGCTTCATGATTTGACCCACGAAGAAACCGAGAAGCTTTGTTTTTCCAGCGCGATACTGCTCTACTTTGTCAGTATTTTCGGCCAGCACCGCATCAATTTCAGCTTCGAGTGCACCCGTATCGGAAATTTGCGTTAAACCCTGTTTTTCAACCAGTTCTTTCGCAGAACCGCCGTTTTCCAGCAGTTCCGGCAGAATATCTTTAGCAATCTTGTTACTAATCGTTCCGGCTTCAATCAGTTCAATCATCTCGGCTAGCACCAGGGGTGTCAACGCCAATTTAGCGATATCAATATTATTGGCATTGCGATAGGCGGCAATGTCGCCCATCACCCAGTTGGCCGCTAGTTTAGGATTCGCCTTGGCTGCGATCGCAGCTTCAAAGTACTCCGCCACCGTTCGATCATCGGTCAGCACCCGCGCATCATAAGCGGATAAACCTAATTCCTCTTCATAGCGGTGTCGCTTTTGGGCAGGCAGTTCCGGCAGCTCAGCCTTCCATTCCTCAAGCTGTTCGGGCGAAACTTCAATCGGCGGCAGATCGGGTTCCGGAAAATAGCGGTAGTCGCTAGAGCCTTCTTTACTCCGCATACTGATCGTGCGTTGGCTACCTTCTTCCCACAGGCGGGTTTCCTGATAGATCGGCTCACCGTCTTCAATCGCCTGGATTTGCCGCTCAATCTCGTAATCGATCGCTTTTTGAATGGCGCTGAAGGAGTTCATATTTTTGATCTCCACCTTCGTGCCGAATTCTTTTTGGCCGACCGGACGCACGGAGATATTGACATCGCAGCGCATGGAGCCTTCCTGCATGTTGCCATCGCTGACGCCGAGATAGCGCACAATCCGGCGCAGTTCTTGAGCATACTCAGCCGCTTCTTGGCCCGATCGCATATCCGGTTCAGACACAATTTCCATCAAGGGCACCCCCGCTCGGTTGAAATCAACCAGCGAATAGGCCGAACCCGATAAGCGATCGCTGCCTGCATGGACTAACTTACCCGCGTCTTCTTCCATGTGCAGGCGGGTAATCCCAATTATTTTAGTGCGAGCCTTGCCGTTTTCATCCAATAGCGGCTTGCCCTTGTCGTCAGTATATTCAATTTCAAGCTGACCATGCTCTGCGATCGGCAGGTCATACTGCGAAATTTGGTAGTTTTTGGGCAAATCCGGATAAAAATACTGCTTGCGATCGAACTTGCTGTAGGGCGCAATCTTGCAGTTCAGCGCCAAACCTGTTTTCACCGCATATTCCAGCACCTTCTGGTTCAGCACGGGCAGCACACCCGGCAAACCCAGGCAGATCGGATCAATATGGGTGTTCGGCTCTGCCCCAAATTCCGTGGAGCTGGCAGAGAAAATCTTGGTTTCTGTGCTCAGTTGAACGTGAGTCTCTAAACCAATTACAGCTTCGTACTGAGTCTTTGCAGGAGCAGCAGTTGTCATGAGGCGTACCGAATGCGACGAACGATATCGATGAATAACAAGAATAAAGCTTGACAGGCTTTATTGTATCGAAAATATATCGTTCCACGGTTGCAGATCACCGAATCGCCATAGGTGTATCTGTCAAGGTGGTTATCCCGCCGCGAACCGATTATCATGAAGATCGCAAAATAAACCTTAAGCCAGATGGATCACTTCTCTATTAAATGAGGTAATATAGGTCGTCTGGGGACAATTTTTAAACCCTACTCTCCTACACTCAAAATTTGATTTATCCGGTCGGGGATTTTTAATCCAGAGGCTTTTATCAAGGATAGGTGTAGAGCGCATGCCCTGTATGCCAATGCATCGATAGGAGAACATTAACTACGGAGATAAGGACTAGGAAACAGACAGCATGGTCAATCAGGAATTACAAGTTGCGCCAGAAATTGGCTTTACTCACGAAGATTTCGCCGCTCTTCTCGATCAGTATGATTATCACTTCAGTCCTGGAGATATCGTTCCGGGAACTGTGTTTAGCCTAGAGCCACGAGGCGCTCTGATTGACATTGGCGCAAAAACGGCTGCATACATTCCCATTCAGGAAATGTCGATCAACCGAGTCGATGATCCTGACGAGGTACTACAGTCGAACGAAACCCGTGAGTTCTTCATTCTCACCGACGAGAACGAAGACGGTCAGCTCACCCTATCAATTCGCCGCATTGAATATATGCGGGCATGGGAGCGGGTACGCCAGCTTCAGGCAGAAGATGCCACTGTTCGCTCTAGTGTCTTTGCAACCAACCGTGGTGGTGCTCTGGTTCGCATTGAAGGGCTGCGCGGATTTATCCCTGGCTCTCACATCAGCACCCGTAAGCCGAAGGAAGATTTGGTCGGTGAAGAACTGCCGCTCAAGTTTCTAGAAGTTGACGAAGATCGCAATCGTCTCGTTCTCAGCCACCGTCGGGCACTGGTTGAGCGGAAGATGAACCGTCTGGAAGTTGGCGAAGTCGTCCTGGGTACCGTTCGTGGTCTCAAGCCTTACGGTGCGTTTATCGATATCGGCGGTGTCAGCGGTCTGCTGCACATCTCTGAGATTTCCCACGACCACATCGATACGCCGCACAGCGTCTTCAACGTCAATGACGAGATCAAGGTCATGATCATTGACTTGGATGCTGAGCGCGGTCGGATTTCGCTATCCACGAAGCAGCTAGAGCCAGAACCCGGTGATATGGTCAAGAACCCAGATTTGGTTTATGACAAGGCCGAAGAGATGGCAGAGAAATACCGTCAGCAAATGGCTCAAAAGGCACAGGAGAATGGTGGCGGTGCTGCTGCTGCTGCTGCTGAAGATCTGAACGGTAGTGCTCCCAGCGAATCTGCTGAGTAGACAACCATAGACAAACTCAGTTCATTAATTCTGATGAAAAGAGGAGAATTTATCTCCTCTTTTTTTGTAAGCGGAGGACAAGTGTTTTGGTGACGTTGCGCTGTGGAGACGTAATATTTCAGGATATCCAAGCGGTTATTTTCGATAAGGACGGTACGCTAGCGGACTCGATGGAATTCTTGCGCCTGCTCGGACAGCGCCGATCGCGCTTGCTGGATGCTCAGGTTCCAGGTGTGCAAGAGCCACTGCTGATGGCTTTTGGTTTAGAGCGCGATCGCATTTCTGCCAATGGTCTGCTTGCCGTGGGAACCCGTTATGAAAACGAAATTGCGGCGGCAACCTACGTGGCTGAAACGGGGCGCAACTGGCTAGAATCCCTGGAGATCGCTAAATCTGCCTTTCAGGAGGCTGAGCAGTCTCTCAAACCCAAAGCAGCGCATACGCAGCCGTTTCCAGGCGTACAAGAGGCTTTACAAACGCTCCACAGTGCGGGGTTGAAAATTGGCATTCTGTCCGCAGATACAACGGCCAATGTGGAAGAGTTTGTGCAAATTCACCAGTTACAGTCTGTTGTGGATATGTGCATCGGTACCGATCAGCCACCCGCCAAACCTGATCCCGCACTGCTGTATCGCGCTTGTGACAAGTTAGCCGTTTTGCCTGAACACAGCCTGAGCGTGGGGGATTCGCTGCTGGATTTCAAGATGGCCAGAGCCGCAAATGTAGCTGGATTTGTGGCGCTCAACTGGGATGGCGATACAACTCTCTCAAACCAAGCTGACGCTCAGATTTATCGGCTGCAAGAGTTGACTGTTGAGGCGTAAAGGGTTGGAGAGTAGTAAGAATTGGGGGTGCGATCGCAGCTCATACCTGCAATTTATATCTTGCCAAGCCTTTCATTCAGTAATATTCTTCGATAATCTATCCTTTATGGTAATCTGCATAATTACTTATTCAGAAATTGTTCGGCAATCTAAACTTAATCAAGATTGTTTGATCAACGGCTGAATCGCTTAACGTATAACAACATTGACATGGGGTTAGCCTATATGCGGTTGAGTATGTTGAGTAGTCTGTGTAGCGTTTATCTTTCATTCATCTGAAATAATGAGTGGATGGGGAATTTCCAATAGGGTAGAGGCAACAATGTGTCTACGCGCTATCAACAAGCACATTACACCTCACCAATCGCCTGCCAATCATCTGATTAATTGTTTTATTGAATTTAGAGAGAGGATTTGTCATTGTCTCGTCGTTATCTCTTTACTTCGGAATCTGTCACAGAAGGCCATCCTGATAAAGTCTGCGATCAAATTTCAGATGCCATCCTAGACGCTTTACTGACTCAGGATTCAGAGAGCCGCGTTGCTGCTGAGGTCGTTGTCAATACTGGACTTGTGCTGATTACGGGAGAAATTTCTTCTACCGCACAGGTTAACTACGTCGATGTTGCGCGACAGAAAATTGCTGAAATTGGCTACACCGACGCCGGAAATGGCTTTTCTGCCGATAGCTGTGCCGTTATGGTCGCTCTAGACGAACAGTCGAAAGACATTGCTCAAGGCGTTGACCAGGCCCATGAACAGCGAGAAATGTCCAGCGATGAAACCCTGGATCAGATTGGGGCGGGTGACCAAGGGCTGATGTTTGGCTTTGCCTGTGACGAAACCCCTGAATTAATGCCATTGCCCATTTGTTTAGCGCACCGGATTTCTCGCCAGCTCTCCGTTGTGCGTAAAACAGGACAGTTACCGTACCTGCGACCAGATGGCAAAACGCAGGTTACTGTTGCCTATGAAGACGGCAAGCCCGTTGGCATTGATACGATCCTGGTTTCCACCCAACACACGCCAACGATTGGCGACTTGAACACCGATGCAGCGGTACAGGCCAAAATCAAGGAAGACCTTTGGGCGCAAGTCGTCATGCCCGTTTTCCACGATATTGATGTGAAGCCCGATAATCAAACCCGCTTCTTGGTCAACCCAACGGGTAAGTTTGTGATTGGGGGGCCTCAGGGTGACTCCGGCCTGACGGGACGCAAGATCATTGTGGATACCTACGGTGGCTACTCACGCCACGGTGGCGGTGCCTTCTCCGGTAAAGATCCCACAAAGGTAGACCGCAGCGCGGCCTACGCCTGCCGCTATGTCGCGAAAAACATCGTTGCTGCGGGTTTAGCCCAGAAGTGCGAAGTCCAGCTCAGCTATGCCATTGGTGTTGCCCGTCCGGTCAGCATTATGGTTGAGACCTTCGGTACGGGAACTGTGGATGACGAGAAAATCCTAGAGCTGGTTAAGGCTAACTTTGAACTGCGTCCGGCTGGCATCATTCAAGCCTTTGATCTCCAGCGGCTACCCAAAGATCGCGATGGTCGATTCTATCAAGAAGTTGCAGCTTACGGACACTTTGGCCGCAATGACCTAGACTTGCCGTGGGAAAAAACTGATAAAGCAGAAGTCCTGCGTGAATCAACTCGCGCCCTGTCTGCGTCAGCGGTCTGAACACGGAGTTGCTAATTCTAAGTGGCTGGTAGGAGCGAATGGCCTTCGTCCCTACACCTGTCCCTACGATAGGGTACTTTTTCCACGAAATCCTCCAAAGCCCGTAAGATACCTGTAGTATTCAGAGGTCTTACGGGCTTGCGCTTTTCATGTTCTTTTGCAGGGTTCACCCAACTAAGCCAGCAAGTTGCGATACCCTAAACAAGGTAGTGAGCTACTCTGTCAGTTCACGATTCTAGTGTGTGTTGCGATCGCAGCTTTTAAGCCGCTCTTAATCAGTGTCTATGTCTCCAACCTCTTCAATCGCCGATTTTCTAGGTCATCTCAATCCCTCTCAGCGACAGGCTGTTGAACACTTCTGTGGGCCATTGCTGGTCGTGGCCGGAGCAGGTTCAGGCAAAACGCGGGCATTGACCTATCGAATCGCCAATTTGGTGCTGCATCACCGGATTGATCCCGAAAATATCCTGGCGGTGACGTTTACTAATAAAGCCGCACGGGAGATGAAAGAGCGGATTGAGCAGCTCTTTGCGGAAGAGGAAGCCAAGTCGCAGTTCGGTCAGCCTCTATCGACCTTGCCAATGGTGGATCAGACACGGTTGCGATCGCAGGTTTACAAAACCGTTACCAAACACCTGTGGATTGGTACGTTTCACGCGCTTTGCTCCCGCATTCTGCGCTTCGATATCGAAAAGTATCAGGACGAAAGCGGCTACCGCTGGACGCGCACATTTTCCATCTTTGACGAGTCTGATGCCCAAAGTCTGGTGAAAGAAATCGTCACCCGTCAGCTCAATTTGGACGATAAGAAATTCAATCCCCGCTCTGTCCGCTATGCCATCAGCAATGCCAAAAACCAGGGATTGACACCGCAGGAACTGGAGCAGCAGCAAAATAACTATCGTGGTCGGGTGCTGGCGGAAGTCTATCGGGCCTATCAAAAGTCGCTAGCGGAAAATAATGCGCTGGATTTTGATGACCTGATTCGCGTCCCCGTCCAGCTCTTCAAACAGAATGAGCAGGTGCTGGCCTACTGGCATCAGCGCTTCCGCCATATTCTGGTGGACGAATATCAGGACACCAACCGCACTCAATACGATTTGATTCGACTGCTGACCACAAATGGTGAAAGTGCTGCCAACTTTAAAGACTGGGGGCATCGCTCAGTTTTTGTCGTTGGTGATGCGGATCAGTCCATCTACTCGTTCCGGGCGGCTGATTTTACGATTTTGATGGACTTTCAGGGCGACTTTGGCGACGGCTTGCCGGATGACGACACCCGCACAATGGTGAAGCTGGAAGAAAACTACCGCTCGACTGAAAATATTCTCCAGATTGCCAACTATCTAATTGAAAACAACACCGAGCGGATTGACAAAGTACTGCGCCCAACCCGCAGCACGGGCGAAACTGCCTTTTGCTACCACGCCGATGATGAGCGATCGGAAGCCGAGTTTGTGGTGGGTCAGATCGCAGCACTGGAACAGCAGCACCCAGAACTAGACTGGGGTGAATTCGCTATTTTGTATCGCACCAACGCTCAGTCCCGCTCGTTTGAGGAAGTCCTGAGTCGGCGCGGCATTCCCTATCAAGTGGTTGGCGGCCTGCGATTCTACGATCGCAAAGAGATCAAAGATGTCCTATCGTATCTACGCCTCATCGCCAATCCAGCCGATACCGTCAGCCTGAAGCGGATCATCAACACGCCTCGGCGCGGCATTGGTAAGTCCACGATTGAAAAGCTGGAATCGGGGGCTAACGAGCTAGGCGTGCCGCTGTGGGAAATTATCAGTGATGAAACTTCGGTGCAAACGCTGGCGGGTCGCTCCGCTAAGCCAGTCATTCAGTTTGCCCGCATGATTCAAGCCTGTCAACAGCAACTTGAGGAGCAGCCCGCTTCTGTGATCGTGCAGGACATCCTAGAAGAATCGGGTTATTTGCGCGACTTAAAAGCACAAGGCACCGATGAAGCCGAAGATCGATTTCAAAACGTGCAGGAGCTATATAACGCGGTTCTACAGTATGAAGAAGAAAACACTGAAAATCGCTCACTATCAGGCTTTTTGGAAAATGCGTCCCTAGCCTCCGATTTGGATAACCTCGGCGAGGATCAAAAGGCCGTTTCCCTGATGACACTGCATTCATCAAAGGGACTGGAGTTTCCAGTCGTCTTTCTCGTGGGTCTCGAACAGGGTTTATTCCCTAACTTCCGCTCAATGGAAGATCCCGCTTCTCTAGAGGAAGAGCGGCGGCTCTGCTATGTCGGCATTACCCGCGCCCAGGATCGGCTGTTTATTACCCACGCCCGCGCCCGTCGTCTGTACGGTTCACTGGAAATCGCCAGTCCGTCCCTATTTTTAAGCGAACTGCCCCGCGATTTGCTGGTTACAAACACTGCCACCGCCATCCCAGAGCGCATTTCCACTCCGATTGCCACCGCCAAACAGCGCCGCACCCGTAAAGAGCGCTTACCGTCCGATGCACCAGGAACTCATGAGCAGGACTGGAACGTGGGTGAAAAGGTGGTTCATAAAGCCTTTGGGCCTGGTCAAATCACCCACATTTTCGGCGCAGGCAATAAGATTTGCTTGGCGATTAAGTTTCCCGGCGTGGGTCAAAAAATCATCGATCCAAAACACACAGCGTTAGAGCGAGTCGAGTTCTCGTAATGGTTGGAAGGTGATAATATTTTTCTCTTAACTATGGCTACACATCAACTGTCAGTAAAAATTTATTGAACACCCAGGCTTCGGATATAGCGCTGGGGATCTTCTGCGACCCAGCCTAGTGGAGAATTCGAGCGGATCTCGAAGTATAAATATGCGCTGTCCTGATTTAGCGATCGCACTTGACCCATTGGTGATCCCTGCCGCACCGACTGACCAACTTGAACCGTTACGTCACTCAGCTGAGCGTAACGAGTTTGCAAGCCCTGAGCGTGATTAATCACCACTACTCGACCAAAATTTTCCTGATCGCCAACGAACGCCACGATGCCATCTCCTACGGCTTGTACTGTGGTGCCAGCAGATGTGGCTAAACCGACTCCGTTGCTAAATACCGCTCGTTCCTCTGTAGGATGCGACTGCCAGCCATAACTGACAATGATCGGAGCTGGGCTGGGCAGCGGATAACCGTTGAGCGGATGACGGGTCGTTGTCGAATTTTGGCTCGGAGCTGGCTCATTCGGTGACCAGTTTACACCAGGGATGAAAGCGGTGCGTCCCGGATCACGACACCCATTCACCTCAAATAAAATATCGGCTCTGACATTATAGGTTGAGCTAACGTCCTGCCAAGTTTGCCCAGAGGGGAGAGACACACGAATTCCGTTGTAGGGCGGAATCTCAATTGTGGCTCCTACGGGCAGCGATCCACCACGTAAAGCTGGATTAAAACCGAGTAGTGTCACCGGAATTAAGCCATACTGATTCGCAATGCTCTCCAGCGTTTCACCGCTAGTAATCTGGTGAGTTGTCATGCGCTCTAGTGCGGGTTGGTCGCATAGTTCGGCGGGCGAGGGAGCAGCGGGATCGGTTACATCTTGGGCCTGTGCGATCGCAGTTGGCAATCCCAAAACACTACCAATCGTCATCACAGGTAGCGCAGCAACAACTAGCCGACACAAACTCCAGCTTACAAATGGACGAAACCATGACGAACGGTTTGTTTCAGCCTCAGGACAAACGTGGGATGAGCGCATAATTAAGGGTTCAAATCCAGATCTTTCAAACCGAACTTTGTCCAATATAGCGCTGGTCGTTGGTCGTCATCCTTAGCACAATGCACCCTCCTGTAGGGGCGGGTTTAGCCATTAAGTTCTGGTTCAACCCGAATTGGTCAACGAAACCCGCCCCTACGCCAGATTTGGGCTTTTAGAGCGGTGCTTTAGCTGGGAGACCCACTGCGCGGGGAAACTCTGCTGGTGTTGTGGCAACTTTTTCGAGATAAATGCAGTGGCGAGTGCCCTGTGTAAGCGGCGTTTGGAACTGCTCAACGGCTTGCACTTGACCGCCGAGCCGCTGCACCGCAGGCTGAAGCGCTTCTGCCTCCTCCGGTGACCACTGACCTCGATAGAGAACGGCTACGCCGCCGATTTTCAGTAACGGCAGCGCGTATTCGGCACAGGCTGACGCAGAACCGACTGCGCGAATTAACGCCAAATCGTAGGTTTCTCGCTGCTGCGCCATCTGTCCGACGTTTTCGGCCCGATCGCAGATTGTCTTTACCTGCTCTAGCCCCATTGTTTGGCACAGCGACTGGAGAAAATTCACCTTTTTGCGGGTCGAATCCAATAGCGTCACCTGCCAATCCGGACGTGCGATCGCAACTGGAATTCCAGGAAATCCGCCGCCTGTGCCAATGTCAATCACGCGGCTGATCTGCGGTAAATCAGTAGTCTCAGGCTGATCAAGTGCCGACGGATCAAGCCATTGAGCTACACCTTGTAGCGAATCCCACAGGTGCTTCTCCCAAAAGTCGGCGGGTTCTGTAATCCGAGTTAAATTGAACTGTTGATTGGCTTCCAAAATCAAGTCATACAGCCGCAAAAACTGCCGCTGCTGCTCATCGCTCGGCATCCACTCTGGACTAAGATGCCAAGCTTCACAAAGATACGCCTGCATAGATTCATGTTGGGGCGTTTCGGGAGAAAATTCAGTCAATGTTGCACCTTTGGTGTAGCTTTATATCCGTATAGCTAGGTGAACGTTCAAGTGGCATTTCGATTCATCTCGCTTAGACCAATTCTGGCAATTCTACGACTATTCTCAGACCATTCATCAGTACCTTCAGAGTTGAGCAACGTCTCAAAGGTCTGAATAACCAGCGGGTTACCTGCTGCAAATTGACTCAAGTGCAGCATGGACGGATAGCGGATGTAGTAGTCTTCTCCAGTCTGCACAAGATGTAACCAGGCTTCGATAGCTTCTGGACTTCCGGAATCAATTTGTGCCAGAGCATCAGATGCCAATTTACGAGTCTCATAGTTCAGGCTGTGATGAATTAAGTAGATGAACCCATTGCGAGCTGTTTCACTATCTTGACCAATACCACCCAATATTTTGGCTATACAGAAACGAAGATCTTCATCCTGCTCACGCTCAGCCAGTTCCACCAAAGAAGAGATGAGATCCTGATTCCCGTTCCCAATCGTGCTGAGCGCCTCCACCGCAACTCTACGACTGGGTGGACGACCCTTTTCTAAGATATGAATCAGGGCAGCCCTGATCTCAGGTTGATGAGCATAGCACTTGGCCAAAGCTCGAATGATAGCCCAATTCGTGATTTCATCTCCTTCTGGCTGTAGTTCTGCTATTAGTGCAGGGACTAGGTTTGGATTTGTAGCTTCCTCTTCGACCCAACTTTCAATGAGTTGCTTACGCTCAAAGGCAGAAGCAGTTTCTCGTAGCTGGAGGCTGATTGGATTTGGAGTAGCGTCTTTCATCAATTTTTAAAGGAATAGAGACGATATCAAACACAAATTGCTAGGACTCAAAGTCATAGTCTTGCAGTGGTTCATGTTTCATAAAGTCCCAAAAGGTTTTGTAGCGGTTTGCTCCTGGTAATTTACTGTCCAAACACCACGCCTCCCACTCATTTTCAACCAGAGAGATCTCGGGATTGAGCAGAACAACAGCTGTGTCGTAGTAATAATCGCTGATCTGCAAGCAGGTTCGCAGATATTCTGCTCGAAAATAAATACAATCCTGCTCAGCTCCATAGACAAAATAGTCTTCATCACTCACGTCATCGCCAGTTTCCCAGCTCTCTCCAGCCCCAGGTGATAAATTGGCCAGCCAATCAATTTGTTCTACGGGCAGAAGGTGAAAATCTAAGGTATCTTCACCATGAAAAACACTCCAACCGTTGCTGATCTTCAAAAATTCTCGATAGGAGTTCGGGAGCCTTACTCCTAATCTTGATTCAGCTTCCTGAATTTGTTCCTCTGACGCAGGCGGATGCCCCAGCCATTGTGCCTCGATCATTTCAGTGGGAAGGTCTCCCCAATCTTCCATGTCCGCAATATGAGCTTGGCTCAAATGTTTCAACAGGTCAGGCCAATCATCCATATGTGGTACTCTCCGTCTTCCCTAGTAAAAGTGTACAAGGTTAGGCTTCGGCTACGCTCAGTCCAACCTCATAGAGGCTGGTGCGATCGCACTTTACGACGAATTACGACGAAGCAGCTCGTCGTCGCAGAATTTGTAATAGGCGCTCAAATTCTTTTGGCAGTGGTGCCGTAACCTGAATCGGCTGCTCCGAGACTGGGTGAATTAAACTCAATTTCCAAGCGTGTAGCGCTTGGCCTTCTAGATTGACGCCAATTGAACGACCGGAGCCATACATTGGATCACCGACAATGGGATGGCCGATATGGGCGCTGTGTACCCGAATTTGGTGGGTCCGTCCGGTATCAAGCTGAAAGTGAATCAGCGTATAGTTGCCCAGACGCTCTTTGACCTGCCAGTGGGTAACGGCTCTGCGGCCTTTTTCACCCTTTTCTACCGATACCACCGCCATTTTCTTGCGATCCACTGGATGGCGACCAATTGGCGCATCAATCGATCCGCGATCGCAACTAGGCGCACCGTACACCACCCCGAGATATTCCCGCCGCGCCGACTTAGCCCGAATTTGATCTTGCAAGTGGCGCAACGCTGCATCGGTTTTAGCAACGACCATTGCCCCTGTCGTGTCCCGATCCAGCCGATGCACAATGCCCGGACGCTGCTCGCCGCCGATATTTAAGCTGGATAGCTGCGCGAATGACTGGCAGTGGGCTAGTAGCGCATTGACTAGTGTTCCATCGGTATGGCCAGGGCCGGGATGCACGACTAAGCCAGCAGGCTTATTGACAATTAGCATCGACTCGTCTTCGTACAGCACATCCAGCGGAATTTCTTGCGCCTTCAGCTCCGTCGGTTCTGCCGGAGGAATTTCCAGCCGCACCCGATCGCCTGCTTGAATGGGCGCTTTTTTCGTTGTGCAGGTGGCCCCATTGAGCTGTACCCAGCCGTCTTCAATCAGCTTTTGCAACCGCGATCGCGAATGCTCCGGCAGTTGATCAGCTAACCAGCGATCTAAACGCTTGATATAGGGAATCTGAACTTCAAGTTCAATCACAGATAAGGACAATGATCACTTTCTCCTGCAAGGCAATCAACAATCTAGATAATCGTTTAGGGACGTGGTTTGATATAAAGAAAATGCTTCCCATTCTGCAAACATTCAGTAAACGTACTAAATAATGCTTTAAGGAAGCAGATAAAGCCTTCAATACCATCATCTTCTATTCTTTGATCAGGCAAAATCTTCTCAAACATTTTGGCATATTGCTCAGTAGTTATTCTATTTTTCTTAAGCAGATCAGCTTGACATTTATGTTGAAGATAGCAAATACCGCCTGATTCCTGATAATGCTGTGGTAGGTCTTTAAATCCAGCTAAAGTTTCTTTTATGACAGTATTTAGGGAGGCTTGAGCTAATTCAATATCCGCTCGTTCGAGATATGCAACCTCTAATTTCAAGAAATCTAATCCACATTCTTGATAGTATTTGCAGATATCCTGAACAACTCCAAGATAGTACCAATTTGTAGAAATTGATTCTCGCAGCGTGCCATCGTTGTGCCAATCCACCATCCTGTCAGATGAAAAGAACGAAAATGCATCATTCCAGGATTTAAAGGTGGCTAAATGCGGGTCAGGTTCAACGGGCATGAAGTAAATTGATAACCAATATGACATGACGGTTTTACCTTGTTTTTTGTCTTGACAGCGATAAATATTAATCTGGCCGTCTCTTTGGTCAACGCAATATGCCTAATTTATGATTGCACATTCCATTTTCAGACTTTCCTAGCAATAAGTTGAAAACAGGAGCGCGTTAGGAATCTAGCCATGACGACATTCAGCGATATTTTGGATGACGATTTGCTGCTCAATTTGGCAGGTGAGCGATCCTATGAGCGAGGTGTTAACTACTTTGAGCGGGGGGCAGTTCATTCCCTAGCGCAATATGGCGATCGCATTACTGCTGATGTCTACGGCACCGAAGCCTATCAGGTTCAGCTTAGGTTGGAGAACGCAGAGCTGACGTATCGCTGCACCTGTCCGGTGGGAGTGGAAGGCTGGTTCTGTAAGCACTGTGTTGCTGTGGCGCTGTCCTGGATTGAAGAACCGCCATCCTATCGTCCTGCTGGCGATGCCCCTGCCAAAACTGGAACCACTATGCAGGACGTGCATGATTATCTGGCACGGCAGGAGCGGGAAACGCTGGTGCAACTCATTATCGACCAGGCAATGGAGGATGCTCGCTGGCGAGAAAAGTTACTGATGAAAGCGGCTGTTCAGCAGGGTGAAGGCGTTGATGTGAATACCTTTCGCCGGGTGTTGAGAAATGCGATCGCAATTGACGATTTCGTCGATTACTATGCCGCCAGTGACTATGCAGATCAGGTACAGTCAGCCGTTGATGGCCTAGAAGAGTTGCTTGAAGCGGGCCATGCCAGTGAAGTCGTTGAGCTGAGCGAAGAGGCGATGAGCCTGTTGGAGGACGCGCTGAACTCGGTTGATGATTCCTCTGGCTACCTCGGTTCGATTATGGATCAGGTGCAAGAGCTGCACTATCGGGCCTGTGAACGGGCGAAACCGAATCCGCGTGCCCTGGCCCAGCGCCTGTTTCGCATGGAACTAGCGTCAGGATTCGACTTTTTCCATAACGCGTTGGAAACCTATGCCGACATCTTGGGCGAGGCGGGACGTGAGGCGTATCAAGAATTGATCGATGAAGAATGGGAGAAACTGCCACCCATCGGCCAGTCTGAGCGGTATCACTTTGACTTTCGTCGCTCACAACTGAGTCGGATGAAGGAAAAGCTAGTGGCTTATAGCGGCAACCTGGACGATTTAGTCATGGTGATGGCTAAAGATCTGTCTCAGCCCTCGCGCTATCTGCAAATCGCCCGACTGTATCAAGATGCAGGCCAAACTGAAGATGCGATCGCATGGGCTGAAGAGGGACTAGAAGCCTTTCAGGGCAACTATTTGACGGGTCAGCTAGGAGACTTTTTAATCGAGGCGTATGAGCAGCAGGAGCGCTGGGATGATGCCGTGGAGATTGTCTGGCGAGATTTCACCGCTAGCCCCTCGCTGCCTCTCTATCAAAAGCTGAAGCCACAAGCGGAGAAAGCCAATCGGTGGTCGGAGTTGCGATCGCAAGCGCTGGCACACGTTCAGCAAAAAGCTGACGAGGCACGGCAACCGACCGACCGATATACCTACGGACAGCGATTTGGATATGGCTATGTGGGATATTCGCTGCTTGTCGAGATTTATCTCTGGGAAGGCGATATTAACCAGGCGTGGCAAGCAGCCAAAACAGGTGGCTGTAGTCAAAATCTGTGGATGCGACTGGCCGATCGGCGAGCAGATGAACATCCTGAAGATGCGCTATCGGTCTATCAGCCCGCGATTGAACCGCTCATCAACCAGACCAATAATGACGCATATCAACAAGCCGTTGCCTTATTGATTAAGGTCAGAAATTTGATGAATCAATTGGGTCAAATATCAGAATTTAATAGTTTATTAACTCATCTCAGTACTGAATATAAGCGGAAGCGAAATTTCATTAAGCTGCTGAAGCAAGCGAATTTGAGTTAAATTAGCATCCCCACAACACGTAAATTTTTGAGTCAGTTAGCGGCTTGGCTGAGTTTCCCCCCAGATAATTTGTCTCATAAGCCTACTATTTATCAGTAGCATAGGGTACAGCCAAACAGGAATTTTATTGCTACACCAAACGGATAGATACCTGTTTGAAAATCCACCTTT
The DNA here is from genome assembly GCA_966674685.1 of uncultured bacterium. Lineage (GTDB taxonomy): Bacteria > Cyanobacteriota > Cyanobacteriia > Phormidesmidales > Phormidesmidaceae > Thainema. Next base: position 15,733 of record CBKWJC010000057.1, read on the forward strand.
GCCAGGTGTAAGCTGTCAATAGTATGCTCTTAAAAATATATAATGCGCTCTAACAAATGAGCTTTATAACTTAGTAACAATCACGACATCTATTCCTGAGCGGCCACTCATCTTTATATTGTATTTTGATAGGTAATGTTGCTCCATGTAATGCTTATCTACAATGCATCTTCTTCGAAAATGGTACACCTCAATTAATCCTAAAAACAGCTTTCGAGTGCGATTGAGCTTGCAGGTCACTGCCATCTTTTTGGCCTGGACGTGTTTACTAGCGGTTCTGTTTAGCTCCATTAGTAAAGCTGAATTTCGGCTTGACCGAGGACAGTTGATTGAAAATTTAGCTATTCAAATGGCCCAAACTCTGGACTATGAGATGTATATCCATTTTCAGGAAATTACGACTCTAGCAGATTTAGATGTTATTCGTGATTCCAGCTTCTCGTCCGCTCGTAAGCAAGTCTTGCTCGATAATCTACAGCATGCTAGTCCAGACTATGCCTGGATCGGGTTTACTTCGCCCCAGGGCATTGTCGAAGCCAGTACAGGCAATATCCTGGCGCGGGTTGATGTCTCCGAGCGGCCTTGGTTTGTGGCAGGTCAGTTGGGGGCGACGGTGCAAGATGTCCATAACGCGAAGCTGCTGGCCGAACTAGTTCCTAATCCCGGTTCAGAGCGAGAACCGCTACGACTGATTGATATTGCTGTTCCGGTTCAAGCCGATGATGTTTTAGTTGGCGTCTTGGGAGCGCACCTGTACTGGCATTGGGTGACTCGTGTGCGAGAAGGGCTGATGGCTCCGCTGGAAGACTATCACCGTGCTGAGATTGTCATCTTATCCAAATCGGGTGAGTTGTTGCTTGCACCCAAGTTGGCATCTGAACGCCAGGGCTATCAGTTCAGTACCTCACCAGATGCGGTGCCGATCCTAAACACGCTACGCAGCTATCAATCTGCCAGTCTGGGTCAAACTGGATCGCAGCTAGAAATCTGGCCGGATCAGCAGAAATATCTGACTGGATATGCCCAAACTCAGGGCTATCAGGCTTATCCTGGCTTGGGCTGGATCGTTTTGGTGCGACAGAACATGGATGAAGCGCTTGCACCGTCGCGCCGTATGCAGCGGTATGTGCTGCTGTGGGGAACAGTGGCTGGCATTTCTAGCGGTTTTGTAGCCTGGTGGTTTGCGGGTAGGGTAACCCAACCAGTGCTGGCGATCGCACAAGCGGCGGATCGGATGAGCCGGGGCGATCGCAAAATCCAAATTCCAGTTTTTGCGGGTCGGGATGAATTGGCAACTCTTTCACATGCGATCGCAGCTTTGTTTCAAAACTTAGATACCCAAAATCAGCAGTTGGAAGCCTTTAATGCGGACTTGGAAAACACGGTACAGCATCGGACGAAGCAGCTTCATCAGCTTAATCAGCGACTCCAGCAAGAAGTCGAAGATCGGAAGGTAGCGCAGATTGATCTAGAAGCCGCCAACCAAGAATTACAGCGGCTCAGCATTGTGGATGGCCTAACCCAAATCGCCAACCGTCGCTGCTTCGATATTCACCTCAGCCAAGAATGGGAGCGCGCCTATCGAGAGCAGCAGCCCATCTCATTGCTGATTATCGATGTAGATTGTTTCAAACACTTCAACGATACATACGGTCATCAAGCAGGCGATTACTGTTTGCAGCGACTCGCTCAGGCGTTCATGAACTGCATCAAGCGACCTGCCGATTTGGTCGCTCGCTACGGCGGCGAGGAATTCGCGATTATTCTACCTAGTACATCTCATTTTGGAGCGATGTACTGTGCCCAAACCATTCAATCGGCAGTTGCCGATCTACAAATTCCGCACCGGGGGTCTACGGTCAGTGCCGTTGTGACGCTCAGCATCGGGATTACAACGACTATCCCCGACGCACTGCTGCAAGAAGAAACCCTGATTGCCCAGGCTGATCAGTGTCTCTATCAAGCCAAAATTGACGGACGCGATCGCATCATTGGCATTGATTTACGAGCACGGGTTTATGACACGGGTTTATGACTAGATTCACGTTTCAAGATCGTGGTTGATAGTTAATCGTGATGGGGAATGGTACTGAGAGTTGATATGTAGCCATCTTAAAACCAGCCGTCCTATTGCTATCAATGCCTAAACCCCTAGAAACAGAGCACGCCTTTTTCCTGATGATCTAGCAGAAACTGTGTGGCCTGGGCTGCCGTGAGTGGACGGCTAAACCAGTAGCCCTGCATTTCTTCACACTGTAGCGATCGCAAACACTCCATGTGAGCCTGAGTTTCCACACCTTCTGCCACGACGCTCAATCCTAATCCATGACTTAGCGTAATAATGGCCGAGACAATCGCTTTGTCAGCAGGCCGATGAATCAAATCGCGGACAAATGACTGGTCAATCTTAATCGTGTGCAGCGGGAATCGCCTCAAATAAGACAGGGAAGAATAACCCGTCCCGAAATCGTCCATTGAAATGCTGATACCCATGATGCGAATTTGCTCCAGAATATTGGAGGTATGTTCCAGATTCTGCATGGCTGCCGTTTCGGTAATTTCCAGTTCCAAAAATTCCGGAGCCAGATCAACAATCTGCAAAATTTGCCTGATTCGCTCCAGCAGAGAAGGCTGCTGAAACTGACGCGCCGACAGATTCACCGCTACTTTCAGAGGTGAAACACCAGCCCGTTGCCAAGCACGATTTTGGGCACAGGCAGTTTTGATCGCCCATTCCCCAATTGGCACAATTAAGCCCGATTCCTCCGCCAAGGGGATAAACGTACTGGGTGAGATGGTGCCGAGATGAGAATGATGCCAGCGCAACAGCGCTTCCATTTTGATCACTTGGCCTGTCCGAATATTCACTTGGGGCTGATAGTACAGCTCCAGCTCGTTGAGCGGCAGCGCATGGTGGAGGTGATTTTCCAACTGGAGCAGTTTAGACGCTTGGGAGTTGAGCGTCGCCCGATAGAACTGGTAGTTGTTGCGGCCCTCGTCCTTGGCCCGATAAAGAGCCGTATCCGCATTTTGCAACAGCGTATTTAAGTCTTCGCCGTCCTGCGGATAGATCGCCAGCCCCATACTGCTGGTGATGTAAAGCTCATGTTCGCCAACGTGAAACGCGGCAGCTAGGCCATCTCGGATGCGGCGGGCAATTTTGGCGGCATCATCTGGACTGGTCAAATGGGGTAAAACGAGGGTGAATTCATCGCCGCCCCAGCGGGCAATTAAGTCCTCCTCGCGCAGGCTCTGCTGGAGGCGCTGGGTCGCCTGTCGCAACAGCTCATCGCCCACGGCATGGCCTAGCGTGTCGTTGATATTTTTGAATCGATCTAGGTCGAGGAACATCACGCCCAGCATTTCGCCCGAGCGGCGCGCATGGGCAATTTCTAGCGGCAAATGCTCATTAAATAACGTGCGGTTGGGCAGTCCCGTCAAACTGTCGTGAAATGCCTGATAGCGCATTTGGGCTTCAGTTTGCTGGCGCTTGATCGCTCCGCCCAGACTGGCTGCGATCGCAACTAAAATCGATTCTTCGCTAGCTGTCCATTCCCGCGCCTCTCGGCAGGCATCAAAGCCGATATAGCCCCACAGCATCTGATCGATAAAAATGGGCACCATCAAAATCGACTGAATCTGGTCGCGCTGGAGAATTTGCTGTTCGCTGGCGGGAAAATCACAGGTTAAACCGCGCACAGGCTGACCGTACTGAAAGTTGTGGTACCAGCGATCGAGACCAAATTCCCGGTAGGGCTGGTTTTGCCAGTGCGGCTGATTGATGCTGGGCGCAATGTCGGTGTGTGTCCACTCAAACCGCATACTCATTGCTATTTCCCCCGTCTCCAGATGGGGATGATTTTCGTAGATATATACCCGATCGGCTTGAGCCGCTTCCCCCAGAATGGACAGGACGTTCGGAATGGCCGTGGCAAAATCGGGCTGGGTCAGCAGACAGGTGGCCGCCGCTGCCACTCCCTCCAGCAGGTGATCTCGCTTCAGCAGTTCTGCTTCATCATGCTTGCGCGGGGTGATGTTCTCCACCGTGCCCTCATAACCTGCGATCGCACCCGTTTCGTCATAGAGCGTCCGAGCCGACTCCGAAATCCAGATAATGCTGCCGTCTTTGCGAAAGATTTGGGACTCAAAGTTAAATACCGAGCCGTGAGCCGCCATCAACTGCTCAAACTCTAGACGCCGCTGGGGATCGACATAGAGCTGGCTTTGAATATTCGTCACCGATTGGATCAGCTCCTCCGGTGAGTCATAGCCATAAATTTGAGCCAGCATCGGATTCGCCGTCAGGTATTGACCTGTAGGCGTAGTTTGAAAAATCCCCTCCACCGCATTTTCAAAGATGCTGCGGTACTTGACTTCGGCCTGCTTGAGGGAACTCTTGGTTTGCTGATGCTCATAGGCGAGAGAGATCGCCGCCGCCGCTGCCTTGAGCAGGTCAATTTCAGATTCTTCCCAGCACCGCTCATAGGTACAGTTTTCTAAAACAATCACGCCAAAGATGTCTTTGCCTTGCTTGAGGGGCAGCATCAGCACTCCCTGGATAGAAAGAGCGCCGAGTACAGCCTGTCGCTCACTGTCTAGCTGAGCAGTAGCTAAACAGACCAGTTCTTTGCCAGCCAGCAGTTGTTCAAACCAGTAGACTAACTGACGCTGGTATTGCTCAAGCTGGAGCTGCCACTGTTCTAAATCTAAAACAAAATCCGGATCGGCCCAGCTAGACTGCTGCCAGCACGCGATCTTCGGTTGGGCTGGCGCTTCGGTTCGTCTGTCTGATTGCTGCGGTATCAGCTCTGAGTCGGTGCTGACAACTTCAAATACTCTAGCCCGGTTGGCTTGAGCTGCCTGTCCTAGAATGGGCAAAACTTCCGCATAGAGATTCGCACTGATGTCCCATTCCAGGTTCAACAGCCGATACTGCAAATCGACTAGAGCCGCTAAATACTGTTCGCGACGTGCGATCGCTTCTTCGGCTTTGCGCCACTCCGTGATGTCTTCAAACATCCCTAAAACGCCAACTGCATGATTATCTGCATCATAAATGGGCACTTTGCTGACATCTTGCCAAATCTCATCTCCGTTCTGCATGACTTTGCGGCGAATCACATGAATGCGCCGTTTGTCCTGTTCCAAGACTTCTAAATCGGCATCCCGAAAGTTGTCGGCTTGAGCCAGCGGCCAAAGGTCATAGTCAGTTTTGCCAATTACATTTTCCGATGACGTTAAGCCAATTGAATTCAACCAGACTTGATTGCCGCCCTGATAGGTTAAATTGCGATCTTTCCAAAAAATATGCTGCGGAATGTTGTCTAAAATCAGCTTCAAAAATGCTTCTTTTTCCTGTAGTGTCCGCTCCGTTTGCTTACGCTCAGTAATGTCTGTGATAAACCCTTCTAGCCCAATCACTTTGCCCTGGGCATTGGTCACGCCATAGCCCTTTTCCCACAGCCATTTTTCCTCCCCTTGTTTAGTGCGAATCCGGTATTCAACCACGTAGGGCTGCTGCCGTGCGATCGCATGATCAACAGCATTGAGTACATGGGGCAAATCGTCGGGGTGGGTAATCTCGTTATAGGATTGCGATCGCTCAGAACCCACTAGCTCTGACGCATGATAGCCCGTCAGAGAGTAGCAGCCCTGACTGAGAAACTGCATCGACCAATCCGCATCATCATTAGATACAAATACAATACCGGGCAGCGAATCAATCAGCGTTGTGAGTCGCTGCTGCTGTTCGGCCAAAAGGGTTTCACTCTGCTTCAGCCGCAGCATTGAGCCAACTTGAGCCAGCATCTGAATAACCTGCTCAATTTGTGACGGATCGGCCTGATTCGCATCAACGAGCCAAACGATCAGCACCGCCAAGACGCAATCTCTGACGCTGATTGGCACGCCCAGACAAGCATTGAGATTGACCTGGAGAGCAGCGTTCTTACGCAGCAGAGCCTGATCCGATTCAGCTTCAATGGCCGCAATCCACTCTGGCTGACGCGTGACAGCGACACGACCCGGTAAACCCGCACCCAAGGTGACACTGAACTGTTCGCCTACCTTTCGGAAAGCCTGAAACCGTTCTGGCTGCGGACTATACCATATTGGACTAATACACAGTCCGCCCTGCTGGGGCGTCGGCAACCAAATTTCTGCCAGTGATCCACTCATGAACTGGCAGACAAATTGAAGCACCGCTGCAAAGGCCGATTCAACATCTGTAGCCTCACTAACAGCCAAATTAATCTGCTCAATGAGCTGATGAATAGGGGGATGAGTAGATTGAGGTTTTGGGCTGAGCTTTGACACCTTAAGCGGCAAATTAGACGGTTGATCCGATGGGTCACTGGTCATTCGTTGATTCACGTCGCGACGTACAGAGTTTCCTATGACATTACTTGTCCAAACTTGTCCAACATTAGAGTGCCCCTGATTGTCATTGCACCAAAGCTAATTGCGCCACAAGTTTGAATAGGTTCGCATCTTGCACCAAACCCCGAACAAATGTTTGCCACCGCATTGCAGCAGCAACAGAACCTCTTCAGATGTCAGTTTTGGAAGGTGCAAAAGATAACTATGGCTCCATGCATCAGATTAAATAAGAATCCCGGTCACAGTTGTGATCATGGTTTCAATCCGAGTTGGTGTCGTCTCATGAAGTATGGCGTTTTCGTGATAAACAGACCTAATTTACCCAGTAGATGGAGTCGCGATCGCAAAATTGTTTGTCAACAGCCAATTAACTTTATTTAAGATTTCCGGCCATGAGCAAACTTTAGCAGAATTCTGGTGCTAAGGCTGCTCAGCAAAACGGCTGATTCTATCTTGCTCATGCAGTAAGTCTTGGTAGCGATATAGCGTGACGCACTTAGAACCAGAACAGCCGTTTAGGAAGCCGTCGCTTCTCCGCAATGCCTCATCTGCACCAGACTTGTGAACGGCTATACTCACATCTTGCACCTTGTATGTTGAAAACCCGCAGCGGTTATTTTGTCACCACATCGCGGCAGAGAAATCACCCTTCTAGGTTTTGGTGCAAGATGTGAGTATACAGCGTCCTGATGACCTGATGATACGTTAGGGAGATTTCCGCCCATTTAACGCAACATTACACCCGGTTGAGAACGACCGAGGTCTCTATAATCGTAAGAGGGTAGTCCTCAAGAAATATGATTGTTGTCAAGTTTTGGTGCCTATGACTTCTGCTGCTCCTGCCGAAATTCAAACTGCTGTGGATTGGCGGCGTAATTTCGCAATTATTTCTCACCCCGACGCGGGAAAAACAACGCTGACCGAAAAACTGCTGCTGTACGGTGGAGCCATTCACGAAGCAGGAGCTGTCAAAGCCCGTCGCGCCCAGCGCCATGTCACCTCTGACTGGATGGAAATGGAGCAGCAGCGCGGTATTTCAATCACCTCAACCGTGCTGCATTTTGACTATCACAACTACTGGATCAACCTGCTGGATACACCGGGACACCAAGACTTTAGTGAAGATACCTATCGCACCTTGGCCGCCGCCGATAACGCGGTCATGCTCGAAGATGCAGCCAAAGGTCTAGAGCCTCAAACGCGCAAGCTATTTGAGGTCTGCCGAATGCGATCGCTACCCATTTTCACCTTTTTCAACAAAATGGATCGTCCAGGCCGCGAACCACTGGAATTAATGGACGAAATTGAGCAGGAATTAGGGCTAAAAACCTATGCCGTCAACTATCCTATCGGCATCGGCGACCAGTTTCGAGGCGTCTATGACCGCCGCACCAAGTCGTTCCATTTATTTGAGCGCACGGCACACGGTAGCAGGGAAGCCAAGGTAGACATTATCCCACTTGGCGATCCGCGCATTGAAGAACTGATTGATCCGGAGTTGTACTATCAGTTCAAAGATGAACTGGAAATTATCGAAGAAATCGGTGAAGACCTCGACTTAGAGACGGTTCATGCCGGACAGTTGACACCTGTCTTCTTTGGCAGCGCCATGACCAACTTTGGCGTCAAGCTGTTTTTGGATGCGTTTTTAGAATACGCCATGCCGCCCAGTCCCCGCCGTAGCTCAATCGGGGACGTGAAGCCAACTGAACCGGATTTTTCTGGTTTTGTGTTCAAGCTCCAGGCCAACATGGATCCCAAACATCGCGATCGCATCGCCTTTATCCGCGTGTGTTCCGGCAAGTTTGAAAAGGACATGGTGGTGAACCACGCCCGCACAGGTAAAAACATCCGCCTGTCACACCCCCAAAAGCTGTTCGCTCAAGGTCGCCAATCCCTCGATGAAGCCTACCCCGGTGACGTAATTGGCCTGAACAACCCTGGCGTATTTGCGATCGGTGACACGATCTATACAGGCAAACAGGCAATGGAATATGAGGGCATTCCCTGTTTCTCACCAGAGCTATTTGCCTATCTGCGGAATCCCAACCCCTCCAAGTTCAAACAGTTTCGCAAAGGCGTGAATGAACTGCGCGAGGAAGGAGCAGTCCAGATTATGTACTCCGCCAACGAATCCCGCCGCGACCCCATTCTGGCTGCCGTCGGTCAGCTTCAGTTTGAAGTGGTGCAGTTCCGGCTGCAAAATGAGTACAACGTCGAGACCTTACTAGAACCGTTATCCTACAGCGTTGCCCGCTGGGTCGGCGGTGGCTGGGAAGCACTCGAAAAAGTGGGGCGCTTATTCAATACCGTCACAGTGAAGGACTCCTGGGGACGTCCGGTGCTCCTGTTCAAAAATGAGTGGAACTGCCAGCAGGTAGAAGGCGAGCATCCTGAACTAGAACTCAGCTCCATTGCGCCTGTAGTGGTAGGTCAGCAGCCAGAAGAACTGTAACCTTGGGCTAACTTGGCTGAAACGGGATGTGGGGCGTTGTTCCTACATCCCGTTTTCCATGTGCGGACTGATATAAAGTCCTCTCGTGAAGGCTTCTAGAGCCCTCGCCGCCCCGTTCAGGTGGAGTTTCACCTGAAATCTACGGTACGCAAAGGACTTGAATTTAAACTTTTATCCACAGCTCTCGCTTTTAGGGAAAACGGCAACAAATCCCCGTAAATTTTCGACCTATTACGTTCGATATACGACATTAATAGCTTTCTGCTTAACGTGGTTAGCCCCTTTGAGCTGCTTGGGATGTTTGGCAAACTCAACAGCCCCTGTAATTTCTCGTGAGTGCTTAAAGCTCTTGTAAACCCGTGCTTTTTCTCATCAAGTTTTATAGCACTTGAGGAACTAATCCCTTGATTTGGGCATCTTTATAGATAGAGGATAGAACTATCAACGTAAAGTCACAATAAAGACCTGCCTTCTTCAGGTCATTACATTTAGCGGTAATTCTCAAAAATCATGACCTGAATACTGCTACTACTGTGCCAAGCCGTTTTGATGATTGATACGCCGCGCAACGCACGGTCGACCTAACATCAAAACCCATCAAAGCAAAATTGGCAGACTGCGACCTATTCAACATCTCGGCATCTCAAGGGGTTTCTCACATGCAGGAGGAAAATCTCACTCGCCTTCACCAAGGTGTTTCCGCTTGGAATCAATGGCGGCAAGCCCGACACGTCTGTCATTTGTCTAGTCTTTCACCTGATTTATCATCCACTTCATCCCTGCTGGATTTGCGCGAAGTGCTGCTCAGTCATGCTGATTTGCGACAGATTGACTTGAGCCAAACCGACTGCTGCATGGGGCATCTCCAGGGCGCAAACCTGGAAAATGCCAATCTGCGAGAAGCTTTACTGTATACAGCTAATCTGAGTCAGGCTACACTCAAGCAGGCCAATCTAGCTGGGGCAGACCTGCGTGAGGCTGACTTGCGTGAGGCCAATCTTGAACAGGCTATTTTGAATGTTGCTGTGCTGAGCATGGCTGACTTAGCCCATGCCAATCTGCGACAGGCCAGCCTCAGACGCACAAATTTGAATCAGGCCAAATTAACCTATATTGATGGCTGTTTGGCCCAGTTTGATGGAGCCGACTTAACTCAAGTGGATTTGCGATGGGCCACGCTCTATACGGCTAATCTGCGGGGTGCCATGCTGAAGTACGCTGATTTAAGTCAGGCTGATCTGCGCGAAGCTACCTTTAGTCAGGCCAACTTGCAAGGCGTTAATGCCCGTGCGGCTAACTTCAGTGCAGCCGTTTTTTGCCTGACCAATTTAATCGGGGCCACGCTTCACAGTGCTAATCTCAGCACGGCTAATCTCAGCATGGCCAATCTCTGTATGGCCAACTTGAGCCAGGCTAACCTGGTGCAAGCAACTCTAATTGGAGTGAATCTCATTTCAGCGAATCTGTATGGTGCAGACTTGCAGGCCGCCATGCTCAGCGACGGAGATTTACGCGAGAGCATTCTGAGCAATGCCAATTTACAAGAGGCGCATTTAATTAAGGCTGATTTGAGCCGTGCCAATCTACAGGGCGCAAACTTGGCAGGGGCAAACTTGAGCTATGCCAATTTGACGCAGGCTAATCTGTGGGGTGCGAATCTAGAGGGCGCATGCCTACATGGAGCAACTATGCCGGATGGCACAACGCATCTATAACTGAAACTGATATAAAATCCAATGTTTAAGCGTTGGAACGTTTTCAGAGTTTTCCAACGCCCTAGCCCATCGGACTGTCGCCATAGATCACGCGATGTCGAACCTGATTTTTACCGTCATGTTTGACGCTGTACATTAACCTATCGGCTTCGTTCAATAAATCGTGAACCGATAGCTTGTAACTTTGACAGGTCACAGCGCCTAGGCTGAAGCCTACTCCCCAAGCCGTGGCTTCAATCTGCTGCAAAAGCTGACCGTGAATCCGGTGGATTGCCATCTTTGCCTCTTTTGGTGCAAGATGAGGCAGCAATACCGCGAACTCATCGCCACCGAGTCGAGCAATGCGATCGCTATCTCGCAACACATCTGTGAGGATGTGAGCAACCTGCTGTAAGAGCAAGTCGCCCGTTTGATGCCCTTGTTTATCGTTGATGGTCTTAAAGTTATCCAAATCTAGGTAGGCGAGGGTAATTGGATACTGATAGCGGTGCGATCGCAATAATTCCTGCTCCAGCACCTCCATAAAAAAACGGCGGTTGAGGATTTGCGTTAGGCCATCGATCCGGGCAAACTGCTTTTCCCGCTCATAGGCTTCCTTCAACGACACCATGAGATAGGTGACTAGACAAAAGAAGGTGAGCCGCACGCCTGCATTCCAAATCGGAAAAAAGAGATTGGTGTATTCCTTGGCGCGATATTCGGCCAATCCCCATGCGATCGCACTCATAATCGACAAGGCAAAGGCGCTGCGGCGACCGACATACCAAGCCAAAATTGAAATCGGTGCCACATAAAAGATGGACAGTCCCAGATCAGCCGTCACAACAAAATAGTCAATGCTGCTAATGACGATAAACAGGACAGCACTCAGCCCAATCAGAACAGGCCGAGGTTGATGGTCAAGAAACCGCACTAGCGTCACACTCATGAATAGGCACCCTTGAACCATGCTGCTGACGAGTCGCAGGACAGCGATCCTTCAACTAGTAATCCCTCATTTACGACTGAGATCGACTGGCACGACCCGTTAATCGATCGCGCAGTTGCTTAATGCGATCGCGATATTTGGCCGCTTCTTCAAATTCTAAGTTCTTGGCGGCTTCTTTCATCTGGGCTTCAAGCTGGGTGATGAGTTGGGGAATATCTTCGAGGGGGAGATCATGGGAATGTTCATAGGCAATTTCAAGTTCCTCGGCATTTAAGCGCCGAGAAATTTCTAAGAAGGCCAGAATCGAATTTTTGGGCTTCTTGACAATTGGCTGGGGCGTAATGCCGTGCTTCTCGTTGTACTCCATCTGGATTTGTCGCCGCCGCTCGGTTTCGCCAATGGCTTTGGCCATGCTGTCGGTCAAGTTATCAGCATAGAGTACCGCTTGTCCCCGCACATGTCGCGCCGCTCGTCCGATAGTTTGAATCAGCGATCGCTCCGCCCGCAGGAAGCCTTCCTTATCGGCGTCAAGAATGGCAACGAGGGAGACTTCCGGCAAGTCCAATCCTTCCCGCAGTAGGTTCACCCCGATCAGGACATCAAACACCCCGTTTCGCAGATCCTGAATAATCTCAATCCGCTCAATCGAGTGAATTTCTGAGTGCAGATAGCGCACCCGCACCCCATGCTCCTCAAAATATTCGGTCAAATCCTCAGCCATCCGCTTGGTCAGCGTCGTCACCAGCGTCCGCTCCTGCCGCTGCGCCCGTTCCTGAATTTCGCCGAGTAAATCATCAACTTGCCCCTCTGTGGGACGGACAAAGATTTCCGGATCGAGCACCCCCGTCGGGCGAATCACCTGCTCAGCCACCTGTCCCTCAGAAATCTCCATTTCCCAGTCACCCGGCGTTGCAGAAACGAAAATGCACTGATTGACTTTCTCCCAGAACTCCTCAGCCTTGAGCGGACGGTTATCCGCCGCACTCGGCAGTCGGAAACCGTGATCGATCAGCACCGTCTTGCGGGCGCGATCGCCGTTGTACATGGCGCGAATCTGCGGCACGGTGACGTGAGACTCATCGATCACCAACAGCCAATCTTTGCTGGGAAAGTAATCAATCAGGCACTCCGGCGGCGATCCGGGCAAACGCCCCGCCAGGTGACGAGCATAGTTCTCAACGCCGTTGCAGTAGCCCACTTCCCGCAGCATTTCCAAATCGTAACGAGTGCGCTGCTCCAGCCGCTGCGCTTCCAGCAGTTTGCCGTTCAGTTCTAGCTCTTCCAGTCGCTCCCGCAGCTCAAGCTGAATCGCGTTACAGGCTTCTTCCAGCCGCTCATCCGGCGTGACAAAGTGACGGGCAGGGTAGATACTCAGCGCATCCATACTTTGCAGCGTTTCGCCCGTGATTGGGTCAATGTAGCGAATCGCGTCGATCTCATCGCCGAAAAACTCGACCCGAATAATCCGATCCTCATAGGCTGGCCCAATTTCTAGCACGTCACCCTTGACTCGGAAGCGGCCTCGTCCGACATCTAAATCATTGCGCTCGTACTGCACCGAAGCGAGGTCGCGCAAAATCTGCCGCTGATTCACCTCCATGCCCACCTGGAGCGGAATTGATGCCTTCAAATACTCCGACGGAATTCCCAAACCGTAAATACAGCTAATCGACGCCACCACGATCACGTCCTTCCGCTCAAACAGCGATCGCGTAGCCGAGTGGCGCAGCATGTCAATTTCGTCGTTAATCGACGCCGTTTTAGCAATATAGGTATCGGTGACCGGAATATAGGCTTCTGGCTGATAGTAGTCGTAATAGCTAATGAAATACTCCACTGCATTGTCGGGAAAAAACTCCCGCAGCTCGTTGCACAACTGCGCCGCCAGAGTCTTGTTATGGGCCAGAACCAGCGTAGGTTTACCAATCTGGTCAATCACCCGCGCAATCGTGTGCGTCTTACCCGTACCCGTAGCACCGAGCAGAGTTTGATAGCGGTGATTTTGACGTAGTCCAGCAGTTAATTGTGCGATCGCACGGGGTTGATCGCCCGTCGGTTCAAAGGGGGCCTGGATGGAGAAGTTAGCCATATGTATAAGTTTGGGTTTTAAGTGCGTTTATTTATGTCAACCTACTTAGTTATGATGACGAATCTAGCTGGCTTTGGCTGTATCGGATTCCCCTATGCCGTTTTCTATCATCGGATATGCATCGGGGGGCAGAGTCAAAACTCACAGGTCTACCTTTGGGAGATTTTGGCGCTGCGAACAGCTTCGGTACATTTACGGAATCAATCGCCTTTAAACCAAATTTCTTTAAGATTCCTCCCATGTTTAACGTCATTGCCAAAACGCTCAATGTCCGTCCCCTAGACCAGGACATTTTAGAAGTTGCTTACGACCTGTACCTGCAAGCTCCCGAAAGCAGCCATCCTTTAATCAATCTGAAAGAAGTGGCTCAGCAGACGGGAGAAACCCCATTGAAATGTCGCAATGCTATCGTCAGCGCCTGCCAAGCGGGTCGATTTCCCAACTGCTCACTCGCCTCATAAAGCTCCCCTGCCCCCACGCTCCCTTGCTCCCCTGCTCCATACCATTTCGCATCAACAAAGCTACAGTTCGAACGGTACGGGCAACGGGGCAGGGGAGCAGGGGGATTGGGTTGAGTGCGATCGCGTTTCTCAAGGGCAGGTGAACGACTCTAGCGGCGGCGAGCTTTGCTGACCATCTTGCGCGAGAGGCGGAGATTCAGTTGCTCTGTGTCGGCCCAGTCTTGCAGAATGCGATAGAACGCATTGCGATCGCCTGCTTGCAGAACGGCGGTTTGGTCGGCGGTTTCAATCACATAGGGATAGCCACCGCCAATAATCACCTCGCTGCGAACCCAGTCAATCACCTGCTCCAGGCGACCCGCTTTATAAATCCAGGCTGGCAGTTCCAAACGAGCCGGATAGCTCTGGTTGGTTTTCAAATACGTGAACGTAATCTGATCCTGTTGGTGACCGTATTCGCGCAGAATGCCACTGCGATCGCACAAGCATAGGGGAGTGCGATCGCCCCAGCGATCCTTAAACACGGTATTCAAAATCTGGGCATCGTGAATCGATTCCACATCGGGCAGTTGCTCCATGTGTTGAATCATCGTAGTTAAATCGCGGGCGTAGGACGTATCCACATAGCCCACCAGGGGAACGCGAAAGGTTTGACTGGCATTGAGCAAGCGAGTGAGGCAAGAGACGTAAAACTTTTGGCTGTTCAAATCAAACGCTTCGGCAAATGTGGCAACGAGTGAGCCATCGAAAAAGACCAGGCAGTTTTCATCACCCTCATGGGCTGCCATATAGCGCACCAGGCAGTCGGTTTCCATCTGAAAGCGGCGCATATTTACCTTCCGGTCAATCAGCTCCCGCCGATCTTCCACCGCCAGATCAATCGGCGTCATCACCTCCACTTCAATATCTTTGCTGTACGCCCCCTCATCTTTATGCAGGTTCTCGTACCAGCCCACCTGCACCAGCGCCACCAGCAGCGAAATGTCTTTGCTGGGATAAATCTGCGACCCATCCACCGCAAACGTCGCCACCCCCGTAATCTTGTCCCGCACCCAGGCCAAACTCTCTTCCCGACTGCCCCAATTGAAGCGATGTGCGATCGCGCCTTGCTCAGTCTCAACAAACGATTCGATGGGAATCGCACCACTGAGCGGCGGCAGACTGTTCACTCGCTGTTTCCACTCTTTGGCAGATAGCTTACTGATCCGCCTCAGCGCCGCCCGATACTGCTGGAGGTACTTCAGCGTTTCCTGGCTATGAACTTTGAACTGCTCACGCTTTTCCTGAAGCTGTTGCAAAATGTCAGACGGTTTGAGGGGCATAGGCTTAATTCGTTGCTGATGAATAGGGATGCAGAGTCAGGGGAGCGGGGGAGCAGGGGGGCTTCATTGCTGGGCTGCGTCTACTATATTAGTTTAGACGTACTGGTTCTACCAGTCGCACAATTCATAACTTCTTTCGCCTCACCTAAAACCTCAACCGATACTGCACTCGAAACTGACCATATTGATAGTCATACTGAAAATCGAGGGCAGAATCCTCATCAAGCTGGCGGGTGGCGCGCACCGTAGGTAGAACCCGAAACTGATAGAGACCCACTTCTTCACCTAAAGAATCGGTAAAGTCGTCCACATCCCGCAGCCAGTTTTGAATCAGCGGATCAATCACAAATTCGGAAACGGCAAACAGAACAATGTCTTCTTCATTGCCGCTGGAAATCACCTCTTCTGCTTCTTCCGCAAATGCCAGGAACTGGTTCCCCAACAGCGAGACAAGCTGGCTATCACTGCGCTCTGGGACACTGCTGAGTTCTACAGCCGATGATTGGAGAATTTGTTGATCTTGCACATCGCCAGATAAAGCCGTCAGTAGCAGACAGTCTTCCAATGACTGGAGATTAGCTGGCGTCACGAGGCTATCACCCAGGAAGGTAGCGGGCGATCGCACTTGGCAATAGTCAGCGGCAGAGGTCAGCGGGTCGGTAGGCAGCAGGCTTTGGGCAGATCCATCTACAGTCAGAAAAACCTCGATTTCTTCGGGGCGAATATTGGGAATAATGTCATCGCGAATTTCAGATTCTGAGACGGCTTGTCGGCGCAGGGCAAAGGTTTCGAACGTGGTCGTCGAAAGCTGCACATTGACATAGGGATTGGTCAGCTCGAATTCCGGCGAGAAGGTGATGGTGTGGCCTTCGGGGCGGCGGGAGAGATAAAACTGACTGCTGAATAGGTTGATGCGGGCGCGCGTGACATCAATTATGCCGTCAGCCTGAAGGTTATTTAAGGTGCCACTAATATCCAACGGCCCTCGGACGCGAACCGAGTACAGCGGGAAATTATCGAGACCAAAGCCACGACCCAAGACCAGTTGAAAATCCTCGAAGATGGGCGTCCAGCCAAAATCTGATTGCGGTTGTGACGGTTCGGTGAGAGTTGCGATCGCATCGACGGTACTATCCGGTTGATCATCTAAATCACTATCATCGGGATCAACGCTTTCCCGTTCTGGAATCGAAACGCGGCCATCGTAGAGGGTCAAATTGCCGCTGACGATGGGTGCCAAGGCCGACCCGGTCAGGATGACCGTACTGTCTACTTCGCCGTCATAGAGATCGTCAATCTCAAATTCTTGCTCATCAATGCGAACGGTGAGCGGGGTGGCCGCATCCGGATCATTGGAGCCAATCGGCGTCACCACTGGCAGCACACCGCCAATCAGCACGTTCCCCTCGGCAAACTGAGCCACCAGATCGTTAGCCCGCAGACGACCATCATCGAGCAAAATTGTGCCGTTTAGCACTAGCGGTGTATCAATGACATACTGCTGTAGCCGCTGAACATCGAAGGTGGCATTCTCAAAGTTGGCTATGCCTGTGGCTTGGAGGGCTTGCAGTCCTGCCGGGGAAAAATCGAGCCGCCCTTGAGCCACTAAATCGATTGCGACCTCGCCCTCGACCCACTGAATTTGGTCTTGCGTTAAGGCTCCTAAAAATTGAACTGCTTCTGTGTCGAGATACAGATCCGCCGCAAATAGATCATTGCTGGGCGATGGCGGCAGCGGGATATCGGCTCGTGCCTCAATCAGCGAACCTGGCTCTGTGAGGAAGTTTAAGCGCGCATCCGCATAGCGAAAATCACCCAGGATTGGATCCAGATCCTCTTGGTTCAACTGAGCATCGGTAAAGGCCACATTGCCTGTCACCACCGGATTGGTAAAACCGCCCTCCACCAAGCCGTTGGCATTAATGACTCCGGTTAAATCAAGCGGCAAGCTGACAAATTCACGAATCACGTCAACCGTCAGATTCGACAGCTCAAATTCGGCACTGGATGACGTGGAAGACAGCGGCCCCGCTACCGTAAATAGCGCTTCGTTCTCTAGCTCAATCCGAGTTTCAGGTGCGATCGCAATCACTCCGTTTTGATAGGTGCCCGCAATTTGCAAGTCGGTGATATTGATCTCTCGCCCTCTAACCAGTTCGGCTCGGTTGTAGTTGTCGTCTGACTCCATCAGGGCCTCGGCAACTGCGGCTTCAATTTCCTGTTCCGTATTGAGATCGGCTGCCGGATCGTCCACCGCCGCCTCAACCACTTCCGCGTTGGTTCTCAGATCGAGGGCATCATCAAAAACTAGATAGGGCGGGTCTGGATACCAAACCCACTCTGTGGTTGGCGGCATGGCAATATCAAAGGCCACCAGTGGATTGCTCAGCGTACCGCTGAGGTTGACAGTTCCTGTATATTCGCCTTGGATATCTAGATATTCGGGCACCGTTGCTTGCTGACGTGCGATCGCAAGTTGCTGTAGCTCCTGGGTAACCGCGATCAGCAGCTTAATTTGATACTCCAGTGAGGCGTAGGGTGTGCCTTGGGGATTCGTGAAAATTTGATTGGCCGTCAGGAATGTCGGGGCAGCTAGCCCTCGCTGCACATCCCCAACCGTGAACCACTGGGTGAGGAAAAATAAATCTTGCACATAGCCCCGCACCACATTAACTTCAGCATTGATCGCCCCGGTTGCCAGATCGAGCCGCCCCTGCACGGCATATTCCGTGGCTTGGGCGCGATCGAGCAGCGACAGTGAACCGGAGGTTAGCTCAACGATGCCATCGCGATAGGTGAAGTCTGCGATGAACCGATTGGCCAGAATGTAGTCCAAACCGGGCTGCTCCACGATAATGCTGCCGCTGGTGTCAAAGGTGAAGAGGTTAAACGCGATATCGCCTGTAACCTGCCCTTGAACGGGGCCTCGCAGCCCCACCTGCTGACCTGGTGCCAAATTGAACAGGGCCAACGAAAAATTCTCAAGTGTCACATCCAAAATGTCGCCCCGCCGCTCACCGGAGACAATGACGGCCTCTGGCGATAGCCCCCCCTGGCGCAGGGCAATAAACTCCGGTAAATAGGGTAGCTGACAGCGGGCGTCGAGGCAGGGTGTTAGACGGGCGGCAATGCGATCGCGGCCTGCACTGCGGGTTTGCCCCTGTAGATCAAACACGATTTCTGCACCTGGGGCTAAGCTGACGGGGCCAGCGAGAACGGGTTCAAAGACGATTTGATTCAGCCCAAAATCGGCCAAGTTCAAATTGCCCGTCAGGTTCAAGTTACCGGGCACAGTCAAGCCGCTGAGCAGGTTATCAGCCTGGAGCTGGCCTTGAAAATTGGCTAGACCGCGCAGGTTGATATTGCGATCGCGCACCTGCTGATTAATCAGCGCTTGCGGCAGTGAGGCCAGGTTTGATTGAGCCGTCACATCCAGCAGGGTTGAGACAGCCAGCGATCCACCGGGCACTTGAGCGATATTAAACTGTCCAGCGGCGGTGACGGCCTGATCGCCCAGTTGAGCTGCGATCGCATTCGCGTTAATTGTTGTCGCGAGTGGATCTTCAAACAGTCCAGATAGATTGCCCGATAGGTTAAGCTGCGCGTTTAGCTGATTGGATTGCGCCGTTGAAGCCAAGACGGCTGAAGACTGTAGCGAATCGCGCAGCGCTGGAATGCGCGATAGATCGACATTGGTTGCCTGGATTTGCGACTGCCAATCGGCGGTATTGAGGTTGCCTTGGCCTGTGACTAAAACCGTGCCGGACTGATCGGTCAGGTCAATACGGGTATTCCTGACGAAGAGTTCTGCGTTACTCAGTTGGAGTTCACCCGCAGCTGCGATCGCACCCACGGACGCCGCAAAAGCGTCTGTTAGTTGCCATCTGACGGTACTGGTTGGATTCTCGATGGTGCCCCCAATTTCACTATTGGCGCTGAGCGTGCCATACCGAACGTCCGCACCCGTTGCCCCGTACAGTGCAGCAAAGGCATCCAGCGGCAAAGCCTCAATATCAAGATCAACCGCCAGGGAATTCGCTCTCAGATTCTCCAAATCATCGAATTCCGTCGAGCCGCTGACGCGAATTTCTCCCCCCAACGCGGGCACAATCGTCAGGTTTTCCAAAACTAAGCGATCTAAGCTGGTGTCAAACTCGGCCTCTAGCTGTTCAATGGCCACTCGATCCACTTGAGCCGGACGCAAATTGCGAATTTCTCCCACCACTTGCGGATCGTCGAAGTCACCCGTGAGCTGAAACTCAGCCTGTAGCAGTGCCTGCAGTTCAATCGGCAACTCAACGTCAGCTAGCGCCAACACCTCCTCCACATCCAGAGACGGTACATCCACCGCTAAATCCAGCCCATCGTCTAAATCAACGGTGCCTTCTAGCTCAACCACGGTCTGCTCAATTCGAGCCGTCAGCGGCTCCAAGCTCACCGTCTGATCAATAAAGCGCACCAGGCCGTCAATCTGAGCCGATTGAGCGATGAAGCCCAGTTCCACTTGAAACTCATCCAGTTGAGCTGTGCCATAAACTGACGGCAGTTCGTCAATTGACGGTAACTCAATCCGCACATTGGCATCTAGCGATCCATCGGTCACATTGACGGGGAGCGCAAGTCCTAGCGACTCCAGCAGGGGCGTTAGCTGAGCCAGTTGAATATCCTGTAATTGAGCATTGGCTTTGGTGGCCGCACCTTCGTTTAAGGTTTCCCCTTGAATCTCAGCCACCCCATCGGCCAGTTCGGCGACAAAGTCGTACCGAAAGGTTTGCCGTTCTGATTGACCAATGACCTGTAAAGTTCCATTTGCGCCAACCCCGATCGCCTCATCGGTATTCAGCGGCAAAAATGCGGCCTCTGCGGCTTCTAGCTCAATCGTGGCGTCAATATCGAGCGGAAATTCGCCGCTGGTATCGTCAAAATCTAGATCGAGCCAACTGCCGTCCTCGGCTTGTTCAATATAGAAATTGGGTTCCAGCAGCTCAATGGTGAGGTGCAGCTTTCGCCTCAGCAGCGGGAATGGATTAATGCTTAAGTCAATGGCTTCAACAGTCAGCCGATCTGGATCGGTCGCAGTTGGCGGGATGGACGAGGGCTGAAAGCGAACCCGAGTTAGCGTGAAATTGTCTACTGCGCCAATTTCCACCTCTCGATTCAGCACTTCTTCTAGCCGACGTTCGAGGAGAGCGGGCAGTTCTCGATAAACCCAAGTGCTGAGCGCTAAATAACCAAGTAGGCCAAGTGCTCCAACCGAACCACCTGTAAGTGCGATCGCAGTTACAATTCGTCGGCGACGCCGAGAGGAGGGAGAAGATTCTGACTCCGGCTGGGGCCGATTGGGATCAGGACTGGTCATCCGCAGGCTTCAAATGATGGGTAATCGAGGCGGTTTTGGCTACGGTCTTCTATAGAGTAAGGATTTTGCCCGAATCCGGCAAGACTCCGAACAGCAGCAATTACGCATCGACCAATTTATAGATATTGCTTAAGCGTGCTTTTGAACCCAAAACATACTACTACCTTCTAAACGGATTCCGTATAAGGGGGATATTCAGTTGGCGTTGGGCTTTGAGCATTAGCCATCGTAGAAACAATCGAAGCTATTGCCGTCCTATCAAGCTAGTTGCTATAGGGGCGCGTACTGGCCATCCTTTACGTTCCACTGTACTGGATGGGGACTAATATCCAAATAAATTAAATACGGATAGGCATGATAGCGCCCCAATCCACCCGGCCACCAGGGAGTGAGTGCCCAGTAAACCTGATCAGCCGTCAATCCTGGCACATAAAACTCAGCGGCTTCTCCCAAGGCAAAGCGATGGGCATCTATTAGTGGCACACTCTGTAACGACTCGTCAGGCCAATACCAGCGGGTAATGCAAAACGGGCGACCGATGCGATCGCAGGCAACCTGAAGCTGCGTGGCACACTGCACAATGCTGTCAATGGCGGCTTGATTCACAGGTAAATAGCGCCCCCCCTGCGTGGCATCGGCCCAGGTAAAGCTGCCGTTGGGCACGATGGACTGCATGAGCTGGAGGTTTTCGACTGTCCAGCGTTCGGGGCGGCGGGTGGGCAAGTAGGGCAGGGGGGCAGGGGGGGCTTCGGGAGCGGTGCGATCGGCGGTCTCCATCTGGCGCAGTTGACTCAATAAGTGCTGCACGGCTAGATCGCGGTCGTCGAACAGGTGCCAGTGCTGCACAAGCTGAAGCAGATGCTCTCGCTGCTGGTCAGTCGCCTGGTACTGCTGCGGGAGACGCTGCATGAAGGCCAGCAGAGAACGATCCATTTGAAGCGCCGTATTGGCCACGACTTCATCCGTTGCTACATCAGGATTGAGGTGACTGGGATCAACCCCTAGCTCGATAATGGCCGTTTCCCGCGATCGCAACTGATTCCAGGCTTGAAAAAAATTCGTTAGCGCTAACCGCTGCTGTCCCAACCCCCGATAGCGCCCGTTCATTGACTGGACAAAGGCCATCAGCACTGGATCGAGCAGCGCCAAATCCGGCTGGGAGGCTGAGACCAATTGGAGATTTGCGATCGCAACTGCGCGGGTTGGGGTGCGACCCCAAAGCTGAGCCAGCCGGATCACGGCTTCTCGCTGGTGGGGATAGCCTGCATAAAACTGGGGCACCTGCTGAGCAAAAATCAGCAGCGGCTGATCCAGCAGCGATGGGTCAAAGCTGTCCAACGTCTGGCCTTTGGGTAGATCCAGCTCTAGCGACTGGATCACCTCCTGCGGCGTATCCAGCTTGCGCCACAGCCGCAGCAGCTCCATCAGCGCCTGCCGCTGGTAGCCCAAGCCACCGTAGGTACGCGGTACGGTGCGGATAAAGCTGAGCAGTGCGCTGTCTAGACCAGAATCGGCGATATTCTGAGCGGCATCAATCGGTTGGGACTCAGGGCTGTCTACCGCCGGAATGGCGTCTAGATAAGCCGCTAGCAACGCTTGTGGATCAGACGGCTCTAACCGTGCGGCCAGCAGTACGGTTTCCGGTGGCGCATAGCCATCGGCCACGGTGCGAATAAAGCGATCGCTGTAGCGGTCTTGTCCCGCCTGCCAAAAATCACTGGGCTGCCACCCCTTCGCGGTCAGATAGCTGACTAGACTACGGAGCGTATTGGCGGCATAGTGAACCTGATTCACAACGGTATTGACGGCATCTCCAGGCAGTTGATTGGCGGGCGTTATGCCCAAACCGCTGTCTCCATCAGGTAGTAAAGGCTGTCGCTGTACGGCATAGAGTGCAGCCAGTAAGGACGCATGCATGCCCGTCCGAGCTGCTGCTTGAGTATACAGTGCGTCTCGCTGAGAGGAAACCAGAGGTGCCATGATCCAGTGCAGTTGTGAAAGTTAGGGTTACACTCATACCTGCATTACATCCAGGAGCGTTATTGGCTGCCGCATTGCGGCGAATAATGCATGTGGACTTCACGCAAGATAAGTAGCTATATACAAGTCAATGCATATCTAAAAAACCGGGGGAGTGCCCCTCCGGGGCACTCCCCCGGTTTTTTAGACGCGTTTATTTATGCCAACCTACTTATGAGCTAAACCAGAATCCATCACAATGTATGTGCTTTATTGAGAAAATGCAGTCCCTCACAGCCAAAACTTTTGAAAAGATTTGTTTCATCGCCACCGATATGGATGGCACGCTGACTCGTCACGGTCGCTTCACCCCTGCACTGCTGCAAGCTTTGACCGATCTGACTGAGGCTGATATCACCGTGCTGATCGTGACGGGACGCTCCGCCGGATGGGTAAGCGCGATCGCACATTACCTACCCGTCGCAGGTGCGATCGCAGAAAACGGTGGCGCATTGTTTATCCCAAGATGCGATCGCGATACGACGGCACCGGAGCTACTGGTACCGATCACCGATTTAATTCAGCATCGGCAGGCGCTCCAGACCGCGTTTCAGTCCCTCCAGGTCAAATTTCCTCACCTGCGCGAAGCCGCAGACAATGCCTACCGCTTAACTGACTGGACATTTGATGTTGCAGGGTTTAGTGTCGTCGAACTGGACTGGATGCGCGACCACCTAGCGCAGCAGGGCTGGGGCTTCACCTACAGCACCGTGCAGTGTCACATCAAGCTGGCTGAACAGGAAAAGTCAGCCGGACTACAATCGGTCCTGCAACGGCACTTTCCTCAGATTGACCGGACTCAACTGATCACTGTTGGCGACAGTCCCAACGACGAAAGCCTGTTCAATCCAGATTTATTTCCCGTCTCAGTCGGCGTGGCCAATATTCGTGACTATTGCGATCGCATGCAGTATCAACCTCGTTACATCACAACTGCCGCCGAAGCCGAGGGTTTCTGTGAACTGGCACAGTATTTTCCTAGTCCACAAAAAACAAGGGATTGCCAAAAGACAAACCCCTTACCCGAGTCTTAAATTCTGATCAAAGCTGATCAA
Source organism: uncultured bacterium (assembly GCA_966674685.1). Taxonomy (GTDB): domain Bacteria; phylum Cyanobacteriota; class Cyanobacteriia; order Phormidesmidales; family Phormidesmidaceae; genus Thainema. The sequence goes on from CBKWJC010000057.1 coordinate 39,514, forward strand.
AACAGCGATACCAATCGCCGTGCTTATCTAAAATCAGATTTTAAAAACCCATAATTTATTGTTGGTAAAATGTTTATAAAATCTGATTAAAAACCCATAATTTATCCCTCTTTTATCACTCTAGGTAGAGGAAATTTGAGGTGTCTAAATTCCGTCGCTGGACATAATGGAATCATCAGCCATGCAGGCCGAGCGAATGGAGAGTTCGGCTTTTCTCCAGGCAGAGTGATAAAAGAAGGATAATTAGAACAAAAGTGCGATCGCACAAATAGAACGGGGATGGCACACTACACCTATCCCCCCAGTATTCAAACCTTATAGACTTATCGCGATATACGCTGAGGTTGTTGAGCCGCTTCCGCGTCTGCATTTTCGTCTAGATTCAAATTATCCTTCATCGTTTCGGTGATCTCATCAATATTGAATCGTTCTTTTAGGGTTTCGTTGTCTGCATTTTGGCTATTAATCTCACGGCTTCCAGAGACACGGCTTTGCCATTCGCGGCGTTGCTCCATCTTTTCGCTGTACGCCTCTTTGCCGAGAGGATTGTCTGACGTGGTATCTGCTGCGCCCAGCACCACAATGGATGGAGCAACGGCACGGAACGATGCGGCCAATGCGGCTGTTTGAGTGAAGCTAAACAGCATGGCAACACAAACTACCGACACAAAGAGCCGTTTGGCGATCGCCTGCAATGAATGAAATAGTTGATTTGTCATAGGATTCACCGTTTAAGTAAATGAATTGAAGTAAGAAACTGTTGAGATACAACTTCAGCAGCATAAACAAATGCCTAAACGCTTACTTCTCTCATCCGACATAAACGGAAGGTATAGTTTGCAACAAATTAAACAAAATCGGTTGATATAGTCAAAGCGTGAGCGAACAGTTGAGGAGATTCTGTTCGGTCATAACACGCTACAAGTTATTCAGTTGAACAATCTAATAACCAAGTTTAGCAGCGACAAACAAGTTTGGAGTAGAGTGAGAACGCTTACTCACCGCTCTAACAGAATTATTAGCTGGAATTCCTCACCGATCACTCATCAATTTGCCACGGTTGCTGTCTCCATTCTAATTTCTGTCTTACTGAAAAAGTATCTACTTGAGGCATATGGATCTCGACAAGTTTTACAGTTTCGTTAACTGCTGAAATTTCCTTTTCCCAATTTGAGATCGCTTCATGACCAATCTGAAATTCAACCCCCTTTACAAGATAGCTTTCAACAAATGCCCCCTCTTGTAAACTGCCTAAAGTCCATAACGGTTCAGAAGCCTGGTTCTGTTGCCGTGCCAGGTGTAATTCTGCTTCAGACGGCATCTCATCGTAATAGAAGCATATTTCGCAGTCAGAATATTCATCACATAGCCCTTCCGCGACTGACCCCGTAATCATGGCAGCTTTCGTTTTTGGATTAGCGATATAAGCTTCGGCGTTGCATTTCGCCAATTGCAACAGATACTGATTTCGTTTAGTCATAATTAGTACAACTTACACAAAGATTATGTATAGCTGTAGTCAGCTCTATTAGGACACGGACATTTTTGTGGCGCGGCTCCGCCGCGCCACAAAAATGTCCTAATCAACATGACTATCGCTATATTAGTAAAAAAGCGCGATCGCACCTCCACCCAACAAAAAAAGGGACAAGGTGACTCACCCTATCCCTCTTCTCTAATCAGTATCTTATGACTCCTAACCCAGCTCTGCGGCGAGCTGCTCTCGGGCGGCGTCTAACGCGGCTGGTAACTGGTCGGGATTGCGGCCACCCGCCTGCGCCAGGTTCGGACGACCACCACCACCGCCGCCGCACAGTTTAGCGATACCGCCAATGAACTTGCCCGCCTGCAAGCCTTTCTTATTTACCGCCGGACTAAATGCAGCCACCAGGCTCACTTTGCCCGCTTCTGGAATGGAACCCAGGACAACGGCGCTATCGCCCAGCTTCTGGGACAAGCGCTCGGCTGCCGTCTTCAGCGCATCGGCATCGGCATCCAGTTGCGCCACCAGTACATTGATTCCGCCAATGGTTTCCGCTTTGGCGAGGAGCTGATCGGATTGTGCGATCGCAAGTTCAGATTTGGCTGCATCCAGTTGCTTCTGCGTGGTCTTCAGCTCGTCTTGCAGGGCAGTCACCCGAGCGGGAATCTCCTCCGGCTTGACCTTAAAGCGGTCGCTCAGATCGCGCACCACGTCATCGCGCACCTTCAGGTAGTCCAGCACCGCAGGCCCAGCCACGGCTTCAATCCGGCGAATGCCAGAAGCCACACCGGACTCGGAGATGATCTTGAACAGGCCAATTTCTGCCGTGTTGGTCACGTGGGTGCCGCCGCACAGCTCCATTGAGACTCCGGGGAAGTCGATGACGCGCACTTCTGCATCGTACTTTTCGCCAAACATTGCGATCGCACCTTTGGCCTTGGCTTCCTCTAGCGGCATGACGACAATATCAGCCACGTGACCTTCAGCAATCCAGGTATTGATCTGGTCTTCAATCTGCTGGAGTTCGTCAGCCGTGACGGCGCGAGGACAGTTGAAGTCAAACCGCAGTCGGTCAAAGGCGACCAGTGAACCTGCTTGAGACACGTTCGGATCAACAATCTTCTTCAGTGCCGCCTGGAGCAGGTGCGTCGCCGTATGGTTGGCCTGCACCCGTCGCCGACAGGATCGGTCAATCTGCGCCGATACCGTATCGCCCAGATCTAACGTGCCGCGCTCGATGCGACCATAGTGGACGAAAATGCCGGATTCTTTCTGGACATCTTCAATCCGCACGACAACGGTGTCACCAGACAGATAACCGCGATCGCCAATTTGACCACCGGATTCCGCGTAAAACGGCGTTTGGTCGAGGACAACTTGAACCTCATCGCCTGCACTAGCGGATTCCACCTGCTGACCACCTGCCAGCAGAGCCATGACTTGAGATTGTCCTAAGAAATCCGTGTAGCCCAGAAACGCTGTGGCGTGGATATGCTCAGCTAGCTTGTCCAGACTACCCTGAATGGTTAAATCAATCGTTTCGTGAGCATCCTTCGAACGCCGCCGCTGGGCTTCCATCTCGGCTTCGAACTCGACTAGGTCAACAGTCAGACCTTGTTCTTCTGCGATTTCCTGGGTTAGCTCCAGCGGGAAACCATAGGTGTCATACAGCGTAAACGCATCAGCACCGGAAATTTGCTTATCGCCGCGAGCAATAATGTCAGCTAGCAGCTTCTCGCCCCGCTCCAGGGTTTCCAGAAAGCGCGATTCTTCCCGCTGCAGTTCGGACTTGATGGCCGATTCGCGATCGCGCACAGCGGGATAAGCCTCTTCGGAAATTTGAATCGCCGTTTCCACGACTTTGGTGGTGAACTCGCCCTCAATGCCAATCAGCCGTCCGTGGCGCACCACTCGCCGAATCAAGCGGCGCAGGATATAACCGCGACCCACGTTGGAGGCAGAAACACCATCAGCAATCAGGTGCATGACGGCCCGGATGTGGTCGCCGATCACCTTCAGCGATACCTTTGTTTTCTCATCGCTCTTACTGTATTTGATGCCAGCCAGGTCTGCCGCCGTGTCGATAATCGGCAGAATCAGGTCGGTTTCATAGTTATTCGGCACCTGTTGCAGGATTTGCGCCATCCGCTCTAGACCCAAACCCGTGTCAATATTCTTGTTCTTCAGCGGCGTCAGATTGCCCTCGGCATCGCGGTTGTACTGCATGAAGACGAGGTTGTAGTACTCGATAAAGCGGCTGTCGTCTTCCAGGTCAATCTTGTCGTCACCCCGTTCCGGGTGAAAGTCATAATACAGCTCAGAGCATGGCCCGCACGGCCCGGTTGGCCCCGCTGCCCAGAAGTTGTCTTCTTCACCCATGCGCTGGATACGGTGCTCGGGAATGCCAATCACGTCGCGCCAGATGGCAAACGCTTCGTCATCTTCTTCATAAACGCTGGGTACAATCCGCTCCGGCGGCAGGTTGAAGACCGTCGTGGACAATTCCCAAGCCCATTTGATCGCCTGCTCTTTGAAGTAGTCACCAAAGCTGAAGTTGCCCAACATTTCAAAGAACGTATGGTGTCGCGCCGTGCGGCCCACGTTTTCAATGTCGTTGGTGCGGATACATTTTTGTGAGGTGGTGGCGCGATCGTACTCGGCCTCGCGCTGTCCCAAAAAGATCGGTTTGAAGGGCAGCATACCCGCAATCGTCAGCAGGACGGTGGGGTCTTCTGGAATCAGCGAGGCACTGGGCAGAATCTGATGTCCCTTCGCTGCATAGAAGTCCAGAAACTGCTGGCGAATCTCAGCGCCACTAAGCTTTTTAAGTTTCTGAGCAGAAGGGGAAGTAGCCATGACAGGGTTTCGCGAAGAATAATTACAAGAATTTACAACTCTAGAGTTCTATTGTGACTGATGGCGTGGGTTTTCAACAAAAAGATGAGCGGATCAACAACTAATCAACCTGGCGGGACAGAATGGCTTCCATAGCGCTGGTGAGATAGTGACCTGCCATGATGCCGCTGGATAAATAATATTGATTCTCGTCAATGCGACGCAGGGTTTCAAATCCGGTACGGCGCTGACGGTCGCCCAGTACCCAATATCGTTGGATAATTGACTCGGGTGCAATCCAGCCTTCGCCTTCGACCCGACCGAGCAAGCTGTGTTGCAGAACGAATGTATACTGACGCTCATCACTATCTAATCGTCCCCGATACTGCTGAGAAATCGTTTCCATCTCAGCGTTCGGAAAGATCAGCTTTGTGACCATGGTGAACCAGTCATCACGGCTCCAGGCAATTAGCGTCCGCCCTTTGACGTTAATTGGCATGGCGTCTCGCTCCATCCAATTGCCCTCTAACGTCCATCGACCTGGTTCCATCAAAAAACTATGAATCACTAACCCGCTACCACGCCTGTATAGTTGCCCTGAATGGTTCTAAGCCTAGTGCTTAACGCTTAGATGATACTAGCTAAGCTGAACTTGCGATCGCATCTCTTAACTCCTGTAATAAGTAGATTGGCATCAATCAACATATCCCAAAAACCGGGGGAGTGCCCCGGTTTTTAAGTTATACATTTGTCGATGTGCAGCTACTTATCGTTTAGCTTGCCCACAAATCTGTAGCCGATCGCGGATATGGCGGCTGTGAATTGGACGGTTGATGGATGTCACCCAGCAACACCGCTTGCTGAGCACCCGTGACAGTGGGTAGGTTGCCCGGAAACTGCGTCTGCCGCCAGAAACCTAATACTGCAAATGCGATCGCTTCTTTGAAATCGGAGCTAATTCCCACGTCATCAGTCGTCATCACCTGGGCTGTATTCAAGTGATGCTGAAGGCGAGTGATCAGGTAGCGATTGCGGCTGCCGCCGCCGCAGAGTAGCACCTGATCGGGCAGGCGCGGCAAGAATCGCCGATAGCTGTCCGCAATAGAAGCTGCTGTCAGTTCAGTCAGCGTCGCAATGCAGTCTGCCGGACTGAGCTGATAGGTCTGACAGTCTGCCAAGCAGCGGTCGAGATAGGCGCGGCTAAACAGTTCGCGTCCGGTAGATTTGGGCGGCGACTGCTGGAAGTAGGGCTGCTGCAACCACTGGTCAACCAGCTCAATGCAGGGTGTGCCAGACGCACCCCAAGCGCCATCCTGGTCAAACTGCTGAGCACCGTGGGAAAACTGCTGCACCGCCATGTCAATCAGGGCATTGCCGGGGCCAGTGTCCCAACCCAAAATCGGCGGCACGGTTTGAGACTGGGCTTTATCCCAAGCGGGAATATAGGTGAGGTTGCCAATGCCGCCCACGTTTTGAATGCAGCGATGCTGCGTGGGGTGGCTGAACAAGGCGACATCAATTGGCGGCACCAGCGGCGCACCCTGACCACCTGCGGCTAAATCAGCGACTCGAAAGTTGTTGATCGTCGTGATGCCCGTTTGATGTGCGATCGCAGCTCCGCTGCCCAACTGCACACTGTAGCCAAGCTGTTCAACATCACCGCTGGCAGACAGGACGGGCGGCTGATGATAGACCGTTTGTCCATGAGAGGCGATCAGGCTAGCTGGAGCCTGCTGGCGCTGTACCTGCTGGGCTGCATTCGCGAAGGCAGTTGCGATCGCAGAATCTAGCGCCGCCAAATCCGGCATGGAAAGAGGTGCACCCTCACAAACCGATAAAATCTGCGATCGCAGCCGAGGTTCATAAGCAACAGTCTCTGCCGCAACCAGCTCAACCTGTAGGTTATAGCCCGCCCCAGAAATATCCACCAAAGCGGCATCAATGCCATCAACCGAAGTGCCGCTGATTAAACCGACAATACGCTGCTTATGCTTTACCATCGCTTCACCATATGCTTCACCATATATTTACCGCTGAGTCGCTGAGTCATGGTATTCAGGTTCCGTTCGCTGCGCCTGAGAGCGCCTGAAAACGCCTTAAATTAAAACTTACTTATACTGGCAAGCGATCAATGCCCTTATTAGAACCAATCACAACCATAATCG
>CBKWJC010000058.1:0-45993 GCA_966674685.1 uncultured bacterium
CCCTACACCCCAATCACCACCACAATCTCTGTTCCCCGTCCAGGCTGACTCCCAATCGTCAATTGTGCGCCGATACGCTCTGCCCGTTCGCTCATGCCAAGTAAGCCAAACCCCTCAGAGGATGAAATACTCCCGACTCCAAAGCCCCGGCCATTGTCTCTTACCCGCAAGCAAACCTGATCGCGATCGTAGACTAGCTCTACTCGAATTTCGTCAGCATTGGCGTGTCTAGTCGCATTAGTTAATGCTTCCTGCCCAATCCGCAGTAGGTTATTCTCGACTTCAGCGGGTAGAGAGTACACTGCACCCTCAATTTCATAATATAAAGTGGTATCCATTGCGGCAGTTCTGAGTTGAGCGACGAGACGATGGAGAGCGCTTTGCAAACTGCCTTCCTCCAAAAGTTGAGGACGCAGTGCCACGACCGATCGCCGTGCTTCAATCAGTCCAGTTCGCGCCAATTCTTTGATCAGGTCTAAGTGTGCCTGAGCTGCTTCTACATCATCTGTTAGCACCTGGTTAGCAGCCCCGACCTGAGCCAGAATCCCTGTAAACGCCTGAGCAAGTGTGTCGTGAATTTCGCGTGCCATACGGTTGCGTTCTTCCAAAATTGAAGCTGCTTCAGCACGTTTGAGATTATCAATATCGGTATAAACTCCCAGCGCTCGGAGGGGTTCACCAGATTCATTCCAGGCAACAATTTTGCCGACAGAAAGAATCCATTTCCACTGACCATCCCGGGTACGCAGGCGATACTCTGCTCGATAGTTGGGGGATTCTCCAGTCATAAAACCACTATAAACTGCAACCATTGATTCTCTGTCATCAGGATGCAAACTCCCAACCCACCTAGATTTGGTTTCGTGAAATGTTGCTGGATCGTAGCCCAGCATTAAAGCGTATTCTGGGTTAACCACGATTTCTTCAGTTTTGAGATTCATATCGTAGAGTCCCTGATTTGAAGCGGTTAGTGCTAGGCGTAGTCGTTCTTCACTCATCTGTAGAGCAACTTCTGCCTGTTTGCGATCGCTAATATCGGCAATTACCCCTTCGATGTAGTCATCAGCTGCATTCAGATAAGAAGAAAAAAGTCCCCAAAATACTGTCCCATCTCGTTTTCGCAGCTGTGCTTCAAAGCTTCGCACTTCCCCATCTCGCTTCATCACCTCAATGCCTTGTTCGCGATCGCTGGGATTGACCCAATAGCCTATGGTATGTTCCAGCCCAATGATCTCTTGGGGTGAATCAAAGCCAAACATCTCTGCAAAGCATTGATTGGCATCGAGAATTAATCCATCACCGATGCGAGTGCGGTAGATGCCAACCTGCGAGTTTTCAAAGATAGCTCGGAACTTGGCTTCACTGCGTTGTAACGCAGCAGTTCGTTCTGCGACCTGTTGCTCTAAAGTGCAGTTGTAGTCAGCCAGGAGTTTCTCGGCTTGTTTGCGCTCTGTAATGTCTTGAAAGGTAGCGATCGCATAAGTGATATTGCCCTGTTGATCAAAAACGGGTGTTCCCCGTGCCTCAATTAAAATTGAGACATGATCTCGACGAATTTCTATATCTTCAGTCCTGATGCGTTCGCCCCTTAATGCCCGCACAATAGGCAATCTCTCCGCTGGATAGATTTGATCCGTTCCCGCTACATAAAGCTGATAAGCCTCTGAGATCTGCTCCGGTGCTATGGAAGTATCAGTTTCTTTACCCGTGAGTTGATTGCCGCATTGGTTGCTATAGTAAGGGCGACCCATCGCATCCACGATCCCAATTCCCACCGGAATCGCTTCGAGGAACTGGGTGATCTTGCTTTCGCTAGCTCGCAGTTCTGAGTAAAGGTTGGCGTTTTCGATGGCGATCGCTGCCTGAGTCGATAATAGCTGCAAGACCTGCGATCGCTCTGGTGTAAATACTCCAACTGCTAACCGATTTTCTAAATACAATACACCGACCAGCTTGGCTTGATTCAGCAGCGGCAAACAGAAAATAGATTGAGGCTGGTTCTGTTGAATGTATGGCTCATTAATAAAAGCACCTTCACGAGTCGCATCATTTAAGGTGACAGGCTTCAGAGTCCGAATCACGTATTGAATGATTGATTCTGGCAATTGATCGGCAATTGGAATAGACGGTAACACCTGAGTCGCACAAGCATTCTCATCGGCATTGAGTTCACAAGCCGCTTCAATCGACCATTCTCCTGAGTTTTCTAAAATCAGATATCCGGTTTGTGCGCCAGCATTCTCAATTAGAATTTGCATCAGCGATCGCAGCAATTGCTTCAGTTCAATTTCACGAGAAATCGCCTGTGAAGCTTTCATCACTGCTGCTAAATCGAAAGCAGTATGGAAGGGATTAGAGATAGTTTCAGCAGTAATAGGAATTGATGTGGAAGCGGCTCTAGACGACTGAGAAAAGAACTGTGGATAGCGAGTTTCTAAGTCTTTAACTTTAGCGCTTGCGCCCCAGCGATCGTAGCAATAGTGCGCCTCTTTCATGTAGGTTTGAGCAATTTTTTCTCGACCGCGCGCTAGATAATGTTTAGCTGCTAATTCATACGCTAATGCTTCTTCCTGAATATACTCATTTTCAGCAGCACCTGCGATCGCTCTTTCATAAAGTTCCTCGGCCTCAAGAAATTGCCCTAAGACTCGTGCTGTCTCTGCCTCAACTAGATGAAATTTATGTAGATAATTCATTGGAGCATGTTCTGCCCATTTCTGCATCTTTTCTTGGTTGGAGCTAACACAACTGAGCCAAGCTGCTTTTTCAGAGCCTGAAGCATCAGACGACAGGTTCAAAAGTGCCAGAGAATAGTAAAAGCAGAATAAAGGCAAAACCGTTATTGCTGTCACCTCTTCAAAATATTGCCTTGCTAAAATAGCAGTCTGTACAGCTTGATGATGTTCTTCAAATAGATAACACAGTATAACTTTGTGTAAATAGAGCATTTGAATTACAGTTCCGTCTTTAACTGCAATAGCGCGTGATAACGCCTCCTCTTCACTATGTAGCCCACTAACTAAGCGGCTGGAATTCTCAGCCCTACCTTGTAAATTAAGAATAGTCTGTCGCAATACTGCCAGCCAATTCAAGGGACTTTCTCGTCTGACTTGCTCGATCGCTTTGCTGTAAATTACTGTTTTTTGTTCCAGTTGAGTAAGTTCCTCTCCAGCAAAAAATGAGTTGTGACACACGTAATATGCAACATAACCAGCAGATTCAAAGTCTCCAGTTTCCACTCCATTTTGATAGGCATCAGCCAGCATGGGTATTGTGTTTCTAAGATGCACCTTCCAGTGCATGATATGGACACTCGAAAACATTAATGTTTTGGCATTTCCTTTTTTGGTATTCAATCGTTCTGCCAAATTGAGAGCCAATCTGCCGAACTCATAACCGAGTTCAATATCTTGAACAACTCCACATAGAACAAATCCATAGCAAGCGTAATACAGTGATGACCAGATAGCATTCCCGTAGTTGATCGATAGATTTACCGTTTTGCAAGTAATCAGTATCCACAGTGCTGGTAACGTTATAAATGCAGCAGACCCCATATTCGATAAGATTGACATGGCTGCCAGTGGTTCTGGTGCAGTCATCTCTGGTGAATTAATCAAATCTTCGATTTCTCGTTCAGCGAGTAGTGCAGCCGTTGACTCCAGTTCACTTTGAACATCTGCCTGACTTGGATTTTCTATTAAATCTATTCCCAAGAGCTTTAACGCTTCCAATCCAGTTTTCAGTGCTTTTTTCAGGTTGCCCTGTGACAAATATCCTTGAATTCTGCTATCGTAAGCCTGCACTTTGTCAACCGCTGTCCTAGCGCGATCGAGTACCACTTCTACCAACTGTTCCATCTCATCAAAGCGACCCTGGAGATACGCCGCTTCTGCTGCTTCTGAGTACAGCGCTAAGGTCAGGTCATACTCACTCTGCCAACTCTTGGTATCGAGAAGTTGAAGACCTGTAGTGAAATATTTAAAAGCTGCTTCATAAGCCGTTGCTGCCTTTGCTTTCTGACCTGCCATTAAATTCAATCTGGCAATTTCAGTTCGTTCTGGTTGAGCAGTGACAAGCTCCGTTCCTTGATCGAGATGATCTACAATAGTAAACAGTCGATCGAATCGTTGCTCCGGTGAAGTTTTTTCGAGTAAATTGCGACCGATTTGGAGATGAACCACTTGTTTGCACGACTCATCAATTAGGGCATAAGCCGCTTGCTGAACGCGATCGTGCAAAAACTTATACTCTTGAACCAACAAATCTTCGTCCAAGTCAGACAGCGGTTGAATTAATCCCGCTTGTATTGCTGCTAGTAGATCCTGGAAAATTGCTTTCGGTGATTTTTCGCAAACGATTCCTTCAGAGTTGCGCTCTGCGCTAAGCGCCAACGTTTCTAAATCAAACTCAGACCCAACACAAGCAGCAATGGAGAGAACTTGCTGTGTTGCTTCCGGCAATTTCTGCAACTGACGCAGCAGCAGCTCCACCACATTATCGGTGATATCTTGGGCTTCAATCTCAGTTAAGTTCCACTGCCAACTCAGTTGTTGGGCATCAAAGGTCAACAGGTTTTCGCTATGCAGCAGCTTCAAAAATTCACCAACAAAGAAAGGGTTGCCCTCGGTTTTACGCAGCACAACTTGGGCTAAGGAACGAACGGTATCAGGATTGCGGTGTAATGTCTCAGCCACCAGTTGAGTCAACGATTCTAGCGTTAAGGGGGTCAGGGAGATTTCCTGAAGTACTGCTCCCTGATTTCGCAGGCTCTCTAGCATTAAAACCAACGGATGCGTTGGAGTCAGTTTGTTATCTCGGTAGGCTCCGATCAAAAACAGAGATTGAGTTTGCTCGTCAAGCAATATGAGTTCGATTAACTTCAACGTCGCAGAATCGATCCACTGTAGATCGTCTAAGAAAATGACCAGGGGATGCTCTTTTGCACAAAACGCCTGCACAAATCTTTGAAACGTGAGATTGAAGCGATTCTGTGCTTCTGTTGCGCCAACTTCGGGCACAGGGGGCTGCTTGCCAATAATGAACTCAACTTCGGGAATGACATCTATGATAATTTGTCCGTTGCTGCCCAGAGCAGTGAGTAGACGCGATCGCCACACTTCCACCTGTTCATTGGGTTCACCCAATAGTTGCTGCACCAATTTTTGCAGGGCATCGACGATTGCGCTGTAGGGAATGTTGTGCCCAAATTGGTCAAATTTACCCCAGATAAAATAGCCGTGCTTTGCGGTGATCGGTTTAAAGAGTTCTTGTACCAATGCTGTTTTGCCGATGCCAGCATAACCAGAGACCAGCATCATTTGGCTGCATGAGGGTGTAGGGTGTGGGGTGTAGGGTGTGGGGGTGGTGGGGTGTGGGGTGTGGGGTGTGGGGTGGTTTTCCCGATTCCCGACTCCCGATTCCCGATTCCCCGTTACTCTGTCGAACGCCGCCAATAATACTTCAATCTCCGCTTCTCGCCCATACAGTTTTTGAGGAATGCAGAACTGCTCAGAAACATCTTGCAGTCCCAATGGCATAGGTTCAATTAAACCCACTTCTGCCAGTTGCTGGGCGCAGCATTCTAAATCTGCTTTGATGCCCCAGGCGCTCTGATAGCGATCCTCCGCATTCTTCGCCATCAGTTTCATCACAATATCGGAAACTGCTTTAGGAATTGTATGTCTGGTAGATGATGAACCATCCATCTCCACACCCCACACCCCACACCCCACACCCCTAACTTCGCATGGAGGAATCGGCGGTGTGGCAATGTGACAGTGGACTAGCTCTAGGAGATCTGTAGTGGAAAACGGCAATTGTCCCGTCAACAGTTCGTAGAAGGTTGCACCCAGTGAATAAAAGTCGGTGCGATAGTCGAGCATCCGGTTCATTCGTCCGGTTTGCTCTGGCGACAGGTATGCGGGGGTTCCTTCTAGAAGATGAAGACTTTTGAATGTGGGATTGGTGCGACTGAAGCGAGTGGCAATGCCAAAATCAATGATTTTGACAACGCCAGTGTTCGGATTAAAGACAATGTTGCCAGGATTAATATCTTTATGGATGACATGAGCCGCGTGAATTTTGTCCAGAGTATCAGTAATGGCGATCGCCAACTCTAGAAACTTTGATAAAGGCATGGGACAGAAATCAGATTTCTGCCCCATCCAGTACTCTAAAGATTCCCCACCAAAATCCTCTAAAAAGATGACGAGTGATCGCTCATAATCCTGCTGACTATAAGCTTTTACTACGCCTTCAATATTAAGAGAACAGATAATTTCATATTCTTGTCGATAACGAGTTAATTCTTGAATAGAGGGATAATTCTGCTTGAGAACTTTAGCAACTACTGCACAATTATCTTGCTCTCTAACCCCCCGATACACCAAAGAATCTAAGCTCTCATAGATTTTGCTGTGGATAGTAATTCCAGGCAGGGTAATCATTGAATACTCCCCGATGAAGGACTGTCGTCCGTTTCCCAAAGTATATCGCTTGCCAAACTCCAGAATATAAAGCTCCTTGTGTTGTATGAATGTACTTTCGATCGAATTCGGATTCTAACTTAAGTTAGAGCCAGCCTTCTACTCTGCGATCGCATGGTTAATCTATCAATTTGCACTGTAAAAAAGTTAACTTGCTGTAGGCGACAGCTTGAAGGCGACCACCTATATTGAATTTGTGCAAACCGTCATGCAAATGATCGAGCAAGTCGATTGCACGTTTTCATGCTTGAAGGCATGGACATTCAAGGTGCAACTGGATTAACGCACGCTCAAGCAGCGACATTGAAAGCATAGAGATGTTTAGCTTTTGATTTCATTCTGCAATTCCTCATTCACCAATCGCTCAAATAGGAGAGTTCAATGTCTAAAAATCAAAAAATCGGACTAGAAGGACTGCTTCGTCCAGAAGATAGCATCCTGGTACTAATTGACCACCAGCCCTATCAGTTCACCAACCTGAACAGCCATGAACCGACGATGATCATTAACAATGTTGTTGGTCTTGCCAAATCAGCAAAGGTGTTCGATGTACCCACAATTCTCACGACAGTAATTGAAGAAAGAGGGGGGTTTATCATTAAGGAATTGCAGAATGTTTTTCCTGATCAAAAACCGATCAATCGTACTTTCATCAATACCTGGGAAGATCCAAATGTGACAGAGGTCGTGAAGAAAAGTGGTCGCAAGCAACTGATACTTGCTGCGCTTTGGACCGAGATCTGTCTCGCAATGCCAGCAATCCAAGCGCTGGGTGAAGGTTATGACGTATTCATTGTTACCGATGCGTCGGGCGGTGTGACTGCGGAAGCTCATGACATGGCGGTTCGCCGTATGGTTCAGGCGGGTGCAGTTCCAATCAACTGGATGGCGGTACTGGCTGAATGGCAACGTGACTGGGCACGCACAGAAACAGCTGCGGGTGTATCAGAGATTCTGCTTGAGCATGGCGGTGCGAGTGCAGTGGCCCTGGCATGGGAACAGCAACTCCTTGCAACAACCCCTCCAGCGGACGGCAAACCTGTTCAGGTCAGCAATTCCCCCATTGGTCAATTGGTTTAGCGTTGTGGGTGAATTGCACCGTGACTGGCGTAACGATATTGAAGGATTAGGTAGTCGCCATTGCAGCAGCACTGAATAATTTCGTGCATAGAATAGGGGCGATCGCTGGCGATCGCCAGCGATCGCTCATTAACCATCATCACTTCCTTGTAGCTAGAGTTTTTGAGGTCATGGGTAATGCTAGATCCACTGGTCGTAGGGACAGATGCAGAAACTCACCAGGTAACCGCCATCATTTCTCACTTCATTCGACCTGGACGTGAGCAAGGGTATGAGGAATGGTTGCACGGCATTGCGACGGCTGCCCACCAATTTAAGGGACATTTAGGGGTCAGCGTGATCCGCCCCTGTGACCCTACTCATCTTGAATACGTGGCAATTGTCAGATTTGACCGTTACAACAACCTCAAAACCTGGCTGGAATCCAGCGCGCGGCAGGACTGGCTGGAGCGGTTGCAGCCCCTGATTGAAAAGCCTGAAACCATTCAAACTCTGACGGGTCTGGAAACCTGGTTTACGCTGCCCAACAAACCGATGAAGGCTCCACCGCCGCGCTACAAAATGGCAATCGTGACCTGGTTGGGAGTATTTTTTACGATATCTATGCTCAATCGCTTGCTAGTACCGCTCCTGGCTGGACTTCCGGTATTGCTCAGAACGGTGTTGGTGACAGGTCTAACGGTTGCCCTGCTGACCTACGTGATTATGCCGCGCCTCACTCAACTCTTTCGCAAATGGCTGTATCCCACTTGATCAAGTCCATATCTTGCCCATTCACAGGAAGCTTCCATGACTTGCCAACACCTGAACGACCTGACGCTAGAGAATATGATTTCAAAAGCCAATTACCCGGTATTCCGCTGCGAGGAATGCCTGCGAGTTGGCGGGCGCTGGGTACATTTAAGAATTTGTCAAACCTGCGGCAAAATGTTGTGCTGCGACTCATCTAAAAATCAGCACGCTCGCCGCCATTACGAAGAAAGCGGACATGCGGTAATCAGTTCAGCCGAATTGGGAGAACAATGGCTGTGGTGTTTTGCCGATGAACAGCAGAAGACCTATTGATCAAGCGTCCCTTTTCTACTCGCGAGGAAACCACAATGTCAAATCAGCCCGCCCCAACGGATATTTGGCCGAGTTTACCCCTGGACGCCTGGCAAGAGACCTATACCACCTTGCACATGTAGACGCAAATCATTGGCAAAATCCGGTTTGCCCAAACGCCGTGGATTAATCATTCCTGGCATATTCCCCTCTATTTAACCGTTCGGGGACTGACCACTGCCATGCGATCGCACTTATCGGCGGTTGGATGCTGCGACAGGCTTTGCGATCAAAGCAACCATTCTCGTCTAATCATTCGTTAGAGACTAGCACTTTAGAGGCCGAGCAGACAGCGTTTAGATTCTGGTGGCAGATTTAGTCACTCAGACAAAAGCTATTGTGGTACCCGCGCAAAGCCCCACACAAAGCATAGATTCCACAATAGCTGTTCGTCACTACCTGGCTGGCTGCGATCGCAATTGCTAGAGCGAGGTTTGTTGCTGACTGGTTTGGCACGTTGCACAACTGCATCCCAACGCATCTAACAGAGCATCATCCTGGGTTTGGTTAACAGATAGTGCGGTTCCTGTCAGTTGAAATTGGCTCGTCTCAACCGGAGACATCGTGCTAGCTGATGCAGGGCCAGCAACTGCGATCGCAACTGCCAACGAGCCTGCACAACCCAGTATAGATAAGACATTCTTTTGATTCATGGCGTTGTCCTCCAATTTTTTTGCAATTAGCAATTAATAGTCCCAAGATAACCAATGCAAACCGGAAGCGGTAGTTAGCCGAACCAAAAGGGTTGCTAGAAAATCAGAATGCAGTATTATTTGAGAATAATAATCATTCTCATTATATTGGGCGATTCACTATGGTTAACACAGCAATCGACATGGTGCCAGTGACGGTTCTTACGGGCTATTTGGGAGCTGGTAAAACGACGTTGCTGAACCGCATCCTCACCCACGAACACGGTAAGAAGGTGGCGGTCATCGTCAACGAGTTTGGAGAAGTGGGTATCGACAATCAGCTCGTGATTGATGCCGATGAAGAAATCTTTGAGATGAATAACGGCTGCATTTGCTGCACGGTTCGGGGTGACTTAATCCGCATTATTGGCAATTTGATGCGACGGCGCGACAAATTTGACCATTTGGTAATTGAAACCACTGGGCTAGCCGACCCGGCCCCTGTTATCCAGACCTTTTTTGTAGACGAAGATATGCAGGGTCAGCTAAACCTGGATGCGGTGGTGACGGTGGTTGATGCGAAGCACATCCATGACCACTGGGATGCAGACGAGGCTCAAGAGCAGATTGCCTTTGCCGATGTCATTTTGCTGAACAAGACGGATTTGGTCAGTGAGGCCGAACTAGCGGATTTAGAAAATCGGATTCGGGCAATGAACGCAATGGCAAAAGTCTACCGTACCCGCAATGCCGCTGTTGAGATGGACGCTATTTTGGGCGTCAACGCATTTGACCTGAATCGTGCTTTAGACCTTGATCCTGAGTTTTTGAACGAAGATGCCCATGAGCATGATGAGACGGTGGGTTCCATTGCATTAGTGGAAGCAGGAGCTGTTGATGAACAAAAGCTCAACGCTTGGCTCAGCGAGCTGTTGCGTACCCAAGGAATCAATATTTTTCGGATGAAAGGCATTCTTAATATCGCTGGGGAAGATCAGCGGTTTGTGTTTCAAGGGGTTCACATGCTGTTCGATGGTTGTGCTGACCGTCTCTGGAAACCTGATGAAACTCGCAAGAATGAACTAGTCTTTATCGGTCGCAACCTGAATGAAGATCAACTACGGGAGGATTTTCGCACGTGCCTCGTGTAAACAAACCGCTTCTGGACGTTTGCCAAAAAGGTTGCCTGAACGACTACGTCACTGCGATCGCAGTTTCCCCAGTGCCGCCCACTTTTGCGATCGCCTCCGCTGCTGGCGAAATCCTGCTTGTCAATCCTGAAACTCAAACAGAATTCCTACTCCAAGACTCAAACGGTCAGTCTATTGACTGCCTTGCCTTTTCCGCCGATGGTCACTACCTCGCCGCTGGAGGCCAATCTGGTCAGCTTCACATCTGGCAAACAGTCCCAGAACTAAAGTCCTGGGCTAATCTTCACTATTCCCGCACCTGGATCGACAGCTTGGCCTGGAGTCCGACTTGTAACGAACTCGCCTTTAGTCTGGGACGCTATGCCCAAGTTTGGGACGCTGATGCTCAAGCCGTTGTCGCTACTCTGCAATTTGAGCAGTCATCAGTGCTGGATTTGGCTTGGCATTCCCAGGGCAATCATCTGGCTGTCAGCGGCCACCAAGGCATCAAAATTTGGCAGCGCGATGACTGGGATGCCGATCCCATTGTGCGGGAGATGGCCGCCGCCAGTATTGCGATCGCAGTTTCTCCAGATGGGCAATACCTGGCCTCTGGCAACCTCGATCACACGCTCCTCGTGTGGCCATTCGAGAGCGAATACCCCTGGCAGATGCGTGGCTTCCCTGGCAAAGTGCGCTACCTGGCCTGGTCTGAGATCGCTGTCGGACAAGCGCCCTTAATTGCCACCGCTAGCGGTGCCGCCATTGTTGTCTGGCGCAAGAAGCGCAACCCGAGCGACGGTTGGGATGCACAGCTCCTTGATCTGCATCGTCAACGGGTCAACGCCATTGCCTTTCAACCCAACAGCACGCTGCTTGCCTCTGCTGCCGAAGACGGCTGGGTTGGCCTGTGGCACAACACTCAGCAGGTAACTCAAATTCTTGAAGGAGCAACCCGAGGTTTCTCCTGCCTCGCCTGGAGTCTTGACGGACAGCGGCTTGCCGCTGGTGGGCAACAGGGAGAGTGGTTGATCTGGAAGCAGAGTCGTCGGGGCAGGGGGTTTGGCTAATGTCGTTTCTAACCGAACCGCTCTCCTACGACTTTATGCAGTATGCCCTGGCTGCGAGTGTTTTGGTTGGCACTCTCTGTCCTGTCATTGGCACGTATTTAGTCGTACAGCGCATGGGACTACTGGGTGATGTGGTGGCCCATGCCGTGCTACCGGGACTCGCGATCGCAAATTTTCTCCAACTTCCCCTCATCGTTGGTGCATTTGTGTTTGGCATGATCAGTACCTTTGTGACAGCGTGGCTGCGATCGCAAACCAAGGTCAAAGTCGATACAGCGATGGCAATTACCTTCTCCAGCTTCTTCTCCCTAGGTATCATCCTGATTACAGCTCTACGCACTCAACTGGATCTGGAAGCCTTATTGTTTGGTGATATTCTGCGAATTACGCAGGCTGATGTTGTTCAAATTTCGCTAATTACCGTTGCCGTTTTAGTCACCATTAAACTCCTGTATAAGGAACTGCTTTACTTCACATTTGATCACGCTGGTGCGAAAGCGGTTGGGTTACCCGTTACTGTTCTCAACCTCGGCATGATGGCTGCCATTACACTGACCATCGTGGCCGGGATTCAGGCTGTTGGCGTCATTTTAGTCGTTGCGCTGATGATTACGCCCGCCGCGACAGCCTATTTGCTCGTAAAGGAACTGCACTGGATGATGGTCTGTGGATCTGGATTTGGCATTGTAGGCAGCCTCATCGGTATGTATATCAGCTATTACCTGGATATTCCCTGCGGCCCCGCCATCGCGTTAACCGTTTTTGTTTTCTTTCTACTAGCGGCTTTGTTCAGTCCTACACAAGGGGTTTTGGTACAGGGGATAAGAAAGCCCTAACTGTTCAAATGTCTAGAACACCTATCGTCTGGCTCATCCAAGTGTTCTGAGGCTTCTCGATAGAGATTGAAAATATGGTTGTCCTTCAGACTGTAATACACACTGCGTCCTCGCTTTTGATAGCTGACTAATCGCATGGTGCGTAAAACCCGCAACTGATGAGACACGGCAGATTCCGTCATCTCTACCGCTTCGGCCAACTCGCCAACTCGCATCTCTCCCCGTGCTAGAGCCGACAGAATGCGCCAGCGATTGGGATCGCCCAAAACCCCAAAGAATTCGGCCATGCGTTGAGCCTTTTCGGTACTCAAAATTTCGCTGCTCGACATTTTGCCCTCGATCTCATCACAAGTCCTGTTTTTAGAGTCAACAGAATCAGACATATAGCGCTTTGCGCTTCGGTAAGTCACAGCTATCTTTGTGAGAGCCGCGCTCCGCGCGGCTCTCACAAAGATAGCTGGATTTTAAGCGCTTGAAAAACGCTGTAAAAGAAACGTCAATCTAATGCAACTGCCGAGAAGTCCGACCCAAAGCCAGCCGCGCTGACCCAATCTAAACGTTTTTAAACTTTTATATCTGAACACACATTCAGGTGTTATATTTAAAGCCTGAACCATTGTTCAAGTATCTATCTCATCTTAGCTGACAAGGAGATTGTCATGACGACAGTGACTCAAATGAAGTGTGCCTGCGAATCATGTCTGTGCATCGTAGACATCAGCAAGGCAGTCGAGAAAGACAGCCACTACTATTGCAGCGATGCCTGCGCGAATGGACATGCTAATGAGGCAGGCTGTGGGCATACAGGATGTACCTGTCATAGTTAAGTAGCTCCACATAGCTACACATCAGTCAATGCGTATCTACAAATCGGGGAGCGCCCCAGAACGGCACTCCCCCAGGTTTTTGGATGTGTTTATTGGCCTATAAAATCCGGTTCAAAACCCACTGTTTAGTTTTCGTGAAAACTAAACGGAATGCCATACACAAAATTGAGAGTAAAACGATGTTGGGGCACGGCGAAGCTGTGCCCCAACATCGTTTTAGCTAAGGGTGATTCTGCGATCGCTGCGGGAATATCAGTGCCGCAGATGCAGATCTTTAATAAGCAATTTAAACAAGTATTGACTTTTTCTGCGAAAAACGTAAATTTGCGAAATAAAGGGAACCTTAAGATTGAGCCTCTACCTTGCTATTGGCGGTTTGTCCCATGATTGTGCCAACCCGAGTCGCTTTAGCTTCAAATTTCACTCCCAGAAAACTGCCGCTTCACGTCATTTTGGTGATCCCCTTTGTTCTCCAGTTGCTTGCCATCGTTGGCATCATCGGATATCTGTCCTTCCGGAACGGCCAGCGATCGGTCAATGAAGTCACCGCCCAATTACGAGACCAAATCTCCGATGAGATTGCCCTACAGATTAGTCAGCATCTCAAGCTACCCCATCAAATTAACGCCATCAATGCCGATGCCATCCAGCGCTTTGACCTATACGAGCCGAATGACATGCAGGACTTGCGAGACTACATGTTTTGGCAACTGCTACAGTATCCCGATGTCAGCTACATCAGCTTTGGTGGGATTCAGGCCGAATATGCTGGGGCTGGTCGGACAGCAGACAACAGTTTAGTGGTTGAAAACACCGATCGCACCACCAATTTTGTCAATACGATTACTTATGTCGATAAGCAGAAAAATCCGACGGGCAAAGTAGAAACCTATCCCGACTATGACCCCCGTATCCGCCCCTGGTATCAATCGGCAGAGCAAGCCAGAAAGCCCGTCTGGAACGCAATTTATCAGTATTATATCGAAGAAAACCTGGGCATTTCGGCCAGTCAGCCTGCCTATGATGCCAACGGCACGTTTATCGGTGTCCTCAGTACGGATTTATATCTCTCCCAAATTAGCGACTTTCTTAAAGAGCTAGAAGTGGGCGAAACAGGCAAGACATTTATTATTGACCGCAACGGCTTAATTGTCGCCTCTTCAGCCGATGAGGTACCCTTCGTCAGTCAGCCGGGTCAAACCGAGGCTGAGCGACTGAAAGCCTCTGACAGCCAAGATGACTTGGTGCGGAACACGGCTCAGAGTTTAGAGGCTCAGTTTCCCGATTT
Organism: uncultured bacterium; assembly: GCA_966674685.1. Taxonomy (GTDB): domain Bacteria; phylum Cyanobacteriota; class Cyanobacteriia; order Phormidesmidales; family Phormidesmidaceae; genus Thainema. Next base: position 14,456 of record CBKWJC010000058.1, read on the forward strand.
GAGCCAAATTCGTCAGAGCTATCAGCTCAGTTTTACCCATGAGGGTGAACGCTCCTGGGTGCAGGTATCCCCCTTTACCGATGGGCGGGGCCTGGATTGGCTGATTGTGGTGGCTATTCCAGAGCGAGACTTTATGGCGCAGATTTATACCAATACGCGCAATACAATTTGGCTCTGCTTGGCGGCTACCGCAGTTGCGATCGCACTCAGTCTGCTCACCGCCCGCTGGATTACCCTCCCCATTTTGCGGATGAGCACCGCTTCCAAAGCCATTGCGGAGGGAGATTTAAACCAAACAGTTAGCGCTAAAGGCATCCATGAGCTAGAAACCTTATCTCAGTCCTTTAACCAAATGACCGCTCAGCTCAAAGCCTCATTTGAAAAGCTAGAGCAGCGGGTCGAGGAGCGTACAGCAGAGTTGCGCTCAGCAAAACAAGCAGCCGATGATGCCAATCGAGCCAAAAGTGAGTTTCTGGCTCGGATGAGCCACGAACTGCGGACACCGCTGAATGCCATCCTGGGCTTCGCTCAACTGCTACAGCAAAATCCAGACCTGGCGAGTGCAAAAAGCGAACTGGATATCATTAGCCACAGTGGAGAGCACCTGCTCGACTTGATAAACGATGTCTTAGAAATGTCCAAAATTGAGTCAGGTCGAGAAAGCTTAAACGAAACCGCGTTTGACCTGTACTCACAGCTCGATGTGGTTGAGGAAATGCTGCGTCTGCGAGCAGAAGCCAAACAGCTACAGTTGATTTTCATCCGCGAACCGGATGTTCCCCACTACGTCCAAACCGATGAGCGAAAGCTGCTCCAGATTTTGATCAACCTGGTTGGCAATGCAATTAAGTTTACTGAACAGGGCGGTGTGACCGTACGAGTGAGTGTTCAGGCAACCGATTCGCCAGCGCCGCTTGACTCTAGGGTTGATGCTCCAGATGCACCAGCGGCGGAGGTGTCTCAACCATCCACTCCTCAACAACAGCCCGTTCGACTCCGCTTCCAGGTGGAAGACACCGGGCCAGGTATTGCGCCAGAGGAATTAGCGACAATTTTTGAACCATTTGTCCAGTCCGAGACGGGGCGGCAGTCCCAGGAAGGAACGGGATTGGGCTTACCCATCAGCCAAAAATTTGTTCACTTAATGGGCGGGGATCTGGTGGTGCAGAGTACCGTCGGCGAGGGGACAACGGTGACGTTTGATATCGTCGTTCAACCCACAGACACCGCTCCAGTGACCCATGAGGCCGAGATTGTACAGCCGATCATTGGTCTAGCACCGGGACAACCCCAGTACCGCGTTTTAGTAGTGGACGACCGCTGGACGAATCGCCGCTTGGTGGTTAATTTGCTGGCTCCACTGGGGTTTGAACTGAAGGAAGCTGCCAATGGACAGGAGGCTGTTGCTATCTGGCAGGATTGGCATCCCCACCTGATTTGGATGGATATGCGGATGCCCGTTATGGATGGCTATGAAGCGACTCGCCAGATTAAAGCGCATTTGGAAGGACAGGCAACCGTCATCATTGCGCTCACTGCTAGCACGCTGGATGAAAAACGAGCCATCGTGATTTCTGCCGGATGTGATGATTTTGTCCGCAAGCCGTTCCGCAAAGAAGTGATTTTCAGCAAAATGGCGCATCACTTAGGGGTGCAGTATCTCTATCAAGAGTCTTCCGAAGCCTCTCCCACGCCATCTGCTGTCCAACCCAGCCTGAAACCCGACGATCTGTCCGTCATGCCGGATGAGTGGATTGCCAACCTCTATGAAGCAGCGGCTCAGGTTGATAATCAAGTGATTACTCAGTTATTAAACGAGGTTCCACCAGAACACGCTCACCTGGCCAACGAACTCCGACAGTGGGTTCAAAATTTCCGCTGTGACAAGATTATTAGCTTGATTGAGCAATGGTATGACCAGCATCCCCGTTGAGCCGATTGGTGGCAAAATTTTGATTGTCGATGATGTGCCGGAGAATCTTCGCCTGCTGTCTAACACCTTGACAGAGGCCGGATACGAGGTGCGGGGTGTGGTTACGGGCAGCATGGCTTTAAGGGTGGCTCATTCAGCCATACCCGATTTGATTTTGCTGGATATTCGATTACCAGATTTGACAGGTTATGAGGTCTGTGAACAACTGAAAGCCGATCCGCACACTGCCGATATTCCCGTCCTGTTTTTAAGCGCGCTGGATGAAGCGTTAGACAAGGTGAAAGCCTTTAATGTGGGGGGCATTGATTACATTACCAAGCCTTTTCAGCTCGAAGAAGTGATTGCCCGCATTCAAACTCACTTGCAGCTTCAGCGAGCCAAAAATCAAATTCGTGAACTGAATGCAGAGTTGGAGCAGCGCGTCCAACAGCGTACCGCTCAGCTAGAGGAAACCAATCGTCAGCTAACGCAGGAAATTGCCGAACGTCAAAATGTGGAGAGTGCCCTGCGGGAAAGCGAGGCTCGATTTCGATTTCTGGCCGAAAATATGAGCGATCTGGTCTGTCTACACCAATCAGATGGTCGATATATTTACGTCAGTCCATCTTGCGAGGCGCTATTAGGCTTTTCTCCCAATGAGTTAATTGGTCTCAGTCCTTACGATTTTCTGCATCCAGATGATGCGGAGCAGGTGCGATTTGATATTCGTCAATCGACTGCACAAGATACTGGGCAAGATACTGGGCAAGATACTGGGCAAGATACTGGGCAAGATACTGCGATCGCAACAACCTATCGGTTTCGCAAAAAGTCCGGTGAATATGTTTGGTTAGAAACGCTGGCCAAATCCATTCTGGACGAGTCGGGACAGGTGATACAGCTGCAAACTTCCTCTCGCAATGTAACAGAACGGGTGCTCATTCAAGCGGAACTGGCTCATCAAGCCCTACACGATACGCTGACGAAGCTGCCCAATCGAGCGCTGTTTATGGAGCAGGTTGAGCTGGCTCTGAAACAAGCCAAGCGGCGGACGGGATACTGCTTTGCGGTGCTGTTCATCGATCTAGATCGCTTCAAGCTGGTCAACGATAGCTTAGGGCACCTGATTGGGGATCAACTACTGGTTGCGATCGCGCGTATCCTAGAAAGCTGTCTGCGGCCCAACGACATGGTGGCGCGGCTAGGAGGCGATGAGTTTACCGTGTTGCTCAACGACACATCGGATTTAAATACGGTGATTAAAATCGTTGAGCGGATTCAAACGAGCCTACACGAACCACTCATCCTAGAAGACCATACGGTTTTTACCACGACCAGCATTGGCATTGTGTTTGGCCCCCAGCATTACCAACAGGCCATCGATCTGCTCCGAGATGCAGATACCGCCATGTATCGCGCTAAAGAAGAAGGCCGAAACCGCTACACCATTTTTAATTACGGTATGCACATACAGGCCATGCATCGGCTACAGCTTGAAAATGCGCTCCGCCAAGCCATCGATCAGCAAGAGCTAATTGTGCATTACCAGCCCATTTTTCAGCTGAAAAACCGAGCCTTAGCGGGCTTTGAAGCACTAGTTCGCTGGCAACATCCTGAACGCGGCTTGATTTATCCCAATGAGTTTATTTCAGTTGCTGAAGACAGTGGGCTGATTGCTAGTTTAGGTAAACGGATTTTGCAGCAAGCCTGTAGTCAGCTTAAACAGTGGCAAACTCAATACTTAAACGCGCAGCACCTCACCATCAGCGTCAATATCTCTAGCCAGCAGTTTCGCAAACCTGATTTTATTCATCAGCTCGATGAAGTACTAGCTGCAACAAATTTGGATGGATCACATCTGAAGCTAGAAATTACAGAAAGTATGCTGATTGAAGACTTAGAAACGGTTTCTCAATTACTGGTACACATTAAGCAGCGCCATATTCAGCTCAGTATTGATGACTTTGGCACTGGCTATTCATCGCTCAGCTATCTGCATCGACTGCCCATCGATACGCTGAAGATTGATCAGTCTTTTGTAGCTCAGATGAATGAAGATCCAGAAAGTCAAGAAATTGTTCGAGCCATCATCAGTTTGGCTCACTCTCTGGGTATGGATGTAATTGCCGAAGGAATTGAAACGCTCACCCAACTAGAGCATCTGCACCAACTTGGCTGCGAATTGGGTCAGGGCTACTTTTTCTCAAAGCCAATTCACGCCGTACAGGTTATTTATTTATTTGCATAATCTGATTGCTTTTTCTCGACTCTCCTAATTCGGTGCGTTCCGCTTCACTCAACACGCCCTACAAATCTACAGCTCTGAGTTATGAGTGTGAATCTGGGTCAATCATTCAAAACTTAACATTCAAAACTCTTCACGCCTCTTGCCTCACTCCTGGCTCCTCTCACCTCTCGTTCTTGAGAGCTGAGTTGCCGATATTCAATGCGCTAGAGTGTTGATCAAGTTGAACATTGCAAGCCCTGTAAGCAGGTTGACATCGATAAACGCATCTGGAAATCCCGGAGAACGCCCCTCAGGTCTGTTCCTCCAAATTTTCAGGTTATGCATTGATTTGCATACAGCTACTTAGTTCTACACTGAAACTTGGACAGATGAAGGAAAAAACTTCATGGAAATGACTCGCAGCAGCAAGATACCGGAGATATTAAGGACCCATCAGGCAGATTTGCTGTCAGAGTGGAATCAGGAGTTAGCGGCGACAAATACGCGGAAGGGACTGATTAAGGAAGCCGAGCTGCAAGAAGAATGCCGAGAATTTCTTCGGTTGCTACGGGACGCTGTGCAAGAGGGAAACTTGACCAATATTCAATCGTCCGAATGGCGAGAGGTGCGAGAGATGCTAACTAGCATTTCGCGATCGCGTTCTCAAAAAGGCTTTACGCCGACCGAAACGGCCATGTTCATCTTTTCTTTCAAACGTCCTCTGTTTACTCGGCTGCGGCAGCAACTGCATAATCCGGCTGAACTGGGAGAAGAGGTTTGGATCGCGACAGACCTGCTAGATCGCCTGGGCCTAGTCATCATGGAAGCCTACCAAAAGGCGCGGGAGGAGGTGATTCTGCGACAGCAAGAAGAATTAATGGAGCTGTCTACCCCTGTTGTTAAGCTGTGGGATGGCATTTTAGCCCTGCCAATCATTGGCACCCTAGACAGCGCCCGCACTCAGGTCGTGATGGAGTCGTTGTTACAGAAAATTGTTGAAACGGGATCAGAAGTCGCCATCATTGACATTACAGGCGTTCCCACTGTTGACACCCTGACGGCACAGCATCTACTAAAAACCGTAACTGCCGCTCGTTTGATGGGAGCCGACTGTATTATCAGCGGGATTCGACCCCAAATTGCTCAAACTATCGTCTATCTGGGTATCGATCTGGTCGATGTGACAACGAAGGCTACCTTAGCCGATGCCTTCATAACGGCATTGAAACGGATGGGTACCAGTGTGACCCGAAAGTAGCCAATAGGAGAGACTGATGGAGCGTATTCCCATCCTGCAAATGGGCGAATTCTTGCTTGTGACGATTCAGGTGGATATGCACGATCGCATGGCCACAACCCTCCAGGATGACTTAACGAACCGAATTAGCGCAACCCATGCCAATGGCGTCCTGATCGACATCTCTGCTTTGGAAATCGTCGATTCTTTCATTGGTAGAATTTTAGGCAACATTGCCAAAATGTCGCAGGTGATGGATGCAGAAACCGTTGTGGTCGGGATGCAGCCTGCTGTCGCTATTACGCTAGTGGAGTTGGGTCTGTCGCTGACCGGGATTCGCACGGCGTTAAACATAGAAAAGGGCATGGCACTGTTACGAGCATCAAGCAAAGGAGCTGAAAATATCCAGATCGCTGCGACTGAATGGGGTATCGATAGCAATGCAGAAGATTGAAGCCATTGCTATTCAATCGTCTGCGGACGTTGTTCTAGTGCGGCAGACCGTGCGGCAGTTTGCGATTGAAATCGGCTTTGGTTTAGTGGATCAAACCAAAATTGTTACTGCGGCTAGCGAGTTAGCCCGGAATACACTGGACTATGGGGGAGGAGGTATCATGACGCTGAAAACTCTCCAAGAGGGAGCGCGTCGAGGACTCAGCTTAACGTTCGAAGATCAGGGGCCAGGAATTCCAGATGTTGAACTGGCACTCAAGGATGGATTTACGACGGGTAGCGGATTGGGTATGGGTTTAGGGGGCGCCAAACGGCTAGCCAATGAGTTTGAAATCAAGTCTGTGGTAGGACAGGGAACCTGGGTGACGATTGTACGATGGAAATAGCACGAGGACATCCGATTGAGGGAATCTACTGCGATCGCAGTTACAGAACAAAGCCAGACCGGAGAAGCACGACGAGCCGCTCTGGCCTTAGCGAGTCGGCTTGGCTTTCAGGAAACAGTACGGGGCAAAGTTGGCATCCTCGTAACAGAGATTGCCAGCAATCTGGTACAGCACGGCGGGGGCGGCGTTATTCTGCTTCGGGCGATTGTTCAAAGTCCCACGATTGGCATTGAGGTACTAGCCCTCGATCGCGGCCCCGGCATGGCAGATGTGGACACCTGTCTGCAAGATGGCTATTCCACTGCTGGCACCTCCGGCAATGGGCTAGGAGCCATTCGCCGCCTCTCCAGCTTCTTTGACATTTACTCCTGGCCCGGCAAAGGAACGGCTCTGCTAGCTCACCTATGGCCCACCCCAGAACCGCCGCCGGAAGAACAGTTAGACATTGGTGTCGTATGCTTAGCGAAGCAGGGTCAGGAGGTTTCCGGCGATGACTGGGCCTGTCATGCTGAGCTGTCTCGTCATCTGCTGCTGGTGGTCGATGGCTTAGGACATGGGCCTGCTGCCGCAACGGCGGCGGCGGCAGCGGTGCGGACGTTCCAGGATTGTGTTCATCAATCGCCCCAGCACATTGTCGAAACCGCTCACGCATCTTTACGGAACACCAGGGGAGCCGCATTAGCGATCGCAGAAATTGAATTTGATCAGCAGACCGTGCGCTTTACCGGGATTGGCAATATTGCCGCCAGTATCTCTACCGCTACAACACATCATCATCTGGTGTCCCACAACGGCACCGTCGGGCATGAAGTGCGTAAAATTCATGAATTCACCTATCCCTGGGAACCTAACGGACTGTTGATCATGCATACGGATGGTCTAGGAACCCAGTGGAAGCTCGATCGCTATCCCGGCTTAAGCTACAAACATCCTGGACTGATTGCCGGGGTTCTCTACCGCGATTTTTATCGGGAGCGCGACGACATCACCGTGCTAGTAGCGAAAGGAACAGGATTATGAACGTCCTCTTCACGCTTGAAATTCATTATGAACAGGACGTCGTACAGGCACGACAGCGAACCCGCGATCTCGCCGAACAGTTGGGATTCGATGGACAAGAGCAGGTACGACTAGCCACCGCAGTATCTGAAATTGCCCGCAATGCATTTCAATATGCCAAGGGTGGCAGGGTTAAATTTTGCCTCGCAGAAAACCCACAGACCTTTCTGATTCAAGTGCAGGATCAGGGCAGAGGCATTCCACATCTAGCCGATGTCTTGGCGGGGCGCTACCGTTCCACGACAGGTATAGGGTTAGGCATTGTTGGCACCCAACGGCTAATGGATGTGTTTGAAGTGGAGTCAGACCCTGGACAGGGAACGACAGTGACAATAGGCAAAGCCCTGCCGCAGCGAGTTTCCGTTCTGACAGACTGGCAATTGCAGCAAATTCAGGAAACCGTGAAGGTGCGATCGCCCCAAAATCCCTACGAAGAAATCCAGCGACAAAACCAGGAACTGCTGCGAGCAATGGCGGAACTGCGAAAGCGCGAGGAAGAACTGACTAAACTGAACCGAGAGCTAGAAGATACCAACCGGGGTGTGATTGCCCTCTATGCCGAACTAGATGAGAAAGCGAGTTCTCTGCAACAGGCCAATGAACTGAAAACTCGCTTCCTGTCCAATATGAGCCATGAGTTTCGTACCCCGCTCAACTCGATTCTGTCGCTCTCCCGCATGCTGCTGTCTCGCATTGATGGCGACTTGACACCGGAACAAGAGAAACAGGTCATCTTCATGCAAAAAGCAGCCGATGGCTTATCTGAATTGGTCAATGATCTGCTGGATTTGGCCAAAGTAGAAGCAGGCAAAACCGAGGTGCGACCCAGTACCTTTGCCGTCAGCGACTTGTTTGCCACCCTCCGGGGCATGCTGCGTCCGTTAATGGTGCAGGGTTCCTCCGTATCGCTGGTGTTTGTCGAACCGGAGAATCTGCCCCCGCTCTATAGCGATGAGGGAAAAATTGCCCAAATCCTGCGTAACTTTATCTCAAATGCGCTCAAATTCACCGAGCAGGGAGAAGTGCGAATAACTGCGGTGCAGGCTGGTTCTACAATTCGCTTTTCCGTCGCGGATACTGGCATTGGCCTTGCTCCAGACGACCAAGAGCGGATCTTTGAAGATTTTGTGCAGATTGAGTCGCATCTACAGCGGCAGGTGAAGGGGACAGGATTAGGCTTACCGTTATCGCGTAAATTAGCGGAGGTCATGGGCGGTACGGTTTTGGTCAAAAGTACACTTGGGCAAGGCTCTACCTTTTCGCTCTCCATTCCCATTGTCTCTCCCCAAGTGGCTGAGATTTCCGACTCCATGCAGCCCTTGCTTGCCCTTAAACCGACGCATCTCCCTGTACTGGCCGTTGAAGATCACACCGAAACGCTGTTTATTTACGAGAAACACCTGCAAGAGTCTCGCTATCAGCTCATTGCAGCTCGTACTCTCGCGCAGGCGCGACAATCCTTACAGCAGCTTCAACCAGCAGTGATTGTGCTAGATATTTTGTTGGAAGGGCAGAATGGATGGACATTCCTGCGCGAACTGAAAGGGGATGAGGCAACCCGCAGCATTCCGGTCGTGGTGATTACGGTCGTGAATAACGAGAAGCAGGCGCTGGCATTGGGGGCCGATGGTTTTTTAATTAAACCCGTAGACAGATTGCTCTTGCTGAATAAACTAAATAGCCTAGTTTATCGCAATAAAATTCAGAAACTCTTACTGATTGACGATGATCCAGCCTATCGGTATGTAGTACATCAGTTATTAGTGGATAGCCCATTGCAAATTCTGGAAGCTACGAGTGGCCGAGAAGGAATAGCTATAGCTGAGCGTGAACAGCCTACGGCTATTTTGCTAGATATGGAAATGCCTGAATTGGGCGGGTTAGATGTCCTGGAGCAGCTTCAGCAGAATCCTGTAACTCAGACTATTCCTGTGATTATTCACTCGTCTATTCAGTTAGATTTGGACACTCAGAACCGCTTCGCCCAACAGGGTGTTGCGATTTTCTCTAAGGAGAAGACATCTCAAGCAGCAGCAGATTTTCATCTACGGGAGGTGCTTGTTAAGGCTGGGGTTGTTTTAGAAGCTTGAGGAATCATCATGTTTGAGCCAGCAGGGACGATCCTGCATGTGGATGATAACGAAGCCAATCGTTATGTTGTAATGCGGGTTTTGCAAAATGCAGGATTTACCGTTGTGGAAGCGGCAACGGGAGTCGCTGGACTGGAGGCGATTGCCCAGCATCAGCCTGACTTGGTGATCTTGGATGTGAAACTACCGGATCTGAGCGGTTTTGAAGTCTGTCGCCGGATCAAATCCAATCCTCAAACGGCTTCTGTTCCTGTCCTACATCTCTCAGCGAGCTTTGTTAAAAGTGAGGACAAGGCTGAAGGATTGGACAGTGGTGCTGATGGGTATTTGGCACAACCGATTGAGCCGATTGAGCTGCTGGCAACGGTGCGATCGCTACTTCGCATTCGACAGGCAGAGGAATTGGCTCTGACTTCGGCGCGGGAATGGCAAACCACCTTTGATGCCATCAACGACAGCGTGTGTCTCGTTGACCAGCAGGGCCGGATTATGCGCTGTAATGAGGCGATGACCAAGCTTTTGGATAAGCCCGCCCAGGATATTTTAGGGCAGGTTCACCATGAGCTGATGGATTCGACCCTAGGGGTAGGCGATGGCTCCTGCTTCTACCAAGCGAAAGCAATGCACCAGCGCCAGGTTTTAGAACTGCAAAGCTGCGATCGCTGGTTTGCGAAAACGGTAGATCCGGTTTTGGACGATGCTGGCAACTTTACGGGCGCGGTTTTGATCCTGGTGGATATCACCAATCGCAAGCGGATTGAGGCTGAGCGTAAGCAAGCTGAAATTGAGTTACAGGAGCGCAATCAGCGCCTGGACGCACTCTATGAAACGACCCGTGAGCAAGCCGAACAACTGCGTCAGGCTAACCGGATTAAAGATGAATTTCTAGCGGTTCTATCCCATGAGTTGCGATCGCCCTTAAATCCCATTTTAGGCTGGGCAAAAATCTTGCAGACGGGCCAGCAGGATGAAGCTAAAACTCGATATGCGCTCAAAACAATTGAGCGTAATGCCAAACTACAAGCTCAACTGATCGAAGACTTACTGGATGTATCGCGTATTCTCCAGGGCAAGCTCAGTTTAAAGACAGGGGCAGTGGGTCTCCCGTTTACCATCAAAGCAGCCATTGAAACGGTGCGGCTTGCTGCTGAAGCAAAATCCATTCGAATTCAAACTCAGTTTGAACCCAACGTTGGCAAAGTATTGGGGGATTCTAGTCGCCTGCAACAGATCGTTTGGAACCTGCTCTCCAATGCCATTAAATTTACCCCTCAGGGTGGAAACGTGCAGGTGCGGCTAGAAGAGGTGAGTGGTGAGCCAGACCAGGAATTGAGGATACAGGAGCATGATGATGCCAACACGTTAAGGGGCAAAAAACACACTCCATCAACCGCCCACTCTTATGCCCAAATTACGATTAGTGATTCTGGCCAGGGAATCTCCGCTGACTTTCTACCCCACGTTTTTGATTATTTCCGTCAGCAGGACAGCAGCACAACCCGTAGCTTTGGAGGATTGGGCTTGGGATTAGCCATCGTGCATCATCTAGTTGAACTGCACGGCGGCACTATTCAAGTGGCGAGTTCTGGAGAAGGACAGGGTGCCACTTTCGTGATTAGACTACCTGTTTTGGTGACATCCCAACTAAATACAGATCACTCACTACCGCACAATACGTCTGATCTGAAGCTGAATGGTTTGTATGTGCTGCTTGTTGATGATGAACGGGATTCGCGCAATTTAGTGGCTTTTTTGTTGGAGCAGCATGGCGCAAACGTTACGTCAGTAGAGTCGGCTCGTGAAGCGCTGGAGCAGTTGACGCAAACAACATTCGGCTTGCTGATCAGCGATATTGGTATGCCCGACATGGATGGCTACACGCTCATTCGCTACATAAGAGAACAGCTATCTGATCCGAATAGGGATATTTTAGCGATCGCACTTACGGCCTATGCCGGAGAAGGCGATCAACAGCAAGCATTAGCGGCTGGATTTCAGCAGCATATTACCAAGCCAATTGAACCGGAAGCACTAATACAAACAGTCCGGGCTTTAGTAAGTCATTAATACCAGTTCTACGGGCGTTGCTGAGATTTTTTAAGCACATTTATTTGTATCAATCTATCTATTTAAACTCATTATTACTCTGTACATTAAGTTTTGCTGCGCTTTCCGAATTGATAGCTTCTAGCGTCGGTTTTACTAGATAAACAGTAAATAAATTTGGAGCAAGACAATGTCTCGCCTCTATGCTTTGTTGGTTGGGATTAATGACTATCCGGAACCGATTCCTCGTTTGCGGGGATGTGTGAACGATGTGGAGGCGATGGCAGCATATTTAGAACAGTGGGCCGAGCAAACGGATACTGAGCTGCACTTGTATTTGCTCAAGGATCAGCAAGCAACAAGAGCTGAAGTCATTCGGGTATTCCAAGAGCAGCTCACTCAGGCCGGACAGGGTGATACCGTACTGTTTGCCTATAGCGGTCACGGTTCGCAGGAAACGACATCGGAGGAGTTCTGGTCGTTTGAACCGGATCGGCTGAATGAGACGCTGGTGTGCTGGGATAGCCGCTCAGAAGGCAGTCGAGACTTGGCGGATAAGGAACTGTCAAAGTTAATTGCTGATGTGGCTCAAAATAATCCACAGATTACGGTGATTTTGGACTGCTGTCATTCCGGTTCCGGTAGCCGCGTGTTAGATACTCGCTACATCGAACCAGATCGGCGACCGCGATCGCACAATAGCTACCTCTTTTCTGCTGAAGAAATGGCTGCATTGGCCAGCAGTAGCAGCCCCACCCGCAGTCTAAACTCAACCCGATCAACTACAGCCTTTCCCTATCAGGGCCGACATGTACTATTAGCGGCCTGCCAGGATTTTGAAAAAGCCAAGGAACATCGCGGCAAGCAGCGAGGCTTATTTTCCTATTTCCTACTGGAAACACTCCAGCAAGCGTCCTCACCGTTGACCTATCGCGAGATCTTCAAGCGTACTGAAGCCCTGCTGCGCGGCATGGTACCGGATCAAACCCCGCAGCTTGAAGCCACCTATCCAGAAGATCTAGAGCGGGCGTTTCTCGGTCAAACGCTCGCTAAACCCAAGCCTTACTTCACCGTTTCCTACGATGCCAATCACGGCTGGATGATGGACGCGGGAGCCATTCACGGCATTCCAGTGCCAACTGGAACGGAGACTACCCATCTGGCGCTACTGCCGTTTGATTGCGATCGCACTTTCCAATCGGTAACTCCCGTCGGCAAAGCCCAAGTCACAGAAGTACTGCCCCAATTGAGCTACCTGCGAGTCGAAGGGATTGATGTAACGCAGACCGAGCAAGTGTTTAAGGCCGTCATCACCCAGCTTCCACTCAAGCCCATCGGCGTTGCCTTCGAAGGAGATGAAACAGGACTCACTCTCCTGCGTACAGCCTTAGCCGCAATAGAAGCAGGCCAGCCATCCCTCTACGTGCAAGAAGCCATAACCTCCACAGCCGATCTGCGGGTTCTGGCTGAAGCCAATCAGTACCGGATTACCGATGTCACGGGTAGTCGCTCATTGGTCAGGGATCTGACAGGCTTCAACCCGCACGTAGCTGAGCAAGTGGTGCAGCGGCTGGAGCATATAGCCCGCTGGATGACCGTAGCCGAACTGGGCAGTTCCGTCACCAGCCAAATTCCAGCAGATGCCGTTCAGCTACAGATTTATGAAGACAACCAAGAAATTCAGACCTCGCCTGTCACGCTGTCTTATACCTACCAAAATGGCAGATGGCAACAGCCTCGCTTCCGGCTGAAGCTGACCAATACCAGCCAGCAAACGCTTTACTGCGCGGTCTTGGACTTGAATGAGCAATACGGTATCGACGCCCCGTTTTTTGAAGCGGGTAGCGTGCGCCTCCAGCCTGGAGAAGAAGCCTGGGCGCTTGGTGGCAAAGATCTATACGCCTCAGTGCCTAAGGAACTGGCACAGCAGGGCGTGACTGAAGTGCGTGACATTTTCAAGCTGATTGTCAGCACGGCTAGTTTTGACCCGCGCTTACTGGAGCAGCCTAATCTGGATGCACCCAGCCAACAGGTAACCCGTAGCTTTTCTATTCCAACCCGCCAACTAAGCTCATTGAATCGACTGATGCAGCGTGTCCAGACCCGCGTGATTTCGGCGGAACCCGAAGATGCAACCTACGACGATTGGGTTTCCAGTCAGCTAGTCATAAAAGTTGTGCGGCCTCAGGATGAACGTCCAGTGCCCCAAGCCGGAATGCCACTGCATCTAGGAGCAGGTGTTGTCCTCAATCCTCATCCTGTGCTACAGGCCAATGCCCAGCTAACCTCTCTCCCTCAAGTCACACGCAGCTTACAGCAGCCCACCTTACCCCTAATCTTCAGTCAAAATAGCAACGATAACGAGCTGGTGTATTTCACCCGAAGCCGAGGCAGCGATCCGGGGTTGAGCATCTTGGAACTGAACCAAGTTGTGCCCGAAACGGTTCAAGCTGTCACGCCTGAAGCTCCGCTCCGTCTGTCTTTGGAGATTCCGCTGGCAGAAGGAGAATTGATTCTACCCATTGCCTACGATGGCGAATTTTTCATTCCCCTAGGGCGATCGCAACGTACCGCTAGCGGCACTGATGTCGTACTAGAACGATTGCCAGCGCCTACAGGCCAAGGAGAGCGCAGCTTAGGCGGTTCGATTCGCATCTTCTTCCAGAAAATCCTCAGCCATAAGCTAGGGCTAGAGTTCACTTATCCGCAGCTATCTGCTATCTATTTACGACCGAATGGCGATGTCGTTTACGAGGATGAGCGGACGGTGATTCGGGCACAGATCGCTGAAGCTAAGCGGGTACTGCTCTTGGTTCACGGGCTGTTCGGCGATACACCTAGCCTAGTCACTGATCTGCAAACGAACCCGTCAACCGTTCAGTTTCTCCGGAGCCAGTACGATATGATTCTGGGCTTTGACTATGAAAGCTTCAACACATCAGTCGAAGAAACCGCCCGACAGCTTAAGCAGTGCCTACAAGCCATTGGTTTAGCACCGAAGCACCGGAAAACGCTGGACATCGTCGGCTATGAGCTAGGTGGGCTGATGGGTCGCTGGCTGGTGGAGCGCGAAGCGGGTAACGAACTGGTCAATCACTTAGTGCTAGTGGGTACGCCGAATGCAGGCACCCCTTGGTCAACTGTACAGGCTTGGGCCACAGCAGCATTGGGAATTGGCCTCAACAGCCTTTCTACCGTCGCTTGGCCCGTCAAGGTGATCGGTAGCCTAGTTGCTGCGATTGAGATGTTCGACGTGACGCTGGATCAGATGCAGCCAGGTTCAGAGCTGTTGAAATCTCTAGAAGCGAGTCCTGATCCCAAGATCCCGTATACGCTGATTGCTGGCGATCGCTCCGTTCAACCTAAAGCTGTGTCTGAATCTGAACAGGGCGATAGTTTATTATCTCGACTGTTGAATAAACTAGTTGGTAACGCGTCAAACTTGATGTTTTTGGGACAGCCCAATGATTTATTCGCTAGTCTCTACAGCCTCAAAGGTTTGTCTAGTAAGGAATTAAGTTCATTGCACGTCCAAGAAATAGCCTGTGACCATTTCACCTATTTCAACACGCCTGCTGGATTAGACGCTCTCACGCAAGCTCTACGCCAATCTTGAACATGCATCTCCTGTCCTGCTGATGAATCACAGTTTGCCAGTCCGCAAAATCCTATTTTTGGCTGCGAATCCGACCGATCGCTGATGGAGCATTTTACTCAGATGGATGTTGTAGAGAAGTAGGATTTGAAAGCGCGATCGCACTTTTTTACTCATTGAAAGGAACAGAGAAGGAACTGCGATCGCATACTTATTTAAACTTTGCCTGCAAATTCCTGAATCCGGCATTTTTATCCTGTAGATAAATTTTATGCGGTTTATTCGACCGCTGCTGTTGAGCGTCTGAGCTGCCCCCAGATCCGCACTGCCCTATGCCCCCCAAGCCCCCCGTTCGTCGAATCCTCATTCTGGCTGCTAATCCCCTGGATACTGGGCGATTGCGGCTGGATCAGGAAGTGAATAAAATCCACGAGCGGTTACAGCGTTCAGCCAATCGTGATGACTTTGCAGTGGTTGCTCAGTTGGCGACACAGATTGACGATTTACGCAGTGCTTTGCTGCAACATGAGCCGCACATTATCCACTTTTGCGGTCATGGCGATGGTGAACCGGGCTTAGTCCTCGACGATGGTAAGGGTAGAGCGAAGCTGGTTAGCGGGCGGGCCTTGGCCGGACTGATTCAGCAGTTTCCCAGCGTTGAGTGTGTCCTGCTGAACGCCTGCTATTCAGAAACGCAGGTTAAGGCGCTGGCTCCCCATGTGCCCTACATTATCGGCATGAACCGTGCGATTGGGGATGAAGCAGCCATTCAATTTGCCGTTGGTTTTTACGATGCCTTGGGCTATGGTCGCAGCTACACCGAAGCCTTTGAATTTGGCCGCAATGCCATTGACTTGAACGACATCCCCGAAAGCGCCACGCCTGTCCTCAAGATCAAGGGGCAATCAGCAGCATTGGGTTATACGGCTCAACCCGAAAGCACACCGTCTGAAGCTGCTAGAGCAGGCAAACCAGAAAACCGCATCTTTATCAGCTATCGCGATCAAGCGCCTGATAATCAGCTAGCCGAAGCGTTTTATAACGCTTTTCAGGCAGCGGGTTACGCACCGTTTATGGCAGGCACCAGTATTCAACTGGGCGAAACCTGGGCAAAGCGCATTCGGGCAGAACTAGAGCAGAGCGATTATTTTCTGCTACTGCTGTCGCCCCAGTCAGCTACCAGCGAAATGGTGACAGAAGAGGTGCGGCGGGCAAAACGATTGCGCGATCGCACTCCTGATCACCGACCCGTCATTTTGCCGATTCGGGTCAAGTTTCCGCTGGATGATCCGCTGAACTACGAACTGCGGGGCTATCTCCAGCAGATCCAGCAGCGCCAGTGGAATTCGGCAGCCGACACCCAATCGCTCATTGCGGAAGTGATTCAGCTGATTGAACAGGGCAATGGACAGCGCCACATTTCAGCCGTCCCCGACGAGCAGGAACCGAAGCTATCTCCCGTTGTTGAAAGCGTTGATCGACCACCTTCACCCGTTGCCGAACCGGAGCTGAAGCGAGAACCCGGTGGTTCGGTGCCGCTAACGTCGGGACTGTATGTGGAGCGGCCACCCATTGAGGCGGACTGCTTTGAGGAAATTATGCAGCCTGGGGCGCTAATTCGGATCAAAGCTCCCCGGCAGATGGGCAAAACCTCGCTGATGGCGCGGATTCTTAATCATGCCCGTGAGCAGGGCTGTCAGGCCATTCCGCTCAGTTTTCAGCGAGCCGATCATCACTTGTTCACCGATTTAGATATGCTGCTGCGCTGGTTCTGTGAGCAGGTCGGACGACGGATGAAGAAGCTCAGAGAGCTTGATGATTACTGGATTGGCTACGGCAGCAAGGACAAGTGCGTGGCTTACTTTGAAGAATGCCTGCTGGAGGAGCTAGACGTGCCGCTGGTGCTGGGCCTAGACGAGGTAGACATGGTGTTTCCGCATCGGGAGGTTGCCGACGGCTTCTTCGCTCTAATTCGCTCCTGGTATGAGTCGGCTCGCTATGGCGACTTCAGCAGTGAGCTGTGGGAGAAGCTGCGGCTGGTGGTGGTGCATTCGACGGAAGTGTATGTGCCGCTGAATATTAATCAGTCGCCGTTTAACGTGGGCAAAAACGTTGAGCTACCGGAGTTTACGTTTGAGCAGGTGCTGGATTTGGCGCAGCGCTATACCCTATCGGGTGCTGCCAGTCAGGTTGAGCGTCTGACAGAACTAGTAGGTGGTCATCCCTACCTAATTCGGAAGGCGCTGTACCATCTGCGGCGACAGGATTTATTGCTGAATGAGCTCACGGAAACGGCTCATACGGAGGCGGGTATTTATAGCGACCATCTGCGGCGACATTTGCTAAATCTGCAAGATTATCCCCAGTTGGCCGATGCGCTGCGTCAGGTCGTGTCCAAGAACCGCCCCGTCGAAATTGATGCGGAATCGGCGTTCAAGCTGGAAAGTATGGGGCTAGTCACGCTATCCGGCAATGAAGCGACGCCCCGCTGTGATGTCTATCGGCAATATTTTCAGGATCACCTGGAGTAATGAGGAGAAAACGCCATGAGTGCAGCCTCGTTTCAATACACAGTCGGTGGCGCATTACACCGTGATGCGCCTTCCTATGTCATGCGTCAGGCCGATCAGGATCTCTATGCGGCCCTGAAAGCGGGCGAATACTGCTATGTGTTTAACTCCCGGCAGATGGGCAAGTCGAGTCTGCGGGTGCAGGTGACTCAGCGGCTAATGAGGGAAGGCGTGCAGTGTGCTGTGTTGGAAGTCAGTGCGATCGCAGGTCATGGGATTACGGCCAGTGAGTGGTATCTGGGCTTGATTCGCAGCTTCAAAAGCAGCTTGGGCCTGCGCTCATTCAAGGCGTTGTCTTGGTGGCGAGAACGGGAGGGACTGTCGCCAATTCAGCGATTCAATGAGTTTCTTGACGAAGTGCTGCTGCCGTCTATCGAGCAGCCCATTGTCATTTTTATGGACGAAATCGACTATCTCTTCACGTTTGATTTTAATGACGATTTCTTTGCTCTAATTCGCGACTGTTACCAGCGCCGCGCCGAAAATCCAGCCTATGAGCGCCTTTCATTTGTGTTGCTGGGTGTCGCTACTCCGTCCGACCTAATTCGCGACAAGCGCCGAACATCATTTAATATCGGTGGTCGATTCATTGATCTACAGGGCTTTCAGCTATACGAGGCTGAACCACTCGCTCAAGGCTTACAGGCAAAAGCCGATCGACCCCAAACGGTGTTACAGGAGATCCTGCACTGGACAGGTGGGCAACCGTTTCTCACGCAGCGAGTCTGCCAACTGATTGAAGAATCATCGTTTCACATTGCCGCCAACAGTGAGGCTGATTTGGTGGCTCAAATTGTCCAGTCTCGCATTATCGAAAACTGGGAAGCTCAAGATGCTCTATCACATTTGAAAACGATTCGCGACAGAATTCTCAGCAATGAGCAACGAACAGGACGGTTACTAGGACTCTATCAGCAGATTTTGCAAATGGGTAGTGTCTCCGCCGATGGCAGTCCCGAGCAAATAGAGCTGCGCCTATCTGGATTAGTCACGAATCGCCAAGGACAATTGCAGGTCTACAACCCAATTTATCAAAAGGTATTTGACCAAAGTTGGCTGGATCAGCAGTTAGCCCAGTTGCGTCCCTACGGAGATGCGATCGCGGCTTGGTCAATGTCTAAGCATATGGATGAATCTCGTCTACTGCGAGGGCAAGCGCTCAGGGATGCTCAAGCATGGGCTGAGGATAAAAGTGTAAGTGATGAAGATCGGCTATTTTTACAAGAGAGCCAAAAGGCTGATCAGCGAGGTGTAGAACTTAAGCTCGCTGCTGAACAGGAAGCAAAACAAACCTTAGAAATAGCTAATCGTCAAGCAAAACAACGTCTTTGGTTGAGCTCTTTAGTGGCTACAGCAGCCATTCTATTCGCTTTAACAGTAGTACCTCGCGCTAATAAGGCAGCTTCACAGGCAACAATACGAGCAACTGAAGCAGAAACCCGTTTGGACAAGCTACTGCAACAACAAGAGCAGGTTGAAAAAGCACTTCAATCTGCAGAGGATAGAGCTCAATTAGCAGCGGAAAGAGAAGCAAGAGCCCAAGCGGCTACTGTTTCTGCTAATCAGGCTGCTAGTGAAGCAGTTAATGCTCAAGAAAAAGCTGAACAAGAGACTCAACAAGCTCAGGTCAAACAGCAAGAAGCCCAAAGACAATATATTCAGGCTAAACAAGCACAAGAGCAAGCACAGAAAAATTTAGCTCTCGCACAACAGGCAGGACAGCAAGCCAAAGAAGATTTAGAGACCGCAACGATAGAACTTGAAAACATTAGAGTGTTACAGCAAACAGCGGAGTCAGAGCAGGAAGAATCCGAAGCTCGTTATCAAGCAGCACAAGCCTTATTTGAAACAGCTAACAGAGATCATAAGCAAGCAGTCAAGGAGTACCAGCTAGCACAAAGGGGAACAAGACTGGAGCAAATGGGCGCTGGAATTCTACGTCAATTTCAACTTGAGCAAGTAGAAACTATAGAAGCATTGATTGCAGCCATTCATGTTGGACAGGAGCTACAAGAACTGGTTGAAAATCGTTCTTTGGCGCAATATCCTGCAACCAGTTCCTTATTGTCTCTACAAGTAATTCTTGATCAGATCCAATTTGGAGAAGAAGATAATAGAGACTACTATCAAATCAGCCAATTAAATTCGCAGGAAGAGCAAATTTTTTTCACGAACATAGAGTTTAGCTCAGATGGAAGAATATTGGCAGTTGCAAACGATGGGACAGCTAATATCTGGACTCCAGATGGTCAGCCATTAAACCAGTTTCAAGTATACGAGAAAGCGATTTCTAGCCTCAGTTATGATCATCAATTTATAGCCTTAGGCTATCAAGATGGAATGATAAATGTACTAAGCCTGTCTGGAGAACAATTATTTCAAGCAAAACTAAATAGCGCAGTTATAGGAATCAAACTGAATTACGTTCAACAATTGCTAACAGCAGGCACACAAGATGGCAATGTTCATGTATGGAATATTGCAGGAGAAGATTTTTCCAAGATTGAGCAGTTCGAGACTTATGACAGCGCTGTATTAAAGAGCATTAGTCTTAGCTCTAATGGGCAAAACATTGTAACTCTAGGTGGGGATGGCGTCATACAAGCTTGGACAACATCAGGCCAGCGATTGCTAAATTTTTCTAGTGAAAATAGTTGGTTTACATCAGCTAATTTCACAACAGAAGGACAGAATATAATTACATCCGAATTAGATGGATTCGTACGTATCTGGGGCCTGTCCGGAAATAAATTAACTGAATTTGATAGTTATCAAGATCAACTGAGGCGAACTGAGATAAGTTCTGCAAATGTTGAAGGACAAAGAATTGCTACTGTTGGATTTGACGGAACTTTAAGACTTTGGAATAAGAATGGGCAGCAAATTGCTGAAATTAATCATGATAATAGAAAGATTACAAATGCTCAGTTTAGTCCAGATGGCCAATGGTTAGCTTTGATAGAAGATAATAGCATCATTTCGTTATACAGGATTCGAGGGTTAAATCAGCTTTTAGATCAAGGCTGCGATTGGTTAAAGCAACATATTATAAGCTATCCAGAGATATCAAACACTTGTAGCGTAAACTAAAGCAGCTATTCCAGAAGCTTAACGTGTACCAGCACCCTGTAAACGTCCAGGTCTGCGTTGATGAGGAAAGATTGTCCTTGGATTGTTGAGATATTGACGAAGGGCTCTAACCTCTTGTTCGGGATTTTCATCGGGAGCAAGCTCAAAAATTACTCGAATGCAATCCCCGTTTAGATTATTAGAAGCACAAACAACTTCTTGTCCATCTACTTCACCAGTCGTAATGTAGTCTAAAAGGCCTAGCTGAGTATAAGTTCGAAATATCCCAGATACTCTCATACATCTCTCTATGGGCATTTCTGCTGTTTCAGGATAGTAATCTTTTGTCCACCAAATAATTGTATATATACCAGAAGGAGTCAAAGCTTTTGTAGCAGGTACACCATTATCCATCCCACAAAAGAAATTGCTGTTTTGCTGAATAGATCTACTTGGATTGATAGCTTGAGAATATGCTCCTTTACTATGAATCAAAACACACATGAGTGCTAAAACCCACGGTTTTATAAAATGATTTATTTTATGTAAAATACATGCTTTCATGCCAACTTTATTTTGTTTAAAGCGCCAGATAAAGATCATCGCAACAAGGGTAAATCCTATAGTATTTATTTACCACAAGTCTTCAAGATATGTTTTACTACTAAATACAACCAACGAATGCAGTTTTCCAGAATATTTTATGGGGAATATGTGAAGAATCTTGAACAAGGTATCTGGAAAAGCGCGATCTCACTTTTAAGAATCATCTCGTTCATCTACCAGAAATGAGCAGGCGAGAATTGTATCAAGGGGGATACAGTGCCTAAGTGATAGCAGCAACCCAATTTAGAATTTAGCTTAGCTACCATTGTCATATCTCCTCAATAATTCAATGTACTCCTCATAAAAGCTGGAGGTCAGCTATGGTCATCAGTCAAAAGCCAACTCAGCAAAAGCATTGGGTTCAGGTGGCGCAAGTTGCGGATGTGCAGGCAGCGGGGGTGATGGTGGTTCATGCAGAAGGTCATGCCATTGCCCTGTTTGATAATGACGGACAGATTTACGCCATTGATAACCGCTGTCCCCACATGGGTTTTCCGCTCCACAAAGGCAGCGTCAAAAACTGCATCTTAACCTGCCACTGGCACCATGCTCGCTTCGATCTGACCAGCGGTGGCACCTTCGACATTTGGGCTGACGATGGTCGGGCTTTTCCTGTCGAGCTGCGAGACGGAGCCGTTTGGGTCGATCTCACGCCTGCCGAAGATGTCAACACCTATCACCGTCAGCGACTGATCGATGGGTTAGAGCAGAATATTTCCCTGGTTGTTGCCAAATCGGTGATTGCCCAACTGGCCGCAGGTGCCGAGCCGACCGAACCCTTTCAAGCTGGACTCGACTTTGGCGTTCGCTATCGTCGTCAGGGTTGGGGAACAGGGCTGACGATGCACACCTGTATGATGCAGCTTCTGCCCTATCTGGATGCAGCCGATCGCTCTCGGGCTATGTATCACGGGCTTTCGGCTGTGGCACGAGACTGTGCTGGCCAGCCGCCTCGGTTTACCGTGCAGCCTTTACCCAATACTCCTGCCGATTTTCAAATTCTCAAAGGCTGGTTTCGCCAGTTTATCGAAGTGCGGGATGCACAAGGTGCAGAGCGCTGCTTGATCTCAGCGGTTCAAGCCGGATTTGCACCGCAGCAGCTGGCTGATATGCTGTTTGCGGCAGTAACTGACCATCGCTTTATTGATGGTGGCCATGCGCTCGACTTTACCAACAAAGCATTGGAAGCGCTGGATCGTACCCACTGGCAGAATGCCGAGGGAGTGCTCACCAGTTTAGTGTGGGAGTATGCTGATGCCGAGCGGATGGAAGAATCGAATTCCTGGCGCTATCCGATTGATTTGGTGGAGATCTTAGAACAAGCGTTTGCAGAACTGCCAGATGCGATCGCAACTCATTCCACTCATCCCACTCAACCTGCCGAAGTTGATGTCGATCAGCTCATCCCCATTTTGCTAGGTGACGATCCAAGTGCGATCGCAGATCAACTGCTCGTCACGTTGCGTCAAGGCTGTCCGGTGGATGAGCTAGCGGCGATTGTTGCCTATGCGGCAGCGCTGCGAATTGCTCAGTTCCAGACCAATAACGATTTTAATGATTGGGATACCGCTCATCACACGTTCACGTTTGCCAATGCCGTCCATCAGAACCTCAAGCGCGTGCCTTCGGTGGAGCTAACGCGGGGTGTATTCGATGCCGCCATCCGGGTGTATCTGAATCGCTTCCTGAACGTGCCTCCGGCTCGGCTACCCAATCCAGACAAACGAGTCGAAGATCCGGCTCAACTCCTAGCTGAACTGCCCAATCTGCTGGATCGCCAACAGCAGGTGAATGCTGCTGGCAATCTGGTCGGCACCTATCTGCACAGCGGGGGCGACCCGGCTCAGCTACTCGCGGTGCTGGGCAAACTGCTGCTGCGGGAAGACCGCGATTTCCATACGATTCAAAATCTGGAGGCCGCTGTTCAACAGTACCAGCACTGGCAGGGCCACACCGCAGGCATTCATATCCTGGTGGCAACTACTCGCTATCTGGCAGCCCATGCCCCAACCATGCGCTCTCAAGGCCAAACCTATGAGATGGCCGCGCGACTACAAAAAGGCGATCGCATCTACGAAGACAACTAAAAAGCTTTGCCACTTCACGACCCTATCTCATCTCAAATTGAAATAGCGATATCGGGTCTGTTGTCGCAGGGGACTTATGGGCTTCAATAGGGAACATGCGATCGCACTTATGGATATGGATGCCGAAGTGCGATCGCAGATTTTGCACCAAAGTTCGGGGAAGATCTTAAGTTAAGCACCTTCCCCGAACTCTCAGATCATGTTTTGAAGGGGCTTACAGCGCTGTAAATATACAATTCGCTTCGGGGAAGTTTCCCTATCTACCTTAAATGCAGCAACGGTTAAGAACGCCGAAAACAGTTAGGCAACTGTGCAACTCTTTAGGCTATTTACCTTGCCCCTGTTGTCATTTAAAGTCCCCCAAAATGTCTACCAACCCCTTATCCTCAATCCAGCATATTCAAGCCGTTCACAGCAACTCAGAATCCTCTACACAAAACCAAGCTAATGTTATTGCCTTCGATTCCAAAGTTTCTATTTTACGTACAATCGTTGAATGCATGGTGGATGGCATTTTAATCTTGACTGAAGATGGCCATATCTTGCATTGCAACGCATCCGCAAAGCAAATTTGCGCTCAACTTCCTACCAACAGTAAACATCAGAATGACCAATGTTTACCTGAACAGATTTGGCAGGTCTGCAAGTTTTTGATTGACAGCCATGAAGATTTTACAGATCGAACAATTATTGTCGAAGACGAAATTCAAACAGGAAATCCTGTTCCAATCCGAGTCCGCGCCCGTTGGTTAGAAATCACAACAGAATCTCATTATATTCTCGTCACGCTCGAAGACTGCTATCAGCTAGCGCAGGAACAAGCAATTATCGAAAGCTGGCGCTACGGTTTAACTGAACGGGAATCTGATGTTTGGCAGCTTCGGCGCACCAATCACACCTACGAAGAAATTGCTGAACAGCTCTATATCGCTCATGACACAGTGAAGAAACATATGAAAAACATCTACGCTAAACGTCAAGATGTTATGAACAGTCTTGAAGATAACAAATAAGTAGCTGCACCTAGATAAATGCACTTAAAAAACGAGGAATCGCTTCTCCAGAACACCTCTCGGTTTTTAGAATGCGTTTATTTATGCCAGCCTGCTTATAGCGGTAGTTCTCAAGCCGTAATGATTTTTGGTGGTGTGGGCGCTGCCCACACCACCAAAAATCATTACCTACATACCACCACCCTTATAGCTTTGCCAAATAGCTGATGAACAAAGTTGTTTGTGAACGTGCTACCCCGGCGGGATAGCACGTTCACAAACAACTTAAGATGACTATATTTCGAAAACGATGAATATATGTAAGAACCCAATTTATTTTTGTGAAGCTTTGCGGAGCAAACATTTCACAAAATAAATTATGAGTATTCAACTAGACCCAATATTACAACTTTGTCAAGTGGTGAAAGAACTGACTTTATAGATCGCGGTCTTGGATTTTAGGAGAGCGATCGTCAAACAAATCCTGTTCTTCTTCCGCTTGAGGTTCCTGTTCAGATTCAGATTCTGATGGATTTTCTACACTTTTCTGAGTTTCGTCTGATTCTGGTTTATCTGATTGCTTGTTCGTCAAATTTTCACTCATGGCACCCAAATTTCAGCATTAAGCTGCTTGAATATTGACTTCACTCAAGAACTTAAAACCGATAATTCCTCCAATAACTATGATTATAATGCTGAAGCAAAGACGACTAGTATAGTACCCTTGCGGGTAAGATTCCCAAAAAATCACCTTGCGATATCAAATCCGGCTAGAAAGAACCCGAATTCTTTTTGTGAAAGTTAGAGTATGCCTGATTTTCACAAAAATGAAAGCCTTTTTTACAAGCAGATTTCGTATAGCTCTATGATTGTTCAAGATCTACCGCTCCCAACGCCTTCAGTGTCGCTTTCTGAGCAGTTGTCAATCCAAATACACCAGTAATATTCATGCTCTCATAAGGACGTTCTAGCGTCAGTGTTTCTAAACATTCTCCAGAACGGATATCCCAAAGTCGAATCACTTCATCTTTGCCGCTACAGGCCAAACTTCCACCGTCAGGGTTGAATGCTATCGACCATATCGCTTGCGGGTGATCATCAATCACAGTTTGACATTCACCTGTTAATACATCCCACAGGCGAACAGTTTGATCATCCCCACAGCTAGCTAGTAGCTCGCCATTAGGACTGAATGTAACCATGCGGACTCGGTCTGAATGGCCAATCAGCGATCGCACATTTTCTCCCGTCTCAAAATTCCATAATCGTATGGTTTGATCGCCGCTGCTGCTGGCTAGTAAGGGTTCGAAAGGATGAAAGGCAACTGACAAGACCCAATCATCATGTCCAGTAAGTGTTTGAATGCAGCTACCAACCTCAACCCCCCATAACTTAACGGTTTGGTCATCACTGGCGCTTGCTAAGAGCATACCGCGAGGATCAAATGCGATCGCTTTTATCGGATGAGCATGACCCATCAATGTTTGTAAGCATTCTCCAGAACGGATATCCCAAAGCTTGAGGGTTTGGTCATGACTACCACTCGCCAGAATTTGACCATTTGGACTAAACGCCAGCGCATGAATCCAAGCTTGGTGTCCCCACAGGGTTTTGATACAGTCACCTGTTTTCCAGTTCCAGATTTTGATGGTTCGGTCATCGCTACTACTGGCTAGAACTGCACTGTCGGGACTGAAGATTACCGAAGCCACTGCATCAGTATGCCCCGCAAGAGTGTGGATGCACTGACCTGTATCAGGTTGCCAGATACGAATCAGAGCATCCTGCCCGCCACTGGCTAGGATAGGTTCCTGAGAATGGAACGTCACTGAAGAAATCCAATTGCTGTAAATCTGGAGCGTTCTTAGGCATTGCCCTTCCCCAACCTGCCAGAGGCGAATGGTTTGATCATCGCTAATGCTAATCAAAGCTTGTCCACTGGGACTAAAGGTAACTAACCAAACCCCTTGGCTATGGGCTTGCAAAGTGTCTATACATTTCCCAGTTTCAGTTGACCAGAGTTTGATGGCGTGGTCTTCGCTGGCAGTGGCAAGGGTTTGGCCATTTGGACTGAAGTCAACGGCCCAGACGTGGCTGCTGTAGTCCAGGGTTCGTAGATGCTCACCTGCATGAACATCCCAAAGCTTAACAGTATTGCTATTGCTGCCGATGGCAAGGGTGCATCCGTCGGGACTGAGCGCCATTGCTAATACCCAGTTGATGTGGGTTTCTATCACTTGAAGACAGTCGCCTGTGGCAATTGACCAGAGTCGAATCGTTTGATCCTGTCCGCCGCTGATCAGTGTTTGACCATTCGGACTGAATAGTACTCGCAAAATGCGATCGCAATGTCCCTCCAGGGTTTGCACACAGCGATAGGTCTGCACATCCCAGAGGCGAATGACGTGATCATTGCCAGCGCTGGCAAGCTGCTGTCCGTCTGGGCTAAAAACCACAGTCTGCACCCAGCTTGTGTGATCGCGCAGCGTTTTAAGGCACTGCCCGGTTTCTAGATCCCATAGGCGCACGGTGCGATCGCTACTGCCGCTAGCAAGCATACGACCATCGGGACTAAACGCAACAGAAACCACCCAGTTAGTATGTCCTTGTAGAACCTTCAGTGATTTACCGTCGGCAATTTGCCAGATGACAATGTCGTGATCAATACCCGTTGCTAGCCGCTGACCATCGGGGCTAAAGGCAGCCGATAAGACACCGCCGATGGTTTGCGTAAAGACTGAGCGGCTGAGGTCGGCTCCCGCAAAATTGAGCTGAGGCAGCGTCATGCCTTGTAGATAAACCTGCCATACGGCCAAGTTGGAGAAATCGTAGCCACGCAGGTCAATGCCAAGCTGGGCCAGGAGATTCAGGATGTTACCAGCCGCATAGCCAGGTTGACGGATTGGTCGCTGCTTCAGTTGGTCAAGTATCTGATCCAGCCGTTGTTGAGTCCCATCCCGTCCCCACTGCGCCAGTAAATGCTCAGCAATGGGCTGGAGGATCAGACGGTTTTGAGTTTGTCGCACGTAATCTTTAGCCTCGGCCTGGATCAGAGCATAGTCGTCCAAGCCGTTCACCGTTGCAGCTTGCACCTCGTAACAAATTTGCTCAATCAGGCCATCTGTAATGTACTCCATCACAACAGGTTGTTGAGTAAACACGGCAGATTGCTGACCTAGCAACGATGATTTTTCGATGAGTGATCGTCGTTGCAATGATTCCAAGGCGTTGAATAAGGCAGTCGAACGAACGGGGGGAATCAGATCATGCTGGAGTGCAGTTATTGTGACTGGTTCGCGTGCGATCGCAAGCCAGGTCATGACGTGCCGTTCCAAATCAGACAATCGATTAAACTGCTGATCAAGCAAATCCACGATATCGCCGAAAATAGTAGTGCCCTGTTCCAAGAACAACCGCACATCTCCCTCAAATAATTCCTGAATAGTGGTGGCAACAATCTTGAGCGCGAGCGGATTGCCAGCATATTTATTGAGCAATATCTGTGCGGTATCGCTTGCAATAGCGATATCTTTTTCCTGTAAAACAGCAGAGACAGCTTCTGTATCAAGTCCCGTCAGCCTAAGCGATCGCATCGGTGCATACTGACTTTCTTTAACTGCTAAACCTTTAGGGTGTTCACGACTCGTCAAAACCAGACAGCTTTGATGGGAGGATTCACCAATTCCTCGCAGCAGTTGCTCATAGCCTGCATACTCACTTCGATAGGTTCCCGCTCGTTCTTCCTGCTGCAATATTGACTCAAAATTATCAAGCACAATTAAACAGCGCTGGCTGCGTAAGTACTCTATTAGCTGCACCATCAGGCCATCAACCGTAGTTGGTAAGTCCTGTGTCGTTTGGTTAGATACAACAGCAATCAAGTCGATGAGCAGAGGTTGCAGCGGTGGTGCATTCCGTAGCGATCGCCACACAACAACGTCAAACTCATCTTGAATCTGTCGAGCGAGTTTAACAGATAAAGCTGTCTTGCCAATCCCTCCCATTCCCAACAGAGCAATCAGACGATGATGTCCCCCTAAAATCCACTGTTCCAGTGTTTTTAATTCTTCAGTACGACCATAAAACCGAGACACATCCATTGCCTCGGCCCAACTACGAACGGGCTTAGCTGAACAATTAGGCTGTGACCTAAAGTGATTGTGAGAATCCAAAGTCGCAATAGAACCCGCAATATCGCGCGACTTTTGGGGTCGTGCCTTTTCCCACTCAATATCAAACTGCTTTAGGTTTTGCTCAACATCCCAACGGGAATACCAAAGATGAAGCGTAAAGTGCCAAACATCAGAACCTTGAGCCGAAGCTCGATTATCCTCCAAAATATTGACATGATCTTGAAATCGCTTAATCGCCTCTTTGATATGGTCTCGCTCAAGCGGCTTCTCGGCGATTACGGCACATAGCTCTTTGAGAAAGCGTATCTTTGTTTGAACAACTAAACGCTGACTGGTCTGCCAATTCACCTTAATTTGAGAGCGCAAACGATCAAGATGAGCAACAGTATGGGCGTCATTCACTTCAATAGCGCCATTTGCATACTCTACTAGCGTTTGGAGGAGCTGTCTCGCACGCTGATGAGCCTGGGGGCTGTAGTTAGGTCTAGCCATGAGGTTGCATTGCAGAAGTCTGAAATGGCTTGTTCAATGGATATGAATACTCACATCCTGCACCTGGCACGTTGCGAACCCGAAGCGGTGATGTCACCACCGTATCGCAGCGGTAACATTGCTCTTCTGAGTTTTGGTGCAGGATAGAAGCATAGCCAAACTAGGATGTGACACGCGAGTGAGAGGAAAGCTCAACATAACGACGTTTAATTTATCTGGATCAAATCTTAGCGTTTTACCTTCACCCACAAACGTACTGCCGATAGAGTTCTGTGGAGTTCTGTTGAAACTTGCTATGTCTTGACGATAGAGAAAGTGTTCCTATAATCAAGAAACGAAAATCAGAAAAGACAGTATGCCAACGATGCAACCACTGGCTGAAAACTGGCTCGCTGCCGCTGAAAGCTGCGGCTCAACCAAGTGGCTGAGGCAGTTTATCCGCTACTATGTGGCACAGCTACAGGCTGAGCGGATTACGCCTGAGGCTTTGGTGAATGAGCTGGAGGAGGAGTTCGCATCTCGCAAGCTCTGTACTCCAGCTCAACAAAAAAACTACCGCTCCAATGTGGTGCAGGCGATTAAGGTCTTTGACCCCAACCATTTGGCTATCGAACTTGTTGGCCTTTCGACCGAGCAATACCGGATGCTCAACGATCAGCAGCGGGAACGGATGGCGGATCGTCAGACCCGGTTCATAACTAGTGAGACGGCAGAGACCATTGTCAAGCAAGCCAGTCAACTGATCGCGAGTGCGGATTGTGCGGAAATTGGAGCTGGATTGGCAGTACTCATCGGTCGGCGGATGAGTGAAATCCTACTCTCAACGTTTTCGCTGAAATCAGCCTGGAGTCTGTCGTTCAGCAAAATGGCAAAGAAGCCGGACACGCTGGATATTACGATTGAGATTCCAACGCTGGCACCTGCCCCAGTTGTCTTGGCTGCGATCGAGCGTCTGCAAACCAACCTGCAAATGAATAAGCTGCGGCTACAGGGCATGTCGTCTCGGCAGGCAAAGCTGAGGGTGAATCAGCTCTACAGCGGCGCGATCGCAGCTAAGTGCCAGGAGTATTTTGAGGATCTCGTGCCGACTCGCAGCGATCGGGATAATCTCTATACGCACCTCTTTCGAGCTGTTTATGCAACAATAGCGGCCCACTGGTACTGTCCGCCGTCTGTCCCCGAACACCAGTTCAAAGCTGAAATTCAGGGACATTTCACCCTCACTCTGGATGGCAAAAAGCTGCCCACCTACGCGGCTCGATCAAATTATGACGACTATGCCATTGGTGATGGTGAGGGCAACCGCGACGGTCGATTGGGCATCAAGTTGAGTCAGATACCGGATTTGAAGATCCTTGAGGTGTTCCGTCATCATCAGGAGAGCCAGAATGAGAAATTGAACAAGCAACCAGCGGCAAAGGCCATCACTGAAGTCGCAGAAGATGACGGGTCTACCGACATTGCGATGCTCAGCCCCCCCGATCGAAACAAGACTGAAGCACTCCAGACAGAAGACTCACCCCAGGATGAACCAACGATGACTCAATCAAATGTCCACAAATCTGCAACTAAACGTGCCAATGTTTATGTCGATGACCTAGAGCGGATGACGAACCTGATGGCCCACAGAGGCATAACTGGCAGCACAGCCGATGTTTTTCATGCTTTGGTAAAGGAGGCTGAAGCACAGGCAGAACAGATCACCCGACAGGAGGCTAAGACGCTGGGAGAGGTTGCTCAGGCCATTAACTGGTTCACATCAGAAATTGAGACGCTGCGGCAGCAATATCACGCTCTGGAGGAAGAGCACAAGCAGCTCATTGCACAGCGGACTGAATCAGCTTCGAAGTCAGATGCCGATAGCGTCGATAGTGTCAATAGCGTCACAGCGCTGAAGGAGCGCAATGCTCAGCTAGAAGCCCGTAATGCTGAACTGGAAGCGGAACTGCAGGAAACGCGATCGCAACTCAATGCCATCCAGGAGTTACTCGGTGGAGTCAGAAAAGGCAAACC
Organism: uncultured bacterium; assembly: GCA_966674685.1. Lineage (GTDB taxonomy): Bacteria > Cyanobacteriota > Cyanobacteriia > Phormidesmidales > Phormidesmidaceae > Thainema. The sequence continues at coordinate 45,423 of CBKWJC010000058.1, forward strand.
GTCTCAGGCCACGCCAACAGCCGCAACAGCTCCAGCCAATCAGGCAGTAGCTAGCCAGTCAGAACCGCCAGCAGACAAGGCTTTACAGCCTGACGATTCTCATTCTGAGCATCATGAGAAAGTTCGCGATCGCGCCGATTCGACCGAGAAAATTGCCGATGTGATTGACGCCATCATCAAGTGGAATACGGCTCAAGAACGGTCTGAGCAGCGCCTGCGCGTTTCCTTTCCATCGGTTCGAAGTTTGGCGGTGTTAGTGGGAGCCAGTTATCTCCCGGCTATTAAGGAAGTTATGGGCGAGAAGGAAGCAGAAATTAATGAGGTGCATGAGCGCTATCTGATCGGCTCTCGCCACAACCGCAGCGTACCCGATAAGGATAGGGTACTACAAGCGATCGCACGGGACTACCTGGGACTTGCCAATTGGCACGAAGCGACCTATGTGAATTAAGTACTCTGTAAATTAAGTTTTGCTGGTTGGTGTGCCTCGCGGAGCGCGGGACACTCACCAACAAAACCCATTCAAACCCAGTTTCCGGACCGTCTACATCGCTCCATACCAACACACGCC
>CBKWJC010000059.1:0-45578 GCA_966674685.1 uncultured bacterium
CCCTGCTCATGCTCCTGATTCCAATTCTATCGGCTCAATTTCCGATAAGGTTTAACATAAAAAATTAGGGGTGATGAGTGGCGGAAATGGGGCTGTGTCATCAAAATATGGGAAGAATTGGATTACGGTGCGACAAAGCAATACAAATGGCAAAAACAGTTACTCTAACCATTGATTGGCGACAAGCAGAATTAGAGAAGTTGGTAGTTTTCCACCGAATGCGTTTGGTTTGTATGACATGCACGGCAATGTTTGGGAATGGTGTCAAGACGTTTGGCATAGTAACTACAAGATGCACCAACGGACGGGTCAGCTCGGATGGAAGGTGGTGATCAGGATAAACGAGTAAGACGCGGCGGTTCCTGGTTCTTCGATCCTAGGTTTTGTCGCTCTGCCTATCGCGTCGTCAGCTATCCGCGCGATTCCTTCAACGTTATTGGTTTTCGGGTCGTCTGTCGTTTGCCTAGGATTCTTCCGTAACCCTTTTCCCTCTTACCTTCTTAACCCTTTATACTTCTTAATCTTTCCCTTTTTCCCTCTACCGCGCTTCGCGCGATCAAAATTATTTTGAGTCTGCCCAATGCCAACTATTTTGCGAAAAGATGGGTTTCGAATCGTGATCTACTTTGATGATCATCTCCCTGCCCATGTCCATGCGATTAGTGCCGATACTGAAGCTAAAATCAACTTGAAAGGCTCGAAAAATCTTCCCGAAATTATTCAGTATCGTGGCAAACGCAATCAGGCAATTAAAGCATTAGAAATCGTGACAGCTCATCAAAACGAGCTACTTGATGCATGGAGGCAAATACATGGCGAATCTTGAATCCACCAATCCTGAACTACGAGTAATGCTAGACCGTGCTGAAGCGGCTACCCAATTCGCTGACCGCACCGAACCGAGAGCCGTTTCTGCCCATTACGACCCAACATCTGGCAATATCGTTATTCATCTCAAAGATGGCGCAACGTATATGTTTCCCCATCACTTGGGTCAAGGCTTAGCCGATGCCGACCCAGCAGATCTCAACAATATCGAAATTACACCCTTCGGTACTGGGCTACACTGGCCGACACTGGATGTTGATTTAACCGTACCGTCTCTACTTCAAGGCATTTACGGCACTAAATCCTGGATGGAACACCTACGACAAAAACAAAACGTCGCGTAGGGTGCCGTTGAGCAACGCGAAACGCACCATTAAACGTTTTATGTCTACAATTATCTTGTGTTTTCGGTGCGTTACGTTCCGCTTCGCTTCACTAACGGCACCCTACAATATTACTTACGTCACTCTTGACCCAGGCGAACCGCTTCATCAAAGGTTGGATCATCTTCAAAACTACCCGCAACCTGCAACCACCAAGGAACTTGTTTTTGAAGTACCCCAGACAGCATTTGTTTAAGTTGTGCTAGCTCTGCCTCCAAGGCTGCAACTCGCGCTTCGAGCTGTTGAGAGCGTTCTTCAAGTTGCTGAGAAGTCATAGAAATTTGTAGCCACAGCGTTTGAAGAAATTATACCGAGATCTTATAGTTCGCTGATGGCATGTTTTACAACCTTGCTATCAAGCCCGAAAATTTATGCCTTGGCACTTATCCATGCCCCATTGCGTTGCCAGCATTTGCTGATAGGCTTCTCGCTGTAACAAAAGCTGTTCATGTAGAAAACAGGCCATTTGCCGAGCCTGATCATCGTTCATCTGCTCGATTTGCAGGCAGAAGGCCGCATGAGAAAACTGGTTTTCAAAAGACAAGTTTGGGCTTGACATGGGAGGTTCTCCAGTGGGGGTTGGTTCCATCCTAGGCAGACGGTTAGCTCTCTCCCATGACCCACTTGGGTTATCTTGTAAGTTTTTGATGCGGAGTTATTGACAAAATTACTAATCTATGAATTTAACCCGATCTTTTAATGTTTTGAGTGTGGAATTATGCGATCGCATCCTGTAGTTATTCAACAGTTATTGATACCTGCTGGTTTTATACAATCAGTTCATTGACGGCAAATTCTTAATTCCTATGGCAGGCAACGATAACACTGACTTTTCGCAGATTGCTCCCCAATCAAAAGCTTCGAGTTCCGTCAAACCTGAATCAGCAGTATTTCTACGCGAGAAAATTGCAAGCTATCTCGACAATGTACAGACGCCCGCTGGCATAGCCGTCAATGGTGCGATCGCAGTTTTGATCTTGGTATCTGCCGCCATTTTCGTCTTGGAGACGTATGACATTGCGCCTACACTGCAAACCGCTCTGACGCTCCTCGACAGTCTGATTTTGGCAATTTTCATGCTGGAATATGCCCTCCGGCTGTGGTGTGCGCCGCGTAAATGGTCATTTGTGTTCAGCTTATACTCCATCTTGGATTTGCTGGCAATTGTGCCTTTCCTGTTTGGCTTTATCGACATTCGCTTTTTACGACTGTTTCGCTGGTTTCGGGTGCTGCGGCTAGTTCGTTTCCTGAATCAGCAAACCTGGCTGGGACTAGTCCGTACCGATGATGGCATTGTTCTAGCGCGGATTGTCTTCACGCTGTTTTCTATCACCTTTATCTACTCAGGACTGATTTATCAGGTAGAGCATCCGATAAATCCAGAACAATTTGCCAATTTCATCGATGCATTCTATTTCTCAGTTGTGACGATGACTACCGTCGGCTTTGGCGATGTCACACCCGTCTCTTCGGTGGGACGAGGACTAACCGTGCTGATGATTCTAACGGGCGTGGCGCTGATTCCCTGGCAAATTGGTGAATTGATCAAGCGCGTGATTAAAACAGTTGATCAAATTCGACTGACCTGCCTCAACTGTGGCCTATCGCTCCACGATCACGACGCCCTCTTTTGCAAACGCTGTGGCTCTGCTCTGCCGCGATCGCAGCCACCCACGAATAAAAGTTAATCACTTCACGTCTGTCACATCTGATTCCTCTTCTAGGTGCTGAGTGCTGAGCATTGGGCGCTAGAGCTTTATAGCCGTCGCCACCTTGGTTGAGATATTTACGAAATCCAACGTTTGAACGGTTTCAAAATTTCCCAACCTCCTAACCAATGCGACTACTGCCATACATTTCACTCCTCACTCCTCCAAAATAAAATCCGGTGCTGATTATATGAATTTCTTTCATCTATGTAATTGATGCCATCGTTTGATTCTGCTGAAGCGTCTGCATAGGATAAAAGTAAGCCAGCGAGGAAAGCCGCGATCGCACTTCATTCCTACTGCTGTTCCTCCAGTTCAACACTCTTTAGAAACCTTAAAGTTAAGCCCAGATTTATCCAGTCTTCATTCAGCCTGGACGGAATCGGAGTGCCTGATCTGTAGTCATCAATAGTTATCAATCCGTATTGCCATTAGGAAGAGGTGAATTATGCTGCGGCTCACTGTTCATACCAATTTTGTCGAAGCAGGAAATTTTGAAGCACAAGAACCCCGGCATATTGCACGGCAAGCATTAGTTCGATTTTGGCACTTCAGCCGCTTCTACGGTCAGTTTGTTTCTACCAATCCTGCCCATCGCGCATTGGATAAATCAAACTAGAATCCGCAAATCTCAACAAGGATGCCGATGTCGCTTGGCGACATCGGCATCCTCTATTCAGGGATTAGACCAAACGGTGCAGCAAGAATGGGGATCGTTTGTTACGGTAAATAAAACTGCTCGCGTGATCCCGACCTGCCATGAATCAGACCAGCATCAACCTGATTGCCATCACCATTTTTGGCCTGACAATGTCGAGTCTGCTTAGCCCCATGCTCCACATCTCGCCTGTCATACCTGCGATCGCAACTATCAGCATCTTGGGAATTTCGACCGTAGACAGCTTCAGCTTTCAGGGGCGCGGCGGTTCGCTACTGCTGGACTGGCTCAAAATGGGTTCAGCCGCAGAACGGGAGCGGGTGCTGCATCACGAAGCAGGTCACTTTCTCGTCGCGCACTTGCTGGAGATCCCGGTCACGGACTATAGCCTCAGCGCCTGGGAAGCCTTTCGACGCGGGCTTCCCGGTCAAGGCGGCGTCATTTTCAGCACGGGTGAGCTAGAGCAGGAAGTTGAACAGGGCCAACTCTCAGCCCAGTTACTCAACCGCTACGGCATGGTCTGGATGGCGGGCATCGCCGCAGAAATGCTGGTCTACAACAGCGCCCAAGGCGGCAAGGACGATCGGCAAAACTTCCGTATCCTCTGGACACAGCTTCAGCGACCGCTCAGCGAATGCGAGGCGCGCCAGCGCTGGTCAGCTTTGCAGGCGAAAACATTATTGGAAAAACATCGCGATGCCTATGATGCGCTGGTTCAGGCGATGCAGGAACGGTTATCGGTGGAAGAATGCAGAAGTGCGATCGCAGTTCACCTACCCACTGAGCAGCCGGAGTAATTGTCTATGTCCCAGCCAAAATCGCAATCAGAATACGGAATAGCTCCTCTAAATCAGTGGGAACGCGGTAAAGATTCAAGTCTTGCTCAATGCGGCGCTCATTCCGGTTAAAAAGACCAAACTGCCAGATATCTCCAGTGGAAACGGCTCCATAGAGAATGGGATCATTGCTCTCAGTCCACTGGTCGATCGCGACAAGTTCAACTGCGAGCTGTGTAAACCCTCTGGCTAGATCTGCGTTCTTAGCCTCAATAACCAACAGATTATGCTGAGTCTGCAAGTAGTAATCTAGTGACCCCTTCAGTTGTTCCGAAATATTGATGGCATATTCGATTCTCAGTTGGGCTTGGGTATAGTCAATCAATGTCAAGACAACTGGCGCAATCAGGACTTCCCGCCGAGCTGCTTCGCTGGTCAGACTGACATAGGGCAGACGGCGCTGAATGCTGCTTTTGAGATCGCCAAGCTGGCTGAGTTCAATATCGGATCGAGGCAGGGAGAGGGCACTGCGCTGAAGCGATACGCCAAATTCTGCCAGAATGTCATCTGGCTCATAGGCCATTTCAAAATAGTTACGGAACGTGTAGGATTTCCCCGGCTCCAGAATGCTGGCTTTAGACATAATGAGATGTACCTGAAAAGCGCAATCGCTCTACTAAATTGTTCTGACTAAGTGATTTCCGGATTATCGTGCATTCCAATGGGGAATAATGTGAAGTAACTGTTCTGCCAATTTCCAATCCGCTGGGCGTTGCTTTGGATTGAACCAAGGTGAGTCTTGCTTAAGCCAGTTGTCACGATAAGCTGGATTATCATCGTAGCCATACTCACAACCACAGCACTCGCAAATCTGGTAGGAATGACGGATTTCTTCTTCATCTATTGATTCTGACCAAGGCAATCCGCAAATTGGGCAGTTGGAAATCTTCATACTCTAACTCTGTCATACAAATACTCTACTAAGTTTGAGATGCACTCAATCTTGATCAACTCGTGCTCAGGAATCACTAATCCAAATTCTTGCTCAATTGCCGTAGAGTAGGTGGCTGCGTCAAAGAAATCGAGAACTCCCATGTCATAGGAAAAATGAGTTGTTGCATGTAGCTCCGAAAACTGTGCACCAGTTTGCTCACACAGAATACCTGCAACTATGGCTGCTATCTGCTGGTGCGGCTCAGAGAAGTAACATCTAGCCCAACGGTGTGCATCATCCGAGTATCGTAAACCCGGACGATGTGGTGGACGGAATTGATCGAGAAAACTCATGATTTGATTGAGTAGGCTCATGCTTTTAATAATGAATGTTGATGATTATTTGCCGATGACAGCTTACGAGCGAATTTATCAGATTGTGCGCCAAATTCCAGTGGGTCAGGTGGCAACTTACGGTCAAATTGCTGAGTTGGCGAATATGCCGGGGCAGGCGCGGCTGGTGGGCTATGCGCTGTATCGCGTTGTGGAAAAAGATGAGGTTCCCTGGCATCGGGTGATTAACGCCAAGGGAGAAGTGTCGCACTCGCCGTTTCGGGAAGGTTCCGACTATCTTCAGCAGGAGTTACTGGAGCAAGAAGGCGTTAAATTCAACGAGAACAATAAAATTAAATTGAGCGAGTATCAGTGGCGACCAGAGTGGTCTGTGTCGGAACGTGGAGTTGTGTTGCATTCGGGGCAAGAAACCGATGCAGAAGCTGATGCGACTGATTAGTATGGACGTAGAGACTTGCAACCTGCCACCCGCGATCGCAAACGTGACTGACTCTGAAGTATTGACCCAACCCGCTCAACTCGATTCAACTACATATTCAGCGCAACCGACGCAACCAACTCGTCCCCCCCAGTCAGCGCCATCTGCTCAATCCACGCCATCGGCTAAATCAACGGCTCAACCTGAACCACAGGCATCTACTCACGCAACTCAAGCAGAACAATCGCCCCAGCCAGCTCAGCCCGTTCAGCCGATGCTGATAGCGTTGACGCTCGACTATGCGGCTCAGGACGTGCGGCGCGTGTTGGAAGAACAGCGGGAGCAAAGTCAGGTTTTGACAACAAAACTTAATATCTTATTTGTGACGAATGGCGCACTGATGACCAGTTTAACCATCTCACAACTGATCTTTCATCCGAGTATCTTCAGTTTGGCTGAAATCACTGGATTTGCCGTGAGTTTCGTCCTGTTGGTGCGGGCTTATTTACCCCGCCAAGTGGCGGTCAGCCCCAACCTGGAAGACCGCAAATTTTTGGAGCGCTATCTGGTACTGACTCCGGATCAGTATCAATTACAGATGCTAGCCAATTTGACTGAGATATATAATGCGAACAAGCAGCGAGTGGATGATGTCTCTCAAACACTCAAGTATGCTGCCTACAATACCCTTGCGATCGCAGGTGTTTTGTTAACGCACATTTTGGCGACCTATTTCGTCTAAATGGTTAGCAAATACTGCAAATCGCCTGTCGCGTTGGTTTCCGGTATGAATCCTCCGATTAGTGAAATGTCCCAAACTGGACTCTCGGCTCAGGATGGTCTTTGTATTCCTGAACCCGATAAGGAGAACATCACGGTTTTATCCAGTGAGTTACCCAACAGTCCAATTTTGCCTTGGCACCATTTCGATTCGCCCTGGATCGCTGAAGATGCTGAATCCGCTGAAGCCTCGGCTGATGCGGCTGTCGCAGAAGAGAGTTCCACTGAGGCCGTGCCTGTGGAAGAGTGCCCTGCGAGTCCGGTAGAGGCGCTTGAAACGGCATCGGGTGAACCCGCACCCGCAAAACCTACCGATTCAGACGCGGCAGCAGCAATGACAGAACAACCCGATTCATCAACGACGGTTCTTGATGTCGTGGTGGAACCCTCTCAGGAAACCCATCAACTCGCGACCGAACAACCCGCCGTCACGCTGATCATTCCCCCACCGGATCTAGACGCGCTACTCATCGACCAACCCCCTAATCACCACGATTCTGCCGCTTAACCCGTAAGTACTCCGTAAATTAAGTTTTGATGGTTGATGTGCCACGCAGAGCGCGGCACATCAACCATCAAAACCCATTCAAACAAAGTTTACAGAATATTAAGCAGGCGTTGTCCACTACATTCCACTCCATTTTGTGATTTGGGTAAGACCTTACTGTTGCAACAACCTAGCTATGTCGATCGCCACTCAGCGCTTAACTCTAGAGGAATATCTGGCCTATGACGATGGCAGCGATGTTCGCTATGAGTTGCTGAACGGGGAGCTGCTGCCGATGAGTTTAGGGACTGGTCGTCACGGAGCCATCATCAAGCGGTTAGAGCATATTTTGGATGATGAGATTGAGCGTCTACGGCAGCCGTGGATTGCGCTGGCGGGAACAGTTGGGCTGCAATCGCCTCGGGGTGAAGCCTGGGATACAGTGCGGATTCCTGACGTGACGGTGCTAACGTTGGCGCAATGGGAGACATTGCAGAACCGGGAAGCGATAATTCGTCTGAACGAGCCGCCACCGTTACTGGTGGTGGAGGTGGTGAGCGAGTCTACGAAGAGTACGGACTATCGGGCCAAGCGGGCAGAGTATAGCGTGTTGGATATTCCGGAGTATTGGATCGTTGACCCGCTGAAGGAGAGGGTGACGGTGTGTACGCTACTGGAAGGGTGGTATGAGGCAGCAGAGTATTCAGGCAAAGAGGTGATCGAGTCACCCACGTTTTCAGCCTTGCGGTTGACTGCTGAGCAGATTTTGCAAGGGTAGCTTACTGATGTGATGTGCAATTTAGAATGTCATCCACATCCTTAAAAATGGCATTATGCCCAAAATGCGCTACTAATCGGTCATAAATCCGTCCGGCAACGTCCTCGCTATCCACACGGCGATAGGAAATAAAAATCTTCGGCATTCGCTTTAGGCTGGCACTCTATCCAAATTCTTCCCACATTTTGCGCGCACAGTAAGATTTTGGCTATCAAGTTCAATTTTGGATTTTGGATTGGCGATTTTGGATTGGTGTCTCATGTATGGCACTGGGGTGGAAAGTGCGATCGCACTTTCCCAAAATTCAAGTAAAAGCTGGGAATAGAAGTGCGATCGCACTTATTTAATTGTGTGTAACTAGCCCAACAAGCTTCTCAGCATCCAGGCTGTTTTTTCATGAACTTGCATCCGTTGAGTCAGCAAATCCGCAGTGGGTTCATCATGGGATCGCTCCACCACTGGAAAGATAGACCGTGCTGTGCGGACAACCGCTTCCTGGCCTTCCACTAACTTGCGAATCATGTCTTCTGCATTTGGGACGCCCTCCTCTTCGTCGATGGATGAGAGATGGGCAAACTCTTTATACGTTCCAGGTGCAGGGAATCCTAGTGCCCTGATCCGTTCAGCAATTAGATCCACAGCTAAAGCCAACTCGTTATACTGCTGCTCAAACATGAGATGCAACGTCTGGAACATAGGCCCAGTTACATTCCAGTGGAAGTTATGGGTTTTTAAATACAGGGTGTAAGTATCGGCAAGCAGCCTGGACAGACCTTCAGCAATCTCGCGCCGATCCTGTTCCTTAATTCCGATGTCAATTTGCATCGACTGCATCCTATTTACCTCCTAAAACGTTTGATCATGCGATCGCTTTTATTACAGCACTGATGGCCTAGCACTTCCAGAAAGAAATTATGAAACCGTTGTGGTCAATATCTCTAGGAAGCTAACCGCTGATCGACCCACTGTTTAGCCTTGCGAATCGTATCGGCTCGGCTCGGGGCATAGGGCACAGCCACCGCACAACCCAGCGCATAATTTGCCCAAGCCGCATAGATGTCCTGTCCTTGAAACGAGCTGCGATCGATCTGAATCTCAAAGCCTCGATAGGTAAACGACAGGACAATGTGGGGATAGTCTGGGTTGATAATCATGTTGAGCCAATGAATTCTACGAGCAGACAATAAGAGCAGCGCTATCACGGATTTCACATGCAGATCCTGGTGTCTGATCAAGCTGCCGTTTCATTTTATAAAAAATGCGGATTCACAAAAGCTGGACAAACAGAATCCATGTGGATTTATGCGGGAGATGACCATTAGCCAAACGCACGGCTATCAATCATCAAACAGCGATTCCAGTTCAGTTCTGACTGCATTAAAGTTAGCAATGCGGCCCACAACCAGGCTCTCTGACTGAATAGAATTTAGCATTTCTTGCCAATGCTGAATGTCGTCTTCATGATGCAGCCAGAACTGCACCATGCTTTCCACGACTTGATCCCAGTCCCAGTCCGGCTTTCGCAAAGTTGTTTCGGTGGATTGAATGAAGCTGTCCAGCGTACATTTGTAGCTGCCAACATAGGTGCGGCTACGCTGCGGACTTTTCTCCACCTGTTGCTGATAGTTGAAAAAGCTTACAATCGGCGAAACACCAATAATATCAAAACTGTAATTCATCGTGATCTCCTAATGTGAAATCAGGACTAGCTACAGATACAGTGCTAAACTGTTCCATTCCGTTTTATCTCTAGAAAATGAAATATTTCAAGACGTTAGCTTGCAACAAAAAAGACACAAGCATCGCTTGCGCCTCATTTCCTAGACTCTTTAAGATGGTTGACCAAAAGCACATTTCACGTAATCCGCGCAGTCCATTCAAACATGAATCTGGCCGTAAAAGCGGTCTTTATCTTGCCTTGAAACCCTGTAATTTAATTGTTTAAATCACAATGTCAGCAAGCAATTAGAGCGCTTCTCAAATCAGATGCAACATCAAACGATTGCTGCGAGTTACCGCGTTATCTAACACCACGCTGGTTAGTAGAAGAGATCAGCAACTGCAAAGCAAATCGGTAAAACAAGTTGGTTTTTATTAATTGATTGGTATTATAACCAACTCGATTAGGGCTAAGTTGTAGTCTATGAACCTTTATTTACACAATTTCAGTCTTGGGGTGGACTTCGGTACCTCTGGAGCTAGAGCGATCGCAGTTGATCACGCCGGGCAAATTCAGGCGGAAAGCCGTTGCGCTTTTTCCAGCGAGTCTGATCGGCAGCCGGATCAGTGGCAAGCGGCGCTATGGAGCTTACTCGACCAGTTGCCGCGTGAAGTTCGCAGTCGGATAAGCGCGATCGCAGTTAACGGCACCTCTTCAACTGTTCTACTCTGCGACTGTAATGGTGTGCCAATACGAGCGCCGCTGCTCTATAACAATGACTGCGGCAAAGCCGTGCTAGATCAGATTCGCCAGTTTGCACCCACTGATCATGTGGTGCTGAGCGCCACGTCCAGCTTGGCCAAACTGCTGTGGTGGGAGACTCAGCCCGATTTTGCCCAGGTTCAGCAGCCGTATTTACTGCATCAGGCCGACTGGATCAGCTTTCTTCTGCACGGTCAACTAGGCATCAGCGACTATCACAATGCGCTTAAGCTGGGCTATGACGTACAGCAGCTTACTTATCCCGACTGGTTGCGATCGCAGCCTCTACGCAGCCACCTGCCCAAGGTTCTCGCACCGGGTACCGTCATCGGCACCGTTACACCAGAGATTAGCCAGCGCTTTGATTTGCCCCCAGATTGCGTCCTGTGTGCAGGCACAACCGATAGCATTGCCGCGTTTCTAGCCAGCGGTGCCCAGCATCCCGGCGAAGCGGTGACTTCCCTAGGTTCAACATTGGTGCTTAAGTTACTCAGCGAAACGCAGGTTAATCGGGCGGAATACGGCATCTACAGCCATCGGCTCGGCTCGCTCTGGCTGGTCGGTGGCGCATCGAATACGGGAGGCGCAGTTCTACAGCAGTTTTTCTCTTCGGCTGAACTACAGGAGTTGAGTTCGCGAATCGATCCGGAGCAAGACAGCGGCTTGGATTATTACCCGCTAACTAAACCGGGTGAGCGATTTCCGATCAACGATCCCAATTTGTCGCCTCGCATGACTCCCCGACCGGACGCTCCGGTGCAGTTTCTCCAGGGTTTGCTAGAAGGAATGGCTCGCATTGAAGCTCAGGGTTACGCACGCTTGCAGCAATTGGGCGCATCTCCGCTCAATCAGGTGTATACAGCAGGAGGAGGTGCTCAGAATCAGGCATGGACAAAACTGCGATCGCGCTACCTTGGCGTTTCCATTTCTCCCTCAGCCCAAACCGAAGCCGCCTATGGCACAGCCCGATTGGCTCAACGCGCAGACCTTCATTAACAGATTGTTATTAATCGAACCATTGAAAAATATAACTAAACGGTTGCGTCCCTTATATTCTGCCTCTAGAGTGATTGCAAATCGAGAGTGTATATGGTTATACAGTGCTCTGCTGGTAAAGCTTTTTGAATAGGACGGTAGACATTAATTAGGTGCGACGGGTAGGTGCAACGGCAAATCATTCCCTCTAGTCATCTGTCAACTCAAATACGCTTTTATAGTTCATATTTTTGGCATTAGGCTGATGCCGTATTTCTTGGGAGCATAAAACATGCAGGACGCTCAAGTTGTTCCGTCTACTGCTGAACACTCAGCACCAGTTCCGTTTCAGGCCAATGCACAGGGAGTTTCCCTCCGTTCGGTTACCAAACAATACGGTTCGTTCACCGCCGTTGAAAACATCACCTTAGATATTCCTGCTGGTTCTTACTGCTGTCTACTGGGGCCAAGCGGCTGCGGTAAAACGACCACCATGCGGATGATTGCGGGTCATGAAGAGATTACGCAAGGCGAGATCTTCATCGGCAATACCAGGATAAACAACTTGCCATCGGCCAAGCGCAATACGGCGATGATGTTTCAAAACTATGCTCTGTTTCCCCACAAAACAGTTTGGCAAAATATCGAATTCGGCCTCCGAATGCACAAGGTTCCCGCCGATGAGCGCAAAGTTCGCGTTCGGGAAATGCTGGAAATTGTGGGCTTAGAGAAATTTCGCGATCGCAAACCCACGATGCTTAGCGGTGGACAACAGCAGCGAGTTGCCCTAGCCCGCGCATTGGTCACGCGTCCCCAAGTCCTGCTGCTCGACGAACCGCTCAGCGCCCTAGATGAAAACCTGCGGGTCAAAACGCGCGGCGAACTGCGAAAGCTCCAGCGCCAGTTCGGCATGACCTTTATTCAAGTCACCCACAACCAGGACGAAGCCTACTCGCTCTCCGATCAAATTGTCGTCATGGATCACGGGCGACTCGACCAGGTGGGGACTCCGCTCGAAATCTTTTCACGCCCCATCTCTCGATTCGTCGCTCAGTTCACGGGCGACAACAACATTTTTCCCGGTGTGGTGCAACAAGCCACAGAAGACGGTCAGGGCTATCTAATCGAGCTAGCTGTTGATGGTTTAGGCATTCTGTACTGCCGAGGCGAGTTTGCCCAGGCTGGAACAGAGGCCGCTTGCTGCGTCCGGGCGGATCACCTCATACCTCACCCACTTGCGATCGCAGGCAGTTTGCCGATCACATCCGCCACCAATCGAGTGACAGCCCGAATTATAGCCATTGAATTCACAGGCTATGTCACCCGCGTCTCCCTTGCGCTTGAAAAAACTGGACAGGAGGTACTCTACAAAGTCAGAACTCACGATTGGATGCAAGAACCCATGCAGGAAGGACAGATTGTCGTCCTCGATTGGCCCGCCGAATACTGCATTTACCTGCCCCACTAACTGGCCCATTAACTGCCTCATCAACTGGCCGCACTGAGGAAGCGGACCTAATTTAAGTTGCAAATTTTGAGTTTTGAGTCAGGTGGCCAATTCAGAACTCAAACCTCAAAACTTAACTCATTCCTAACTGGCTCACTCAAGTTTTCTATCACGTTTCGTCAACTTACTACTCAAATCAACCATGTCTAAAATCTCTCGCCGCCGAATGATTCAAACGAGCCTTGCTGCTGGAGCATTTCTCACAGCAACCCGCTGTTCATCTGCGCCCAAGGGCACACCCAACAATCCCGCCACTGGCCCCCAAGTCAACACCAATCAAATCAAAGATGTCACCCTCCGCTTCATCGGTACAGGCGTTTCTCAAATCAATGAAATTCGAGATAAAGCCAAAGAAGACCTAGGTTTCAATCTAGAAATGCGGGCACTCAGCACCGAAGAAAATAACCAAATTGCGATTACTCAGCCCAAACAGTACGACGTCTTCGATGGTGAATACTTCAGCTTGCCGCTGGTTGTGCCCTCTGGTAACTTGCGCCCACTTGAGATCAGTCGCATCACCAACTGGGACAAAATCGTCTCTTACTTTCGGACGGGCGAATTCAACGGTATGCCCGTCGAGCAGTCCCAAGGCACAACGCCGTATAAAGTGATGTACCTGACAGGGCCAGATTCATCTGAATTTGCCGATGGGCCAACTGAGTATGCCACCCTCATCCCCTTCCAGTACAATGCCGACACCCTCGGCTATCGCCCCGATCTAGTAGGCCGCCAAATTGAAAGCTGGGGTGACTTATTTGACGAAGAGTTTCGCGGCAAGACTTCTATCCTTGATATTCCCCAAATCGGCATCATGGATGCAGCAATGGTGGTCGAAGCCCTGGGCCTCATGACCTTTGGCGACAAAGGCGACATGACCAGAGCCGAAATCGATCAGCTCACCGAAATTCTCAAAGAGCAGAAGCGAGCAGGCCAGTTCCGAGCCTTCTGGAAAACGTTTGACGAATCAGTCAACCTAATGTCTTCCGGTGAGGTAATCCTGCAATCCATGTGGTCGCCAGCGGTGACAGCCGTGAAGTCCCAAGGAATTGAATGTGTCTATGCGCCGCTAAAAGAAGGTTATCGCGGTTGGGGCGGCGGTATCGGCCTATCGAAAAACCTAGACGGCATGGCTCTAGATGCAGCCTATGAATATATCAACTGGATGCTAGATGGCTGGGTCGGAGCCTTTCTCGGTCGCCAGGGCTACTACAGTGCAGCACCAGAAACCGCCAAGCAGTACATGTCAGAAGCAGAATGGGCCTTTTGGTATGAAGGCCAGCCAGCCTCTGAGCCGATGGTTGACCCGTTTGGTAAGACTCTCGAAAAAGAGGAAAGTGTTCGGGATGGCGGTACGTTCGAAGAGCGCTTCGGCAACATCGTCGTCTGGAACTCGACTATGGCCGAGAACACCTACCTAGTTCAAAAGTGGAACGAGTTTATCGCGTCGTAACCGTACCTGCGTCTACGTAGGGTAGACAACGCCCACCGCCCCACCTGTGTACAAAATATGTCCTGCTGTAGGGGCGGGTTTAGCCGATCAATGGTGATACCTGAGCAAAATTGGTCAACAAAACCTGTCCCTACGTAACATTTCCGGTTTCCTCGTTTCGTAGGTTGGGTTGAACAACGTGAAACCCAACACCAGCGGTAGTTTCGTTGGGTTACGCTAACCCAACCTATGACTATCAAATCAAAACCGCTTGTTGGGGTTTCTTCGTTAATCCAACATAACATCTGCAAACTGTGAGCTAATCCTCCTATGTCCAACACCTGGAAGGCACTGAAGCCCTATCTACTGGTTACGCCGCAGACGCTAGTGTTTCTGCTGTTTCTGGTTTTTCCGATTTTGATGATCGGAGTGGTCAGCTTTTGGCAGTTCAACGGCTACTCGATGACGCCAGCCTTCACGCTGGATAATTACACAGGCATTTTTACCTCCGATGTCACACTAAGGACGTATGTTAATACCTTCAAATTCGTGGGCTTGGTGTGGTTGGCAACGCTGCTGATTGGCTATCCGGTGGCCTACTTTTTGTCGTTTCATGTCACCAATCTGCGCTGGCAGATTTTTCTCTTTTTGTTCTGCACGATTCCTTTTTGGACATCCAATATTATTCGGATGATTTCTTGGATTCCGCTGCTGGGCAAAGGCGGACTAGTGAATCAAATGCTGCTGGGCATGGGGGTGATTGATCAGCCGCTGGAGTTTTTGCTGTATTCCGATTTTGCTGTGGTGCTGGGCATGGTGCATCTCTACATCATTTTCATGATTGCGCCCATTTTTAACAGCCTGATGCGGATCGATCGCACGTTAGTCACAGCGGCTGAGGATATGGGAGCATCGGGATTCCAGGTGTTTAAGGAGATCATCCTGCCTCTATCGGCTCCCGGCATTGCCATTGGCTCCATTTTTATTGTGACGCTGGTGATGGGCGAGTTTGTCACGGTGCGACTGATGGGCGGCGGACAGGCGGCATCGGTGGGCAAGCTGATTCAGACTCAAATTGGCAGTTTGCAGTATCCTCTGGCGGCGGCCAATGCGGTCATTTTGCTGATCGTGACGATGATGCTGGTGGTTTCGATTTTGCGGGTTGTGGATATTCGGAAAGAGCTGTAGGGCGTCATGTTCTTCCCATCAGGTGCAATGATGTGCCGCGCTCCGCGCGGCACATCAACCAGCAAAACCCATGACAAAACCCATCCAAATAAGTTGGCAGGCTAATAAATTTTATGAAACTGAAAAAAAAGCCGCTCTCGTTTTACATTTTGGCCGCGTTCTTTGGGCTGTTTGTGATTTTTCTCTATGGCCCCATGTTTACGATTTTTATTTTGTCGCTACAGGGGCCGGATGGCACGCTAACCTTCCCGGTGCGGAGCTTTGGTTTCTACTGGCTGGGTCAGGTATTTCAGGAGCAGCGAGTCGGTAGTTTTGTCGAACCGTTTCAGCGATCGCTAATTTTGGGTCTGGTGGTCATGCTGATTGCGGCGGCCTTTTCAGTAATGGCTAGTATGTCCTTCCGCAGCCGCTTTAAGGGATCGACGGCTCTATTTTATTTAGCAATTTCCAGCCTGATTGTGCCGAGTATTTTGATTTCTCTGGGCATTGGCGTTGTTTTTCAGGTTTTGGGACTGACCACCAACTGGTTTTCGTCCGGGCTCGGAGCGCATCTCACCTGGACGCTGCCGATCGCATTTTTGATTATGCTGGGTATTTTTAATCGGTTTAACCCGTCCTATGAAGAAGCGGCTAGGGATTTGGGGGCAGGCGATGGCCGCACATTTTGGGAAATTGTGTTTCCCCTAATTGGGCCGAGTTTGATTGGTGTTGGACTGCTCACGTTTACGCTATCCTACGATGAGTTCACCCGCACATCGCTGATTTCAGGTCAGGATAATACGCTGCCACTGGAGATTTTTGGCATGACGACCAACGTCACCTCTCCAGCACTCTATGCGTTGGGTACATTGACTACTCTGTTCTCGTTTTCAATGATTGCGATCGCATTTGCGGCCTATACATTTTTTTCGCGGCGTCAGTCCGGAAAACTTTAATGCTCACCGCAGAATTATGTAGATTATCAAAAACTGACAGCAAAGTATCAAATTCTTGAAATACTAATGGTTGGAAGGCCATGTGAATCATCGCGTTGAACTAGGGAACCAGCATGAATCAACCAAAGCGACGACGGCGGCGGGGAGTAATCCTGACGCCGCAGGGGTTCAACAAACTACAGCAAGCCAAGACGGATGCCGAGTTTGAAGACAACAACGGCAATCGCTACACATTGGAAGCGCTGAGTGAACGAACCGGACTCGCCGTTGATACATTAATGAAAGTGCTGGCCTGTGAGTCAAAAGTTGACAAACAAACGCTGAAATACTGCTTTCGCGCCTTTGAGTTGGCCTTAGAACCAGGCGATTTCTTTTACCCCGATGACCTAGACGACATTGAGGGCAATCCAAACGGTAGCGATTTGGCCGACGAGATGTTCAGCGGTGAACTAGAGCCAGATCCGCCAGGGGGACAAATTCCCATCGGCTCCTCGTTTTATGTAGAGCGCTCCGGCATTGAGCCAGAATGCTATAAAACGGTGCTGCAACCCGGTGGCTTGGTGCGAATTAAAGCGCCTCGCCGGGTGGGGAAAACGTCTCTACTGTCCCGCATCCTGCACCGGGCCGCGACCCAAGGCTGTAAAACGGTTTCGCTCAGTTTTCAACTGGCCGATAAAGATATTTTTGAAGATCTTGATCTATTTTTGCGCTGGTTTTGCGCCAATGTCGGCTTGGGTGTACATCTGCCGAATCAGCTCAATGAATACTGGGACGACTTATTCGGCAGCAAGATTAGCTGCAAAATTTACTTTGAGCAGTACATCCTGACCAAGCTAAATCAGCCACTAGTTTTAGCCCTCGACGATGTGGATCGGCTGTTTCAGTATCCTGATCTAGCCGATGAATTCTTTGGCTTACTCAGAGCCTGGCATGAAGAGGCCAAAAACCGCGATATTTGGAAGCAGTTGCGTCTGGTCGTCGCCCACTCGACCGAGGTTTATATTCCGCTCAACGTGAATAAATCACCTTTCAATGTGGGTTTACCCGTTGAGCTAGATGCCCTCACTCCCGAACAGGTGCAGGAACTAGCGCGAAAGTATGAATTGAACTGGTCAGCATCGCAGAACGAGCAGCTCATGCAGTTCACGGGTGGCTATCCTTACCTCGTGCAGCTTGCGTTCTATCATCTCTGGCATCAAGATGTCACCTTTGAGCAGGTGATCAACTCAACTGCGATCGCATCTGGCATCTACGAAGATCACCTCCAGCGCCAGCTTTGGAGTCTCCAGCAAAACAGCGACCTATCCTCGGCCTTTGCCCAAGTCGTCGCCGCAAAACAGCCCGTCAGCCTCGACCTGACACAAGCCTTTAAATTACAAAGTCTTGGTTTAGTTCGGTTACAAAGTAATCAGGCCATTCCCAGTTGCGAACTCTATAGCCGCTACTTCAGTGAGCGCCTGAACGCACTGCCCCAGTAACGTTGACCCGCGCTTGACGAGTGCTGACTATTGTTGTTATCTGCAAGTTGCTAACTGCGATCGCGCCGCTTTACGACTCACTCATCCTAGCCTGAGAGGCTGTCTCACCTATGCGCCGCCTGACTTCTTCTTCGCTGCTCGCTTCAATTCGGCAAGCCCCTCTCCGAACCGTGCTAGTAGTGCCCTTCGTTGTGCAGCTAGCCGTCACCGTTAGCCTCGTCGGTTACATCTCCTTCCGCCATAGTCAAGCTACCGTGCGCGATCTATCATCCCAGCTCCGGGCCGAAATCTCGGCTCGAATCCAGCAGCAGCTCCTGTCCTATGTCGAAATTCCTCACGCCATCAATCGGATCAATGCCAGTGCGTTGCTCAATGGTGATCTAGATGTCGCCAATGGTGAAGGATTCAATCAGCTTTGGGAACAGGCCAAAATTTACCCCAATACCAACTTAATCTACTGCGGCCTAGAAGCTGATGGCTCGCTCGTCGGTGTGGGGCGACGCGAAGGAGACCAAGAACCCCAGCTTCAAATCTATAACCAATCAACCAACTACTTCGGCTACTACTACGCCCTCAACAGCAGCACAGGAGAGCGCACCTTTCTCAAAGGCAGATTGCTGAAGCGCTATGACGCTCGCCAGCGCCCTTGGTATATCGCCGCAAAAGAGAAAGAACGAGCGACCTGGGGCCCAATTCATCTTGACTTTGACAGCCTTCTACCAACTCTGTCCGCCAGTTATCCCGTATACGAACCGGGCAGTCGGCAAGTACTGGGAGTCTGTGCGACTGACTTTGTCCTGCCCAAGGAAATGAGCGAATTTTTGCGATCGCTAAAAGTAGGACAATCCGGCCAGACGTTTATCATGGATCGCTCTGGCAACCTGGTTGCCACTTCGACTGACGAAGAAATTGTGGAAGTAATTGATGATAAGGACTTCCGATATCGTGCCGCCACCGATAGCAGCGACCCCCTGATTCGCGGCACCGCAACATACCTCAAAGCAAACTCCCTCGGCGGACTGGCTCGCATTCATCAGTCTCAACAACTGGAATTTGATCTAGACGGCGAACGGCAGTTTGTCCAGGTCGTCCCATTTGATGACAACCGAGGCATTGACTGGCTGATCGTCGTCGTCATTCCCGAAGCCGACTTCATGGGCCGCATTCAAGAAGGAGCGCGGCAAACAGCCATCCTCTACTTTGTAGCCATGCTGGTAGCCATTACAATTGGCGCACTGACAGCCCAGTGGATTACACGGCCCATCTCCCGCTTAAACGAAGCGGCCAAGAAAATTGCCCTCGGTCATTGGCATGAATCCGTCGATGTGCAGAGCACCCACGAACTCAGCGGTCTCGCCCAATCCTTTAACCAAATGGCCAGCCAGCTCCAGGATTCCTTCACCGTTCTAGAAGCCCGAAATGCCGATCTAGAAGCGACTAAAAACCAGTTAGCCGAAGCCAAAGACCAGCTTGAGGCCGTTTTAGATGCTGTTCCTGGCACAATTTCTTGGATTTCAGCCGATGGCGTTTATCTAGGCATTAACTCCCACCTAGCCCGCATCCTCAACCTCAATCCCGAAGATATAGTTGGCAAACGAGTAGGGATCGTGGGCAACAGTCCCAACTACGTCCAGTTTATTCAGCGCTTTTTGCACAGTAACGACCACTCCGCCCTCGAAAAAATCCCCATTCCGGTCGGCAACAAAGTGTTTTACTACCTGATCGCCGCTCAAAAGTATCAGCAGGGCAAAGCCATTGTCATCGTCGGCATCAACATCACAGATGAACGACAGGCCCAAGAAGATTTACGACAGGCCCAGGCCACCAATCAGGCCATCGTCAGCGCCATTCCAGACCTGCTGCTGCGGATTCGGCGAGATGGCACATATTCTGGCTTTAATCCAGGCCGGACAACTAAAACGCTAAACGCAAATTCAATGCAGGTCGGCACCAGCATATACGACACGATGCCCAAAGCGAGCGCCGATGAGCGGATGCATTATGTGCAGCGGGCATTGGAAACCAATGAACTGCAAATCTATGAGTATGAACTAGAAATTGATGGTCAGCACCAGTTCGACGAAGCCCGTTTGATTCCCCTAAGCGAAGATGAAGTGCTGGTAATCGTGCGAGATATCACCGATCGCAAACAGGCTGAAGCCGAAGTGCGCCGCGAAAAACAGGTATCCGACAGCATCATCGACAGTATGCCCGGTATTTTCTATCTCTATGATGAAAATGGCTACTTAATCCGCTGGAATAAGTTGTTTACAAAAGTTTTGGGCTATTCGCAAGCCGAACTGGCAACAAATCCGGTGCATGTGCTGGATACAGTGGCCGAGTTCGAGCGCGATTCGATTGCTCGCCGCTTTCAACAGGTATTTACTGAAGAGGGTACGGTTGCTGAAACGCATTTGCTGACAAAATCTGGAGAAATGATTCCCTACTTTGTCACGGGACGTTCCATGATGATTGACGGGAAAGCCTTTTTAGTTGGGGCAGGTATTGACATCACCGAACGCTTGAAAGCAGAAAATGCACTGCGGCTGAGTGAGGCAAATCAGCGGGCATTAATTATGGCTATGCCTGACTTGCTGATTCGGGTGAGTCACGATGGCATCTATCGGGAAATTCAGGGACGTAATCGGCTGTCTATTCATGACAGTTCTGATTTCCAAGTCAATAGCAGCGTCTACGATTCTCTGCCGCCCGTTGAAGCCCAGCGCCGAATGCATTACATTCAGCGCACCCTGGAAACCGGAGCAATGCAGGTCTACGAGCAGCAGCTCAATATTGACGGTCATGTCCAGTACGAAGAAGTGCGGATGGTGGTGACTGGTCAAGATGAGGTGCTGATGATTATTCGCAATATCTCAGAGCAAAAGCGGGCAGAAGCGGCTCTCCGAATTGCAGAACAAAACTATCGGGGCATTTTTGAGAATGCGCTGGAAGGAATTTTCCAGTCTACGCCCAGCGGTAGCTTTATTCGAATTAATCCGGCGATGGCGCGTATTTACGGCTACGATTCGCCCCAGGACATGATTGACGGCATTGAAAATATTGAGCGGCAAATCTACGTTTGTCCCGAAGATCGCCAAGAGTTTCAGCGCCGGATGACCGAGTATGGCGAAGTTAAAAATTTGGTCTACCAAAGCTATCGCAAAGACGGCTCGACGATTTGGGTGGAAGAAAACACCCGTGCCGTACAGAGTGAAGATGGCCATCTGCTCTACTACGAGGGCATTATTGCTGATATTACCGATCAGCGGCGGCAGAAGGAAATCCTGGAAGAACGGGTGGAGGAGCGCACCCGTAAGCTGTCGGAAACGCTGCAAATCCTCAAAGCGACCCAGGCGGAGCTGATGATTGAAAATGCGCTGCTGCGGAGTGATGAGGCGGCGGCGCAGTTCGATTACCAAGTGGGGGGCAGTTTGCCACTAGATGCGCCGACTTACGTGGTGCGGCAGGCCGATCGCTATCTGTATGCCGGATTGAAGCAGGGCAAGTTTTGCTACGTGCTGAATGCGCGGCAGATGGGTAAATCGAGTCTGCGGGTTCAAATGATGCGGCGGTTGGAGGCGGAAGGGTTTGCCTGTGCTGCGATTGATATTTCCGAGATTGGCAATCGGCGGCTGTCTCCGGAGCAGTGGTATGCTGGATTTTCCTATACCCTTGCCGCCAATTTTGACCTGCTGGGCCAGGTGGATATTCGGCAGTGGTGGCGCGATCGCGAATTGCTGTCCCCTGTGCAGCGACTAGGTGAGTTTATTCATCAGGTGCTGCTGGAGTACATCGAGCGACAAATCGTGATTTTTATCGATGAAATTGACAGTGTGATTAATCTCGATTTTGAGATTGACGATTTCTTCGTGCTGCTGCGAGCCTGCTATAACAAGCGGGCCGATGATCCCAACTATCAGCGGCTGACCTTTGCCCTGTTCGGTGTAGCCACGCCATCGCAGTTGATTCAAGACAAAGCGCGCACCCCGTTTAACATTGGCGAGGCGATTCAACTGAAGGATTTCCAAATCCATGAGGCGCAGCCGCTGCTTTACGGTTTAGCCGAAAAGGTGGCCAATCCACAGGCCGTTCTGCGGGAAATCCTCTACTGGACAAACGGCCAGCCGTTTTTAACGCAGAAAATTTGTAAGCTAATTCGCAATTCCCACGTTGCGATTTCGGCTAGTCATGAGCAGGACTGGATCAGTCAACTGGTGCAGGAGCAGATGATTAAAAACTGGGAGCTGAATGATGAGCCTGAACATTTGCGGACAATCCGCGATCGCATCTTATCCAGTCTTCAGGCAGAACAGCAGCTCAATCTCTACCTCCGCATTCTCCAGCAGGAAAGCATTCACGTCTCGGATTATCCCGGCCAGATGGATCTGTTGCTCTCCGGTCTAGTCATTCAGCAAGACGGCTATTTGGTTGCCCATAACCGAATCTATACCCATATTTTTGACGAAGCCTGGGTCAAGCGAACGTTGGGTCAAGTGCAGAGCTTTGCTTGAGGCTGGTTTCTATGAGGGGTGGAAAGCAGGCTTACAGGAGCAGGGAAGCGAGGGAGCAAGCAGTTGATCTAGTCCTCCTCCGTTTCCTCTGGCTCCCTCGCTCCTCCGCCCCCTTACCAACCATGCTGAACGCAAACCAATACACAAATGCCCTTATCGTCAATTACGGACTCTTCCGTTCATGCCCGTAGGCTTGCCATGCCAGATCGACTAGGCCATTAACAATCGCGGCAGCAACGACGGAACTCCCTTTGCGACCTTCAATTCGAATATGTGGAATCAGATGGTCTTGCAGCCGCTGTTTAGCCTGCTCAGTGTTGATAAATCCGGCAGGTGTAGCAATCACCAAAGCAGGACGAATCTCACCCGATTCAATTAGATTTGCTAGCGATTCGAGCGCGGTCTGGGCTTCGCCAACGATGAAAATCCCTTCGGGATAGCGACGAGCCAGAGTTTCTGTGCCCCAGGCAGCACGGGTTTTGCGGCGCTGGGGACGAGTGAGGGCGTCCAGGCTACAGTAAATCGGATTGGCGAAGGTATCTTGAATGCGCTGGGCAATGCCAACCTGCACCATCGGCACATCCACCACAATCGTACTGCGGGCTGCTAGCGCCGCCGCTCCGGCCTGTAATGCCTGATCCGAGAACCGTACCAGCGACTTGTAATCAAAGTCAGCTGTCGCATAAATTACTCGGCGGACAATTTCATACTCCGATGGGGAAAAGGTATGTTCGCCAATTTCACGATCAATAATTCGTAAACTCTGAGCATCCGTCACGTGCCATTCCATGTCAATTGTTTATCGATAAGTAGCTAAACGTAATTCAACTCGTAATAAGTGGCTACATACAAATAAATGCATATCTAAAAAAACAGGAGAGCCTCCCCGAGGAGCGCTCCCCCGGTTTTTTAGATGCGTTTATTTATGCCAACCTACTTATCAAGTCTGGGGCATTCCCCCGGTCTTGATATTACCAACCTACTTATTTAGTGAGTTTGATCGGCGTTGCTTAATCTAGGTATGACTGGGGATGTGGGTGTGTCCTCACATCCCCAGTCATACTTAAAATCAGTCATCCCGCTTTATCAGTATTAATCGGCTGATATGACCTTATAGCAGTTCCGTGTCGAAGAAAACGAATTTGCAACAGAACAGAACGCCATCTGGAACTCCGTGAATTTCTCACATCTTGCACCAAAACCCAGGAGGATTAGTTTGCAAGGTGCAGATATGAGTTTAAACATTTTTGAGAGGCAGCGCGCTGCCTCTCAAAAATGTTTATGTTTGGGGTGTTGCTTAACCTAGATATGACCTGTGATGCGGGGGTGATGCCCCCGCATCACAGGTCATACTTAAGAATCAGCAATCCCATGTTTGGAATGTCAGGTGGGAGTTTTGCCTTATACGGCAGTAGGCTGCTTCGAGAATTCTGCGATCGCACGTTCAGTAAATGCCGGAATGTCGTCTGGATTACGGCTGGTGATCAGACCGCGATCGACAACCACGGTTTCATTTACCCAGTTGGCACCTGCATTTTTCAGATCAGTTTCCAGTGATGGCCAAGAGGTCATCTTGCGATCGCGCACTACGTCAGCTTCTGCCAGCGTCCAGGGGCCGTGACAGATGGCAGCAACAGGCTTACCCGAATCAACAAATGACTTGATGAACCGAATGGCTTTGAGATTAATCCGCAGTTGGTCAGGATTAACCGTACCGCCGGGCAGCACCAGCGCATCATAATCATCGGGACTAGCATCATCAAGGCTGACATCAACCGGGAAGAAATCGGCCTTGTCATAGTGATTCCAGCCCTGCACCTGCCCCTCTTCCGGAGAGACAAGATGCGTGGTTGCACCTGCTTCTTCCAGACCCTTGCGAGGTTCCGTCATCTCGACCTGCTCAAATCCGCTGGCGACGAGAATCGCGATTTTTTTGTTTTCTAAAGGCTTTGCCATAAAGGGTTTCTATCTGTGACATCCCTTCCAGCCTATGCGTCGAAAATCGCAATATCGTCTAGCCCATGACGGAATCAGAGGTCTAGCGGGTCTTTCAAAAGTTGAATGAACTGCGATCGCATTATTTCTCATTATTTCTCACTATTTTTGATAAACATGCACCTCCCGTTGAGGAAAGGGAATGTTAATGCCCGCCGCATCAAAGCGCTTCTTGATCGTCTCAGTCGTGTCGCACATCACTATCCAGTAGTCAGCACCATTCACCCAAGGCCGCACGGCAAAATTGACGCTGCTATCTGCCAGTTGAAACAGGCTGATGGTTGGCTCTGGATCGGTAAGAATGCGACTGTCCTCATTCAGCACGTCCCCAATAATCTGCCGCGCCTTGTCAATGTCATTTTCATAGCCAATGCCAAAGACCATATCAATTCGACGAATCGGGTAGCCGGAAAAGTTTTTGATGTTGTTGCTCAAGATGCTGGAGTTTGGCACAATCACCTTGCAGTTATCCGGCGTTTTGAGCGTGGTCGTGAAAATCTCAACCTGTTCGACAATGCCCGTTGCGCCAGCAGTCTCGATGAAGTCACCCGCTTTGAACGGACGGAACAGGATAATCAAAATGCCAGCGGCAAAATTGGAGAGAGAACCCTGGAGAGCTAGACCAATTGCCAAGCCTGCCGCACCTAAAACAGCGACAAAAGATGCCGTCTCTACGCCCAACTGGCTCAGCGCGACGATGATGACTGCAATTAAGGTTGCATAGTAAACCAAATTGGCAACAAACGAGACAACTGTCGCGTCAATCTCTCGATTGTTCATGAGCTTGCGGGTCAGGCCGCGCAGCCACTTGGCAATCCAGTTACCAATCACTAAAACTGCGATCGCAGCCAGTATTTTTAAGCCAAACTGAATTGCCAGTTCTCCCAGCCATGCAGCCAAGTCAACCGCTGAATTCTCATCGGCCTGTAGCAACAGCGGATTCTGGCCGAACAGACCCGAAAGAGGCTCTCTCAGGTGCATCATGCGACCCACAGCAATATGCATCGATTCACTCCTCCAACGTCAATTTATACAGTACATGTGCTGAGCACACGCGACAGTGATCGCTCAATTTTTCCTGAAGTAAGCTAGCACATCAGCATGATAGAAAGCTAACTTCGGTCAAGGCTTCCAGCCTGGATCACTTGCTTATGGTTTGTGGATTGCTGACTCAGGATAAACCGCCGCAAACAGAGCAGAGTAGTCAACATCAGCTAGCCCCTGCTGCACCGCCTGATCGACGATTTGGCTGACAGCAGTGACCAGAGCCGTGTTGATACCCACCGCACTGGCTTCGTCAGCAAACAGATTCATGTCCTTCAGCAGGTGCTTGGTTGGGAAATTAGGGTCACTAAAGTTGCGATCGCACATCCGCTGGAGCTTCTTATCAAACGTAGGAGCATAGAGCGCACTCTGCCGCACGATGGCCATAAACTGCTCCGGATCAATGCCCTGCTGCATGACAAAGCCGAGACTGGTGGAAAAAGCGCTGGTGAGCGACCCGATCAGCTGATTCATCGCCAATTTCATCGCCGCCGCTTGCCCGACCGTACCAACATGCAGCGGTTCGGAACCAAGACTCTGGAAAATCGGCTGCCACTGCTCAAACTGCTCTGGCGTACTGCCCACCATCACAATCAAAGTGCCTTCCTTTACCTGGGGAATGCTGCCCAGTACTGGCGCTTCCAAATACTCACCGCCAGCGGTCTGCACATCTTCGCAGATAGCCTGACTCTGCTGCGGGCCGATGGTGCTCATTTGGATAATGGTGTGATTTGCTAGTGCCGCTTTAGCGCTGTCGCTGAGAATCAGATCTGCGATCGCATCAGCATTCGTCACCATCAGCAACGTACAGTCCGCCGCGCTCATCACGTCGGCAGGAGAGTCAGCAATTTCACCCCCTGCATCTGCGATCGGCTCAAGCTTCTCACGGGTACGGTTATAGGCCACCACTTCAAAGCCGTCAGCGAGTAACCTCAGCGCCATCGGCTGTCCCATCAATCCAGTACCCAGAATTCCAACTTTCACAATTTGCGTCTCCTAATATCCAGTCTGCGTTGATATCTTGTACTTCTTTTCTCTCACGGATTGTGACTTGAGCCAAAATGGGAGCAGCTTATCGCGATAACCGTTGGTTCCATGACGCAGTCTCCCAGCCCGAATAGTCAACCACCGCTGAATGAACGAATTGCCGATGTCTTGCTGAAGGTCATTATGGCTGGAGGTTTGACTGGAGGGGGAGCAGGTGCGATCTGGAATCTAGTCAAAGAAGAAAGCGATATTCCAAAAGCCATAGCATCAGCAGTGATTGGCTTACTCATTTCATATGGGGCAAAGCTGCTACTGCCCGTGCATCAAGGAACCCAACGGCGACTGGACGCAGCGGGTCAAGCCATTGATGCCCAGATTGATTCTGTGACTGAGAACTTAATCACGGCAGCAACGCGATTTGATGACAAGTATCTGTTGTGTCAGGCATCGGATTGTGAAGCAGCAAGATCAGAGGGAATGGTGCCTCACGATGGCATTTTTGCGCCGTTGTTGAAGGAAGTGTTTGTGCCGCTGGAGCTGGATACGAGCGCGACGCTAGCGGGTTATCGTCCACCGATTTCGAAGCAACTGACACTAGATCAGTTTGAACGAGGAAACTTAACGATTTGGGATTTTCTAGCCGAGGCAAAACGACAGCAGACTTATCGACAACTGGTGATTTTGGCTTGGGGTGGCTATGGCAAAACGACGTTGCTGAAGCATATTGCTTATCTCTACGGTACGAAACAGCAGCCGAGCAAAGCCCCTAAACAAATTCCCGTGTTAATTGTCCTGCGAAAGTATCGCGAGCTGTTGGCGCAAGATGAATCACCAGATTTGCCGCAGTTGATTACGGAGCTTCATATTCCTGATTTGCCGGGGGCACAGAATCTTCAGGTGCCAGAGAACTGGGCAAAAAACATGCTGGATAAGGGCAAAGCCGTTGTGATGCTAGATGGCTTCGATGAGGTGCCAAAAGAAAAGCGTCCGGCAGTTGCCAAATGGATTAATCAGCAGATACGGCAGTATGGACAGTCGATTTTTATCGTTACGTCACGACCGAAAGCGTATAAAGAACAAGATGCAGCGGATCGGTTGCAATTGGCAACACCGCTGTGGGTGCGAGACTTTAATGCGGAGCAGCGACAGAAGTTTGTCAGCCAGTGGTACATGTGCCAAATGCGCTACGCCAGCGGTGGACGAGACACGCCAGAGGTGCAGAAGCGGGCAACGGATGCAGCTAAGGAACTGCTTGATCAAATTGAAGCACGACAAGAACTGAAGGATTTAGCAAAGAATCCTTTGCTGCTGAATATGATTGTTACGTTTCATCGGCGATTTCCGGGGGCAGAACTACCGAAGCGGCGGGTTGAACTGTATCGCGAGATTTGCCAGTTGCAGTTGAAAGAGCGACCCAATGCGCGAAAGCTGGATACGCTGTTGACGAAGTGTGATGCACAGACCATTCTTCAGCATGTTGCTTTCGACATGATGGAGCATCGAGAAGAACGAATTGAACAGTCACTGCTGTTGGATGGACTATCGTGGATTCTACAGAATCAAGGTGAACCAATTAAAGCGGCTGAGTTTTTAGATCAGGTGGTACAAATTAGTGAACTGTTGGTAGAGCGAGAACCAGAGGAGTATGAATTTGCTCACTTGAGTTTTCAGGAATACTTGGCGGCAGCACATATTGAACAAGAAAAGCAGGAAGCCGTGCTTTATGAACGGTTTGCTGATGACTGGTGGAAGCCAACCGTTTTGCTGTATGCGGGATTAACAAAACGACCTACTGATTTAATACGAACTATCCTAAATTTTGGAGAATATGATTTAGCTTATGGTTGTTTACAAGAAACTACAAAGCAAGTGCATGAACCCTTTGTTGAATTCTTTGATCATCCTGTGCCGAAACATTTGCTTGAATTATTTGTTGATAGCTCTGGCTTAAGCTTTCCTATATCGTTTGAAGCCTTCGTACGTGTTATACGAGCAAAACGATATCAAAGATTGGAGCATTTTCTACAGAATGAAGAGTGGGAAGAGGCAGATAATGAAACCTATCGACTGATGATTACGGCGATTGGAAAAGAAGAAGGTCAGGGATTTACTCCAGATGAGTTGCTAAACTTTCCCTGTGATGAATTACTCACAATCGATGGACTGTGGGTAAAGTACAGTAATGGACGGTTTGGCTTTAGCGTTCAGAAGGACATATATTTATCAAAAGAAATCGGCGGCACTGCCGATGGCAAATATCACGAAGAAGCATTTTGGAATTTTGTGGAAAAGGTAGACTGGAAAAGTATAAATTTTGACATAGCCTCCCCCAAGGGGCACCTCCCAAGGCAGGCCTCTCAACTAACAATTATCTCTTCTCTCGCATCCAGACTTGTAAACTGTAGCAGATAAAGGCTCCAGTCCGATCCAAAAGCTTTATTTCCGGCTGTTTTACAACGCTGAAACAAGGGTTTCAGCCAGCCGATACCTGGCACCCGTGGTCACGTCGTATCGGTAAATTGGGCACTGGCTATGTCAGGATTCCCGTAGGGTGCTGTTGAGCAACGCGAAACGCACCATTCAACGTTCAAATACTATTCAACTGACATTCAATAGTCTGCATTATTTGGTGCGTTACGTTTCGCTTCGCTCCACTAACAGCACCCTACGCAAGTTCAAACTTCCGGCTCCCCTTCTCCCGGTCTGGGAGAAGGGGTTGGGGGATGAGGGCTTAGGTGATTACCGTCGGCTCATTCCGGCCTGTAATCGCCTTAATGTCGGCAATTTCATCCGCTAATTTAATTAGCGGAGCCAGTGCTTCCTGCACATCCTGATCATGCAGGGACGCATCCGACTCATAGCTTTCCAGGTAGACCCGCAGAGTTGCGCCCTTCGTGCCCGTACCCGACAACCGGAAGACAATCCGCGAGCCATTAGTAAAGCCAATCCGAATTCCCTGGTTTTCGCTAACGCTGCCGTCTACGGGGTCTTCATACTTGAAGTCATCGCTGTAGGAAACCTTATAGCCGTTGAACTCCTTGCCCTTCAGCGTTTTTATCTTCTCTTGCAGGTTTACCATCAGCTTATTCGCCGCTTCAGACTCGACCTCTTCATAGTCATGCCGCGAGTAGTAATTGCGGCCATAGGTCGCCCAGTGCTCTTTGACGATGTCTTCTACTGACTGCTGACGCGCCGCCAAAATATTCAGCCAGAACAGGACAGCCCATAGACCATCTTTTTCGCGGACGTGATTCGAACCCGTACCAAAGCTTTCCTCACCGCACAGCGTCACCCGATCCGCGTCCAGCAAATTACCGAAGAACTTCCAGCCTGTCGGCGTTTCGTAACAGGGCAGGTTCATCTGCGCCGCCACCCGATCGGGGGCTTGGCTGGTGGGCATCGAACGCGCCACACCGGACAGGCCGCTCTGATAAGCCGGAATGTATTTGGCATTAGCAACCATCACCGCCAAGCTGTCGCTCGGTGTCACGAAAAACTTGGAGCCTAAAATCATGTTGCGATCGCCATCGCCATCGGAAGCCGCACCAAAGTCGGGCGGATTGTCGCCAAACATGATTTCGACCAGGTCATGGGCGTAGACCAAATTCGGATCGGGGTGGCCGCCGCCAAAATCTTCCAGTGGCGTACCGTTCACCACCGTCCCGGTGGGTGCGCCTAACTTCCCTTCAATAATCGCTTTGGCATAGGGGCCAGTCACCGCATGCAGCGAATCCATGCACATACGGAAGTTGCCGCTGCTGATCATCTGGCGAATCTTGCCAAAGTCAAAAATTGACTCCATCAGCTCAGCATAGTCAGCCACGGGGTCAATCACCGTCACGGTCATGTCGCCCAGTTGGGTGTTGCCCAGCTTATCCAAATCGACATCGTTGGCATCTAGAATCTTGTAGCTGTCGATGGTTTTGCTGCACTCAAAAATGGCGCTAGTGACTTTTTCGGGCGCGGGGCCACCGTTTTCGGTGTTGTACTTCACACCAAAGTCGCCTTCGGGGCCGCCGGGGTTGTGGCTGGCCGAGAGGATGATGCCGCCGAATGCCCCATTCTTGCGAATCACGCAGGAGGCAGCAGGCGTAGACAAGATACCGCCTTGACCGACCAGTACCCGGCCCACACCATTGGCAGCAGCCATTTTCAAAATGACCTGAATTGCCGTGCGATTGTAATAGCGACCGTCGCCACCGAGCACCAGGATTCCTCCCTGATAGCCCTCTATGGCATTAAAAATCGACTGAATAAAATTTTCAAGATAATTTGGCTTCTGAAAAACGGGCACCTGCTTCCGCAAGCCGGATGTGCCTGGTTTTTGATCGGAGAAGGGCTGCGTTGAAACAGTACGAATACTCATGGGTTAAGTCGTTGAGGTCGATAGTACCAACATATTGGAATAAGCATATATGCTCAGCAAAACCGCCGAGCTTTCCTTCACTATCCCATCAACCAGAGCCTTTTGCATCTGTCTCTAGCAACTTTCTCGGTCAAGCTGATTCGAGCTAGCTCTTTCAAGGGTTTGCTCGTTTAGTTTGCCTCTGTTGTCTCTGTATCTGGCACTACATCCGGATCAACAGATGTTTCGTCTTCAGGTGAATCCCTAGCAGGTGGTTCGATCTCCGGTACAACTTCCAGGTTTTGCCATTCTTCCAGGGGGCGTTCGACTGCTGAGGCAAAGACATTGGGCACCAGGATGACCGTTGCTTCCGTATTCGCCGCTGGTTCGGTGTCGGGTGTAGCCACGAGTGCCGGATCGGGATCTGCGATCGCATATCTCGATTCGCCGCTAAAGTTCACATCACCCAGCCAGAGCGTATGGCTATCATCGTTTTCCAGCTTCACGTCAATTTTGGCAAAGGGTTCGGCTAGACCAAACTCGGTGAGCTGATCGGCGGTCGTTTCGGTGGGGCTGCTGGCTCGACCTGTCGCTAACTGGCTCAGCAAAAAAGCGACGGTGGCATCATTGGCCCGTTTCGCCACAGGGGATGTCATTTGCCACACGTCCTCGTCGTCTTTCTCGAACGCCAGGGTTTGCTCCTCGGTAACCACGGTGAAGGACTGAATATCGTCTTCTTCAAACCGGAATAGATCCTGGTCGCCAGCAGTGGCTAGCGTGGATGAATCCGATTGCGATCGCGACAGTTCCGTCGCCAGCACATAACCGCCGAGCATAACCGCGACGCCCAATAGTGTCCAAGTTGATCGCTGTAGCTTCATCAGTTATCGCCTCCGCCACCACATAAACACAGCCGCCGCAAAGCCAAGCAGCGGCAAGATAAACCAGGCCAGTAAGCTCAGGAAAATTTGCTTACCCGTTGACAGAACAATCCGCCGATCGGTAACTTCTTTCGCTCGGATCGACAGCGCTGCATCATCTTCCTGCGCCAGCCAGCTAACGGAATTGAGAAAGACATCCCCATTAAGCTGCTGATCAAACACGCCATCCGTAGCAAAAGTTGAGTTACCGATCACGACGAGGCGAGATTCAGGTGTTTCCTCTGATGGAGAACTTTCAGATTCTGGGCTTTCAGCTTCAGTCACTTCCGGCTCAGCTTCGTCGGATGCAGGTGCTTCAGTCTCAGTATTTTCAGCTTCAGTATTCTCAGATGCTTCAGGGAGTGCTGTTTCTGCATCGTCCGCCTCAACTCCTGTCTCAGCACTTTCAGCTTCAGCACTGGCCGACTCTTCAGAGTTTGCCGTTTCTGATTCAGCCTCTTGCTCAGTTTCTACCGGAGTCTCTGCTGGAGATTCCTCGGCTGGCGCTGCGCTCTCGGTTGCCTCAGCAGCGGCTTCATCTGTAGCACTATTACTGGATTCGCTAGGTGTTGCAGCCCCAGCGTCTGGATTATCGCCACCGTCCGGACTGATATTCGCTGCCGTCGTCGGTTCCAAAGTCTGCACCGGACGGCTCAGGGCCACGCCAACATAAAGCGGCCCTTCTGGTGCTTGCGTGGGGTCAACGTTGATTTCGCCACCCTCAACGATATTTTCGGCGCGGGTTTGCTCATCGGTAATCAGAATTGGCGTAGCTGCAACACGGGGACGAGCTTGGATACTGATCGGTCGCGCCACGGGATAAAACGACCGCCCATTCTGAAATGCTTCCGTAATTGGATGTTCGCCGTAGTTGGAAATCAGCGGCGCAGCAGGCCCTAGTCCCACCGCCTGACCTTGCCCAGAGGTGTCCAATACCAACCGATCTTCCAGCGTCACGCCCCAATCATTCAGTAGCGGTTCTAATCCCGGATCGGTGTTGGGGTCAACCATCAGCAGCAGGCCGCCGCCGTTTTCGAGATATTGCTCCAGAGCCTTAATTTCCGGCTTGAAAAACTGCTGCTGCGGCCCCGCCACGATCACCACATCGGCATCCTCAGGAACGCCACCTTCAGCTAGATTGAGCGGTTCAACCTGAATATTCTTCTGCTCTAGACCATCACGCACCAGCGTGAAACCACCCTGAAAGTCATCGACGCTATACTCACCGTGACCAACCACGAAATAGGCCGTGGGCGATTCACCCTGAGCCAGCCGCGTGATTTGCGCCGTTAAACGCGGTTCCGTCAGCCGTTCAGCCTGACTAAGACGCTGCACCCGCTGCCGCTGATCGCCCGCTTCGAGATACACTTCGCCCAGCGCACGAACGCCAAATTCCTGCGCCAACACAGGTTGAGCATTGGGATCGACATACTCGTAGCTAAACTGGTCGCTTTGCCGCTCATAGCTCTCCAAAAGCTGCTGATCGGTGGGATTGCGAACCGCATCAAAAATCCAGATTTTGGTGGGCTGCTCCAGGTTGCGTAACGTTTGAGTTGTTTCCGGAGCCAGGGTAAAAATTTGATTCTCCGTCAAATCAAGCCGCTGTCCATGCCGCACTGCCAAAACGTTCAGCGACAGTAAAATGACGATGACTGACACGGTCGCAATCAGCGCATTGGTGCCGCTTTGGGTGGAACGCTGTCCCCAGAATTCCGGTCGCGCCTGTCCCAACAGTAAAAACCAAATGCCGATTAGCACAATGCCGCTGATTAGGAGCGCCAGCGGCAGGGAATCCCAGCCGGATAACAAGCCGGAGACAAGTCCCGCCGTTGCCAGCATGACGCCCAGCCAAATCAGGTAGCGGATGTATTTCCAATAAGCTGTAATGGATTTCATAGCTCTTTCTATCCTCACCCGCTACGACCGTTGGAATCGGAATGCTTCAATCGACTGTGCCGTCAGGAAAATACCCAGCGCAATATATGACCCAAACAACACCAAACTGCCCGTATCCAAAATGCCCTGCGTCAGATCATTAAAGTGCTGCAACATCGATAAATGCTTCAGTGCCTCACCCACTGGCCCCTGAACCGAAGATGCGATCGCATCCACCACCCACAGCAGCAAAATCAGCGCAAAGGTCAAAATCGCCGCCAGCACCGTGCTATCCGTCAGTGATGAAATGAACATGCCCAGCGCCAATACGGAAGCGGCAAGTAAAACCAAGCCGACATGGGCCAGGATGAACACCTGCGAGGAAACGGGCGGCTCTGACCCGCTCAGCACAATTCCTTCACAGATCATGATAGGGATCAACAGCGTAATGAAGAAGGTCAAGACGCCCAGCAGCTTGCCGATGGCCACTGACCAGTTGGTGAGCGGTGATGTCGCCAAAAGTTCCAACGTGCCGCGCTTCCGTTCTTCGGCATACAGTCCCATCGACAGAATCGGCAGAATAAACAGCGCCAGCGAGCTGAGAACGCCCAAGAATCCCTTAATGAACTCATAGGCCAGATCCACCGATGGAGCTTGCCCATACTGATCCAGCGTAGCAACTTGAGCAATCAGTCCCTCTGGGCCAAACAGAATGGCCGTCAGGAATAAGCCACTCAGTAGCCAAAATACGCCCGCAATGACATAGGCCAAGGGCGACGCAAAGTAGCTCTGTAGCTCACGCTGGTAGATGGCAATGATATTGGCAACAATAATGCGAATCATAGGGCAATGGTTCGGAAAGGATCTCAATAGTGGACGCGTCTTTTTCTTGTAGGGTGCGTTAGTCAGCAAGAAAATCCATTTGTAGGGTGCGATCGCAACGCGTAACGCACCAGATTCAGAGTTGAAATTAATCAACTGCCTGGGATGGCCGTCTCGGCTGTCCCGGATTCAGCATACCAATGGCGAATGGGATGGTGCGTTACGGCTTTGCCTAACACACCTTACTTTTCTGGATTAGCATCATTTGCATCAACCGGATCGATGTCCGCAACCGCTGGTTCAGCGCCAGGTTGATCAATCACAGTAGCTTCGGTAGTGGTTTCAGCGGTGCCATCAGGTTGGGCGATTGGGTCAGGAATCTCCTCTACGCCATCAGTAGCATCATCAACATGATTCTCTGACCCGTCATCAGCGATCTCATCTTCATGTGCCGCTTTTTCCTGCGTCGTGAGATTGATAAACACATCCTCCAGGCTGGCTCGAATCCGCTTCATCTCGTACAGGCCAATGCCTGCGCTAACCAGTGCCGCCGCAATCTCCCGACCCGGATCAACACCCGGTTCCGCCGTGATGTTCAGCCGCAAATGTCCCGTCGCCAAACTGCTGTCCGGTTGAACGTCAACCGCCTGTACCTGGGGCATCGCTGCTAGAGCCTGTTGTGCGATCGCAGCTTCCCCTGCGACTTCCATCACGTAGCTCAATTGACCCGATAGCTGCTCCATCAGGCTATCCGGTGAACCCGTCGCCACAATGCGACCCCGGTTGATAATGGCAACGCGATCGCAAGTCATGCTGACTTCCGGCAGAATGTGGGTCGAGAGAATAATCGTGTGATCGCCAGCCAAGCTTTTAATTAGGCTGCGAACTTCTGCCACCTGACGCGGATCAAGCCCCACCGTCGGCTCATCTAGGATAATCGCGGGCGGATCATGCACAATCGCCTGAGCAATGCCCACCCGCTGCCGATAGCCCTTCGACAGCTTGCGAATCAGCACGTCCCGCTTATCAAGAACATTGCAGCGCTCCATCGCCCAGGCCACCCGCTGGGGCCGATCGCCCGCCACGACACCTTTGATTCGCGCCACAAAGTTGAGAAAGCTCTCCACCGTCATATCCAAATACAGCGGCGGCGACTCCGGCAGGTAGCCAATTCGCTGCCGCACGGCCATCGAATCGGCATGGACATCATACTCGGCAATTCGCGCCGTCCCCTGATTCGCGGGTAGATAACCCGTCAGGATACGCATGGTCGTGGTTTTGCCTGCGCCGTTTGGCCCCAAGAAGCCCAAGATCTCGCCCGGTTCAACCCGAAACGTTACATCTTCAATGGCAACCGTAGAGCCGTAGGTTTTGCTGAGATGTTCAACTTCAATCATGGACTGTAAAGTAACAGTTGTCTGTGACAAACAGATGACAGCAGAATGTAAAGGATATTACATCGAAGGAGTAAACGAGTATGGGGCCAGGTGCGATCGCAACTTTTCTCTACTATTTCGCCACGACCACGCTGATTATGACCATTCTGTCCCTTCAGTTTGGACTAGCCCAGGAATTT
Organism: uncultured bacterium; assembly: GCA_966674685.1. Lineage (GTDB taxonomy): Bacteria > Cyanobacteriota > Cyanobacteriia > Phormidesmidales > Phormidesmidaceae > Thainema. The sequence continues at coordinate 36,114 of CBKWJC010000059.1, forward strand.
GGAGTTCCCCTAATCGTCAATCCGATTATTGGTCTAGCTGGTGGCATACTGGGAGCCTATTTTAACCGCTCCATCACCATTTCAGTACCCTTCAAAAACCGCAAAACCTTTCAGCGGGAGCTAGACAGCATTTTGGACGAGATGGGCTATAGTTGCGATCGCGAATTGGACGACTGGCTGGTTTACCGTCGCCCCATCATTCGCCAACTGTTCTCCGGCAGCATCTACGTCAAACTCGAAGACGGTCTTGCCACCCTCTCCAGCCGCTCAGTTCACATCCAAGCCCTCCTGCGCCACCTCAGCGACCAGGGATTGGCCTAGCAAGCTGCTGTAGTCAATTGTCCCCTATGCTGCTACATCAGCATCGGTTGGTACCGCTGCGCGAACGGGCTGCGGCTCACCAGATGCCTCAAGGGCTGCAATTTGAGCCTCAATTTCATCCCGCACAATCTGACGGTAGTGCATGAAATGTTCCAGCAGCGCACAGTTACTGAGATATGGCACAAACAGTTGTGGATTGCGCCGCAGAATGGAGAAGAGCTGTCTCCAAAACTGAAAACGGGTGCTGCCCCAAATACCCTGCCTCCAAAAGATATAGAAGACAGCCTTCACCTCAACCCATTCCAACATCCGAAACGGCAGCTTATGGGGAGCAGGCTTCATCGCCATATAGTGGCGGTACACACGCGCCAGATAGCGCTTGGGTTCATACAGCTCCCAAAAGCAACTGAGATATTCACGCGCCAGATCGGTCAGAGGCCGAGTAGGAACGAAATTCATCAGCGACATCTGGTGACCCTGCATATCGCTTTCTAGCAAGCGACCCTCCTTTTCAAGCCGATGCCACAGCGCCGTATTGGGCAGCGCGTGGAGCATCCCAAACATCGCCTTGGGAATAGCAGTTGCTTCCACAAAATCGATAATCCGCTGTCCCGCCCCCGGCTTCTCACCATCAAATCCCAAAATAAAGCCAGCCATCACGCTCAGACCAGCGCGATTAATCTTCTTCACCGACTCAACCAAGGGATCACGCGTATTCTGAAACTTCTGCGTTAGAGACAAACTATCCTGATCCGGCGTTTCAATACCCAAGAACACCGCACCAAAGTTAGCCGCAATCATGAGATCAAGCAGTTCTTGATCTTGAGCCAAATCTATAGATGCCTCGGTTGCAAACCGGAACGGATAGCCCTTCTCAGCAATCCAAGGCCCTAATTCTCGCAGCATCAGCTTAACGTTGCGCTTGTTGCCGATGAAGTTGTCATCCACGATGAACACCGATCGCCGCCAGCCGAGATCGTAAAGGCACTGTAGTTCGGCAATCAGTTGCGCTGGTGTTTTGGTGCGAGGTTTGCGACCATACAGAACGATAATGTCACAAAATTCACACTGGAACGGACAGCCCCGCGAGAACTGCACCGACATTTCGTTATAAGCGTTGAGATCCAGCAGATCAAATCGGGGAATCGGCGAGGTAGTGACATCCGGCTTCTCGCCATTGGAGCGAAAGATACCTGATGTTTCTCCCCGCTCAATGGCCTCAATGAACTGGGGCAGCGTAATTTCACCCTCATCCAAAATCAGAAAATCAATCCCAGCTTCCTGAGCCTCTTGCGGGGTCGAGGTAACGTAAGGGCCACCAGCAGCGACGAGTTTGCCCCGGCGCTTGGCTTCTCGAATCAGATCCAGCATGTCTCGCTTTTGCACAATCATGCCAGACAGGATGACTAAATCAGCCCATTCCCAATCTGCTTCGGTTTCTAAACGAACATTGCGGTCAACTAGCCTCATTTCCCATGTTTGGGGCAGAATGCCAGCGACCGTAATCATCCCCAGGGGGGGCAATGATGCCTTGCGATTGATCAGCTCTAACGCTTTGTCAAAGGACCAAAACGATTCGGGAAATAGGGGATAGATCAATAAAACTCGCATAAAACCTTAAGCCTTAACTGCAAGAAGCAAACGACTCGGAGACGTGAAGGTAGGTTTGCGATCGCTCATGTGTCAATCTCCAGAACCCTAATTCAGGAACGTTATATCAACATCAACCATGTAGCTCAACCGCCTAGCCATGAATACGAACGTCTGCCTCTAAATCGAAATTACGTCAAATGTTATTTATTAGCAGCCTTCAATATACCGTGGAATTTCGCTGTCCCCTGGGTTTTCATGGTATTTCCACTATTGGTTATATTTATTGATTATCTTCTAAACATGCCGGTGACCGTCTAAGGGTCGCAAAAGTAATCCTCTCACGATCATCAACACTTGATCTGAGACACAACCCACTATTTTGAGCGTCACATGTGCAGTTTTATTCAGCTTCGTTCAATGCTGCATAAAAAAGTAGGAATGCTGAGATTCAACATTCCTACGTCTAAATTTGAAAATAGTGAGCTTTTCCCCCTAAGAAAGCCAGCTATCGGCTAGGACGGTACGATTTGTAGCTCAACTTCAGCCGTTACTTCAGGATGCAGCTTGACTTCAGCTTTGTAGAAGCCAGTCTTGCTGATGTCGGGTACCGTAATATTGCGGCGATCGACTTCCTGATTGGTAGCCGCTTGAATCGCATCGGCAACATCTTGGTTTGTGACCGTACCGAAGATGGCATCGCCTTCGCCAGCCTGCTTCTCAATGGTGAAGCGACCAATGGTTTCCAGCGCAGTCTTGCGGGCTTCTGCCTGCTTCTTCTCTTCGATGATCCGCTGCCGCTCTTGCTCGCGACGGATTTCAACCTGCCGGAGAATACCTGGCGTTACCCGTAGAGCAAATCCCTGCGGTACGAGATAGTTGCGCGCATAACCGGGCGCAACTTCAACCAGATCTCCTTCTTTCCCAAGTTTCCGAACGTCCTTGTTGAGGACGACTTGCACACGTTTCGCCATGATAAATTCCGTTATTCAACTGGTAATGATTCTGTCAGCAGCAACCAGATTTAACATCATATCGAACTGCCAACCATCTACGCAACCTTTTAGTGCTGTCAAAAGCTTTTGCAAACTTATTTTGATGTAAACGCATCTTGACAGATTTGGGAGTGGTCAGTTGACTCAGTTGACAACGATAAAAATTACCCCCAGTACTGTCTTAGGCAGATTGGAGAATAGGGATGAGCAACCGTTATGGATTGCCAAAAGACAAAGTGGAACTTGTAAGGGAACGAGACACTAAATGCGTCTATTCTCACAAAGAGATGGTTAAACCTGATTCTACTAACATGCAGCGGCGCAAGGACTGGGCAACAATCGAGCATTTGAACCATCTTCCGCCTTGGAATAACCCTAAAACTATCGCAATATGTTGCAGTTGCTGCAATTCTAGTAAAGATTCCGGCATCAGTGAGCACAACCGATCCTTATGCCGTTGAGAAGTGGCTGGTTTCAGTTTTGCGTCATGCCGCTGCGGTCGAACTTGCGATCGCACCTGGGCAACAGGGCAAATGGGGAGAAACCAGGTCACTGCACCAGGGAGGGGTTTTGATTGTAATTCAACAGCTTTTTGGAGAATATAGCGTACTCAATCTCGATCAAATTGGTGCAACTCCGATAGCTTTTGAGATACTTTTTCTCACGTTCAAGCTTTTAGCCAAAGCGACTATCTGTTGGTTCTCTAACTATTAACGCTCGCAGTCTGTTGACTCTCTAATTGGGCTGAAAAGGACAAATCATGAATTCATCAATGAGATGAGATCCGGCTCTCCATATTATTTCTTTGGATGCATGGCAACAACCTTAAACAATTCTTAGCATGTGGACAATCAGTAGCAATGCTGCATACACAGCACCAGGATGCGCTTTGAGCTTGATTAACTTTGATTAACTTAATGTCTACTCTGTCTTTGAGGTACTGCCATGACTTCTCAACGCCCCGCTGAATACTTCTCGCTACTCGGACGACTGAAGAACGGAGTTTGGTTTTTCGGCATCTCATCCTGGCTATTTGGCATCACCGATCGCAGTATTGCTGCACTATCAGATGGATTTCTGTCTGCCTTAGACCTCATGCAGCTATTTACCGCATCATTCTTCTTTGCGGGCTGGCTATTGCTCAAGCCCAGAAAGCAAATTAGCCAGTCCAAATGAATCGGCACGCTTAACTCTTAATCCGTGATTCCGATCACGGTCTGAAGGCAATGATTTTGTGCTGTGTGCGTCACACCTGCACAGTGCAAAATCATTACGATGTGAACAAAACCGCCATTTTTTGCCATTCCTTTTCCCGGCACTCACGCCTGAATCTAATCTGCCACATCATCATTCGCACAGGGTTCTTTCAAAATTCGCTTGAATCGCCAAAACAGTATGCTATACTCGTTAAGCGTTTGACACCGGGGCGTAGCGCAGCTTGGTAGCGCACCACTTTGGGGTAGTGGGGGTCGTGGGTTCAAATCCCGCCGCTCCGATTTAAACAAAGCCCGCTCAATGAGCGGGCTTTGCGCTGTTTGGAAGCGTTTAGTTTGAGATTGCTGATTTTATTCCAGATTAAGCAACGCTAGCGTTTAGTGTGGCATGAGAGCCAAATTATAAACCTGGCAAAACTAAATCGCACTGTCAGCTAGATTGTCTTTGGCTTGGGGAGTACAGCGTCGAACGCTGGGAGCGAGGGTGATCAAATCTTGTATGTTGCGCTGCATGGTGTTGCAGATGTCGTCTAGCGGTAGGTCATTGGGATCGAGACCAAAGGGATTTTCGATTTCAATGCCAATTTCCTCAATACCGAATACAGTGAAGCTGATTAACGCGACCACGAGACCTGTCCACGCCTGTAAATCTCCTACTACCGGAAAGGGTAAAGATAAGCAGTAAATGAGCAGCAATTGCTTGAGATGAATTGTGTAGGCAAAGGGAATTGGTGTTTTGAGAATGCGTTCACAGCCGCCCAGCGCGTCAACCATTGTATTAAGTAGTTGCAGCATCGCTGTGAGCTGATAGGTGTTGAGACAATCGCGATCGCGCTGGTGTTGTAAATAATCGGCAATCCAAAAGGCGACTTCTAGCGGTGGATTATTCATGTGCTGCAAGTGTTCAAAGCGCTCTGGGGATAAGACTTGCTCTAGCTCATGATTGGGGGGCGTTTGGCGCAGGTGGAGTTTAGTTGCGATCGCAAATGCGGGCAGCAGTAACAGTATTTCTTCTTTGTCGCGGTGATCGGCTGGCTGATGTTCGTCAACGGCTACCCAAATTTGGCGGGCCAGATTACGAACCGTGTTGACCAAAGTGCCCCAAAGCTTACGACCTTCCCAGAATCGCTCGTAGGCGGTATTCGTGCGGAAAACCAGCAGTAAACCCAGAACGATGCTGGGCACGATGCCGCTCTCAATCGGCCAGGACAGCGGCCAGCCAAACTCATATAGAACTGAGACTAAAATGCCAAACCCACCGCAAAGAAACACACGGGGCAAAATCGAGAGCACAACAGAGCCGCGCAGTTGAAACGCATCTCGAAACCAGTGGCGGCGGCGACGGAATCGCTTGGGCATGAAGGAATGGTAAAAGTGTAGGGACTGGAGATTGACTGTTATATGAAATTTGGTCTAAAAATGCATATCTAAAAACTGGGGGAGCGCTTCTCCGGAGCGTTTCTCCGATTTTCTAGATGCGCTTATTGATGCCGACCCACTTAGGTTTCGAGGCATCAACCTCAATCGAGGGCACCGTTAACTAAAGCATTGAATCCATATACCTGCCGACTGCCGACAAAAGGTACGAGTGTCACATCTTTGGCGTCGCCTGGTTCAAATCGAACGGCGGTACCTGCCGGGATATCGAGGCGCATACCGCGAGTGCGATCGCGATTAAACTGGAGGGCTTCGTTGGTTTCAAAGAAATGAAAGTGAGAGCCAACCTGAATCGGGCGATCTCCCGTATTGGCCACCGTTAGCGTCACCATTTCACGATCGGCATTGAGTTCAATTTCACCTTCAGCGGGCAACAGTTCTCCGGGAATCATCGGCTAGGCTCCTGTGTTGGGATTAAATCGCTATGTACTGCGCGTTCGCGGCACATTAGCGATTCAAATACGTTTATAGGTTTTTTGGGGGTAAGGGCGGGTTTTGTTCACCAGTTTGGGGTTACCATCACAATTGGCTGGCTAAACCCGCCCCTACCAAACGTTTAACTGGATGAGACTACGCTTAACGAATGGGGTGATGCACGGTAACGAGCTTCGTGCCGTCAGGAAACGTAGCTTCCACCTGCACTTCATCGATCATGGCTGCGACCCCGTCCATCACATCATCCTGGCTAAGTAAGGTTGTCCCATAGGTCATTAACTCCGCCACTGAACGTCCATCGCGCGCCCCTTCCAAAATCGCGGCGGAAATATAGGCAACTGCTTCTGGATGGTTTAACTTCAAGCCTCGCTCTTTGCGGCGCTCTGCCACCAACGCCGCTGTGAAAATCAGGAGTTTATCTTTTTCTTGAGGGGACAACTGCATAGCAACAAAGTCGTAAGAAACGCGATCGCAAAACCGATTCAGACAATTACGAGCATAACTATAACAGTCTTCCCTCAATTGCACGGTATAACAGAATGATTTTGCAAGGGAGTAGAGCTGTAAAGGCTGTAAAGGCTGTAAAGGCTGTAAAGGCTGTAAAGGGAGATTAAATTTTTACAATTTGACTCTCTTTCTAATTTCTAAATCTTTTGACGACCTTTACCGCCCTCAATCCGTACATTTCATTCGCTCAACACACCCTAACCCCCTCGACTCCCTCTACACCCTTGACTTCCTCAATTCCCTTTACAGCCCTCTACAGTCCTGACTTTCCTCTGAAGGGCGAATGCCATTCGGGCGAATGCCATTCGCCCCTACTAACTCCTCGATTTCCTCTACAGCCTTTCCCCCAACCCATACACCCCACTTATCAGTCAAATATTCCGACTCATAACCCCCTACAATCGTTTGAGTATTGCGTTTGAAGAGTTGCCGAGAGAGTTTATGTCTACTATTCCCTCCTGCGCGTGGAGTCGTCCGTTAGGTTTGGGCTGGGAGAAACCCTACACCGTTCGATATGCCAGCAATTTGGATGATGGGCCGTGGCACGGGATGCCGCTGGGGGGCTTTGGTGCAGGCTGTGTTGGCCGTTCGCCACGGGGCGATTTCAATCTGTGGCATGTGGATGGCGGAGAGCATGTCTTTCAGTCAATTCCGGGCTGTCAGTTCAGCGTATTTGAGCAGGTTGAAGGGGAAGCCAGCCAAGCCTATGCCCTGTCTACAGAAGTGCCGACAGAAACGTTAGGTACATGGCAGTGGTACCCCGCTTCAACGGAAGCATCGCAAACGGGTCGCTATCATGCGCTCTATCCGCGCAGTTGGTTTGTCTACGAAAACGTCTTGCGATCGCAGCTTACCTGTGAGCAATTTTCCCCCATTTGGCCACAGAATTATGTGGAAGCGAGCTATCCCGCTGCCGTGTTTGAGTGGACGGCACACAATCCGGGGGATAAGCCGCTGACGCTTAGTATTATGCTGAGCTGGCAGAACATTACGGGTTGGTTTACGAATACCAATAAGTCACCGGAGGTGACGCTGCGCGATGATGGCAGTCCCGTTTATGACTATGTGCCGCGCATCGGCGACAGTACGGGCAATTTTACCCAGTGGATTCAGAGTAAAAGCGGGCTGGGGCTGCTGATGGATCGGATGAATCGCCTCGATCAGCCGATTGAGGGCGATGGGCAATGGGCGATCGCAGTTCCCAAGATGCTCGGTGTGAAGACAACCTATCACACGCGCTGGAATCCGGCGGGCGATGGCTCGGATCTGTGGAACAGCTTTGCCCAAGATGGCACGCTGCCGGATATTCATGACCAAACCCCGGCGCGGATGGATGAGCAGGTTGGCGGTGCGATCGCACTTCGCTTCACGCTGCAACCGGGCGAAACTTGCCAGATCCCGTTTATTCTGACCTGGGATTTTCCGGTGACGGAATTTGCGGCGGGTATTCAAGCCTATCGTCGCTATACGGACTTTTTCGGCTGGAGCGGTCGAATTGCCTGGACGATTGCCAGCCAGGGATTGAAGCACCATTCTGAGTGGCAGCAAGCCGTCGTCAACTGGCAGCAGTCGGTGCTGGAGCAAGACCTGCCCGACTGGTTTAAGATGGCGCTGTTCAATGAGCTGTATGACCTGGCTAGCGGCGGTACGCTGTGGAGCGCAGGAGACGACCGCGATCCGCTGGGCCAGTTTGCGGTGCTGGAATGCTTCGACTATCAGTGGTACGAGAGCCTAGACGTGCGGCTCTACGGTTCCTTTGCGCTGGTGATGCTGTGGCCGGAGCTAGACAAGGCGGTGCTGAAAGCCTTTGCCCGCGCCATTCCCGCTGCCGACAACCGCGAACGGGTGATTGGCTACTACTACACGATTGGCGAAGAAAGTCCCCTGGCGCTCCGCAAAGTGCGAAACGCCACGCCCCACGATCTGGGTGCGCCCAACGAACACCCTTGGGAGTTGACCAACTACACCGCTTACCAGGACTGCAACCAGTGGAAAGACCTGGGCAGCGATTTTGTCTTGCAGGTCTATCGCGATTTTGTCCTCACAGGTAAAGAAGACTGGGAGTTTATTTGGGACTGCTGGCCATCGGTGACGGCGGCACTGCGATACTTAAAGACATTTGATCTGGACAATGACGGTATTCCCGAAAATGCCGGGGCACCGGATCAAACCTTTGACGACTGGAAACTCAAGGGCATCAGCGCTTACTGCGGCGGATTGTGGATTGCCGCCTTAGAAGCTGCGATCGCACTTGGCCAGCAACTGCTCAGCTATCCTCCGACCCATCCCCTCGGTGCGATCAACAAAAACGCGCTGCTCAGCGAACCGATTGAAACTACCATTGCCACCTATCAGGATTGGTTAGCTCAATCGCGATCGCGCTACCACGACAGCCTGTGGAATGGGCAATACTATCGGCTCGACACGGGCAGTGGTTCAAACGTGGTGATGGCCGATCAGCTCTGTGGTCAGTTCTATGCGCGGCTGCTGGGGCTACCCGATGTTGTGGCTGAAGAGTATGTTTGCTCGGCACTGCAAACGGTTTACCAGTCGTGTTTTCTGAACTTCCACGACGGCAAATTTGGCGCGGCCAATGGCCTAATGCCGGACGGTTCGCCCCAGAACCCAGACGACACCCATCCGCTGGAAGTCTGGACAGGAATTAACTTTGGCCTTGCGGCTTTTCTGGTACAAATGGGGATGACTGAGGAAGCCATGCGGCTCACCGAAGCGGTTGTGCATCAAATTTATGACAACGGACTCCAGTTCCGCACTCCCGAGGCGATTACGGCTAACGGCACGTTTCGCGCCTGCCACTATCTGCGGCCAATGGCAATCTGGGGCATTTACGGTGCGCTAAACGGGTTTTCTCGCTAACTACTCTGTAAATTAAGTTTTGGTGGTTGGTGTGGAGCCGTTTTCCAGGGGAACCCAACCCACCCCCACCACTCAAAAAAAGTGCCGAA
>CBKWJC010000060.1:0-44667 GCA_966674685.1 uncultured bacterium
GAGCGCGCCACATCAACCAGCAAAACCCATTAAAACAAAGTTTACAGACTATTTATCCTGATTGACGTTTTGAAAACTGACGTTTAGACATTCGAGTTCGAGATTGGATTTGAGTTTTAGGATACATTACATTCCCTTCAGTCAACTGAAAGCGCGAAATTCGAGCCAAAGCTTCAATTCCACTAGTATCTTCAGTCTGAGGCGGTAATGCATTAGTTATTTGATGTAATCTTTTCATAAACAAATACTCCTTAATTAAAACAATTGGTAATGGCAAATTGGCTACTCATTTAATAAAAGGAAATAGGCAGAAAACCTTTAGCAAGAGCAGCAAAGTGCCGCAGATATTAGCAAATACTGAATCTATGGCTCATCCTGACCTGATTTAGTTCATGCACATAATGTAGAGTCTAAGTTGATGCTGTTGTAGCGGTTTGCAAATAAGTGGCTACATACAAGTAAATGCATATCTAAACAACCGAGAGATCCGGGGCGCTCCCCTGGTTGTTTAGATGCGTTTATCTATGCCAACCTACTTATAACTCTATGTTCTCAATTGTTAGTTCTTTGTGAATTAGCTTAAAAGTTGAAATTCAGGATAAATAGATCATCCAATATATATAGTTTGATTAGAGATACAGCCTGCTCCTGGATTTCTGGGCTAATCAGAACGTAATCAGGATTTGGTAACTGGAGCTCTAGGCGTACAGCAGTTTTCAATTTATTTAGTGAGGTTCATAGGAATGTCTCTTCGCCTTCGGCGAAGAGACATTCCTGTACTCCACCAGCATGGAAAACGCTGTATATGAAGCTCAGTAGGCTATTTTCAATAATTAAGTGCTAAATTTTGGCAAAAGTTTAAGCAATAAATCAAAATAATTCAAAATTTCTTCCAATATCTGCGAAATCCGCTTGTTGTTTAGCCAATCTACCCTATGAACTATGTCCATAGAGGCGGATCAAACTCATATACGAGATTAAGACTGAGCCTGTAGCGAGATTCATAATTTACATTAGTTCTCTACTCTTAAAGCTGAACTTTTAGTTTGAAGACAGCAAAATACAGCGCAATCTAGGATACATGCATGAACTTGAGATTCGTAGTGGACTTGAGTTCATCAATAATAAGTTAGCAATACCGCTTGTTTTTATGCTGCTACTTTTATGAAGCATTTTAAATCCATGCGCGTGCTTGGATTTTTAGATAGATATTGCGCGATTTTGTGGTGCTTCACATTGACTAAAAGATGGGCGATTTGCAGACCTATATAGAACAAACGCAAGTAAGCAACTTGTGCGTGCTGTCAATATCTGTCGATTGCCCAACCTTTGATTCGCTCAGGAGGAAATCCTAACCTATGAATTTTGATACTGTTTTAATAGTCAGTCTTGTTGCACTTACTGCATTTTGGACAGTTAGCCTACTGCGATCGCACCTTAAAGACGCCGCGATCGCATTGGCGCTAGCGGTCTGCCTATTGGGATTAAGTACAACTCCTGCGATCGCGGCTCAGGCTGCATCCGACGAGGGCATTACTGAAAATCCTGCTGTGCCACAGGAGCAACTTAAGACAACCTCACCCGGTAGTCAGTACAGCGGCATTGAGTACGCTAACGATCAGCTAGGTGGCCGCACGATTTCTGATGAAACATTGAAAAGCCGCATTAAAGACGTGCGTGACGACCTAGCGGTTTCAGTTTCCAACGGTTCAGTGCGTATATCCGGTACCGTTGAAAATCAGGATGTTGCTCGTAATGTTGTGGATGACATCAAGGAAATTCCTGGCATTCATGAAATCACATTTGACTTAGGTCTGGAAGAAGCTGCCAACGCACTTCAATAGGTTTAGAATTTGCCAACTCATATCTTGTACCAAAACCCAGAAAACTGACGGTTTTGGACTCGCCAAGTGCAGGCTGCAAGATGTGAGCTAACAAAAAAGCGCCCCGTGGGGCGCTTTTTTTATGTTCAACTTACGCTACTTGCTCGGAACATCAACCTATACGGATTTGATATTAGTAAGCACACATAGCCATTTATCCTGACAGAGGTCGTAAGTTTCACACCCTCTCTAAGCAAATGGAACCATGCTGTTCCGCTAATTAAGCCGTAACCAATTGCCGCAGTACGTAGTGCAGAATGCCACCATTGCGGTAGTATTCCACCTCGTCTTCCGTGTCAATTCGGCAAAGCAATTCAACATTCTGAGTTGAACCATCCGCATAGTGAACCGTCATCGTCACCGTCATTCCCGGTTTGATGCCGCCGCTGATGCCCGTGATATCAAATGTTTCGGTGCCATCTAAGCCCAGGGTTTGGCGATTGGTACCAGACTGAAACTGGAGCGGCAGCACGCCCATGCCGATTAGGTTGGAACGGTGAATCCGCTCATAGCTCTCGGCCACAACCGCTTTTACGCCCAAGAGACGAGTCCCCTTCGCCGCCCAGTCACGCGACGAACCCGTACCGTATTCCTTGCCTGCAATCACGACCAGCGGCGTGCCTTCAGCCACATACTTCATGGCCGCGTCGTAAATAGACATTTCCTCACCCGCAGGCATGTACTTGGTCACACCACCGGAGGAACCGGGCACCATCTCGTTTTTCAGGCGAATATTAGCAAACGTACCGCGCATCATCACTTCATGGTTGCCGCGCCGCGAGCCATAGGAGTTGAAGTCAATCGGCACCACGTTATTCTCAGTCAGATAGCCACCCGCCGGACTGTCAGATTTAATTGCGCCTGCTGGAGAAATGTGGTCTGTGGTGATACTGTCGCCCAAGATCGCCAACGGACGAGCGGACTTAATCTCCGCAAAACCGTCACCATTCACTGCTGCGGCCATGCCCTCGAAGAACGGCGGATTCTGAACATAGGTGCTGTCCGAAGCCCAGGAGTAGGTTTGGCTATCAACCGTCTCAATGCTGCGCCATTCCTCGTTGCCGCTGAATACATTGCCATAGCGGCTCTGGTACATTTCCGGCGTCAGCGCTTCTTCAATCACTGCCTTAATCTCTGCCGTCGTTGGCCAGATATCCTTCAGGTAAACCGGATTGCCGTCTTTGTCGTGACCAATGGGTTCTGTTTTCAGGTCAATTGAGAGATTACCTGCGATCGCATATGCGACCACCAGCGGCGGCGACGCCAGATAGTTACACTTGGTCTGCGGACTGACCCGACCCTCAAAGTTACGATTGCCCGACAGAACCGCACCAACGACGAGATCTTTCTCATCAATCGCCTTGCTGATTGGCTCAGGCAGCGGCCCAGAGTTGCCAATACAGGTGGTGCAGCCATAGCCAACCAGGTTAAAGCCCAGTTGGTCGAGATCGGTTTGCAAACCTGCCCGTTCTAAGTAATCAGACACCACCTGGCTACCGGGAGCCAGAGAGGTCTTCACCCAAGGCTTCACAGTTAAGCCCTTCTCTAACGCCTTGCGCGCAACCAAACCTGCCCCAATCATCACAGAAGGATTGGACGTGTTCGTGCAGCTCGTAATCGCCGCAATCACCACGTCACCATCGCTCAGCTCATAATCTGTTCCTACCACTGCGGCTGACCGCTTTTGGTCATAGGACAAGTTGCTAAACGCCGGGAAGTCGCTTTCCTTAAATTGAGCAGCGACGTTTGACAGCACGACCCGATCCTGGGGTCGCTTTGGCCCAGCCAGGGAGGGTTCAACCGTAGCCAGGTCTAGCTCTAGGGAATCGGTAAAGACTGGATCGGGCGTATCGTCATAGCGCCACATGCCCTGCTCTTTGGCATAGGCTTCAACCAGTGCAATCCGATCCGCATCGCGACCCGTAAACTTCAAGTAGTTAATCGTCTCATCATCAATGGGGAAGAAGCCGCAGGTTGCCCCATACTCCGGAGCCATGTTGCTAATCGTGGCCCGATCGGCCAGGGTCAAGTGCGTTAAACCAGGGCCATAGAACTCAACAAACTTGCCCACAACACCCTTCTGCCGCAGCATTTGAGTGACGGTCAATACTAAGTCAGTCGCAGTTGCCCCCTCCGGCAGTTGCCCCATCAGCTTGAAGCCCACCACTTCCGGAATCAGCATGGAAATCGGCTGTCCCAGCATCGCCGCTTCCGCTTCAATGCCGCCCACGCCCCAACCCAGGACGGACAGACCATTAATCATCGTCGTGTGGCTGTCGGTGCCCACCAGCGTATCGGGATAGGCAACGGTCTCGCCGTTTTGCTCTTTTGTCCAAACCACCTGAGCCAAGTATTCCAAGTTGACCTGGTGGCAAATTCCGGTTCCCGGCGGCACCACGCGGAAGTTATCGAAGGCATTCTGCCCCCAGCGCAGAAAGGCGTAGCGTTCCTTATTGCGCTGAAACTCGTACTTGACGTTCTCCAAAAACGCATTGGCAGACCCGAAAGAATCCACCATCACCGAGTGGTCAATCACCAGATCAACGGGCGAAAGAGGATTAATCTTCTTCGGGTCACCACCCAGATTCACAATGGCATCCCGCATGGCCGCCAAATCCACCACGGCTGGAACGCCCGTGAAGTCCTGCATCAGCACTCGCGCAGGCCGATAAGCAATCTCACGAGTAGACGATTGGGTCTTCAGCCAGTCGGCAACAGCCTGGACATCATCGGCAGATACGGTGCGACCGTCTTCGTTACGCAGCAGGTTCTCTAGCAAAACTTTCAGGCTATATGGCAAGCGACTGATATCGCCTAATTTCTCAGCCGCGTTGGGCAGACTGTAAATCTGATAGTCTTTCCCGTTGACAGACAGCGTTTTTTTAGCGTTAAAACTGTTACTCACGGCAGTTCTCTCTCTCGTTATTCCCTAGTTCCAACAGAAAACAGTCTACGGCAGCCACGGCACCAGCGGCGTATGCTCTGGGCTACGGGTGGCTTGTGCCCCTAACCTGACCTATAAAACCATATTAGCGATCTGTGTTCTGTAGCAATCTTTCGCGAAAACCCTCTACCTGACAAGCGTGAAAGTGCAGTGAAGTGCGATCGCACTTCCCCCCACTCCTTATTGCGGCAACCATTACAATTCCCGATGCTAGGGTTAGCGAAAACTTTTTAGAATAAGGTCAAATCATTCGTGCAATAGGGGAATTTCTAATGAATCCACCCAATTCCTCAGCTATTGTCGTTAGCAAATGGTCGATTGATGACTACCATCAAATGATCAAGGCGGGTATTTTGGACGATCGCCATGTGGAGTTGCTGAATGGAGAAATTGTTGAAATGTCCCCGGAAGGCGAACCCCATGCCCATTTAAGCAGCGATGCGGCTGATTATTTTCGTGAGTTGTTGCGCGGTCGGGCCAAAATTCGCGAAGGCAAGCCGATTACTCTGCCAAATCAGTCTGAACCGGAACCAGATGTTGCCGTGGTTCACGATTTAGGGGATGTTTACCTGGAGCATCATCCCTATCCTGATCATATTTTCTGGCTGGTTGAATATTCAAATTCCAGCCTTGCCAAAGACCTGGAAGTTAAACCCAAAATCTATGCTCAAGCAGGCATTTTGGAGTATTGGGTGATTAATCTAAAACGAATGGAACTCGTCATTTTTCGAGATCCAAGTGATGATAATTATCGAGAAAAACGCACCTTGATTGATGGTGAAATTTGTCCTTTAGCCTTCCCAGATGTTGCGATCGCAGTAGGACGATTGCTAAGACGATAGAGTTTTGACAATAGAATTTTAATATTTTGGATTTCAATAGGCTTGTGTTCAGAAGATAATTGAATCTTATGTTAATGCTCATCAGACAAATAAATAAATCCTGAATCTGCACCTACAGCAAAAACTTTTTGCAAGTATTGCAAATCATCATCGACCATTGGTACATATGTATGTATATCCTGAAGTAGCTTTCTGCTCACTCTAGAGCCAATCCATTGACCGGCATTAGAGCAATAAAATAGCTCAAATAGTGGAGCGTCCTTAAACTCATTTGGGAAAAACCAAACGTTTTTAAGTTTAGTGCCTAAAATTAAATCGCATAAGTATTCACGGCAAATATTTTGATGCACTCTTTTGCCAAAGATTCTATATATCCCTTCAGGTTGATTGTCTAGGTGATCTGCAAATTCCATTTTGGGATTAGTAGGCCATCTCCAAGCATCACTGGTGAGTACTTTGAAATTAGACCTTACCTCAATCGTTGTAGCTTGATTAGGTAGGTCTTTATCATCAACTTCTTTACCCAAAAATCTTGCTTTGCCAAACGCGAGTAGAACTTCACCTTTCATGATCAGTTGTTGCTTTTAGAGTTTCCGAATCCTGGTGAGAGAAGCGATCTCACTTTTACTACCCCAAATTTGTAACTGCGATCGCAGTTTTCAATCAATGATGTGACTGAGGGAGAAGTACGATCGCGCCCACACTCTATATCACTCTATATCACTCTATATCATCTCTTCACTGGCACCCTGCTTAACCTTCTCTCGCACCCAACTGTTAAGCAGAGCTTGAGCAGAAATACCTTGTGCTTGAGCAATTTGTCTCAGTTGGTCAGCTAAATTTTGTTCAACTGGAAAATAAGAAATCGAACCATCAATTTCTACATCAAATTCTACAGGCTTAGTTTGTTCCCAAAATTCACCTAAATCATGGGAATCCCAGAACTCCCCGATCTCGTGATACGAAGATGCTTCAGAAATTGAACTTTTAGCGTCGCTCATAATTTCTCCGTTCAGCCTTAGTCATATCACGGGCAGATAGAATCAAAGCTCGACCATCTTGCTTAAATACAAAGAAGACGATCAGATATCTCCCACCCATTGCCTGTCCCAAAGCCGCATAAACGTTTTCGCCTTGGCGATGTCCTTTTTCAACAAGTCGGAAAAATGGATAATCCTCAAAGACTTCGATTACCTCATGCGGTTGGACACGGTGTTTATAGTCTAGCTTTTCGACAATATCATCGAGCCAAATAAATCCAGTAATCTTCATGCAGTGTGGCGACCCAATCCGTTGATTAAGTTGTACTACTGTACACTCAATTAAAGCAGCAGGATCAATCTCGTTTGAGCGATCGCAGTTTTCAATCAATAACGTGGTGTGAGGGAGAAAGTGCGATAACCCTAGCGCGAATTACAACCTGAGATCTAACGAAAGTTGGACGGTAAATGGCCATTTCTTCGTCACCCTAAAGAAGGTCAAAACGCATTTCAGTTACCTTCGCTTATCAAAAGGCTATGGCTTCCACCGTTCTCATCACTGGCGCATCTCAGGGTATTGGTCGTGCGATCGCATCCCAGTTTGCCCGCCACGGCTTCAACATTGTTCTAGCCGCCCGCCAAACCGATCGGCTCAACCAAGCAGCGGCTGAACTCCGAGCCAATCATCATTCTGCGATCGCAATTCCCACCGATGTCCGCGACCCAGAGCAAGTTCAAAACCTTGTGCAAAAGACACTCGACCAGTTCGGTACCGTCGATGTCCTAGTGAACAACGCCGGAATTTATGTCTCTGGCCCCGTCAGTCAATTCTCACTCGATGACTGGCATCAGACCATCGACACCAACCTCTGGGGCTACATCCACACCATCCATGCCCTCCTGCCCCATTTTGAGCAGCGGCAGGCAGGCACAATCGTCAACATCGGCTCCATCGGCGGCAAAGTTCCCCTACCCTACCTCGTTCCATACACCACCACCAAATTTGCCATTACCGGATTGACCCAAGCCCTCCGCGCCGAACTCCAGCACAAAGGAATCCACGTTTGCGGTATCTATCCCAACCTAATTAAGTCCAGCTTCTTAGAGCGGGCCATCTTTCGGGGCAACAGTCCAGAAGATACTCGCGATCGCAGACAGCAAGTTGAACAAACCCTCCAAATGCCGCTGATCGAAACACCCGAAAAAGTTGCCCACGCAGTCTGGGATGCAGTTCAACATCAGCGCGACGATGTCGTCGTCGGCTCCGCCAAGCTATCCGCCAAAAGCTACCAGCTATTCCCCAAGGGATTGCGCTGGATGATTCATAAAGTATTTCAAAATCAGGACTAGATCAATGCTAACCTCAGAAAAATTTCATACCCTGCAACAGCAAGATCAAACCACCACCGCAGAAGCCCTGGCCCTATTCGATGACCTTGATCCAGTCGATTTAGACTTCATGATCGGGCGATGGCGCGGCTCCGAATTTCCCACCGGGCATCCAATGGACGGCTTGCTGCAAGCCTCAAACTGGTACGGCAAAGAATTCATCGCTCCCGACACCGTTCATCCCCTCCTGTTTGTGGATAACAGCGGTCAGATCATCCGAGTCACGCCAAATTCCCTAGCTATCAATCTAGCCCTGCAACTACCCATTCCCCGCAGCGACAGCTTAAAACCCATCTACACGTTTCTAGCATCACTGCAAAAAACAGATAAAAGTCAAGCTCGTTTACGTATGGTCGAACATCGCCACAAAATCAGCGCAACGATGATCTACGATGACGTACCCATTCACGACGTATTTCGCAAAATCGACGATCGCACCGTCATGGGACTAATGGACTACAAAGCCTCTCAGCAACCCTATTTCTTTGTCCTCACTCGCGATGATTAGAAATATGCATCTAAGTGGCTGCATACAAATCAACGCATCTAAAAAACCGGGGGAGCGCCCCGGTTTTTTAGATGCGTTGATTTATGCCAACCTACTTATATTATGTGCAGCTACTCATTCCGATTGCGCTCAGAGCATATACACTAATCTTTGACTAGTTGAGGAGAACCCGATGAGTGATGCGATCGCATGGACAGAAGAAGCCAAAGCACGGCTCAAAGAAATTCCATTTTTCGTGCGTCCGGCAGCCCGCAAAAAGATCGAAAAATTTGCTCAAGAGAGAGGAATCGAGCAAATCACCGAAGACATTTATGAACAAGCTAAACAAAAATTTGGCTCAAACGATTAAGGATCGTCAATAAATTTAATCGCATGTTTAAAACGCGCAACAGCGCCCAATTCAACCTGCCAAAAACACTTCCTTCCATTCATTAATACTATCTAGAGCTGAATCTCAAACGTCGGCTAATTAAGCGCTGTGTCGTTCGATTTGTATAGCTTTCGTGAGAAACAGTACTCTCTAAGTGATGAAATAGGAAACGTTGGCGATTCGTTTGGATGCTGTTGCGAGTTGACTATCCAGTGAATCTAATTCGGAGTTTATACGAACCTCCTATTACGCTTTGGACTGGACTTTGAAAATAGAAGCTTTTTGCTTCTGTTTGTGAGTAGAAGCTGTTCGCTTCTGTTATTAGAATACTGCGATTTTTTCCGAGATTGGGTGAATGAGAACAAAGTTTACGATAGCGAGAGTAAGCCTCTCATCCCCTGTTTGACTGACTGATTGTACCCAAAACTAAAGCTTTACCTCCTTGTCACACAATTGACATAGGAGGTTCATAACCACTGCTTATATTAAAAATGTCAGCCCAAAAAGCACCACAATTGCTTCTCACACCACGCTCCTTCACGTTGACGACTTGGGCTGACCTTCATCTTTTTAGAGTTCACACCTCACACCCACAGCTCAGAGGAGTTCTTCGCCAACCCTGTGTCGGCAACAGAACTCCTCTATTTTTGTTTTTTGGTGCAGGATGTGAGATATAGTCGTAATACCAGCCAAACTGGTACAAATAGACCAGCAAGACCAATGATCAACCGCTGTGCGTGGGTCGGCGATGACCCGCTGATGATTGAATATCACGACGAGGAATGGGGCGTTCCCGTACATGATGATCGGCACTTCTTTGAAAAGATCATCCTCGACGGCGCACAGGCTGGTTTGAGCTGGCGCACAATTCTGCACAAGCGCCAAAACTACCGCAACGCCTTTGATAACTTTGACCCGCAAAAGGTTGCTCAGTACGACAAAGCCAAGTATGAAGCCCTGCTCCAAAACCCCGGCATTGTCCGCAATCGCCTCAAAGTCGCTTCTGCTATCAGCAATGCTCAAGCCTTCCTCGCCGTCCAGTCAGAATTCGGCAGCTTTGACCGCTACATCTGGCAGTTTGTCGGTGGCGAAACCATTCAAAACGCTTGGCAAACTTTCGAGCAAGTACCCGCAACCTCTCCAGAGTCCGATGCCCTCAGCAAGGACTTAAAAAAGCGAGGCTTTAAATTTGTCGGCTCCACCATCTGCTATGCCTTCATGCAGGCAGCCGGATTAGTAAATGACCATACAGTGGACTGCTTTCGGCATAGTGAATTGCAAATCTAAAAAGTAAGGATTTTGCCGCCGGGTTACGGCGGCAAAATCCTTCTCTAAACTAAATTACTTAGCGGTAGCTGCGATCGCACAATTTTTCCCTGAGCATTACGCGGTAGCTGCTCCACCATTAGCCAGCGTTTGGGGTGTTTATACTTGCTGAGCTGAGTTGCGATCGCGCGTCGCAATTTCTCCTCAATCTTCTCTTGATCCAGATCATCTCGCGGCACCCAAACCGCCGTCACAGCCTGCCCCCACTCCGAATCGGGTATGCCGACTACACAAATATCGGCAACTAGACCCGTCGCTCGAATTACTGCTTCCACTTCTTCTGGAAACACGTTTTCACCACCTGTGATGATCTTGGTGCTGTTGCGGCCCACGATGTGCAGGTTGCCATCAGCGTCTAGGTAGCCTTGGTCATCGGGTTGGAAGGAGGGAAGGGGTGATGGGGGAATGGGTTTTGAGTTTTGAGTTTTGAGTTTTGAGTGGAGGAGTGAGGGGGTGAGGGAATGAAAGTTAATTGTGGGTTGGAGCGAGAGGTAGCCGAGGGCGAGGGATTTTGCTTGAATTCTTACCTGTCCGAGCTGTCCGGGAGGCAGTATGGCTCCGGTTTCATCATGAATCGTGATCTCAGCATGGGGAAGCACCCGACCGCAGCTTTCGTTTCCAGCTAGGAAATCGTCAGGTTGCAGCGTGGCAACCTGGGATGCGGTTTCAGTCATGCCGTAGGTGGGAGCCAAGGGCAAACCCAAGTGACGCGCTTGACTGAATAGCTGCGGCCAAGCCGCTCCACCGCCAAGGAGTATGGCTTTTAGTGTAGCGAGCCAAGGGAGGAGGGGCAAGGGTGGATGGGGTGAGGAGGAGTGAGGAGTGAGGAGTGAGGGAGTAGATGGGTTGATGGTTGATGGTGAAATGGTGGATGGGGCAGGGGAGCAAGGGAGCAACGGGGAGGAGTTGATGGTTGATGGTGAAGAGGTTGGGGGGAAGGGAGTTAAAAGACGTTGGAGTTGGGTGGGGACGAGGGAGAGGAACCAGTTGGATGGATCGGCAATCGCGCAGTTGCCCTGCTGGAGTTCGCGAAAGGGTTGGATGATCAGTTGGCCGCCGGAGATGTGCGATCGCAACACCTGCATTAAGCCGCTGACGTGATACAGCGGTAGTGTACAGTAGCACGACACGACATCTACTTGAAAATGCTGCCGAAATCCCTGCACTGAAGCGGTTAGCGTCTCCCAGGTGTGAATAGCAAACTTGATATCTCCTGATGATCCGCCTGTGGGGATGAGAACGGCGTTGGGGGGGAGGGTTGATGGTGAGTTGGTTAATGGTGAATGGTTGATGGTTCGTGGTTGAAAAACGGAGAGGGGAGTGTCTGACCAGATTACGTCAGGTTTGATGAGTTGGGTCACCTGCTGCCATTCGCGATCGCGCCAGCCCGGATTCGCCAAAACCAGCGTACAATCCTGGCTTCCCGCCGCCAGCAAACCCGCCAGAAACCGCACAGGCTCCGCCTCCGCCAACAGCACAACAGGTTGAGCATCCTGTGATGTAATCTGATCCAGCTCCCGCCACTTCGCCTCAATTAAGCGTTGCAACGCATCCAGATCACCATTGATCCACCAGTCATCCAACCGACGCTCCCCTAGATAAGAAGCCAAATTCATCACAGCCTCTAAAAAACCTTTTCAACTTTTACAGAGCAAGTGAGGAGTGGATGGGTGATGGGGCGAATTAACCATTCAAAACTAATCACTCAAAACTCCTTTACAGCCTCTACAGCCCTCTACAGCCCTTCACACCTCTGATCGGTGCGTTTCGCTTCGCTCAACACACCCTACGACTACTCCCTTTACAGCCTCTACAGCCCATCCACCCATCCACCCCCTCTCTCCCACAACTCATCCATCTCCAGCCCATCCCAATCATCATCAAACCAGTGCCCCACACCAAAGCCAACTGCCAAATCTGGAGTGTTTAATTCTGCGGCCAAATTCAGCGCCACCTGCCGTCCAATCACCGTTTCAAATACAGTCGAAAAGACTAAACGAACCGGATTCTCATGACAAAACTGGCGCAACTTGCGCGGTGAACCTGCGATCGCAGATTTAACGACGAAAATTCCTCGCCAGCCTTTCTGATAACAATCCCGTAACTGCGCCAGCGTCGCCACCGATTCATCTAGCGCTAGCGGCGTTTGATACTGCTCCGCTAGGGTTTGCATCGCTGTAAATTGATCAACAGATAACGGTTGTTCTAGGAATTCGATAAAGTTGCGATCGCACCACTCCAGCCATTGATGCGCGTCATATATCGACAGTCCACCATTGGCATCGAGCCGCAGTTTAACCTCTGGTGCTAAATGCTGTACTAACTCATTCAGCCAAACGTGTTCCTCAACCCGATCCGCCACACCAATTTTGACCTTAAACGTGCGATAGCCCTGCTGATAAAGCGCTGAATAGGCGCTGAGCGCCGCTGGCCCAGTCGGCAGGAGACCGCAAAATTGCAGTGAATGAGGATCGGGAGAAGCAGAGGCATGTGCGATTCTCTTAGAGATAGCAAAGTCGAACGCGGATTCAAAACCCATCTGAGTCGCGGGTAGCGTATCGGGAATTTGCTCTACCCAATTGGGCATGAGCCACCGAGGAAGCTGTTGACAGTAGGCCAGCGCATCCGTAAAAGATTCTGAACCGAACCACTCCAGCGGCGCAATTTCGCCAAACCCGATCTGGCCTTGCTCATGAGTCACCTTGAGTAAAATTCCTTCCCGATTTATCCACTGACCATGATGTGTCTGCAACGGCTGTCGGAACGGTCGTCGATAGGGTAAATATTCGACTGCTAGCTCACCAAAATTAGTAATCTCAGCTATCCCAGAATGAAGCCCAAACACAATAAAACACCGCTGACAAAATGAAAATGAATCGCATAAAACTTGGCATTGTGTACTCGTTCTGGCTGATCGTGGTGCCGCATAACATGCCGATAAAGCCGCACAGCTAGAGGCAAACTCAATACCGTGATTAATGTTCCAATCGGCAATATACCTAGTAACACAAAGCCAATGATGTAAACAAAAACGCTGCCGCAAATCCACGTTAAAAATTGAGCGCCTCGCAACGTACCCAAACGAACAATTGGCGATGTTTTTCCAGCCTGAATATCATCGTCTACTTGATGAAAATGAGAGCAGAATAATACTAAACTCGTCGTAATACCCAGCGGAATTGATGCAGCCAGGCTAGTCCAAGACCAGGCTTGAGTCTGGCTGTAGTAAACCGCTGCAATTCCCACCGGGCCAAAGGCAAAGAAGCACAGCAGCTCCCCCAATCCCTGATAGCCCAGTCGAAACGGCGGCCCCTGATAAGCGTAGCCCAACAAACAGCACAGCAAAATCAAACCCAAAACTGTAAAGTCTCTCTGCCAGATAGAAATACTAATAATTCCAGCAATTCCCAATGCCAAAAATAAGTTACCAACGGCAAATACAAGATTCTTTCGTCGGGTTAAATTCACAAGCGAGTGATGCTTATTTTGATCAATTCCCGTTTCAGAATCAAACACATCATTGCTAATGTTCTCCCAGGCTAATATTAGGATTGCCGACAAACAAAAAATGCTAAAAATCGCCGCGTTAAATAGGTTCGCCGTATAGTAAGCCACTGCCGTTCCTAAACAAATTGGCATAACAGCAACGCTATACATCGGCGGTTTAATGGCTGCCAACCACAGTTTTCGCCGAGAGGGCAGCGGCGCAACCTGAATTCCACTATCTAGCACAGTGGGCGATGAAGTCGTCTCTAAAGGTGGATTGGTCATGGCAGGTGTTTGGGTAGGGCTGGTGGACGTTGCTCACATGGGTGGAAATACTGTGAAGCATATTCCCTCAATCAGCATCTCCCGTTGCTTCCCAATACGTTGCGAATTTTCAAAAAAGTTTATAGGGGGTTGAGGAGGGTGGATTGGAACTTAGGGAGCTTGCAAGATGTGGGAGGGGGCGCGGTAGGATTGCGGCAGAAGATAACGGCAAATTGCACAGATGACGTGCGATCGCACTTTTCAAACCCATGAATCACTGCGATCGCAATCACTAATGGTGGGATTAACGGTGAGATCGATGAACATTGCAGAGCTAATTCAGCAGTTTGAAACCTGGGCGAATCCGGCTTGGCAGGAAGACTGGGATAACTGTGGCTGGCAGGTGCAGCCTGGAATTTTAGACCAGGAGGCGCGGGTGCTGGTGTGTCTGACGCCGACGCTGTCGGTGATGCAGGATGCGATCGCGTGTTGCCAGTCGGGAACGCCCGTCAACCTGATCTTTGCTCACCATCCGCTAATCTTCAGTCCGGTCAAGTCACTGCAACCGGGAAATCCCGTCGCCGACATGGTGGCGCTGGCCTATGAACACCGAATTGGCGTATATACGGCGCATACCAACTTCGACCAAGTGGCAGACGGGACGGCAGACGTGCTGGCTCAGTTGTTGAATTTACAGGACTCGCAGCCTGTGGTGCCCACGCAAGACGGCCTCGGTTACGGTCGCGTCGGCAATCTTTCCCCAGCCCTGTCGCTCGGCGAACTGCTCAGCCAAATTCAGCAAACGCTCAATCCGCCGGATTTAATCTACTCGCCAGCCGCCGACCTGGATCAGCCCATCAACCGTTTGGCCGTTCTGGGTGGATCGGGAGCCAGCTTTCTCTCCGCTGTCGCCAAAACCGGGGCGCAAGCCTATCTCACGTCTGATTGCAAGTTTCACCAGTTTCAAGAAGCCCGCGATCGCAACCTGATCCTGATCGATGCCGGACACTACGCGACCGAACGTCCAGCCTGTGCAAGATTAGTCAAACGCCTAGAGACAATGGGTGTAAACTGGGCACAGCTTAGCGATCAAGACGAAGATTTTCGCCAATTTTTTCAGTCCGAGCGCTAGCAGGTTATTCAACCTAAAACATTTGGTAGGGGCAGGTTTAGCCAACAGAACGATTCAAATCGAAATTGATCAACAAAACCTGCCCTACAATTACGTTCAAATCGACCAGCAACCCCAATGACTGAATTGAACCCGACCCCGTCTGAAATCACCACGCTGCTGCGTACTCCCCTCTATCAAGAAGCGCTGAAGCTCAAAGCCCGGATGGTTGATTTCGCGGGTTGGGAAATGGCCGTCCAGTACAGCGGCATTCGCCAAGAGCATGAAGCAGTACGGCAGAATGCAGGCGTGTTTGACATCTCCCACATGGGCAAGTTCACCCTGGTCGGTACCAACCTGATTGATCATCTGCAAGCACTGGTTCCCACCGATTTAAGCAAGCTCAAACCCGGTCGGGCACAGTACACCGTCCTGCTCAACGAAAATGCAGGCATCATCGACGACCTGATTATTTACTATCAAGCGACGGACGACGAAAAGCGCGATCGCATTTTCCTAATCGTCAACGCCGCCACCACCAGCAAAGACAAATATTGGCTACTCGATCACCTGCCCAAAGGACAAGTCGCCTTCACCGACCTCTCACGCGATAACGCCCTCTTTGCCGTCCAGGGGCCAAAAGCGATTGAAAAGCTGCAAACCATTGCCGAAGCTGATTTATCTAAAGTCAAACGCTTTGCTCATATTGAGACGCAGTTGGCAGACTACGACGCCTTCATGGCTCGTACAGGCTACACGGGCGAAGACGGCTTCGAAATCATGGTAGACAACAGCGTCGCGACAAAACTATGGCGGTCACTCCTTGATTTGGAGATCACGCCCTGCGGCCTGGGCGCACGGGATACGCTGCGACTGGAAGCGGCACTAGCGCTCTACGGTCAGGACATTGACGACACCACCACTCCCTTAGAAGCGGGTTTGAACTGGCTGGTACATCTCGATCGCAAAGGCGATTTCATCGGTCGCCCTATCCTGGAGCAGCAAAACGAAAATGGTGTTGAGCGCCGCTTAGTGGGTCTGCAAATGCAAGACCGCAATATCGCCCGTCATGATTACCGCGTGCTACACAACGACACATCCGTCGGCATCGTCACCAGCGGCACCCTCGCCCCCACAGTCGGCAAACCGATTGCCTTGGCCTATGTGTCTACAGAACTCAGCGAAGTCGGACAAGAACTTGAAGTCGAAATTCGCGGTAAGACCTATCCCGCAAAAGTGGTGCAGCGCCCCTTTTATCGAGCCGATTAGATAAAGTGCGATCGCACTTCTACCTCATTGACCCTTAAACTTTGATTGTCTCAAATCGCTTCATCAATGCTGGGCGATTGCTATTCTTGCGTAGGTTGGGTTGAACAACGTGAAACCCAACAAAACCGGGATTGACGTTGGGTTTCGCTAGCGCTCTACCCAACCTATGTGGGAAAACTTTCGTCAATCAATCAGGATTTGGGGTTATGAGCAGGGGAGCGGGGGAGCTTCAGTGGTGCTGAGAAATATGTGTTTCACCACCGATGGCGAGTCGGTTAGACTACACTTGAACTGTAAAAACACTTAAACTTCGATTAAATACCGCGAGAGTTTCATTATGTTTCCACTGATTGGTATTTTGGCCCTGGGTGGCTATGGCTATGGTGCCTTTCGCTTCTGGAAAGGCTTCAATCGCACCAACTTTACGCAAAATCGCGCTGCACTAACCCTGCTGTGGCCCCTGTTTCTGACCAACAAAAACTATCGTCAGAATTTCAACAAAGCATTAAAAGGATAGGGAATGACCAATCGCCCCCAAAACAGTTGGTTCAATAGTTCCGCGTCTCAACATCCCGGTAGCCAAGCCGCAAATTGGCAAAAGCAGATCACTGCGATCGCACAGCGCTACAACAAAGAATATCAGCGGCAACCGTTCGACTTGCCTGCTGAAGTTGAAGCCATGCCCGTTTTTCACGAATGGGCATCCGGAGCGCTGGCCGCCAAAAAATCGACCCCGTTTTGGGAGTTGGCGAAACCCAAGAAAAATCAGCACTGCCTGGATTTGGGCTGCGGCGTCAGCTTTCTGATTTACCCCTGGAACGAGTGGCAAGCCTACTTCCACGGCCAAGAAATCAGCAGCGTCGCGCAGGAAACCCTCAATTCCCGCAGCCCCCAACTCAATTCCAAGCTATTTAAAGGTGCGCGTCTCGCTCCGGCTCATAAGCTAGAGTACGATGCGGATTACTTTGATCTTGCGATCGCAGTTGGCTTGAGCTGCTACTACGATTTGGACTACTGGCAAACCGTTATGGAAGAAGTGCAAAAGGTACTGAAACCTGGCGGCGCATTCGTATTTGACGTAATTAATCCCGATATTCCCCTAGCCGAAAACTGGGCGATTTTGGAAACGTACCTCGGTGCAGAAGTTTTTCTAGAGTCGCTGGCTAACTGGAAAGCCCTGATTAAACAATCGGGAGCAAAGGTGACTAAACAGCGCGAAGGCGAGCTATTCCACGGTTTCTGCATCAAATGGCCAACCTAATCCATTCCCAAAACACCCCGTAGGGGCAGGGTGAATTTATGTTTATCAGGAAATATCGAAACCAATGACGTTACGTAGGGGCGCTAGCGAAGCTATGCCCGAAGGGCTATATGGCCATTCGCCCCTACCAGATACGTAAAATTGCGATTTCAAGATTTTTATTGGCGACAATGAATCCACCCTATCCGTAGGGGCAGGTCTATCCGTTAACTCAAACTCTCAATCACAATTGGTCAACCAAACCCGCCCTCACAACAGGGTTTATTTTTTGTGAAAGGCTCGCAGCGAATCTGGTTAATCGGCGGTACGCAAGAAAGCGCCGCGATCGCATCTGCCCTCATTCAGGATCAGATTCCCTGTCTTATCACCGTCACCACCGAATCTGCCCGTCAGCTTTATCCTCAATCTCCAACCGTAGAGATTTGGGTCGGACGACTCGTTGCTGATGATTTGCCCCGATTTCTGCAAACTCAAGGTATTTCCGCGATTCTAGACGCCTCCCATCCCTATGCAGTGGCCATTTCAGAAAACGCGATCGCAACCGCCCAAGTCCTCGCAATTCCCTACCTGCGCTACGAACGACCTGCGATCGCATCAGGTCACTCCAGCCATCTAACATTTCCTTCCATCGAACATGTGATCGCCAGCGATATTTTGTCCAATCAGCGAGTCTTGTTGACCCTAGGCTATCGCTGGCTACCGCTATTCCAGCCTTGGCAAGATCGAACCGTGCTATTTGTGCGGATTCTGCCGTCAACCGTCGCCCTCAATGCCGCTTTAGCCGCTGGTTTTACCCCTGAGCGGATTATTGCTCTGCGTCCTCCCATTACTGCCGCACTAGAACATGCACTGTGGCAGCAGTGGCAAATCTCAATGGTCGTGACCAAAGCATCTGGCACCGCCGGAGGAGAGGATACGAAACAGCAGGTTGCTGCTCAGCTTGGCGTTACACTGGTGACCATTGAGCGCCCTGCAATTACTTATCCCGATCAAACAGATAACGTAGAACAGGCCATCCAATTCTGTAGAAATCACCTGTAGGGGCAAGGTGATTCGCCCCTAACCGAGCTGATTGCTATGGATCAAGATTCCGCAAGGGCACGCAGTTGTGAGGCAACATCTGCGGTTGTTTGAATCGTCGTCACGTAAGACTGCTCTGCATCCGTAAACGACTCGAAGTGCTGCTTGGCCAGCACATCCACCGTGGCATCGGCAATGTCGCCTGTGCGCTGCTGAATGCGATCGCGCAGTACTTCCACAGGCGCATCGCAGTAGATAAACTTGAGCGGAATCTCATGACCATTAGCCTGCTCAATCACCTGCTGCCGCCGCTCTACTCGGTCATACTTGGCATCCAGAATCACAGTGTAGCCCTGATAGACCAAAGTAATGCCCAGTTCCAGCAAGCGACCGTAGGTTTTCTCGGTCATCTCCGGCGTATACAGATCATCGCCGCCCCGCTGATTGAGCGGAATGCCGCCCAGGTGTTTACGAACAGCATCGGAGCGGATATGCACCGCCTCCGCCAGCTTGGCCAACTGTCGCGCAGTGGTGGTTTTGCCGGAGCCAGATAAACCCGCCATGACGAACAGTTGCCCCTGCGTGGGCTGCGCCATTTGCCATGCGAGGCGATAGTACAGGGCTGCATTCTGCTCAATTCCGGCTTTTTCGGTCTCCGGAATCGAAGGATCATTTAACAAAAAGGAGGTGACTTTGGCTCGCACATAGGACTGACGGCTGACGTAGAGCGGCAGCACCTGCAAACCTTCCCAGTCGCCCGTGCGCTCCACGTAAGCATTGAGGAAAACGGTGCTGAGGTCAGCGCGATCGCGGGCGTGCAGATCCATCACAATGTAGGCAATGTCGAACATGACATCGACAAAGCGGAACGGCTTGTTGAACTCAATGCAGTCAAACAGATACAGCTCATCCTGCCAGAGACAAATATTCCGCAAGTGCAGGTCGCCGTGACATTCGCGAATCCAGCCCTGCTCCTGCCGCTGCTGGAACAGCTCAGCCCGTTCAGCAAAGAACTGATCAGTATACGCCTTCGTCTCGTCGAACTGCTGCTGCGTCTGTGGCCCGCCGATATACTGCTCCGTCTGGTCGTAATTCTCATCAATCGACTGCCGAATAGCCGGAATTTCGCCGTAGGAACGCACTTCGTCGCTGGTTGGCGCACTGAGATGAAAATCTGCGATCGCACCTGCCAATCGTTCCAGCAGTGACTCAGTTAACTCTCCCCGGTCAAATACTTCCGTCAGCAGCGCCGCCTGGGGGAACTGCACCATTTTGATCGCATACTCAACGGGTTCGCCATCGCCACCGAACTGGAACTGATCGCTAGATTGGGTAATTGGCAGCACCTCTAGATACAGTTTGGCGGCAGCCCGCTGATTGAGCCGAATTTCTTCCTGGCAGAAGTGGTGGCGCTTTTCGAGGGTGGAGTAGTCGAGGAAGCCGAAGTTGACAGGCTTTTTCAGCTTGTAAACATACTCCCCGGTCAGCAATACATAGGACACATGGGTTTGAATCAGCCGAATCGGAGTTTCCGTCACCGCATGGGGATAAAACTCAGGCTGCATCATCTGCTGGATTAAAGAAGGGAGAGCCGTCTCAGTCATGGATTTGTCTACAAAGCTTGATAACGCCTTCCCTATTCAATCAGGTCAGGGACAAGACTGAAAGATCCTTTTCCTCGACCTCCCTATTTATATAGCCTTCTACAATTCTCACGCGAAACGAAGGAGAGCTGGTACAACTATCAACAAAGAAACACAATGCTCGATCGTACAAATGGAGCACTGTTAGTTTCTACTTACGCTCCAAAATATTATGAAGTCTAAGTCTTTTAGCAAGTTATATGTTACTCATATGGAAATTGTTGCCGACGCAGTGCCGCAGAAAGATAATCTTCTAAATGATTTTTTAGAGAGGTTTCATAGTACTAATTATTGCGTTTTGTCTAATCGGCATCATACATAGCATTTTTCAACCTCGTGAGGTACATAGAAGTGCTTCTCGTGTTTCTCTGCCGGAGGCAGAGAAACACTTCCGTACTCCACCAGTGCGGGAAACGCTATAGGCAAATTTAAAAGTGATTTCTTGAAGCTTTGGTTGAAACGTTAGGTATTTCAGAGGGATATTCTCGGACAGGTGAGTGGACAGGCGATGTGCGCCAACGTACTCAATGATCCCAAACATTGGCAAGAGTAAGGAAAAGATTTTGATGTCCCAATCAGTCAATTCAGACTTGCAGCGAAAAGCGATCGCAGTTCACAATCTACTCTGCACAGAATATAGCTGTCCCATTCCTTATTTTCATACGCTCGATCCGCTGAGTGAGCTAGTTTCGTCGCTGCTGTCCCACCGCACCAAAAACCGCGATTCGGGTCGAGCATTTAAGCAGCTAACTGAACAGTTTCCAACTTGGGCAGCAGTACGAGATGCGCCCACGGCAGACGTGGAACATGCGATCGCACCCTGCACCTGGCCAGAACAGAAAGCACCCCGCATTCAGCAAGTGCTGCGCTTGGTGAGTGAGTTGACCGACGGAGAATGGTCGCTCGATTTTCTTAAAGATATGCCTGTTCCTGCAGCCCGTGCTTGGCTGGAAGAATTACCGGGAGTGGGGCCAAAGACGAGCGCAGCGGTGCTGTGCTTTAGTCGGCTGCGGCGTCGGGCGCTGCCAGTGGATAGCCATCATCATCGCGTCGCTCAACGGCTGGAGCTGATTCCCAAAACCCTATCGGTTGGGCCATCCCACGCTCGGCTCGAAGCGCTTTTGCCCGATGAGTGGAATGCTCAGCAGGTCTATGACCACCACGAAGTGATGATGCTGCACGGTCAGCGGTGCTGCTACTACAAAAATCCAAACTGCGATCGCTGTGTAGTTTTGGATTTGTGTCCGTATGGACAAGCTAGAACGAGCGGTAAGCGCTGAATTGCTAATCCGATTGGCCGAGCGCCCCTGGCGCACCGACCAGGGTTCGCTTGGGTGAGCAGGTGATAATCATAATGATCAGCGTCAGCACATAGGGAGCAGCATTAAACAGATAGTAAAACGCGTCGATGCCGACGGACTGAAACGCTGGCCCAATCGACTGCGCCCCGCCAAACAGCAGCGAGGCCCAGAGACACTGAATCGGGTTCCACTTGGCGAAGATCACCAGCGCTACTGCCATCAAACCTTGACCGCTGGAAATCCGCTCTGTCCAAACGCCAGGGTAGTAGAGCGACAAGCACGCTCCACCCATTGCCGCCAAAAAGCTTCCGGCGACAATGCTAAGCATTCTCACTTTAAAAATCGAAATGCCCATTGCCCGCGCGGCTTCAGGACTGTCGCCGACGGCACGGACATACAGGCCCCAGCGGGTTGAGCGAAAGAACCACTGCATAATTGGAGCCACGGCCACGCCAATCAAAAACAAAGGACTGAGCTGGAGGGCTGACTGCACCTGGGGAATGCTGATCCAGCCGCCGATATCAATCGTTTGGAGCTGGGGCGCTTGGGGTTGAATAAATGGTTTGCCTAAGAAGAACGCCACGCCGCTGCCGAAGATGATCATGGCGATGCCTACGGCGACATCATTCACCCGTGGCTGCTGCGACAGCCAACCGTGAATACAGCCCAGCAGCATACCTGAAATGCCTGCCACGAGCACGCCTAGCCAGGGTGCCAGCTCTGCGCCCACAATGCCCTGCGTCAAGTAGGAAATGCCGTAGGCGCTCATGGCTCCCGTGAGCAAAACGCCCTCTAGGCCCAGGTTAATCTTGCCGCTTTTCTCGGTGAGGCATTCTCCCAAACTGACGAACAAAAACGGCGCACTGCCGCGCAGTGTTCCGGCCAAAATGCCCAGGGGAACGCCCCACCAACCCAATGCTTCTGCTGCCATAGTATTTTGCTCAATCTATAAGACTTAAGTGACGGGATTGGTGGGCATCGCCCACCCTAAAAGTAGCCCAACAAAAGTATCCTCGTATCCAACCCTGCCCTCTCCCTAAATCCCTCTCCCAGGTTTGGGAGAGGGACTTTGAATTCTGGCTCCTGCTCCCATGTTGAAGTAGGGGGTGGGGGAAGAGAGCCAAGCTGGGACATTTTTTAGATGGAATACCCTAAGAGAAATGGTTAGCTGCTAACGGCTGTTGTCGGCGGCACGCTGGTGGTGGGAACAGGGCGCTCTTGAAAGAACGCGAACCGTCCATATAGAGAATCGCTGTACAGCACGCAGAGAAAGACAATTCCCTGGAATAGCAGCACGGTTGCATCCGGTAAATTGTGCGATCGCTGTAAGATTCCGCCACTGGCTAGAATGCCGCCCAGCAAAACCGCAACCAGCACGGCAGCGAGAGGATTGTGTTTCGCTACAAACGCCACCAGTACCCCACCATAGCCATAGTTAGCATTAAGTGACTCATTTGCTCGCTTTTGTACTGCTGCGACTTCTACCATGCCCGCTAGACCTGCCGCTGCACCACCGAGAAAGCAAATCGCCAGCGTCAGCTTACCGACAGGTAAACCCGCGATTTTGGCTGCTCGCACATTGCCACCAGCAGTTCGAGCCGCAAAGCCAAAGGTGGTGCGCTGAATCAAGATGTAGGCCAAGATACAGGCGACAATTCCGAAAAACAGCCCATAATGAATCCGGCTACCTGGCAAACTGCCGAGCCAGTAGGCTTCTGGAATCTCGAAGCTAGAAGGCTTGGTGACGAAATTCGGATCGCGCATTGGGCCTTCAACTAAGTGATTCATCAATGCGATCGCAACATAGTTCAGCAGCAAACTACTAATCGTTTCATTCACGCCTCGGTAATAGCGCAGCGCCCCAACCGCAGCGATCCAAAGTCCCCCTGCCACAAGGCTAGCGACTGCCATCAAGCCCAAAACGATAAACGACGATAGTCCCAGCGGCATCGCGAGGCCAACCATCACGGCAGCTAAACCGCCAATGATTAGCGCTCCCTCATTACCAATAATCACCAAGCCGAGCCGAGCAGGCAACGCCGTACACAGTGCCGTCAGCATCAGAGGAGAAGCCCGAATCAGCGTATTTTGCCACGCGCTCCAGCTACCAAAGGCGGCCTTGTAGACCGAGGCATAAACGCCAAACGGATTCGCACCCGCAAAAGCACAGAATATGCCAAATACAATCAGCGCAAATAGGATGGCACCGACAGGAAGCACAAACGACTCTAAAGGCCGTCGCCAGTTATATCCAATCAACATAAAGTTTTGTACTACGGAGAGCAGAAATGAAAATGAAGCGGAGGTAACGTGCGATCGCAACTAGCAAACAGCCACCAAAAATGGATTCAAACCAGTTCAGCGCCCTGTAGGAGCAGGTTTTGCCAATCAGTTGAGAGCTGGATCGACACATTTGTTGCTAAACCTGCCCCTACAATCCACCTTCTTGGCAAAACTGTCCCTACAAGTGCATTCGCGATGCAAGGCTCTAGGACGAAACTGACCCATCAACCCCCTCGATCAAATAGTCCATCTTCTCCAGCTCAACATTCTGTTGTTTGTATTCCTGACCTGCGGGCAGCACATCTTGTCCCGTATTTGACTTCAGCGGCCCCTTATAGATCACAAGTTGCTCACTCATAATCGCCTCCTTAGCCGCATCTGCCGCCGTTTTGGCTTCTTCGCTCACCGCAGATCCATAAGGTGACATCTTACAGAACTTGGCCGACAAACCACCCCGCATAATATGAGGAATCTCACCATTCATCAGGGTTTTGCCTGCTAAGAGATCACTGGCAATCTGAGTATAAATACTGCTCCAGTCCCACTCAGCCCCCGTTAAATACCCCCTTGGCGCAAGGTTAGTTTGATTCGCGTGATAGCCAGAGCTATAGATACCTCGCTTTTCAGCCGTTTCGATCACAACCTTAGGGCTGTCTACATGGCAGGTAACAACGTCAACACCTTGGTCAGCCATACTGTTAGTCGCTTCGGCCTCCTTAACTGGCAGTGCCCAGTCGCCCGTGAAGATTACCTGGGTGGTGATTTCGGGCTTCACTGATTTCGCACCCAAGGTAAAGCTGTTGATGTTACGCAACACCTGGGGAATCGGTTTAGCCGCCACAAAGCCTAGCTTGCCGGACTGCGTCATTTGGCCTGCCACAACGCCAGCCACATACTGCGCTTCATCAATGTAGCCAAAATAGCTGCCGACATTGCCAGGATGGGTGCCTTCCTGGTAGAGTCCGCCCGCATGGAAAAACTGCACGTCTGGAAACTCAGTCGCTAGTTCCAAAATATACGGGTCGAAATAGCCAAATGAGGTAGGAAATAAAACCTTAGCGCCGTCGATTTCGATCATGCTCCGCATGGTTTCTAGCACGGCTGTTGTTTCCGGTACGCTAGCTTCTTCAATCAGTTTAATGCCTGCAACCTGAGCCATTGCCGCTGCGCCCTCAGCATGAGCTTGGTTGTAGCCGTAGTCATCTTTGGGACCAACGTAAATGAAACCGATGACTAATGGCTCACCACCACCTTCTGTACCGCCACTCGCTGCATCGCTCGAAGGGCTACAGCCTGTACCAAACTTTGCGACCCCAAATGCTGTGGCAGCCAGCATTCCTCGCATGACTTGACGCCGAGATAAGAGAAAGGAACGCCTTTGATTCACGTCAACTACCCTCCGCAGGAAAATCGGGAACGTTTTAAATTAATGCTGAGCGTAGCAAGGACGGAGAATTCGAAAAGATAAGAATGTTACTTAATTAACATATTGGTACATTGTTAGGCTGAGTTTTGGGGTGATGTGAGGCGAGAGGATTAAGGAATGAGGGGTATGGAGGCTGTAGAGGGCTGTAAAGGTAAAAACATAGCGATAGCGATCGCACCTATAACTAAAGGCCGCTTCAATTTAGAAACGGCCTTTAATGACATTGGTTGGCAGTGAATTTCAGGCTAACGTAACATTGCTATCCCGCTGTACAGCTTGGCTTAGGTTTCATTTTCCGATGTGGAAGAAGCCGCGAAGTAGGGTGACAGATAAGCGACTAAAGCTCCGATCGCAAATCCAGCAATATTTCGGGTCAGCGGCAACCAGTCACTTGTGCGGGTAACCACTGGGCCAATGCCAAAGGCGATAAACAGAATGCCCCACAGGGGAGAGAAGATTAAGGCCCACTGCCAAGCAAAAACTTTACCATTGCGGGGCTGAGCCGCAAATCCGAAAATTGCACCGCCCAGAATAGAGGTAACTAACGTTAAAATCCACTGTTCCTGTGGCAGACCTGGCACGACATTACAGCCACCCTGCTGGAGACATCCCTCAATTGAATGCAGGGCGGACAGGATGGACAGATCCTCACCATTGTCGCGGACAAAAAACTGGTTGCCGTAACGGGTCTGTAGCTCAATCCAGAAGGTACGGGGCAGCAAGTCATAAGCGGCATCGCCAACGCTGAAGTTGAGTAGATTGCCGCCACGGGGATCAGCAATTAGCAAAATGCTGTTGTCATCAAGTCCCCAGAATTCCTTAACGGCTCGTCCCGGCGTTTGATCAAACTGGGTTAAGACTCTCAGTTTCCAGCCTGTTTCGCTCTCAAACTGTTCGAGTTCAGCATTGAGGTCGGCTTCCTGCTGACTGCTGAGAGACTTGGCTAAGTCAATCACCGATGTGGCTTCTTCAGGCAAAAGCTCGGGATTGTCATACGCCTGAGCAGATGGAGCAACTGCCCAAACACCGATCGCGAGAATAATTGCCATCAGAGCTTTCAGGACACTATGAGCAGGAAGAATACGACGCATCGGCAACCTCATTAGGAATCTTCTAAAAATGTGAAAACAGCTCACCAGCTTGATCAGCAGTGATTATGAGAAGATCGTAAACGTTTCTTTACAGTTCTTATGTTAAGTCTAATAATATTGATTTTTCGCGCAAACAGTCAATCTTTAGAAGACTTAGCCTTTGAAAGGTGATGAACAGGGGGAAGCAGTTGATAGTTGATGGCGTAGACTAGCCCACACATCAGCTATCAACGTTAAAAAACGTTAAAAGAGGCTTGGATGAGAGTCATCCCTATCCCTGGTTTCACCCTGTCTAGAAAGCCAGTTTAAAGGGAATCCTGTCTTGAATCAGCATGAGACTGATGGCTGCGGGTGGATGGAAATCTTGACTGTTCAGGTTGTGCCTGTCTCGGTAAGCTCATGGGCTGAGAGCCTGCGGGCAAGTTCCTGGATGAGCGATAGCTGGAACCTGTGAACGTTCGCCAAGCGGTTCGTGCTCCAACCCAAACGCTGCGGGTTGTAATGCGGGCTCGACGAGTTTGGTGCCGTAGGGTTTGTAAGCTTTCATCAACTTGCTGAACAACGCGTCCAGCGCTTTGCACTCCTTCGTTCATGTCATCTGTCAAGTCGCTAATTTCCAGACTGGTTAAGCGAATTGATTCAAGCGTTGGCGGCAATTCTCGACTCAGCGTGTCGCAGAGCTTTTCCACACTGCGGGCAGCACGGGCTAACTCATGGAGCGTCGGCAAGGCTACTACAAATACGGCAGCCAAACTAACTGCCAGCAACAGAACAGAAATAATCAGCCAGAGAATCGGTTCAAACACAGGCAGTGAGAGATTGTGTCGATGATTAGGGCAAATAAACGGGATGTTATCTAAGCAGAATTAGAGGTTTCAATATCGCGACTGTCGTCCCGATCGAAGTCTTCGCTGACCGCTCGACGGTTAAGTTGGTCATACTGATCATATTGTTGCAAAAACTGGGCTTCTTCTTGTTGAGCCATTTGTCCGGCTGCGATCGCATCGCGTAGCCGCACTAGAGTCTCATCCCAGCGGCGCAGGGCTGATTCTGAAAGTCGTCCGGTTTGTAGTTGAATGCTGCTGGATAAATCTTCGGCTAATTCCGGCAGCGCATCGGCTGATTTTTTGAGAATGCGGCGGGTTTCCCGGCCTGTCTTTGGCGCAGTCAATAAGCCGGTAATCGCTCCAACGGCGGCTCCCAGCACCATGCCCGTTATAAAAGCTCCTGTGCGTTTTTCTGACATAGTGATTTGGCGTAAACGTTCGGTGTTAATAATTTGAGTTTGGACTAACAGCTAAGTAGCTGCATACAAATCAATGCATATCCACAAAACTAGGGCAGCACTCCGGAGGGACACTCTCTCGGTTTTGTAGATGCGTTTAGGTATGTCAATCTACTTAATTGACAGCTAATCTCTTGATCAGTTACCTGGAGACAGGGGCGTTGCTTACTCTAGGCATGAATTGTGATATAGGGACACCGCCCCACATCACAATTCATCCTTAAAATCAGCAATCCCGAGACAAGCAGACATAAGTAAACTCTAACTCACAGACCTAAGCAAATGCTTCTGTGAACGTTGTGGTCAATGTTGTGGTCATGCTTTCACCAGTACTGATCTTTGATGTTCTTTAATGTGTGGACTAGACAACAAGAGCTGACACGCGTTGGCAACTACCAACATGGCCTTGGTCTGGATTGTAATTTAATTGTGCCTACTCTTGCACCTTGCCCAGCCGAAATTTGAAGTCTTCACGATGAAGCCAACCGGGTGTAGCAATATTAAAGCAATGTCCAATTGGAAAATACGCCTTAAACGCTTCAGGCAAGCAACTGGAATTTTACTACTGCTGTTGGTCGGAAACTACGGCTTCTTGCTGCTTCAGCGACCGCCCCGTACAAATGCCGAACGCCCCTTGTTTCAGGGAGTCTACTATCAGCGGCAGGTGCTTTCACAGCCCCGCTCCCTCATGGTACATATCGTCTCGCTCGACCTAAGAGCATGCATTAACTGGACGAAAAATTTTCATCGAAAACAGCCAACCGTCTGATTTGGACACTCATAGCGATCAGAATCGACTATTTCCGCGCACAGTGCTGGCCATCAATCAATCACAGCAAAAGCCATGGTTTGTCATTGTCGATGGCCGTCAACCGGGCTACAGCGAGGGAATAACTCTGGCTGAACTGACGCCG
Source organism: uncultured bacterium (assembly GCA_966674685.1). Lineage (GTDB taxonomy): Bacteria > Cyanobacteriota > Cyanobacteriia > Phormidesmidales > Phormidesmidaceae > Thainema. The sequence goes on from CBKWJC010000060.1 coordinate 28,597, forward strand.
ATTTTGTCAAAGCTTGGCGCAGAAACAGCGCTCAATTTAGATGGCGGCGGTTCCAGCACACTGGTCATTGAGCCACCTCACACCAATCAATTTACTGCCAGTCAACATATCTTGCTGAACTCGCCAATTCATACCTATATCCCCAGGCGTCAGAGACCCGTCGCCAACCACATTGGTGTATACGCTCAGCCACTTTCACGGAAGTGAATAGACTCGCAGCTTGCACTACAACCCGAGAGATTACAACTCTGTCAATCTTTCCCCCTGCAAAAGCGAAAATTCGCTAATGTTAATACACTCAAACGTTGTTAAGCAGGCTGGTATACCTAAACGCATCTACAAAACCGAGAGATCATCCCTCCGGAGCGCTCCCTGGGTTCAATAGATGATGTATCTATATGCAGCCTGTTACCGAACGCTCAAATCGAAATCATACGTTTAGTCACATTATGAATAGCTGCATCTTAGCCGTTGAAATTATTCAAGACCCCCAATTGCGCTATACCTCTGACACCCAAACCCCGATTGCCGAAATGATGGTGCAGTTTCCAGGACTGCGTTCCGACGATCCGCCTGCCGCCATCAAAGTGATTGGCTGGGGCAATCTAGCCCAGGAAATTCAGGAAAAATATCACAGCGGCGATCGCATCTTGATTGAAGGTCGCCTCAATATGAATACCGTTGATCGACCAGAAGGCTTCAAAGAAAAGCTAGCAGAGTTAACAGCGCAGCGAATTCATGCTTGGGGCGGCACCTTGGAGATGGGAAGCGCGGCATCCCCGGTCATGTCTGAAGCTGCTACAGCTTACTCTGCCCCAACTAGCGCCCCCAGTTCAGCCGCTGCTGCTGGCGACGACCAACCAGATTATGACGATATTCCGTTTTAGTCTGTTCTAGTGTGTGGCAAATGCTTGGTAGGGGCGATTTTAGTCGTCGAATGGTGAATTCATATCGAATTTGGTGGGTAAAACCCGCCCTATTAGGGTGTATAGCCCTAGATATCAGGATTTCAGCGGCACTATCCCCCAGAATTACCGCAACTTCACTGTTTAATCTAAGCACCTGCATGTAATATGAAATCCGGTTAATAAACCTATTGTTTAGCCTTTGTGAAACGCTTGCTTAGCAAGCGTTTCACAAAGGCTAAACAGGGTTACTATACACGAACTCGATATAAATAAACGCATCCAAGAAACAGGTGTTCCTGGTTTCTCAGATGCGTTTACTGACAGCCTTTTTCAGTCTAGTAAGGCTCCTGAAAGTGGTTTTCCGCCCCCGGCAGAAAACCATTTTCAGACTCCACCAGGATGGAAAACGCTGTATGCTCGCCTGCTTGTATTAATAAGCTCCGGTGCGATTTAGCAGAACGCTGAGCGTTTTGGCGATAATTTGCAGGTCATATAGCCATGTCCAGCGCTCCTGGTAGCGAATATCAAGCCGAACAATTTCCTCAAAATCGCTAATTGAGGAGCGTCCATTAACCTGCCATTCACCCGTCAGACCCGGTTTTACCGCTAACCGCTGCCAGTGGTGCGGCTCATATTTTGCTACCTCATCACCCGTGGGAGGACGTGTACCCACTAAACTCATATCCCCCATTAGTACGTTCCAGAACTGGGGAAACTCATCCAAGCTCGTGCGGCGCAAAAACTGTCCTACGCGAGTCACTCGTGGATCATTTTGATTTTTAAAGATGAGTCCTTTTGCTTCGTTTGCCACCTGGTTCTTAAGCAAGTCCGCATCGGGTACCATTGAGCGAAACTTACGCAGGGTAAAGGTGCGTCCATTAAGTCCATACCGCTCTTGGGTATATAGAACAGAGCCAGGACTATCTAATTTAATTGCGATCGCAATAGGCACAAAAATGCAGGCTAGCAGAGACAGCCCAATTAGTGCTCCACAAATATCAATTAGACGTTTTATAAATGATGAGGCTGAAGGATGAGTAGCCGAGAAGCCAGTGGTTTCTAATGGTAGAGTGGAATTCGTCATAGGACACATCGTTCCTTTGCAACCCTGTTCTAGCAAGGCTCAAGTGTATTATGTAACATTGGCTACGTAAAAATACTTGCGATCTTGGTCAGATCATTACCTTAGTTTATACGTGGAATCACTAAAAACTTTGATTAACGATAAAGGTTCTGCCAGATTTATGGGTTTATCTAGAACGAGGGCTTCGTAAAATCTTTTCATTTATTGGGGTGTTGCCGCTGTTTAATGAAGTTTTGATGAAGTGAGGAGAAAAGGTGGAAAAGCAGACTCCAGATTTAGACAGTATCGTAGGCAAGATTGGAGAAGCTGTGCTTGCGACTACCGATACTGTCGAGCAGTTAGCCAATCGAGTCGATAATGTTGTACATCAGGTGCAGCAACAGGGCTATCAGATCTTTGCCCTCAGCGATGCTATTCAAACACTGGCTGAAAACCACGATGCCACTCTGTCGCAACTAGCACAATTAACAGAATCACTGCGCCATTTAGTTGCAGCTATCGAAGAAACCGATAATATCGAATCATGATGATTCCCCGAATAGGGTGACGCATTCTGCATCCGTTTGCTTCATACTAAATTTAAAATCTAGCTGTACGATTTCCTGCAATTGATGGTTTCAGCGGAAGACATCGAAAAAGATTGGCATTCCCGTATCCAGGATGATTATCCAGCCCTGGACAATGCGACTCGAACCAGCATTGTCAAATGGTTGCTGGGCGATGATCCAGGGCGCTTTAATGCCTTTGACGCCCATGAACTGGATATTGCAAATCGAGCAATGGACTATCGCTACCGAATTTTGCAACAGCGTTATTTAGGCGTGAGCGCAGATCAGGCGTACTGTCGATTGATTCAACGCTTGAGCAGTTTATTCCTGATTCGTAACAAAATTCGAACCTGGATTGCTCTCAGCCGCGATCGCCAACGGACGGTTCGCGATGTCCTGCAAGAAGTGATTCAGGAAATGCTGCTGCGGGACAAGAATTTGCGGGAGCAGGTCGCCTGGATTCGACAATGTACGACTTCAAGTCAGCTCCGCAACGTGCTGATGCTGGCGAGTACGGAAGAGTATTGTCTGCGTCCAATTCGCAATCAGCCACTGCTCGTCTATCGCTTTGTTAACTATCTGCGGCGCTCGCAGCAGGGCGGCATGACCCAAGTGCCAAGTGAGGAGCTGATTCGCCTGGTTTCGGATGAAATTGGTACGGATGAGTCGGATAGCACGATTAGCTTGATTGATAATCAGGCGATTGCTGGCTACCAAGAGCAGGAGTTCCTGGAGGAGCAGCAGGTTGTTCGGGCAGAAGTGAAGCAGTCATTTGCTGATTATCTACGCGAAAAGCTAGACGAGACGGCGGTGCAGTGGTTAGAACTTCATCTACAGGGTTACAGCCAGGACGTGATTGCTCAGCGTATGGAGTTACCTGTTAATGATGTCTATCGGCTGCGGGAAAAAATTAGCTATCATGCCGTTCGCGTGTTTAGCCTCAAGCATCGGCCTGAACTGGTGATGAGCTGGCTGGGTACGGCGCTGAAAGACAATAATTTGGGCCTCACGCCTGATCAGTGGAACAAGTTTCAGGCTGATTTAACACCGGAACAGGCATTTATTTTAGATAAACTGCGAGCTGGGCAGGATTTTGATGCGATCGCAAAAGCGCTCAATAAACGCGTCAATCAAATTACTAGCGAATGGAGCAAACTTTATTTAGCGGCACAAACTCTTCGCAACACCGAAGCATAATGAGTGTCCTTAAAGGCAGTGGGGGGCATAGCGCACGCTATGCCCCCCACTGCCTTTAAAGAGCTGCTGTTTAGGCCAAACCAACCAGCTTTTCGCTTAGCATCCACAAACGTTCAGCTTTAGTATCGTCCAATGCCTCATTTGACATTTCCTGAATGAAAGACTTGCGGCCTTCTTTCTGACGATTGCCCCAGCTCCAGTAAGCTCCAGACTGCTTGTATTCTGGATCTGCAACTACCACTGCAACGCGCTCACCCGCCAGTTCCTGCGATACATAGCCACCCGTAATATTCTTTTGGAACCACGGGAAAATTGTGCGGAACAGCGAGAAGTGATTGCGGAATAGCGGCGTATCAGCAACACACCCCGGATAGAGAGAGCTAAAGGTGATCCCGGTCGAGTCGTGATAGCGGCGGTGCAGTTCACGCATCGTTAGAACATTGCACAGCTTGCTGTCTTTATAAGCTTTACCGGATTTAAATTTTTTACCGTTAATCATTGAGATTGGCGCTTTGAAGCCAGCCTCTAATCCGCTCATGTCTCCTAAATCCGGTGGTGCCGGAATAGGGATCTTACCGCCGAGTTCTTTCGGATTAGCGGTCACTGTGCCCAAAATTACCAATCGCTTATCTTCTGCTGGCGAATGCTTTAAGTCATCTAGCATCAAATTGCACAGCAGAAAATGACCTAAATGATTGGTAGCAACACTTAGCTCATATCCGTCAGCACTGCGTAGCGGTTCTTTTTCCAGCGGTAAATAAACTGCGGCATTGCAAACCAATGCATCCAGCGATTTACCACTTTCCCGAAACGTATTAACAAAGCTGCGGACGCTGTCCAAGGACGCCAAATCCAACGGCATTATGGTGTAGGAGCCAGGTGCCATATCAACGGACTGAGCCGCTTTCTCGGCTTTTTCTAAGTTGCGGCAAGCCATCACTACATGCCAGCCTCGTTTAGCTAATGCTTTAGCCGCATACAATCCAACACCGGACGAGGCTCCTGTAATCACAACTGTTGACTTTTGTTCTACCATGCTACTTTTGCTCAACCCATCGCTAACTGATCAAGACGGCTAACGTGTTGCCCAAACGTTTAACCCTCTAGGGTTATCAGTATATTTGGAAAGGTTTTCGCATTGAGATGAATTGTTATATTGAGCAATATTTTGATCGTATCCGTAATATTTCTGCATATTGCTGTCGCACCTTACATCAGTAAGGTTGTAAAGGGTTGTAGGGTGTGTAGAGCGAAGCGAAACGCACCGGATACAAAGGCTGTAAAGGGAGTCGAAATGAGTAGTTGAGATCGAGAGTGATGGAGTAACGGAGTATCACCCCATCATCCATCCACTCCATCACTCAGTACTGGATCCATTTATGGTGCTAATGTGCCGATCCCAAACGTCTAAATCGTTGCGCGGCATCGCCGCACAACGATTTAGGTAAGTAGTTTTTAGCTCAATTGCAGGCTGCTATTGGTCAGCCACACGCTCTAGCGTGATGACTTGGATGGAATGGATTTTGACTTCCCTTTGTTGGGGCTACGCTTGCTGAACTTCTTCTGCGGTGCTGAGGTTGGCTCATCCTGAGCATCAGCTTGCATCCGCATCCAGGAAGGACGAGTTTGATCGTAGGCCATTTGTAATGCCGCAGCTGCGATCGCACGTAGATCATATTCTTCGCTAAGCTGAGACACAATCGGCAAGAATGATGCCATCCGCTCGCCTGTAATCGCATCGCGAATTTGGCTTTGCAGATTTTCCAAGTGGCGCGCTGCGATCTCAGCCCGAGTCGGTACAGCTAAAATCTCTACTTTTTGCTGCACATGGCGCTCAATTCGGCGCATGATCGGCTTATCTAAGGGATGCAAAATCGAAATTGCCGTGCCTTCTTTACCAGCCCGACCTGTGCGGCCAATCCGATGAACGTAGCTCTCACTACTATCGGGTAGGTCAAAGTTGATCACGTGGGTTAGGTCATCAACGTCCAGACCCCGTGCAGCGATGTCGGTCGCAACCACCCAGCGCACCTGACGCTGGCGGAACCGGAGCAGTAACCGCTCCCGTTGAGGCTGAGTTAAATCACCGTGGTACTCATCAACACTGTGGCCAGCGGCCTGAAGCTGACGCGTGAGATCAGCTGCAGTACGACGAGTCTTCACAAAAATGATGGCCGATTCTGGATCTTCCATTTCCAAAATGGGCTGGAGTGTCCGAGACTTTGACCAACCACGCGGCACAACATAGCCAACTTGGCGAATTCGCTTCGGCGTCGTCTTGGCATGCTCAACCGTAACCGTTACAGGCGACTGCAAAAACTTGGTTGTCAGCTCGCGAATAGCCGGAGCCATCGTTGCCGAGAAGAACGTCGTTTGTCGCTCAGCCGGAGCCTGACTCAGAATGTCTTCGACATCCTGAATGAAGCCCATATTCAGCATTTCATCAGCTTCGTCCAGAACCAGACAGCTCAGCTTATCGAGCTTCAGCGCCCCTCGACTGAGTAAATCTAATACTCGTCCGGGAGTACCGACAACAATTTGGGCACCTTTGCGGAGGCGACTAATTTGGCGCTCAATTGACTGACCACCGTATACCGTCATGATATACAGACGGCGATCGATGTTAAAGTCCCGCATGGACTCGCACACCTGCATCGCCAGTTCCCGCGTGGGAGTCAAAACTAGTGCTTGCACTGCGCCAGAATTGACATCAACTTGCTCTAGCATAGGCAGCGCAAACGCTGCGGTTTTACCCGTACCTGTTTGTGCCTGTCCAACGACATCGCGACCGGACAGTAGGTGGGGAATAGCTTCGGCCTGAATCGCAGTTGGGCTGGTAAATCCAATCTTCTCTAGATGATTTACGCGCGCATCGGATAGACCGAGACTTTTGAATGAAAGGGTCATGTGTTTTCTACTCTTGAGTTTGTAATCGATAACAGTGAAATTGCTTCGAACTTGCTTCGAAACCGCTACGATTCAGACGCTAAACAACCACACCATGCAGATCATAGATATCTGCATCTTGAATCTGAACCGATACGATAGAACCGAGCCGCGCCTGTCCTTGGACGTACACAACTCCATCTACATCGGGGGCAAATCGCATTGAGCGACCGACTAACTCACCCGTCGTCGGATTTTCTTGCTCAATCAAGACATCAACAGTTTTGCCAATTTCAGCCTGATTTTTGCGGAGCGAAATCGGTTGCTGAATCATCATCAACTCATCCCGGCGGGCATCCATCACCGCTTGAGGAAGCTGGTTTGGCAAGCTATAAGCAGGTGTCCCTTCTTCTGGGGAGAAGGTAAACACACCCACATGATCAAATTCATGCCGCTGAATGAATGCTTTTAGGTGTTCAAAGTGCTCCTCTGTTTCACCTGGGAAGCCGACAATCAGTGTTGTCCGCATCACCGCATTGGGTAGCGCTGTTTTGATCTGCTCAATAATTTGATCATTGACTCGTCCCTGCCAGGGGCGGTTCATTGCTCGCAGAATTTCGGGATGGGAATGCTGGAGCGGTAAATCCAAATAAGGCAGGACGTTCGGAATGTTCTGAATTGCATCTAGTACCTTGGGGGTTAACCCCGTTGGATAGGCATAGTGCATGCGAATCCAACGAACGTCAGTTTTGCCCAAAGCCTGTAGCAGTTCCGCTAGTCTGGGTTCGCCGTAAATATCCAGACCGTAGTTGGTGGTGATCTGGGAAATCAATACCGCTTCTTGCACGCCTTCTTCTGCAAGCTGCTGAACCTCAGCCACGATCGACTCGATAGGGCGCGATCGCTGTTTGCCACGCAGATGGGGAATGATGCAAAAGGCACAGCGATAGTCACAACCCTCAGCTACCCGCACGTAAGCGACGCCTTCGGTAGTGGTGCGATAGCGCGGCACCGTTTCATCAGCGATATAGGTCGGTTCAGCCGAAACGGCTTTTACCCGCTCGCCAGCTTGTGCCCGCTCGATGACGTTGACAATGCCCTGATAGTCACCTGTCCCAACGACCGCGACGGCCTCTGGAATTTCTGATAACAGCTCGTCCTGAAAGTGCTGCGCGAGACAGCCTGTAATCACAATTTTCTTTTTCGCTTCAGCCAAATTGACCAAAGTCCGTACAGATTCTTCCCGCGCCTCTTGAATAAAGCTACAGGTATTGACAATGACGTAATCTGCCAAATCTTCATTGGAGTCTACCGAATAGCCCGCCTTAACTAGCAGGCCCAGCATATGTTCGGTATCCACTCGGTTTTTTTCGCACCCCAAATGAGAGATGGCAATTGTCGGAAGATTTCCCATGAACGTTGGTAATAGTATCCAAATAGTTTCAGGTCAGTTTAAGCTTAGGTCGGATTAGGGTAACCTCGTCAAACCGTTGTTCTAGTTTCTTCGGAACCATTCCACTCAGCGCCAACCCTTAAGCAACTCGATGAGTGAAACCTCGAACCTAGCGTAACAGTGATCAGATAAAGCACCTAAGCTTACTCAAAGCGATCGCACCGACGTTAACCGAAACTTACGGGATATCTTTCACCCCTAGAAGCAGGAGCTATACCAACGACAGTTGCGTTCGCAATCGCTATCTTAACGCAATATCAATAACATAACTATACAATTCGTGGAAATTTCTAAAAAAAGCGTCAGGGTTTCCAAACAAACTGTCCTTTAACCAGCATGAAGTATCGCTGAATACCGCAAAAACAAAGGCTTACAGGTAATCTCCAGTTTCCTTCTTGCTTGGTGAATTTTGACTTGGCATTTCACTGCGCTCAAATCCACTTTTTAAAGATCTCCTCGCCTCTCCCCTGCTGCACCCATCACTTCTATCCTTTCTCTACAACCTCAAAATCCTTTATCCTGTCCGTCACACCATCTCCTCTGGCTGCACCAACCGATCAAACTCCTCCCCGGTTAGCAAATCCAGGTCAATGCAGGCTTGCCGCAGCGTAATCTGCTCAGCGTAGGCTTTTTTCGCGACTTTGGCGGCATTGTCATAGCCAATATGGGGATTCAGCGCCGTCACCAGCATGAGCGAGTTTTCGACAAAGTGTTGAATTTGAGAGCGGTTCACCTGCAGGCCCACCACTAGATGTTCAGTAAACAGATGGCAGGCATCGGCCAGTAAACGGATCGAATTCAGCAGATTGAAAATCATCATCGGCTTGAACACATTCAGTTCAAAATTGCCCTGCGTGGCTGCAATACTAATAGCTGCATCGTTGCCTAAAACCTGAACGCAGACCATTGTCATTGCCTCGCACTGAGTGGGGTTGACCTTACCTGGCATAATCGATGATCCTGGTTCATTGGCGGGTAGCAGCAACTCCCCCAAACCGCAGCGGGGACCTGATCCCAGCCAGCGCAGGTCGTTGGCAATTTTCATTAAAGAACAGGCCAGAGTTTTGAGTGCTCCACTGGTCATTGCGATCGCATCATGGGCAGCAAGTGCCGCAAACTTGTTTGGCGCACTGACGAACGGTAAACCCGTCATCTCGGCAATCTGGGCCGCCACCCGATCGGCAAATTCGGCATGGGTGTTAAGTCCCGTACCGACGGCGGTTCCGCCAATTGCCAACTCATAGAGATCCGGCAGCGTTTGCTGGATGCGAACCAGATTTTTATCCAATTGATCGACATAGCCCGAAAACTCTTGCCCTAGTGTCAGAGGAACGGCATCCATTAAATGAGTGCGGCCAATTTTGACAATTTCCGCGTATTCTTGCTGCTTTTCAGATAGAGCGTCCCGCAGCTTAGTCACCATCGGCAACAAATGGTGGTGAATTTGCTCCACTGCCGCAATGTGCATCGCCGTCGGAAACGTGTCGTTAGACGACTGGGACATATTGACGTGATCGTTGGGATGAACGGGATCTTTGCTGCCCATTGTGCCCCCGGCTAGCTCAATCGCTCGGTTGGCAATCACCTCATTACTATTCATGTTGGTCTGCGTACCGCTGCCCGTTTGCCAGATCCGCAGAGGGAAATGATCGTCAAGCTGGCCGGAGATTACTTCATCTGCTGCTCTTAGCATTAGCTCTGCTTTTTCCGGTGCGAGTTTACCCAGATCCCGATTTGCGATCGCAGCCGCCTTTTTCAAAATGCCTAGCGCCCGAATCATCTCGCGCGGCATGGTGTCATGACCGATAGCAAAGTGAATCTGCGATCGCTGGGTTTGTGCACCCCAGTAGCGATCGGCGGGTACTGCAATTTGGCCCATGCTATCTGTTTCAATCCGAGTCTCAATGTGGGCCTCTGCGGGCGATTTAGCGTCGGTCATGACTGTAACTTTGTACGTTGTGCTTGACTTAACCCTGGCATTTTAGCCTGCATCTCCTCCTTCCATACGGCCAAATCCATGACCAGCGAAAGACATGCCTGAATCAATATCCCCTCCTCTGAAAGACTCATGAAACCTAGGGTCTGAAATAAGGTGAAACCAATGCACTATTCATGCACCGTTAAGGAGGACGCAAATAATATGGCAGATAAACAAAATCGCAATATGCCCGGCAATCCAAAGGAAGCAGAGCCAGGTCGTGGTGCCCCCGGTAGCCAATGGGGTGTGCAAACGGCTCAGCCAACCAATGTAAACCCTGCCGATACCAAGATTCCCACTGACGAGCACGTTGACGAAAATGTGCAGGATGTCAGAGCTGAAGCTGAACAAGAAAAAGGCAGCGGTATGAGAACGACGGATGGCTATGTGATTGACGAAGCAGGCCGTTTAGATAACTTCGCCGTTGAGCCACCGATGTATGTTGAAGGCGAAGATAAGCCAAAACGATAATTCTAAAGAAGAATCAACGAAGCCCGCACCAGGTGCGGGCTTTTGTCGAATAATTTTCTAGATGGCTTATAACACCTAATATCGTTTGGCTAAGCGATTAAGTGTCGCTTCCATCACATCAGTGGTTTGACCAAACACCGTATAGGCTAAGGCTTCACGATAAACCCGCTGAGCTGGATGGTAGCTGTAATTGGCTGATCCCCGCGTGACGGCAACGGCTGCTTGAGCACAGCGAACCGCCAAATCAATCGCCCAAGCCCTCAGTTGCACTCGCTGAGCGGGTTCACTATTGCCAGCCTGTGCTGCGTACATCTGCTGCCGACAGGTGCGAACTTCTTCATCCAGTGCTTTCCAAGCCGTGGTCACAAATTCGGGACGCTGACGCTGCACAGCGGCCATGATATTGAGACCAGCACGGGCGCAACCAATCGCAAAAAAGCCGTGATTGAGCGCACCACGCTGATCTTTTTGAGCCAACCAGTCAGCCGGATGAACCGCCACGATATAGTCTTGGGGGATAAACCAGTCCGTGATGCGAGCTTTGACGGTTTGAGTTGATCCCATCGCCGCAAGCTGCATGGGAGGGCTGAGTTCAATGCTGCTAGTCGTGGATTGGGTCACGCTAGCCAGCGGCACCAGCCCAAGGACAAACTGACCATCCGCTAGCTGCGCCCCCAAAATAAACTCCCGAAAGCACTGATACCCCGTGACCCACGGCACTTCTCCCGAAACCCGAAATCCACCTTTGACCGCTTTCGCACGTACCGAAGGCGGATCGGTGCGGCGCAAATGGGAGTATCCAATACCGAGCAAAATTTGACCAGAGCTGAGATAGGGCAAATAGGCTTTCTGTAACGGTTTATTGTCGCTGTACTCCAGCATTTGAGACGCGCTTTGGTGCTGGGTTTGCAGAAAGGCCAATGCGCCTGAATACGTTGCCACCTGTTCTTGAAAGGCCCAAAAGGTCAGGGGATCAACTTCGGGTGCGCCCCAGCGGGTTGATAAGCGTAAGGCGAGTAAGTTGCGATCGCCCATTTGTCGCAGCGCCGATTCTAGCTCACGCGGATCGTGATCCAGGACTCCAGCATAGGGCGCAACCTGTTCGCGCAGGTAAGCATCAATCTGCTTCAAAAATTCAGTTTCGACTGTCACCACTCGGTCTTGGCTACGATAAACAGCTTTACATCGTTGTGATACTCATTATCCGTGGCAAAATTTGATTTGTGCAACACGGTAGCGTACCGAACGCAATAAATAATCAAGTTTCTCGCCTGTGGCTCAACTTCAGCGAATTACAGTATCCAGCAGTCAGATTACTCAACAGTCCGAGCAATCCTACATCGTGCTGACATCAGAACAGTACCACTATCTGCATCGGGTGCTGCGCCTAGAAACCGGGGATCAGTTTGTTGCAATGGATGGCGTAGGGCACTGGTGGCTTTCCCAACTAGCCGCCGAAGGACAATCGGCCCAGATTTTACGAGAATTGGCCGATCAGCAAATAATTAACACCGAATTGCCGATTGCCGTTACGCTTGTAGCAGCTTTGCCGAAAGGGAACGGTTTTGATGAAGTCGTCCGTCAGGTAACAGAACTTGGCGTGAGTCGAATCGTCCCCGTAATTAGCGATCGCACATTGCTCAAGCCCAGCGACAACCGCCTCAAACGCTGGCAGCGGATCGCCAATGAAGCGGCTGAACAGTCAGAACGCCGCGTGATCCCCACCGTCAGCAACCCAATTCCCCTGCGTCAGTTTTTCCAAGAGTCCAATCAGGCACTGCAATATATTGCCGTCGCCCGTGGCAACTGGCCCTCACTCATGCAGCAACTACAAATTGATCTTGCTCAGATTGACCGGGATCAAATCACAGCAAGCCATCCAACCACCACCCATCCACCCATCCACCCCCAATCACCTAACCATCGCCATCGGCCCCGAAGGTGGCTGGACAGCAGACGAAGTTGAATCTGCGATCGCAGTTGGCTATCAACCGATTTCTCTGGGTACACGAGTTTTGAGAGCTGTAACAGCTCCAGTCGTGGCACTGTCAATTGTTGCAGCAGCATTGGAGAATCTAATTTTAGACACCAACAATTAAATAACTATTAAATATTTTTTGTAATGGCAGGAATTCGGTATCTTACTTAACTGGATAAGCCAAACAGTGTTCCTGCTGAGGTAGACCCTATATCGAAGTAGTTCAAATTCCCTACTACTCATGACTGAACTCCTGCTAATTGTTTATTTCGAGCAGGAGAGAATTCGGGATTATATCTAACTTAACAGTCTCTCTTTTGCTAGAACTTAGCTAGTAAAGTCCAAAGTTATCGGATTTTTCACATTTCTGCGTCACGGTGATTGTAGAGTTTAATTATCAGCCCTCAGGTGATGCAATGCTGGAACATTTTACTCATAGTTTCAGACAGGACTTTCAATCAAAGACTTTGACCAAAACGAGATGAGAACTATGCAAGCTTCTTTGCTTTGGCTATTTCAAATTCTGGCTGTTGTAATCGGTATCGCAGCCCTCTCGCCTCTAATGCATATGCATCCTTAGTGATTGAAGAATAAAAAAAGATCTAGCTAGAGGAACAGAGCGCTCCCGTAATCTAGCAAAAGCCATTAACTAGTAGTACTTTTATACCAATCTTAATCAGCTAGTTCTAGCGAATCAGCACAAACTCGATACATTACCTCCAAAAATATAAGCATCGTTTATAAAGTCATGAATCCATGAACGTTGTTGACATTCTCAAAGATGACTATCAGCGATTTCCCTGTAATCAAAGCTTCGATCTATATGCAGATGACGTTTACTTTAAAGATCCGCTGAATGAATTTAGAGGTGTCAAAAAATATCGCAAGATGATTGGCTTCATTGAAAAATGGTTTATTGAAACCCACATGGAGCTGCATGATATTCAGCAGGAAGGACACACGATCTCCACCCAATGGACGCTACATTTCACCGCTCCAACCTGGTGGAAACCGAGAATTTCAATTCCAGGCTGGAGTAAATTGGAACTCAATGAGCAGGGATTAATTGCTTCTCATATAGATGGTTGGAACTGTTCGCGCTTCGACGTTGTCAAGCAGGTGTTTCCGTTTCTGTAGCGTTTATCAATGGTTTCGGCATATTGCCTTGCTGTACAATCTCCACATAAATATGCTCCAAGCGCACAGGCTGACGTGAAATAGAATCCAGTGGAATGCCGTCAAATCGATCGAGAATTTCCCGCAGTTCCAAGTGTTCGGGAATCCAGAAGGCGAGGTCTGATCCGTAGCGGCGGGGCACAAATCCGTAGGGTTTCACCTGCTCAATTGCTGCTGCTTCTGCCACTGTGCTGATCATGACAACTTCCTTAGCAGGAACATAGCGCTGAAGTTCACTTAATGTTCCTTCCGCCAAAATCTGACCTTGGCGAATAATGCCGATGCGATCGCACAATCGCTCAGCTTCTTCTAGCAAATGTGTCGTTAGTAAGAGCGTGATTCCCTGGCGCTGTAGATTACGAATTAACTCCCACACTTCATAGCGAGCTTCAATATCCAGTCCGGTGGTCGGCTCATCCAAGATCACCAGCTTAGGATGATGCACCAGAGCAACGGCCAAGCTTAGCCGCCGCTGCATACCGCCGCTGAGGGTTTCAACGGTTTGATTGGCGCGCTCTTGCAGGTTCACGGCTGCGAGACAATCCTGAATAGAATGCGATCGCAGTCTGCGCGGCACACCATAAAGCTGAGCAAAAAAGCGGAGATTTTCCGCACAGGTCAGATTGCGATAGAGCAAGTTCTCTTGGGGAACGACCCCGATCAGAGGCTTGGTCTGAGCGGAAACAGGTCGATGATCAATTTGGATACGGCCCCGATCGGGACGCAGCAGATCGCAGATTAAATTAATAGTTGTCGTCTTACCTGCACCATTCGGCCCTAGGAGACCATAAATCTCTCCCGCTGCGATTTGAAACGATAGGTCTTGTAGTAGAGGACGTTTGCCTGCAAATTTCCAAAGGTCTTCAACCTGTAACATGAAGCTGTGTCCAATAGAGAACATGCTATGTTCAATAGAGCATATCCTACCTACCGCAACAGCAATTAGACTAAAAATAGTAACGATACGGAACTTTATTGTCTTTCTTTGTGTCGATACTATAAGCTAATGCTCTTGTTAGCCTTAGAAAAGATAGTTGGGTGCTATGTGATGATGCAACTTTTTCAGAAAAATAGAGAGGTTTTGCGAGTCATTCTAGCAGCTTGTATTATTGCTGCAGGCATATTTCATTTTGTAGTTCCTGTACCCTTTATTCGAATTGTGCCCGGCTTTTTGCCGTATCCAGCCGCACTGGTTTATATCAGTGGAGTCATTGAAATTGGTTTAGGAATCGCGCTGTTAATTCCACCAATTCGTCATCTAGCTGCTTGGGGATTAGTAGCACTGTTCATTGCTGTATATCCAGCCAATCTCAACATGGCAATTAACGGAATTGAAATTGCCGGAATTCCTAACACTTGGTGGTTTCAGGCAATTCGACTTCCGTTTCAATTTGTACTAATTGCTTGGGCATATTGGTATACTCAGTCGCCAAAAACAATCGGTGAGGTGGAATAGCAGTATGGTTTTTTTTGCTACTTCCGAAGAAATAAGAGCCGCAATTATAAAAGAGATGTTGGTAGGTACTAGCGATTTTTTGGAATTAGCCAACACTCTCGGCATTGATCCAATTTGTGATCTTGCTAAATCAAATTTAAGCGGATTAGATCTTAGCCAAGGCTCATTCATGGAGGCGAATTTCGCCGGAGCTAATCTAAGTGGAGCAAACCTTAAGGGTGCAAATCTTAAGGGTGCTAACTTAAAAGGAGCAGACTTACGCAAGTCTTCTCTCAGCCAAACCAACCTGAGTGGGGCAAATTTGCAAGATGCTAATCTCCGAGGCGCAAACTTGAGAGGAGCCTTAATTGACTTGACAACAACAATTCCAGAACAGTGGCGTCTTATTTGGGAATTGGCCAACACTGGCGGCGAAAACCGCATTTTAAAAGGCGCTGATTTAGAAGAGGCAAATTTGAAAGGTGCATACCTGCATAACATTAATATTAGTGGCGCGAATTTACGACAGGCTGATTTACATGACGCTTACTTGAAGAAAGCTGATATTAGAAATGCTGATTTATCAAGTGCTGATCTGACAGGTGCATACTTGATCAGAGCTAATTTTGGAAAGGCTAATCTCCAGTCTGCAAACTTCAATGGTGCCGATCTAGGTTGGGCAAATCTAATTAATGCCAACCTTGAAGGAACAAATTTTGACGGCGCAACCGTTGAACGGGCACTATTTGGCAATAATAAGGGGTTAACTCCAGAAGCTAAGAAAGATTTACAGAGCCGTGGAGCCATTTTTGAAGACTTCTACGGTTCACGCCTTAAAATACGTTTTCGGAAATAGAGAAAGAATCAAGTAGATTGGCATAAATAAACACACGTCAAAAGCCGGGGCAGCGCTGCCCCGGCTTTTGACATGTGTTTATTTGTACAGCATTTTTCAAC
>CBKWJC010000061.1:0-44659 GCA_966674685.1 uncultured bacterium
TCTGAACTCTCTGCCTCAATTCTACTCAACACAAACTTGGGTGGAACTAGGTTCATTCCGGATGCAATATGGATCTTTTATTCGCCATCGTTGGGGCTGGTTCAGCGGGTAGCTTTTTAGCGATCGGCTCGGCTGCCAATGCCCGCCTCAAGCAAACGCTACGCTCTGCGATCGCAGCGGCAGCGATTAATTTCCTGGTTGGGTTTAGTATTTTGGCCATTTTGATTGCCTCGGGACTGTTTAAATCGCCCAATTTTCAACAGTTTGCCAACGTTCCTTGGTGGGCATTTTTAGGTGGATTATTAGGCGCAACGTTTGTCAGTTTGAGTACATTAACGGTGCCAAAATTAGGCTTAACAACAGCGACTTTAGCGGTCGTTTGTAGCCAAATGATCATGTCTTTGCTGGTGGATCAGTTTGGCTGGTTGGGCGTGCCGACGCATCCACTCAATGTCTCTAGAGTATTTGCCATTGCTTTGCTGCTGGTAGCGATCGCGCTTACCCAGCTCGATCGGCAGCACGCGAATTAGTCTCAATGTTATTCGCGTCGGTCGTACTGTAGACTACAACCGCGATACAGCTACCTTTAATGGTTTGCTCACTGGCAAGAAAACTCTTATTATCAGTTCTCGGGCTGGCCGCTATGCTCCTGAAACTCCAGCAGGCGCAATGGATTTTTGTGTGCCTGCCCATGCCGGAACCTTACAGATCGAGTCTTCCACAACCGAGGGCACCACCGTTACAGTCACGCTACCCACTCACACCTATACATCTGAGGTACCTCATGCAGTGGCTCAATGAACCGCCTGAATGGACTTATTCAGGCAATCGGCTAATCGTTAAAACCGCTCCCAAAACCGACTTTTGGCGTACAACCCACTATGGCTTCATTCGCGACTCAGGTCACTTTTACTTCGATACCTTTAGCACTGACTTTGTGCTGGAGGTCGGCATTCGCGGAAACTACACAGACCTCTATGATCAGGCCGGGATCATGCTCCGGGTTGACGAAAACCAATGGATCAAAACTGGCATTGAGTTTGTCGGTGGCCTGCAAAACCTGAGCGCTGTCGTTACCCACGACTACTCTGACTGGTCGATGATGCCGCTACCCAACCCGCCCGACGTTCTCCATCTGCGAGTCGAACGTCGCCAGGAAGCCATCCACATTTCTTACCGGGACGACACGTCAGAATACAGGTTGTTCAGATTGACCTATCTACCCGGCGATACGATTCAAGCAGGCATCATGTGCGCCTCCCCAGACGGCGATGGCTTTGAAGCCTCTTTTGAGGGCTTTCCATAATCGGAATATTCACTCCGTTTTCGCGCTCTATCCTTGCCAAATTAGGACAACTTACTGCTGAAAGAGCCTGATTCTAAAGCGTTTCAGGCTTGTTCCTTTATCCTCATTCACTTTTCGTACAGAATCCAGGCTAATCGGCTACTCAATGCCTTATAAGGTCTGTTTGAAAACCCATCATTTATTTTTTGTAAAACGTTTGCTCTGCAAACGTTTTACAAAAAATAAATTGGGTTTTCAAACAGACTTGATATTACCTCACCATTCCCGGTAAAGTTTCTCCGCATGAACCATGATCTCCTCGTTGGGTAAGCGAATCTTTGCAGGCTGACGCGGATAAGACGTTTCGATTGCTCGTGTATCCTGTTCCACAACGGTTGCCACGGCACTCAACATCGATCGCTTTAACAGCGGTTTCAAAACGGGATGATTGAACTTAGCAAAAACCAGGACAAAGGTTTTTGTGTGGGTTGCAGCTTCAGGATACAGCACATGCACCTGCAAAATTTCGCCCAATGGAAAGCGAGTTTTAAATGTTGTCAGCGCTGGAAACGCATATTCCAGCGTGCCCGTGTAGGTCTTGGGTGCCGAAAGAATCAATGGGTTGCGGCAAATGTCTGCAAAGGTCGGATCATTGCGATCAAGTTCCTGTACAACTTTGGCCCAGTAACCATCTTGCTCGAAGACAGGAATGCGATTCGCTTTGATGCCAAATAGCTCTCGGTGCGTCCCGTTCTGATGGTTGTAATCGTAGTTAATCAGCAGATTGTGCAGAAAGGTGCCCCGGATGCTCTTTTCTCCAGCAACGCCGACAAAGGTCATATCCTGGCTCACCCGTTCAATCAAATCAGGAACCGGAATTTTGGCACTCATTCCACCGTACGTCCAAATGCAGTCGCCCTGGATCACGAATTCGAGCGGGGTGATGAGCGGCTGCCTTCCCACTTTTTCAGATTGATGCAGCCGTCCCTGCCCGTCAAACTCCAGCGCATGAAACGGACAAGTAATGGTATTTCGTTCCTGACAGACCCAACCATCCGACAGCGGAGCCTGCATATGGGGACACATATTATTGAGAGCAAAGACCTCTCCCTGAGAATTTTGCCAGAGGACATAGTCTTGTCCGTTCAAGGAAATTTTGTAGGGCTGGTTAATGCCCAACATCGAGCGATGAGCAACCAGCCAAGGTGCGCCAGGAAGAATGGGTGACATAGTAAAATTGTGACAACTCTTTCATGTTTGATCCTGAAAATACGACGGATCATTCATTTTTGTCAAGAACGTTTTTCAGTCACTGATGGTCAAATCACAGCCGCACTCCATGCCCCTGAGACGACAGCCTAAGCAAAAACGCAGCCAGCAGCGGGTTGAGCAAATTCTGCGCTCCGCAGCCGAGGTGTTTGTAGAAGTTGGCTACGAAGCCGCAACCACTCACATGATTGCGGCCAGGGCAAAAACAGCAATCGGCTCACTGTACCAGTTCTTTCCGGATAAACTCGCTATCTTT
The DNA here is from genome assembly GCA_966674685.1 of uncultured bacterium. Taxonomy (GTDB): domain Bacteria; phylum Cyanobacteriota; class Cyanobacteriia; order Phormidesmidales; family Phormidesmidaceae; genus Thainema. The sequence goes on from CBKWJC010000061.1 coordinate 2,811, forward strand.
CATGCCCTAGAAGCTCGTCACATGGACAACGTGACGTCCCTAAACCGGGAACTATTGCAGTCTGCGGATCTGAAGCGACCGTTTGCTGAGTTTGTCGATCGCCTGGTGGAAGCTCATATCGCCTATTTTCAAGACCCGATTCCGCAGGTGGTCTATATTCAATATTTTGTGGCACCTCAGCTATTTATGCTGTTTGACGAGACGTTTAATCATCAGTTGATTGAACAATATGCAACCTTCTTGCGGCAGTGGAATCCGGCTTTACCGATTGAGAAGAGTGAGCGTCTCGCCGAAACGGTTCATCAGTGCTACAACGCCCTACTACTGCAAGCTTTGAGGGGAGAGGAGTGTAAACGCCGATCGCGTTACGTAGAACTCAAAGCTCTGCTCGTCGCCTATCTAGCTCCCCATGTAGAGCCAAAGTCAACGGATGAAAAAGTGATAAAAGTAATGAAATGTCATTACTGTCAATCTGACCGCTTGTCGAAGAATGGGCATCGCTACAATCGACAACGCTATTTGTGCAAAGATTGTGGCAAACAGTTTCTAGAGCGCACCCATTAGAGAACTCATATTAGCACTACAGATGAGGCCAGTACTGGATGCTTGAGTGGTTTAGTAGGGTGTTGGTGAATTTCCAATCTGAGTAAAGGCCGCCCAGACTGCTGGATCTGGATAGGTTTCACGAGTTGATAGCATGGCTTGCCGAAGTGCTTGAGCCGTATCTAAACCTTGGAGTCGCTGTTGGTGGAAAGCAATCATTAACTCTGCTGTCGGAGCATCTGGCACTTGCCACAGTGAGACAACAACTCTGGGTACACCAGCCGCCATGAATGATCGAGACAGACCAATCACACCGTCACCTGTGATTCTGCCTCGTCCCGTGTCGCAAGCGCTTAGAATAACCAGGTCAGCCTGCAACGGCAGATCAAGAATTTCAGCCGCTGTTAAAAAGCCATCGTTGCGGGCATCTGGAGCTAAAGCAACGGCTCCCTGGAGCGGTTGTGATTCGTCAAACTGCCCGTGAGTGGCTAGGTGAATCAGATTGGCAGAAGAAAGCTGCTCTTTGATTTGTGACTCTGTTGCAACATCGCCGAGTAGGGGAGAGGTTGAAAGCAGATCAGCAATCGATGCAGCTTCTGCTTCAGCACTGGGTAGAGGAGCATAGTTTCCAGGCATGGGGCTAGGATTGCCAACGATCAAGGCTTCCGTAGCGATAGCTGTTGATCTAGCAGTTGTCTGGTTGAGCAATTCAAGGGTTTGGATAGAGGGAGTTATGACAGGTGTATGCTGCTCAATCAGATATTGTCCCTGAGCGTTCTGGAGGGCGGCGAAGGGGACGAGGAAGAGGTGCTCTTGGGGTACGAAGATAACAGGAGCTGTTGGATCAGAGGGGAGTAAATCCGCGATCGGGTCAATCAGCAGAGTGTGTAGTTGCTGAAGTGGGTTCGTTTTGGGTGTTTCTTCGTCTACCCGATAAATTTGATCCACGGGCAATACTGGATTGGGTAAGGCAAATTCGGGATGGGTCACAGTGACCGTTTTGCCATCAGCAGACACTGAAACCACTTGGTAGGGGGCAATGTCGGGCAAGTCGCCCTGGCGTCTGACAAAGTCTCCTGGGCGGATGGGTGTGTTTCTGGCGGCATCGGTCACTATGCCAATGCCGCGATTGGCAGCCACGGCGGTATCTAGGCTGCGACCCGTGAGCGCTAAACGGGCTTCTGTAACTACACTTTGAACGGAGCTGGCGGAGAGAGAGTCATACAGGCTAACTTGCCGGAACTGCACGGTGCCGCTGGGTTGCACAACCCAGATATAGAGTTGAGCATCGCGCGGTTCAATGGGATTTTGGACAGAAATCGCGTGGGGGGCTTCAGCGGTTTGGTCGCGGATAATGGCATATTCCACCAAAGTTGCGTTTTGAGAGCGAGCGATCTGCTGCATCTGAGCAACTGTAGGAGGAGATAATTCGCCTGCCTGCCTCGAATCGAACTGCTCACGCGCCAGCAACTCGACAAACGCGCGGGCGCGTCCCCGTTCAGAAATTTCGAGGGCAGGTGTGATTTTGCCCTGGGTGACGAGAACTTCCTGGAGATTGCGATAGGCGGCCAGTTGAGTTTCAAAGATAGACACCTTAAAGTCATTGTTGGTGCCTAATCCAGCGCGGAGGGATTCCCAGATGGCGACGGCACGGAACAGAGCCTGTTCGGCTTCCGGCAATCGTTCCAGATAGAGCAACGCGTTACCCAGATTGGTGAGCGCGATCCCTTCGCCTAAGCTGGCTCCCAATTGGCGGATAATTGTGAGGCTCTCTTGACTGTAGCGATAGGCTTGCTCATAGTTTTGCTGATACGCATAGGCTGTACTGAGTCCCAGCAAAATTTGGGCCGTTTCTAGCTCGTTGTTTAAAGTCGTGGCAAGTGCCAACCCGTTTTCGTAGGCTGCGATCGCATCTGCAAAATTGCCTTGAATGGCTAACGTGGCACCGAGGTTGCCGTAGGCTTGCATTTCACCATAGGTATCGCCTGCCCCACGGGAAATGTCGAGACTGGTTTGCTGATAGTCAGCGGCTTGAGTATAGTTTTTCTCGGCGAAGTAGGCGTTGCCCAAGTTGCGATAGGTGAGGGCTTTCCACTGGGGCGCGGTTTCTATCGGCATTACCTCTAAACTGCGCCGATAGAAATCGATGGCCGTGGCATAGTCTCCTAAGGCGGCATAGGCTGCCCCAATGCCACCCAAGGCAATCCCTTTTTGAGTGGGATCGTTGATAGCCGTTGCTTTTTCAAGCTGCTGTTGATGTAAATCGAGCGCGGTTAGATAATCGCCCAGGACAAAGTATGAAATGGCCAGGTTGTTGAGCGAGTAGGCAATCCACTGCGAATTGTTTTGGGCGGTAGCGGTGGCTAGATTCCCCTGATAGCAATCGATCAGGCGCTGATAGACGGTTGAAGTGCGATCGCGGGCTACTGTTGCTTGAACTTTTTCGGCTTCGGCCTGACAGTTCTTGAGTTGCTGATTGACGGTTGAGCTAGTTGTGGATTCCGGGGCTGGCTCTGCTGTCGCTTCTTCCGGACGAATTGCGACAGAATCAGCTTCAGGCTCTCCGGTTGAAGATTCCGCCTCACTGGCGGGATCTTCCGCTACCTCTACTGAAGCAGAGGAGGAAGATTCTCCATTTGACGTTCCAGCAGCCGTATCTTCTACAGAAGCGCTAGTAGATGAATCAGCAGAAGGATTTTCAGGCTGAGGCTCGGTCTGCGGATCAACCTCTGAATCAACTTCTGAATCAACCGGAGAGTCGTCAGGGGGTGGATCATCAGGCTCCTGTAGCTGGCCAAAATCCGCTGTTCCACCTGGATCTCCGGGTTGAGATGGTATTCCATCTGTAGAGGTCATGAAACCAAAACTAGGAAAGTTGGCGGCGTTCCCTCCACTGTTACCGCCAGAACCGTTTCCTGTCCCCGCAACCACTGTGGCTTCCACAATCAACCAGCCAGGCTCCGGCAGCACCACGCCGAGGATACTTAGTTCTTCGAGTGGAGGAGATTGGGCTACAGCCAATCCGCGCAAAACGACTTGTTTTTGATTTATAGGTAGAGCCAAGTTTAGGGAGGGAACCGTTTCTAGCGTGAGGGCAGAAGCATCCGGGATCTCGATTCCTGGATCAGGATCATTGCCGCCGTTGCCGTTACTGCCGTTACCATTGCCGCTATTACCGTTTCCATCATTGCCGTTGCCGTTTCCATTGCCGCTATTACCGTTGCCATTACCATTTCCGTTGCTGTTGCCGCTGCTATCAGAAGGAGCGATATTAATTGAAATTGGAACAGAGGCTGAGCTTGACACACCATCGTTTGCCTGTAGCGTGAAGGCTGTGACCTCTCCGCTGATGGCTGCTGAAGGAGTGTATTGGAGTTGGTCTGTGGCAGCAACTTCATCTCCGGGCGCGATGGCTACTCCATTTCGCAGCAGAGTACCGTTGATCGAATCGACGATGAATGTCGTGTTATCGCTGTTGATATCTGTGATGGCTGGATTCAGGTTGCCTAGTATAAAAGATACGGGCTGATTAACTTCAGTAGAGGGTAAGGGTTCAGTAACGGACAGCATGGGCGGGGTATTAACTGACGTAATGGTGATATTAGGTGTGGGATTTACGCTGCCGTCAGTGGCTAAGACTGGAAAGCTGCCGCTATTGAGGACGCTGTCAGTTGCGATCGCACCTGCGGTACCGTTGGAACTGGTGATTCCAACCTCGAACGGCACGTTGTTCTGTCCACCATCATGTTGAATCGTGACCGTGCCGCCACCAAGATTGTCTACTGCGCGGATTGTGGTATCGGGTGCAGAGGCGACTGAACCTGTTCCGCTCACCGTACCGTTGGCAATCACCGTGACACTGCCTGCTGGGGCAACGCTAGCATTGCTGCTGGCATCAATGGATTCGAACGCAACATTGCTATTTGAATTGATCGTGACTTGACCGCCTACTACAGAATTAAACGTCGTGTCAATATGGCCGATTTGAACATCTGCACCGGAAATGCTGACGTTTCCTCCTCCCGTTTCCAGTCGTGTGCCTGAATTCGCGTCAACTAAACCGCTGCCATTACCATCAGAATCTGCGGTCAAATTAACCGTGAGCGATCCGCCAGCGGCAAACTCAATATTGTCATTCAAAATAATGTCGTTGATGGCTTCTAATGAGAGCGTTGCAGCAGGCCCGGAGGCTTTTTCTATCGTGGCTCCGGCTTGCTGAGTGATGTTTCCGGCTTCAGTACCGCTGCTGTTGGTGATAATTGAAACGTTCGTGCCACTATTGAGCGCACTGTTAATGTTTGCGGCCTCAATCACAGTTGAATTAATCGGCCCACCTCCGCCGGAAACAATGGTAATGTCTGTCGGATCGATCAGCCAGGTGCCACCAACTCCATTAGAGGCGCTAGCATCGGGTGTGCGAGATAGATTGAGCTGAACACCAGCAGACGTTTCAATTAATCCACCGTTACCTGATAGATTGCCGCCGCGTGCAGTTAATGAACCATCTACAGTAGCGGTTGTATCAGCCCAAACGACAATACTGCCGCCATTTCCAGAGCGAGTCGTGGCATCGGCGGCGACAACAGAAGCGGTATCAATCTGCGTTATATTGGCGCGAGGTAAACTGTTCCCGCCTTGGGCATCACCGCCAATCCGCAAACTGCCGCCGCCAAAAGCTCCAGAGGCATTAGCTGTGGCATTCAGCAGCGAAACCTGCTGTCCCAATAGATAAATTTGCCCGCCGCGATCGCCCGCAGTGGAGAGGGCTCCCGATGCAATGACGCTGCCCAGTTCAATTGGAGCCGCTGCCGAGGTGGAAGCGAGTCGGATCGTACCATCCGGGTCTTGAACCAGGGTCAGATTGTTGTCAGCAAGAGCACTGCCGCCCGTTAGCAGTTCCGGTAGAGACAGCGGATCGAATAGCTGCTGACTGTTGGGGGTGACGGACGGTGTAATCTCCAGGCTGAGGAGCATATTGTCCTGGCTGAGGCGCACCCGATTTTCTCCCGGCACGGCGAGCAGCGTAATGGTGCCTTCTGGGGCTGTGAGATTGCCCAGACTGATCACTTCACCGCCTATCAGCGTTAGGTCTTGGCCTGTATCGACCGTCAAGTTGCCCAGATTTAGAATGACTCCTGGTTGCTCACTGGTGAACGCAAATTGATTCGGTGTTCCAGTCAGCGCTTGATGTCCGGCTGGATTCAGCACATCCAACCAGGTATCACCGAAGCCGATCTGATTGGCTGTCGTTGCCGTGAAAGCGCCGTTGAGATCGAGCGTAGCGTCCGGGCCGAAGATAATGCCCGCTGGATTGATTAAATAAAGATTGGCGTTGCTGCCGCTGACCTGGAGCAGACCATTAATGATAGAGGCATTACCCCCGTTGACGGTGCCCAAAATATTCTGAATTTCGGGAGTAGCGATGAAATTCGCAATTTGATCGGCACTGAGGCCAAATTCCTGAAAGCTGTGAAACAGGTTAGTGCCGTCACCGGAACGCTGCCCCTCAGTAATGTCAATTCGGTTGCCACTGGGAGTTACCACTGTGCCTGTGCCATCGCTGCTGGGAACAACGGCTTGAGCCATACGCTGATCTGACGAGACTTGAGCTGGGTGATTGCGCCTGGTGCCCGAAAACTCTGGCTGTATTGATTCCGGTGAGGAAATGGGCGGAACTGCGATCGCACCCGATGGATCACCAGTTTCGTCCGTTTCAACCTGGGCAGTCGTTACAGGTGGCATCGGAGGCAGGCTAGCGGGGACGATGAGGACATGGGGGGGCAAGTAGGGAATGACCATGACCTAATACTCCAATCAAAACTAGAGGGCAGCGGATGGGAAACGTTTTGTCTCGTTGATAAGGCTACAGGTCAGGCTTTTGGGGTGGGGGAGCAGGGGAGTGAGGGAGTGGGGGAGCAGGGGAGCGGGGGAGCCTGTTTGTAGCTTTGATTTAGAAAATTGGGATTATTCGATGGGTGTTGTTGGTTCAGTTTCAGTGATTTGGCAACAGTTGGTTAGTGGTTGGTTCACCAAGTCGCCGAGCTGAACGAAATCATGTTCGAGTAAGCTGGCCCAGGCTTCCAGCAGTGCTTCGGACGAGGGATTGCTCAGTCGCAGGTCGCCCAATTCGGTGAGGGTGTCGTACCACAAACCGTTGCTAGCTAATAGGTCGATTCGCTCTTGAGGAGAGGCATTGGCCAGTTGTTGCGTCAACTCTGAGGAGGGCGATCGCCGCACTACGATTCCGGTTGTCGCCGGATCAGCCTCGTCTTCACTGGGACAATCAACCGACACTGTCCAACGATAGGGTTCATCGACAATCAGCTCTGGAACGTCCACGGGAGCAGGTAGACGGCTGATGCCGACCTGGGCAATGTCGGTATAGGTGGCTTGATACAGCACCTGATCAGTGCTGGCCTGCGTCAGTGTCAGGCTGATGGTGCGATTCGGCTCAGACACATACACCCAGAACGTGGGTTGCGGCTGCAGCGTTTCGCCCCAGTGGGTTTGGGTGGGTTCCAAAACGACAATGCCGCAGCCACGACTGCCCGCATCGCGCACCGTGCTACTGCGACCGGGGGCACCGCGATTGGGCGGGTTGTACGGAACCGCATTTGCCGCCGCTAGGACACTAAAGAGGCTAACTGCGATCGCAGTCAAACCTCCGCATACCATCCGATACACGCCTTTATCAATCCGTTTCATCAACGTAACCTCCTACGAACGTCTGTTTGAGCCAACAAGCGGGCAGCGATGACTGTGCCGCTGCTGGTGCTGATCAGACCAATCGCTGCTGGGACGAGTGGCACCCATAAGCCCAAATTCAGCAATCCCCACGCCAATCCATACAGTCCCAGTACAGCTAGTCCGGAAGCCAATGCCGTGGAGCTAGGGCGCTGGCAGCGCCAGCCAATTAGACCGCCGATGCCAGCCCAGCCCACCATCCACAGTGTTTCAGCCCATTTTGGCCAGGTGTTGATCGGTGCTCGACCATCCAAGGCGGCTGTGAGCAACTGGTTAATCATCTGAGCCTGTAGGATAACGCCGGGAATCCGCTCACGCGGCCATGCCTGAGCGCCTGCGGGCGTCGTGAAGTAATCGGTGGGATTGGAAACGGGTGCGGACATGCCGATTAGCACCACATACTGCTGCAAGCTGCTGATCGGGTTACCCATTGGGTCTTGCAGTGAGAAATCGTCGCTCACGACATCGGACAGCGTCACCCGCTGCATAAACTGATCCGGGTCGGCGTAATTTAGCAGAATCTGAAAGCCCCAGTGATCTAAGTTGTGATACGGCCCGGAGTTGGCTGCTAGGGGCACAAGCTGAGTTTTGCCGAGCTGTAGGTGGTCACTGGGCAGGTTTTCCGGTTGGATGTTCGCAGTTGTATAAAGGTGTTGGATGGCCAGCAGCGCACCGAGGGAAAAGCTGGTGGCGCAAGGGTCGTCGGTCTCTGGCTCCATGAAGAGTAGCTGGCGGCGCAGAATGCCATCGTGATCCTCCAAGACGTTGCTGAAGCCAAGCCGATCGCTGGGTAGTTGGGGTGGCGGAGCAATGCCGCTTTGAGCCTCGTTCCGCGCAATTTGGGCGCTACACAAACCGACCAGATTGTCTTGCTCAGCTAATTGAGCCTGTAGGGAGCTGTTCGGATCAATGCGATCGCGAAAAATATCCAATCCAATCACGCTGGGATTGTACGGCTCCAGTCGATCAATCGCCGCCGCCAGTACATCATCGGGCAAGGGATAGCCATAGCGGTTCACGTCATCTTCCGTCGCTTCAATGACCAGAATTCGCTGGGGCGTAACCTGGGGCAATCGTTGTAGCAGCAGCCGATCATAAGCCCGCAGTTCCCACGCCTGGAAACCGCCCATGCTGCGGATCACCAGGATTAAGGTTGATACCGCTAGGCTAGTGAACAGCGCCAGTCGCCATCGAGCCAACTGCCATTGAGGCTGAGGTAAAGACGGTTCAGCGGGAGGTATTGCTGGTGCTGCTTCAGCTCGCTGCAACTGCGACCAAGTGGGCGGGGCATCAGGTGCCGTTTGGTAAAGCACGGGCAACCAACTGGCACAGGGAAACTCGCTTTCCATCCCTTGCAGTCGCTCCCGTGCCTGACGCAACGCAAGAGGTAAGGACTGACCTGCCGCATAGACGGGCAAAAGATAGGTGAGAAAGAGCTGAGCAATCCGATCCGGCACGGGCTGCCGCATGACGATGATCTGGGGGAGATTGAGCGGCGCTAGGTCATGGGCTAGCCCCAATCCGTCGCAGGAATTAAAAATGGCTAGTTTCAAGCCACGGGCAATAGCCTGCCGCAAGCCGTACTTCAGCTCTTCCAGGGTCAGGCTTTCTTGGGGATTGAGAAAGATCCGTCCAGTCGCCTCAGCGTTATCACTGACGCTAATACTGTCGCTGTGTCCGGCAAAGAACAGAATATCCCAGGGGCGTTCCCAGAGCTGATCGGTAATGTCCTGCCGCTGTGGTTCCACCAGGAAGGTGACATTTGCATTCGGTAACGAGGAAAGCAGAGCGCGATCGCAACTAATATCAATCCCCGCACTATGACCCAAAATCGCTAAAATATTGACCTGATGAGAGACAGCAGGTGCGATCGCAGATGGCCGTTTGAAGTGGGGCGCACTCAGAGTCACTTCGGCTTGCGTATAGCGGTCTAGAAATTCCCACAGATGCCAGGGAAGCTGGTGCAAATCGGGATTAGCGGTACGAATCACTAACCGGATGCTGTCGTCGGGATGCAGTTCTTCCCGCAGCAGGCGATCAATGGCACGAAAGGTCTCTGCACTCAGCCAGCGATTGAACTGCTGCCGCAGTGCCTGAGCCATGCGCTCACAGGCTTTGACCTGCTGAATCGAGCCGATATAGACGATTTCTTTGGGCCGAATCCGGCTGGGTGCGTCGAGCTGGCGATAGACCTGCTGCCACGCATTGAGCTGCTCTTGCAAATCGGGATCGGCGGGCAGAGCACCTGTAATCACAGCATCGGGGCGCTGTCCGTCAACTCCAATTTCCATTGTGACCCGAAAACCTTGGCTAGCAAGGTCACCATCGAGAGTCAGGGTAACGAGCTGGTGACGCATGGGGGTTATTTTAAGAGATACAAATTGAAGAGGAAAGATTATTCAGTGATACTAACTCCGACGAGAAAGAACCCAAATAACTGTTTGTAAAAATCGGACTATACGCAATTTTTACAAACAATAAAAACGGGTTGTCATGAATGGATTTCGCATAGAATCTGCAAACTTTATTGTTTGACTGTTAGCCATATCTTTACACCTGAAACACTTCGGTCAGGGTGCGATCGCGCCAACTGACCTGAACGCTGAATCGCTCACCCGGTTCGGCCTCAAACTTCAGTTGAATCGCCTCCGTCTGGCGGGCTTCGGCCTGCATCACGACTGTATCCGCTTCATCCAGCACCCTGAGCTGCAATGCACTGGGCAGATGAGGCTGGTCACCTGCCGAGCGAACCTGCACCCAAATCTCAATATTGTCCTTATCCTGGGGAATCAGTCCCACCAATAGATTAACCGTCGTAGCAGCTGCTCCCTCGCCCAGCCGCAGCGGTTTAACCTGACCAATTTCCGGTACAGGCTGGAATTCCGTCTCCGCTGATTGAGATGAGCCGCGAAAGGCAAACGACGGCGACGACACAGCCAGTTCAGTCAATGCATCGGACAGGGCTTGCCAACCCGCTGTCGTTACGTCCTGCAACCAGCGACTTAGCTGAACGGGCGCTGGTTTCGCAGCGCACTGCTCCAGATAGGCACCCAAGTCTGCCAAGGGGCACAGCTCTGATAGCGGAACGGAGAGCGCGTCACCTGTAAGCGCGGGCAAGGTATCGATAAATCCTAACAGCGTCGCCTGACGTAGAGATGCGTTAAGCTGAACACCGATATAGCCCACGCGATCGCAGATCACGTCAGCTGGAATTGCGATCGCAGTTTCACCGGGCAACACGACTCGACATTCGAGTCGCCCCACCTGCGTGACCAGCAAATCAGCAACGTCCAGCAGCGTTTGCTGAGCTGGATCATAGCTGTAGCTGCGCTCCAGGTCAGCATCGTAGCCCAGCGTCTCCAGGTAAGTTGCCACCGCATAAACAGCAAGAGTATTGAGATAAACGCGCTTTTGCACAGCGGGCGTGGAGTGGCGCTGCTGAAACCCCTTAGCCCGACTGTGAGCCGTCAACGCTAACGGAATAGTAACGGTGGATAAGTCGCGGATGTCGCTCATGGTACTCGTCTCAGGTGTACGACATGGAAAAAGGCAGTGGACTAGAGCAAGCGCTGAAATTGGGGGGCAAACTTATCGCAGCATCGCTGAAAAAAGCTACTCAGAGTAGGAATTTTAACGTCGAGATCTGTGGCAATATCGTCCCAGCTTTGGCCCGCAAATCGCGCTAGAGCAATGACTTGAAAGCTAGCATGAGGACGATTGCGAATATGCGTGGCTTGAAACACTCCGTCTGGATCGGCGGCAATATGCTGGCGCACCTCATCGGCCAGCGAAGATGATTCGGGTGGAGGCGCTGCGATCGCATCTAAGTCATTCAGTGCGGGCAACTCCTGAGCATCTTGCTCATTGAAGTCGCGGCGACACTCAATAATTTGGCGATCGAGACGGAAATTGACCCAGTTCATAAACTTTTGAGCCGTACCGCGCTCCGGATCATAGGTGTCGATTTTACGACAAACATAGGTCAGAGTTTGATTGAGTGCCTCCTCATAGAGCAAATCATAAAAGGGAGGTGAGAATTTGCTGCGGTGCGGGTGAGCCAACCGTCCCGATCGCCGAATCGCTTCAATTAGCTGGGTTAGGGCATGTTGCCGCAGCGGACTACGAACGGGATGCCGCTGAGCCTCTAGAGCCAACTGCTTGAGCTGATCATCGCTGATCGCAGCCCGCAGCGCTTCTGCCTGGACAGCGGCGCTCCAGTCCTGAACGGCATCGCGATCGCACTGATAGCGATCCACCCCAACTGAGACGGCAACCAAAAGCTGTTCACGCATCCGCTCGCGCAGAGCCTGATAGACCTGATGATTGGAATCGTCCTTGGGAGGACGCCCCAATTTTTGCGATCGCATCAGCCCGGCTACAATGTCCGACAGCGCTTGAGCGCGGCTGCTTTCGTCAGTCGCGTGTTGGGCTTGATGCAGATAGTGCTCCAGTTCCGATTCCATACGCGCAAACCTGAGGTTGTACTGAATTTGTCCGTGAAAGACTCACATCTGGCACCGAAACCCAGAAGGGTTATCGCTTCGGGTTCTCAACGGCAAGCTGCCAGACGTAAAAAGACGAACTCAGCTTGGCACTCCCCGGAAAAAGCCCAGGGAATGCCGTTTTCAGAGTCTACAATGCTGATCGACCCGAATCCGGGTACACCATACATTAAGTAATACATTAAGTAATACTGACGGATTAGGATTGCACCCTGCTGAAAACCTAAAATTTGGCTTTCAACTAGAACAGAATCTGAGTTTGACAGTGACTCGTTTTCGTTTTCTAGATTTTATGCAAATTACCCACAGGTGTCATAGACAAAGTGTATCTTTCTATGGCAAGTCCATCGTTACGTCCGCTCAAAATAAAATCGCTGATTGGTTGAGACGGCTGAACTTAGGATCGTGATTAAATCTGCACTCCTTAAGACAAAAAATACAAATTTGCATAATTCTCCTTTTTTCCCATGAGTGAAGGACAGAGAGCAACATTTAAGCACATATCAACTGGTTTCCCGACCATTTGTTTCTCTACAAAAGCTCACTGTTAAGGAGATTGAATTTCATGAATACCCAAACCCTCAATCAAAACCTCGTGTTTGATGAGACCTTTGGCACCAATTCCCCCGACTATGCGTTTCTAAAGCAACTGCGACTCCGCAACGCGCCATCTGAATCCCCCTTTGGCTTTGTTGCGGTTACGTTACGAGCCTTGGATAGCAATGGCGATCCCGTACCATCCGCGATCGCAGCCTCAGAGTGGTCTCCAGATTGGAATTGGGAAGTTCGTACGACAGATAACGAAATTCGTCAAGCGGTGACACTGCGCTGGCTAGGACAGGCGAGCTGCCGGGATGGGTTAACCCTGTTTCGGGTAACAGGCCCAGAAGGCGAAGTGCGAACTCAAGATTTAGAGGCCAAGCAACCTGTGGTCAGTGGCTCATTTATGATGCAGTCGTTTCGCGTCGAGACGATTAAAAATATTGCCGTTTCGTGGGCGAGTCAGCCAATTGCAAACGGAATGCCTGTGCCGATTTACGCCAATTTTGACTTAGTCGGTAATGAATCTCCAGCAACGCGATCGGATCGGCTGTTGCTAGAGGCAACCTGTACAGATGGTGAGCAGCTAGGCGGCATTTTCTACCCGCAAATTGTGCTGCGCGTTAATCGGATCGAACCTCCGTTTTAGGGAGAATTCAGATTGCTTATCGTACTTGTTCTTTAAGCAACTTGTTCGATTAGTAATCTGACCTATATAGTTGCAGCACTTGCAACTACAGCTTTCGATTTGGTGAATGAACTGATAGTGCGATCGCAACCTCTTGTGGGTGCGATCGCATTTTTTGTTGCTTTATTCATCGGGACTAAAAAAAAATTTGCTCGAAATCAACAATTTGCATAAAACGCTCCGAAACCCCATGAGTCACGGTCAAAGAGAAAGCCATACCGCGATTCTCTGATGTTTTCTGATTCGTTTTCTCAAACTTTAGGAGCCCGTCATGCCCCCGTCATCCACCATTGCGATTCCTCTAGTCAACGAAATTGGTAGCCTTGATAGTTTGATGCAGAGCAGCCTCAATGCGGGGTTGTCCCGTGCCCTGGACGCGCTGCAAAACTGGGCACAAACGCATTCGTTTGAAAATTTGCTAGCTAGCTTTGATCAAGGCAATGCAACCGATAGCGCCGCTTTGGAGTCACTCCATCAGGCTTGGCAGCAGGGCGATTTCTCCCAATTACCGACTATTCAAATCTTGTCCGCTGAGGATCTACAGGGCGCGCAGGGAGCGTTCTCCAGCAGCACCCAAACGATATACCTCTCTTCAACACTGATTGAGAGTGCCCAAGCCTCTTCGGACGCAGTGGCGCAGGTGTTCCTAGAGGAAATTGGCCACTTTGTAGACGCTCAGGCTAACGTGACGGACTCCCTGGGCGATGAGGGCGCTGTGTTTGCCGCGCAGGTGCAGGGCATTCAGCTCAGTGACGCTTGGCTAACCGCTCTCCAGTCAGAAGATGACAGTCTCACCTTACACCTCAATGGCCAGACCATCGAAGCAGAAGCGATGGTGCCCTATACTGGCGACAATCTTGACCAGTTTCAGGCTGGTTTGGATGAGTTTCTCACCACGCTGGAAAACACGATCGCTCAAGTGATTGCCGGACAAGAGCTGCCGCTGATTGGCTCTGCCTTAGAAACGGTTGGAGGAAACGCTCAAACTTTTGTGGCAGACATGCGAACTGCGATCGCAGATCAACTGGCTAGCTTGCCCGAATTGACAACTCAAGCTCTGGAAGATGCTCTGAATCAAGCATTGGGGCCAGAAGGACTGGGTATTTTGGATTCCCTAACGGTGAATGAAACGGCTGATAATTTGCAGTTTGATATTACCCTCAGTCGTGACCTAGTTGAACTCGGCAGCGATCAGTTTGATCTGTCTCTGGGTGATACGGGATTAAGCTTGGATGTCAATGGTAATGCCCAACTGGATGTAGATCTCGATTTGCATCTGCTGCTGGGACTGAACAGCGAAGGGTTTTATGTTGATACGGCGGTGGAGGATGAGCTTGGCATTAACCTCACTGCCACCATTCCTGACCTGGAAGCCACGGGTACGCTGGGATTTCTACAGGTGGATGTTGCAGACAACGGCAGCAATCTAAGCAGCGGCATTACCGTTGATCTACAAGACTCTGCCGATGCGGGCACTGATCTCTCCCTGGCAGAGTTTGGCAACCTTGCTAATACACTAGAGGCCAGCATTAACGGTAGCGCAACCTTCAATGCCAATGTCTCTTCCGGTACCACAATCTCGGCTCTGCCCAGTATTGGCACGAATCTGGTGCTGGATTGGCAATTTCTCGATGCCGATCTGAATGGTTTCCAAACTGCGGCACCGACCATTGCCATGAACGGCGTTAGTCTGGATGTCGGTTCCTTCTTCGGCGGTTTCGTTGGCCCCATTTTTGAAGGCATTTCCGCAGCCTTAGCACCCGTCATGCCCCTGGTCGAGCTGCTGCAAACCGAAATTCCTATCCTTGATAAGCGCATTATTGATGTAGCCAAAGCTTTAGCGGAGGCAGGACTGGGCGACTTTAGTCCCGAAACAATTGAATTTATTGATTATGTCGGCTACATTGCCCAAATCATTGACTTGATTGGCAGTCTGTCAGTTGAGGGCAGCACGATTACCCTGGGTGACTTCAATGTCGTGGACGGTGATTTGCAGTCGCTCGGCGGCGGCCTTACTCCTCTTGAGCAACTGAGTGGCATCAATGAGTCCACCAGCGAATTTAGCACCATTATTAATGACAATGTGCGGTTCGAGTTTCCGCTGCTGACTCAGCCAGAGAATTTGGTCGGTCTGTTCCTGGGGCAAAACGCCGACATCTTCCGTCTAGAGCTGCCTACCATTGGGTTTGGCGTACAGTACGAAACGCAGATTCCCATTTTCGGCCCGATTAACCTGACTGTCGGTGGAGCACTCGGAGCGGCAGCCAACCTGAGCTTTGGCTTTGATACCTACGGTATTGCCCAGTTTGCGGAAGGAGGCTTTACCGATCCTGCTTTGATTGCTCAAGGCTTCTTTGTGGGTACTCCGCTCAATCCGGGCACACCGCCTGCACCTATCGATCCAAACGAGATCTTTACCTTTGGCTTGGGAACGGGCGTCAGTGCGGGAGTCGAAATCGATTTAGGACTGATTAGTGGCGGTGTTGATGCCGGACTAGTAGCCCAGCTCTTCCTCAATTTGAATGGCGATGATGAGGGCAAAGTGCGGATCGAAAACTTCGAGGTGCCGGCCTGCTTGTTAGAAGCTCTGGGCAAATTGGATGCCGTTGTAGCCGCGAAACTTCAGATTGGGTTTGGCGCATTCAGCATTCGCAAGCGCATCGAGCTTGTCCGCGAAACGCTGCTCGATTTCCGAGCTGGCTGTTCTGGTTCTACAGAAGACCATCAGCAGGCGACTGTGGGTGAGGATGGCACCGCTACGCTCAGCGTCGGTGAGGATGCGGCGAACCTGACGGATATTGACGTAGAAGGAATCGAAGCCGATGAAGTTGTCACCGTGACCCACATTTCAGGCGTGGCAGGTGACGAAACCATTGCGGTCGATGCTTACGGCGCAAGCTGGACGTATGAAAACGTCAGCAGCATCTTTGCTGATGCGGGCGATGGCAACGACATTATTGAACTGGTTGGTGTACGTTCCGCAGCCCACCTGATTGGTGGTGCCGGAGATGATCAACTGCTGGGCGGTCAAAATAACGATCTGCTGGAAGGCGGCACCGATTCCGACTATCTCTCGGGTGGAGCAGGCGATGATGAACTCTACGGCGGTGACGGTGACGACTTTTTGGAAGGAGGAGCGGGTAATGACCTCCTGGATGGCGGCGAGGGCACCGATGGCGTCAGCTATTCCGAAGCAACCAGTGGTGTGCAAATTGATTTACCCAATGATGTAGTGATTGACGGTGACGGCACCCAAGACACCCTGATTAGCATTGAGCAGTTTGAGCTGTCTAATCATGACGATACCTTTATCGGTAGCAATAGCGGCAACATCGTTGATGGTTTGGCAGGCGATGATGTGATTACTGGCGGCGACGGTGACGACTTCTTAATTGGTGGTGCTGGAGCTGACGTTATTGATGGCGGTGACGGAGAAGATGCCACCAGCTATCTGGAGTCGAAGGCTGGCGTTCATATCGATCTAGAAACGGGTGATGTTTTTAGCGGTGGGGGCAGCGACGCCGATGGTGACGTGCTCAACAATATGGAGCATGTGCAGGGCACGTACCAGGATGATATCCTGCGCGGCAGCAGTGCAGAAAATATTCTGGTAGGTGCGGACGGTGACGATATCCTCGAAGGTCGTGGCGGTGCCGATACCCTCTACGGCGATTCCGGTAACGATACAGCCGAGTATATCGACTCACCCACGGGTGTAACGGTTTCCCTGGTCGCCGAGTCGGAAGGCTCAGAGTTTAGCGTTGTCGGTCAGGGTGGTCATGCCCAGGGCGATCGCTTAGCAATGGCTACAGATAACCAAGGCAATATTCGCGATCGCAACTCGATCGAAAACCTCACGGGTTCACTGCACAATGATATCCTCACAGGTGACGGTGGCCGCAACACGCTCAGCGGTTTAGACGGCAACGATACGCTCAACGGTGGCGAAGGCAATGATCAGCTAATTGGTGGGGCCGGAGCCGACCAGCATAACGGTGGCGGTGGTCTGGACTGGGCGGACTACAGCGACTCGAATGCAGGCGTGACCGTTAACTTAGCGTTCAACTTTGGCCTCGGTGGTCACGCGCAGGGCGACACGTTTGCCAGCGTAGAAAATCTCAAAGGCTCCAATTGGGCAGACACGCTGCGCGGCAACGGAGTCAATAACGACATCAATCCTGGTTTAAGCAGTATTGGCCCTGGGGTTGATTTTGTTCATGGTGGCGGTGAAACCGATGCGATGGGCGATCGCCTCATCCTCGACTACAGTTCCTCCGGTTCTAGTCTGCAAGGGGGCTACGATTACGTAGCTGGCTCCAGCGATTCCGGCGAATTCATCGGCAACGTAGAATTTGACGACATCGAGCGGCTCCAGATTGTGGGGTCTTACCTGAATGACACCATTCGCGGCGGTGGTGGTGACGACTACATCAACGGTGGCGCAGGAAATGACACCATCTTGGGTGGCCAAGGCCGCAATTTCCTCTACGGCGACGACGGCGACGATACGATCACCAATCTGAATAACTCCTTTGGTGAAGTCTTCTACACCCCTGCCAATGACGAGCCTCCGATTTTCTGGGTTGGCGGTGGTGCAGGGATCGATACATTCTCTGGCAATTTTCGCGATCGCACCCAAGATATTATTCTGACCAGCCTAAATCCTGACGAAGAAAACCCCGATCAGGTCTTCACGCTTGGTGACGGCTCTGTTATTCATCAGTTTGAGCGGTTCCAGGATATTCAAACTGGCTCTGGCGATGACCAGCTCACTCAGCTAGGCCGAGTCAATAACGACTTCCGCACTGGGGCGGGTGATGATGTGGTCAACACTGGACTGGGACTGGATTATGCCGATGGGGGCATTGACGGCTTCAGCAGCGGTGAACACGTTATCTATGGCGATGACCTGCTGATTGTGGACTATTCTGAAGGTGATGTCGGGGGCGGAATCGTTAGCGAAGTCGGTAATGATCCCTTTG
This sequence comes from uncultured bacterium, assembly GCA_966674685.1. Lineage (GTDB taxonomy): Bacteria > Cyanobacteriota > Cyanobacteriia > Phormidesmidales > Phormidesmidaceae > Thainema. The sequence continues at coordinate 20,810 of CBKWJC010000061.1, forward strand.
AAACCAGTCGCTATTCCCGCAATGCTGCCGATGGTACGACCCTGCTAGACGAAGTGGAATTTGTCAACTTTGAGCGGGTTCATCTCGACGGCACACAGCACAGCGACGCCATTGTGGGACTGATTGGAGCCGACGAGCTGCGCGGTCACGATGGCAATGATTCGCTAGCAGGTCAAGGTGGCCATGACCGTATCTGGGGTGGTGCGGGCGACGACAGTATTCTAGGAGGCAGCGGCAATGATGAACTGCATGGTGGTAGCGGCAATGACATCATCATTGATGACCTGAATGAAGATGATGACGAAGGTGGTCAAGATCAGCTCTTTGGCGATGATGGCGACGACTGGCTGCTCGGTGGCAATGGGAATGATGCGCTAGAAGGAGGGAACGGCAACGATATTTTGATTGGCGGTGCTCAGGACGATACGCTTAACGGTGGTGCTGGCAACGACATCCTGATTGGGATTAATTTTGGTCAGTCTCCCTTCCCCGCCGATCCTGAAATCGACACAATGACGGGCGGTCAAGGAGCGGATCAGTTCTGGTTAGGGGATGGTTTATTCCCATACTACGATGATGGTCAGATCTTTTCAGGTGGCAGCCAGAATCAGGCCGTTATCACGGATTTCGCCCTGCAAGAGGGAGACGTGATCTTCCTGCACGGAGCCGCGAGCGACTATACGCTACAGGAATTAAACGGCTCAACTCGCATTCTCCGCAATGGCTTCATTCCAGAGTTGATTGGTACTATTCAGAACGTGACCGGACTAGACCTGAACGGCAGTGCATTTCAGTATTTTGATGATCAGGCTAATGATGGAAACATGGCTTTGCTACTACCAGCGGTACAGCAAATTCAGGTCACTGACATCAGCCAGTTGACAGGCGAACCTGATACGCAAGCAGCATTGTTATTGCCTGCAATTCAAGCTGCGCGGGAGGCCGCAAGAGGCAGCAGCAGTTCCACTCAATCAGTCGATCAAAATTTAGCTGCTCCTACCCCAGAAATCAGTTCTGTTCAATCTCCTCCAGGTAGCCAAGTTTCACCGTCGCAGACCAAGGTATTGCTGGCAGCGACTACTGAGGCTGAAGCAGCAACCAACACTGGCTCGCTCAATGTGCCCGTTGCCCAGGCTCAGCAAGCCGGACTGGTACAAGACGACAGCGCCTTTAGTATTACCCAGCAAAACAATCCCTATGTCCTGCTCAACTCTTTTCTGGGTGACACAACTGGGTTGACCATTCTGAATGCTCAGACGTCCGGCGATGCCCGTGCCTTTGGCACCTTCCAGTATGATCCATTTGGTCTGGGCAACGGCATCGTGCTCAGTACAGGTAAAGTCATTGATCTAGTGGGCGAGAACCAAGTGGATGGTGGCTTTGTCGGCAATGCTAACATTCCGCTCAATTTTATTAAGCTCGGCACTGAAACGGATTTAGGCTTCAGCAACAACTTGCTTGTGGGTAATGCAAGTTCCGGTTCGGGCATGAACATTGGTGACTTTGTGGCTAATCCGGTTGACCCCGATCTCCCAGCCGCATCGACGGCTATCTTCCGAGCTGATCTATCCAGTCTCAAGCAAATCCAGTCACTCACCATTGCAGATAGCGGCTTGGGCATCGGTGGTGCGGGCGGTGAGCGCAGCGGCTTTGATCTAGTCGGGATCAAGATTAGTAACGTGCTGATTGACGATGCGACTTCCATTGATGAGATTCCCGGCATTGACCTGTTCGACTTCAGCCCCTTGAGCACGTTCTTCAAGCCTGGTACTCAGCGACCTTCGACCGGAGCGAACTTCCCTGAAACGGCGGATATGTTTGGCTCACTGCATGGCCAGGTCAATAATGCGATCGCAACTCTGAGTGAGTTTGACTTCGACGGTGATACGGGCTTTGTTAGCCTGGGCGATGGCGGTTCCGTGGGCTTCAACTTGACCGAAACCATCAATCCAGATGGGCCGCTCTATCTCTATGTCGGTGAGGCTGCCAACAATGGCGAATCTCTGAATGGCCAGATTACGGCTTCTGCTCAGCGGATCAACGGCCAAACGGAACTCAGCACCGACTTTGGTTTACCCGGTGCCGATGGTGATACCAGCCGCTTTTCGTTTGACTTTGAAACCGATGGTAGCACTGAGCAGGTTTTCTTCCGCTTTGTGTTTGCCTCTGAAGAGTTTGTAGAATATGGCGGCAGCTCGTTCAACGATGCTTTTAGCATCAAGCTCAACGGCATGAACTTGGCTCGCTTGAGCGATGGGGCTGAGGCAAATATTAACAACCTCGTAACCAATCCCTTTGGCAATTACCATCCTGATTTTGTCCACAACCCAGTTGGTGAAGGGCCTGCCAGCAGCGAAACCCCACTCGATGGTTATACTCAAGTGTTGACCTTTGTTGGCTCGGTTCAACCCAATGCGATGAATCACCTCGAAATTGAGGTGAAAGATATGGCTGATGGCCTAAAAGATACCGCCGTCTTTTTGCAGGCAGGTTCCTTTGGCACAGATGACAAACCGCAGGGCAGCATTACCTTCTCTGGCACTGAAAGCGTTCTGCCTGAAGGGAACAGCTCCATCATCAACCTGAAGCTCAATACGGTTCCTACCGAAAAGGTGAAAGTCACACTTGATCCGGATCAGCAAATTGACCTGGGCAATGGCGCAGGCAAACCGCTGGACGTTTTCTTTACGCCCGAGAATGCACTGTCAAATCGGCAAATTAAATTCACGGCCTATGATGACACGCTAGTGGAAGGGGCTCATTCTGGTCTGATCAGTGCCACTATCCACAGCGCTGACCCGAGCTACAGCGACGTGGATAGTCTTACAATCGAGCAGTTCATTATTGATAATGACAAGCCCTTTGTCGGCATCAAAGATCCAATTTTAGGAGGACAGCTCGCTGATCCGCTGGTTGGATCGCCGTCTCTAGTGGCTTTGGCATCTGCTCCAAAGACCGCCACATCCTTATCGTCGCACTCTCATCTTTCTACGCTGCCGCTTACGAACGCGTTCTTCAAAAGCTGGGAATTCGATCAGCTAGAAAAACCGTCCTTGCTGAGTCTGGATACATCGCTCAGTCTGGGTACGTCTGAGTCATTGCCGTTAGCCAATTGGAGTGGCCAAGAGGCACAGACCTCAATAGTCGAAGCTGGATTGACAGATGGATCGATGGTGATTTCATCCAGCCCATCTGCATGGTAGGAAATCTGGCGTTAAATACCTGGGTCGAAATCTTCACGTAATCAGATTCGGTAGCCAATGCAGGCAAAGCTGCTCAAACGGGCCAGTCCAGACGGAAAGGGGATAAATTGAAGGTCGCTAAATCCTGCATCTTGCAGCAGACTGAACAATTCTCGCTGGCTAAAACAGCGATTGCCCCAATTCAATTGAATCAACGTGCCGAGGATACCTGAGCGCGTGACGACCAGCACTATGGGCGCACCCGGACGCAGAACCCTAAACATTTCTTTGAGTCCTGCAAGTGGCTCAGGCAGATGCTCTAGCATGTGGGCGCTGATAACGCCATCAAAATGCTGATCTGCGAATGGTAAGTGGCACACATTGCCCTGAACCATTTGGTGGGGAATGTCGGCCTGAGAGAGCTGTTGCTGGGCTTGATCGAGCATTTTTGCTGATAGATCAAGCCCAGTAATATGTGCAGAGGTATTTAAGCTTTGGGTTAACGCTAGGCTCAAGGCGGCAGTGCCAATGCCACAATCACAGATACGAGGATGGTCTTGCCAGAATTGCAAAAGATGCCGATCTTGCAAAGCTGTCCAGAATGTTTGATACGCCTGTTGATAGCCCAATCGATGCAGGTGCTGATGCCACCAGGTTGCGGCCTGGTTATAAGTTTGAGTCAGTTCATGACTAGTGGGATAAATTCTCTGAACCGAGACTTGCCACCATCCAAATGTCCATTCCATCGCGAAATCTCATTGAACAACTGTGCTTCCACAGTCGCCTTTTGACTGAATTTGATCCCTGATCGAATGGATAGTTGGAAGGATAGTTTTGGCACTTGAAAGCGACTATTATATGAAGTCTTGTTGAAAACCCATAATTTATTTTTTGTAAAACGTTTGCGGAGCAAACGTTTTACAAAAAATAAACTAGGTTCTTGCACATAGATTGATATTACTGGTCAAGAATCTGCTGAAGATCCTCCGGGATTGAGCCTTTTTCAGATGGAGCTAGATTGGCTTTGCCTCCTCGTATTTTTCGCATTTGCCCGAACAAAAGGGTTAACGGAAAAGCAAGCAGGGTCGGCAAGAGTTGCCCTGTAATTTCCTTAAAATCCCGCTGTTTCCAGGCCAAGTTGAGCATGTGCCAATGGGCCAGGGTATGTGCGATCGCATTTTGCTGCCCCAGAATATGCGCCCGTTGCAAGGTGATCCAGGCGGTATCGAAATCTTGAGTTGCGATCGCAACCTTTGCTTGTGCCAACTCTGACTTAAAACGGTCTTGTACTTGAGGTTTCATGAGCTTGACCTTGAGCGACTAAAGGAGATCCGCGATAGTTGGTATCCGTCGTTCCCCAAAGTTTTATATCAAGTCTGATTAAAAACCCGTGATTTATTTTTTGTGAAACGTTCGCTCTGCGAACGTTTCACAAAAAATAAATTGGGTTCTTACACACAGATTTGATATTAGTATGGCGCGATCACTTCACCATTTCCCTAACCGAAAGGATAGGTTTAGATAGCAAGAATTCGAGCTATTGTATGATTCCTAGCTCCCTGGCTTTTGCGACGGCTTGAGTGCGGTTTTTGACCTCTAACTTGCCGTAAATATTGCGGGCGTGCCATTTTACTGCCGCCAGAGAAACATACAATTCCCCAGCGATATCTTGATTGGTCATGCCCGTAGCTAGATAGGTCAGCACTTCCAATTCTCGTTCAGTTAGCGGTTCAATCAGCGTCTGGTTTGCAGATTCGACAGCGGTTTCAACAGTCAGAGATAATGGCTTCCCCTCTGCCCCAAAAGCCGTGAGCAATGAGTTGATTGCACTGGCCGGACTGATTCGGGAAGCGGCACAGGTCAGCAACTCAGCCATCGGTTTTCCCTCATCTAAAAACAGGCGAATATAGTTGCCCTGACGAGGGATTTGTAGGGCCTGTTGCAGAGAGTCGAGCGATCTCTGACTATCCCCCTGGCTTTGCCAGATAAGTGCCTGCAATAGCAGGGTTTCCATCAGGCGCAAGGTGCGTCCTTCGGTTTGGGCCAGGGTTTGCAATCGACCCAGCAGGTGGAGGGCAGACTGCAAATGGCTGGGCGACGATGTTTGTTGACCGTAGGCCATCAGCACCCGGGCATAGGTCAGGTAGGCCAGCTCGGAACCAGTGGCAAACTTTTCGGTGACGTTGTAGGTCAGGTTATCGTCCACGCTGAGGTGGTGACCCTCAACCCAGGCCATCGCAGCATCCACGTTGCCCTCAGCCAGATATAGCCTGACTTTGCACGTTTCTACTGACAGAATAGTCGGCCAGAGCCAGATCGGGCAGCGTTCGGCCTGCTGCAACGCCGCCCACGCTCCCGAAAAGTTGCCCTGCGCCTGACGGATTCGAGCCAGGGTGATGTAGGCCATCATCACACCGGGTTGACGGTTTTGGATGGCGCGGTCGAGACTCCGGGTGGCGTGGTGGGCAGCGGCTTCCAGTTGATTCTGTTCTCGCAGCAGATCCGCCAGGGCGACCTCGACCAGCACCCCGGCATAGGTGGCCAGCCAGCGACGTTCGGTTGCCAGATCCAGCCCTTGCTGGCAAAGGGAAACGGCTTCATCCAGGTGTCCCCTTAAAGCCAGGAATTGAGCTTGCAGATAGAGCCCTGCGATCGCAGGATCTGCCGCCCCCCGCACCTGCCCAATGCGGCTGACTTCCGGCAGCAATGCCCGCGCCGCCTGGTAATGGTCGGCCACGAAGTAGGTGACGCCGAGATTGAGCAGAATTAGCGATCGCAACCAGGAATAGTTTTGGGGCAGCAGTTGCAGCGCCTTTTCCATGAAAGCGACCGATTCGGCATTATGCCCCTGCTGGCGCGCCTTCATCCCCTTGAGGGCGACCACCAACCCCCAGAGCTGATCGAGGTTTTCCGTTTCCGGCGGGTTCTCCTCCAGCAAGTGCTCCAGTAGGTGAATGACGGCAATCGCCTCGGCAAACTGGGAAGAAGTAAACCCCACCCAGGATTTTGCCGCCAGCAGCCAAGGACGAGCCTGAACCAAGTCGGGGGGCAGCTCTGCCAGGGCATCGTGCAGCACAATGGTATCCAGACGGGGGTTGTCGCTGGTCTGCATTTCCTGCTCGATCAGGCGGATGGCATCGTCGTAGGAACGGGCGGTGATGGCGTGCTGAATAGCGTCGGCCACCTGCCCCTGTTGGTCGTACCACTGGGCGGCGCGGTAGTGGCAGGCCAGCACCCGATTTGGGTCTTGCCGCTGCAACAGGTGGCGCAGGGTTTCGGCGAACAAGTGGTGGTAACGGTACCAGCGGTGATGACCTACCGCATCCCGGCTCTGACCGTCCTGATCGAGCGACACCACGAACAGATTTTGCCGCTCCAGTTGCTCCAGAATGGCGGCTCCCGCGATAGCCTCTTCACCTGCAACAGCGGCACAGAGGGCACCGCACATCTGCTCCAGTACCGAGGTTTGCAGCAAAAAATCCCGTAGCGGTGGGGGCTGGTGCTCTAACACCTCCTCCACCAGATAGTCCAGAATGTAGCGCTGGTTGCCCCCAAAAGCGTCAATCACTGCCGCTGGATTGGCGGATTCTCGCAGGGAGAGCATCGCCAACTGTAACCCGGCAATCCACCCTTCGGTTTGCCGCTGCAACACAGCAATTTGAGGTTCTGTGAGAGCTAGCGAGAGGGACTGCTGCAAAAAGGCGGTAGCCTCCTTGTCAGTAAAGCGCAAATCTGCTTCCCTCAGTTCCGTTAATTGCGATCGCACTCGCCAGCGAGCCAGGGGTAAGGGCGGGTCAGAACGGGTTGCGATCGCAACCTGCACCTCCTCCGGCAAATGATCTACCCAAAACGCTAGTCCCTCATGAATGGCCGGGGTTGTGATCAGGTGATAGTCATCCAGCACCAGCGCCAGATCGGTCTGGTGCTGAGTCAGCTCATTCAGCAGCGGTGTCAGAAATGCTTCATAGGGCAGGGGTTCAGGAGATTGCAGCATCGATAGGGTGGCTTCCCCAATGGCTCCATCAGCCTTTTGCAGCGCCGCCACCAGATAGCGCCAGAAGCGGCTGGGATCGTTGTCGCGCTCATCCAGCGACAGCCAGCCGACGGGATGCTGGATCTGCTGTGCCCATTCGCTCAGGGCAGTGGTCTTGCCAAATCCGGCGGCGGCAGAGATCAGAATTAGCCTGCTAGACAGCCCCTGCTGAAGCGTTTGCAGGATGCGATCGCGCCTCACCAAATGCGATCGCGGCGAGGGCACATGCAGCTTGGTCAGTAGCAGCGGGCTAGCCACTCATTGAGTTCGTAATAGATCCAAACACTCTTACCGTAACGGATAAAATCGTTGCTGCCTATCCCACTGGCTAGAAAAACAGCAGCTTCCGTCGAACAGCACAACGCTCTCAATTTTCAAACTGTGTATACATCAGTTCTGAAAGTTTTACTGTCAAGGCTTTTCCCTCATCCCCCAGCTCCTTCTCTCGCTCTGCGAGAAGGGAGCCGGAAATAATTCTCTGGCTTCTCTCTCGCCCATTTTGGGAGAGAGGGATTGAGGGGGAGAGGGAAAAGATGAGTATACACAGACAGTAGCCATCACGTATCGTCTGGCTCATCCAAGTGTTCTGAGGCTTCTCGATAGAGATTGAAAATATGGTTGTCCTTCAGACTGTAATACACACTGCGTCCTCGCTTTTGATAGCTGACTAATCGCATGGTGCGTAAAACCCGCAACTGATGAGACACGGCAGATTCCGTCATCTCTACCGCTTCGGCCAACTCGCCAACTCGCATCTCTCCCCGTGCTAGAGCCGACAGAATGCGCCAGCGATTGGGATCGCCCAAAACCCCAAAGAATTCGGCCATGCGTTGAGCCTTTTCGGTACTCAAAATTTCGCTGCTCGACATTTTGCCCTCGATCTCATCACAAGTCCTGTTTTTAGAGTCAACAGAATCAGACATATAGCGCTTTGCGCTTCGGTAAGTCACAGCTATCTTTGTGAGAGCCGCGCTCCGCGCGGCTCTCACAAAGATAGCTGGATTTTAAGCGCTTGAAAAACGCTGTAAAAGAAACGTCAATCTAATGCAACTGCCGAGAAGTCCGACCCAAAGCCAGCCGCGCTGACCCAATCTAAACGTTTTTAAACTTTTATATCTGAACACACATTCAGGTGTTATATTTAAAGCCTGAACCATTGTTCAAGTATCTATCTCATCTTAGCTGACAAGGAGATTGTCATGACGACAGTGACTCAAATGAAGTGTGCCTGCGAATCATGTCTGTGCATCGTAGACATCAGCAAGGCAGTCGAGAAAGACAGCCACTACTATTGCAGCGATGCCTGCGCGAATGGACATGCTAATGAGGCAGGCTGTGGGCATACAGGATGTACCTGTCATAGTTAAAGGATTAGTTTTTGGTATTGGGTACTGGAACTATAGTAGTTCTAGATAAGAGCGAGAGAGGAGAGTGCCTCATCCTGAGGCACTCTCCTCTCTCGCTGTCTCATTCTTAACTGGAATCACTATAGATATTGTGTATTAGGTGTTAAAGACAGTCGGCATAAGGTGATTTATGCCGATTGTTCTGGAAAGGCTGAGAGAGAAGTGCGATCGCAATTTTGAATTTCTAGATCCCGGTTTTGCGGCACAATCCGGAAAACTTGTAGCTATTGATACCCGGTTGTCATGCCGTTTAGCCCTTTCAAGGTGTCAAAAAGCGATCAGTGCCTCAATTCATGTCTCAATACGCAATTTTCAAATTGTCTTAGACTTCATGAGACATCCAAAGCATTGATACGGAAGCCTTTCACTAGATCATTTCAGTTTGAGTGAAACAACTGGAAAACTATATTCCAGGAAAGAGACTCAAATCTCTCATTATGGAATATACCTTTTCGGGGGGATATGCAAATAACACCATGAAAAAGACCAAGTCAATGGTTGAGTTCATGTAGTCAGCAGATTTTCATGAAAGAATAATATAGATCTTTGGCGGTTCATTCGTGTATCTTTTGGGCCAAATATTTAAATGACACGAACGAACTTGTCCATTGGCTGATGGGCTGGCTGGCTTAAACACAAACTAAAGCGGTCTTCTATATAATGCTTGGTATTTGACCTTCACTGATCTACTTCATGCGTCGTCCGGTGCCGCCTTCTCGGAGGGCGCGGCGGGCGAGTTTGGAGTAGGTTTTGACGGTTTCGTAGGGGAGATCCATGTCGGCGGCAATGGTTGGCAGAGACTCACCCAGTTCGCGGCGGGCGAGGACGGTGGCTTGCTTTTCGGCGACGGTTTCGGCACGGGTGCCGCCCGTGCGTTTGCGTTGGGACATCAGAATGTCGGTGAGTTCAGCGATCCGCTGGGCGAGGAGGGTTTCAACGGGGTTTTGGGTAGGCGTGTCGGCTTCGTCGATCCAGCCGAGTTGAGTTTGACCGAGGCCAAAGGTGGTTTTGTGGCCGGTGCCGAAGTAGGGTGCGAGTTGGCCGAGCCGATAGAAGAGATCGACGTATCCGCGATCGCTCTTGGCTTTGTTGGCCAGGCTAAATTGAATGGCTCCCACAAATCCGGTGACGGAGCCGCGCTTTCCGGCAGCGACTTTCTGGGATTGGAGCTGATGTCGCTGGATGATTACATGTTCATCGATCCAGTCGAGAAAGGCATCTTGTTCAATGGACTGACCGGAAAAGTCGTTCCAGCGGCGCAGGTAGCTGTGGAAGATATTGCGGGGCCAAGGGAGGGGGAGGTGATGTCCTTTGCGGCGGAAACTGGTGGGCGAGAGAAAGCTCAGGGTGACGGTCGGTGAAAGGGGGACTTCGCGGGCGATAAATTCTGTGTAGGTTGCGGCAGGGTGGGCGATATCGACCTGCTGGATCGTTAGGGGGGCGTCGTAGAGTTCGACTCGCTCGGGCAGGACTTTGAGCCAGTCGGCTAAGCCCTGAACGGTGTCTTGGGAAAGTGCGGTGATTGTCCAGTGATAGGTTTGCTCGGGGCGCAGGCGAAACTGGCGACCTTCGGTGTCGAGTTGGCCGTCTAAGCGGGAGAGGGTAAAGGCTTTTTCGGATTCGCCGTCGTGAAGGTAGGCGGATAGAGCGGGATTGATGGCCTGGATTTGCTGAAGGAACCAGGCGTGGAGGCCAGTGGCATAGTTGGTTTTTAGAGGATCGGCAGCGATGGGTTGAAGGGCAAAGCGGATGCCCACAAGTTCGGTGGCTTTGGGCCACTTGGGGACGGAAACCTGCGGAGTGGATGTTTTTTTGCGGCTGGTGGTGCGGGGCACGATGCGAATGTGGGGTGGGTAATAAAAGGTGGTTTAGGTTCAAATTTATCGGATTTTGGCGGGAACCACCTAGATTCTGCGAATGATTGATACAAGTTGAGACATTCCGTCCCCCGGAGGGAAAGGCAGAAGGCAGAAGGCAGAAGGGGTTACTGGCTCAGCGTTTGAAATTTCTAGTTCTTTGACCTTCAAGCTCATGTAGAATACCGACAGCTCGCTGCTAATGCGCCGATGGTAACCCTACCAAACTCAACCATCTTCCTCAACACAACTAGACAACTAACACTGAGAACAGAAACCAACGCACATCAGCGAGATAAAAGCCGCTGCATTTCTTGGACAAATCCCGCTGCATCTTGAATCAGTTGTTCGACCTGTTCCACTTCAAAGGTGTACAAGATTAGGTAGTCTGCTGCCTGACGGTTCTCAAACGCGCGGTCAAAAACTTTTCCCCATTGGGGAGCCAACTGTCCAGTTTTGACAGGTCTCTATGAATGGCACTCCTCAAGCCTGCATGTTTAACAAACTGTTTGCCTTGTTGCAGCATGACCGCACTCGCAGCGTAAAAACAGGCATAGTAGGCTCGATTCACGGCGAAGTCTAGCCGATCTGCTTGAAACTCTGATTGAGCGGAATCCAATGCTTGGGTCGCTTTGTGCAGCAGTTGTTCAATGACAACTTCTGGTTCAGGTTGCGGTGTTGAGTCCATTAAGCAGCTACACCTTCTCGCTCAATTTCTTGGTGAATCGGCAGCAGTGTATAGTTACCTGACATCCATTCCGCATAGGGAACGATGAGGGTACTTAGGACAACATCGTAGGCTAATTCAACGTCAAACAGTGCATCAGTAATAGCATTGCGTTCTTGCCACGTCAGTAGACCTTGGGTCAGTACTAATAGGTCGATATCAGATTCTTCGGTGGCTTTGCCAGTCACTTTTGAACCGTAGAGAATGATCTGCTCGACAGGAAACTGTTGGTAGAGCAACTGAACCGCTGCTTCGATGGCCAGTCGGTCGTTTGGTGCTAGCTGCAAGTCTGCGATCGCACTCATTGAAATCTAAGCCTCTGTCAACAAATGAAGTCCTATGCCAACTCACTAGGTTATGGCGATCGCTCAGATCGCACTCATTGAAATCTAAGCCTCTATCACCAGTTTTCAATTAATAATCGTAGCAAATTGCCAATCACAGACACATTAGTGCTTACTTCTGTCCCCGTACAAAAGGCAGAAATCAGAAGGCAAAAGGCAGAAAGGGTTACTGATTTGCTATCTGAGATTCTGAATTAACTTTCAGCCTAATGCAGAAAACCAATAGATCCCCTCTTTCCTCCTTCTGCCTTGGTTAACGTTTCCGTCCCCCGAACTAAAGGCAGAAGGCAGAAATCAGAAGGAGTTATCTGCTGAGTGTCTGAGATTTCTGACTCCTTAACCTTCAACCCAACGTAGAAGACCAACAGATTAACCCTTTCCTCCTTTTGCCTTCCTCCCTCTGCCTTGGTTAACGTTTCCGTCCCCTTGCGGGGTAATGGGATTTAAACTATTCGTCCAATTTGTAGAACGAAACGTAATTGAAGTTTCCGTCCCCTTGCGGGGTAATGGGATTTAAACAAGAAAATTGATTCGCGTGCGACACAAAGTGCCATCGCGTTTCCGTCCCCTTGCGGGGTAATGGGATTTAAACGTCGCAAATCGAATACCCAAGCTGCCCATTTTTAGTTTCCGTCCCCTTGTGGGGTAATGGGATTTAAACCCGACCGCTTTCCGAGATTCAGGTAGCTCCGGGTCCAGGTTTCCGTCCCCTTGCGGGGTAATGGGATTTAAACATGTCATCTAATAGACCAACCTCGGGCAGTACATATGTTTCCGTCCCCTTGCGGGGTAATGGGATTTAAACCCCAAGTTCTGGTACTGTACCTACTGCCCCAAGTTGTTTCCGTCCCCTTGCGGGGTAATGGGATTTAAACAAAGATTACTGAGCTGCTGCGGCAACAAAACCAAGGGTTTCCGTCCCCTTGCGGGGTAATGGGATTTAAACGTGGCTGATATACGTGTATCGTACATCAACGGCAAGGTTTCCGTCCCCTTGCGGGGTAATGGGATTTAAACGCAGGCGATGTTGTAGACGGCTGCAGCGCTGATTAATTGTTTCCGTCCCCTTGCGGGGTAATGGGATTTAAACTACTGCAGTGAAGGGTACTGCAGTGAAGGGGCATCGTTTCCGTCCCCTTGCGGGGTAATGGGATTTAAACAAATTGCCCAGCAAAACAATTTTCGCGTGGTGTATGAGTTTCCGTCCCCTTGCGGGGTAATGGGATTTAAACTATTGATAGCGGTATGGCCTACCCTCCAACGGGTGTAACGTTTCCGTCCCCTTGCGGGGTAATGGGATTTAAACGTGATGTGTGACGTCGGAGGTGTAGCACGTCGGGTGAAGTTTCCGTCCCCTTGCGGGGTAATGGGATTTAAACTCCGCACGCATGTTCACCACAACACTGCGATCGGTCAAAGTTTCCGTCCCCTTGCGGGGTAATGGGATTTAAACGCTATCGCTGATTTCCAGCAAGTCCAAGCAGATTTACCTCGTTTCCGTCCCCTTGCGGGGTAATGGGATTTAAACCTTCATGCCACTTTCCGAGATTCAGGGTGTTCCGCAGCAGGGTTTCCGTCCCCTTGCGGGGTAATGGGATTTAAACGAGTGCCTTTGATGTCTTGACATTTTTAGCGCAGCATCATGGGTTTCCGTCCCCTTGCGGGGTAATGGGATTTAAACTTCTACACAAACTGCTAATGACACTTTGGAAAATCAAACAGTTTCCGTCCCCTTGCGGGGTAATGGGATTTAAACTGCCACAATCGAATTCTACGAAGGGCACGGTTATTCCGGTTTCCGTCCCCTTGCGGGGTAATGGGATTTAAACCCCCTCGATCTGGAGCTCTTACGCAGTAAGGCTTTCAATACCCCAAATCTGAGGGGGTCAGAATTGAAGGCAAGTAATTGAGAATAGTGTCAATAAGACCCACTCAAAACAAGGCTCAAACCCTTGCACGGAAGGCAATCTGAGGGGGTCAACGAAGTTATGCGGTTTTCCAGGTTCGCCCGACCCCCTCAGATTAGCAACCCAATTTGAGCGGGTCAAGCGCTCAACGCCAAAGTTTACAATCCTTCTAGCAATTTCACCCTTCTGCTTTCTGCCTTCTGCCTTCTGCCTTCTGCCTTTCCTTAAGCGATCTTAAGCAATCTCCCTTCCGCCACAGCGAACAGCGCTAAAATTCTGATGCCTCATTTCTGGTGAAACCCGTGTCCATCGATTTGCTGCCTCACCTCGACATCACCTCCATCTGGCATCTCATCCTTGCCCAAACCACCCCATCCCCCGCACCCACTACTCCACCCACCACTGATGAAATCGAACTACTCAAAAGCCAGCTAGAGTTCCTTAAAGAAGCTAATGGACGCCTCAGTGACAACTTTAGCCAGTTTATCAGCGCCATACAGGTTGTTTTCGTTCTATTTGGTGTTGCAGGTGCGATCGCCGCTTATTTTTTAGGCCAAAACTTCAAAGAGTTCAAAGAGCTATCCAATCAAGCCGTACAAGAGGCTGTTAAGCGTGTTCGTCAGGATACCGAAGCCCAAATTGCAACGTTGGTCATGACCGAAGTGACCAATGTTGAGCGAACCCTGCGGCGAGAACGAGTCATCAGCTCCACATTGGTTGATTACTATCGTCCCGGTAGCGATCAAACAACCAAGGAGTTCTCCCTCCTGCAAGCCCGTCGCTTCCAAAATGTACGCCCAGTCAAAGAACTCGACGACATCCGCAGATCCCCAGGCGATGTTGTTGTTCTGGATCTGCAAAATTGGATTTTGCCATCTAGCCAAGCGTTTATCGACTTACCAGACGCAGACCGTGAGCTTAATGCAAAACAGCAAATTGACGGGCTGTTGAACGTTCTACCAACATCAGCCGTTGTCGTCGTTTACACCCGCATAACAATCAAGCATTTGTACAGCATTAGCAACCGATACGTTTTACCCGCCAATAATCCAGTAACGCTAGTAGGCAACGCCGTTGATGGAGCATACGTCGCATTTGGTGATCGTCACGCCATGCCCAACTAACTTAGACCAACTTATCTGACGCGAGTTGGGGGCGACGCTAAAGGTTCAAAAATTACCAAGTTTGATTGTAGAGAACCGAACAGGAAGCTGATGAGCTTTTCAGTGTGCAGTGAGAGATTAGACTAGATGCTAAATTACTAAATTGATTAAGGCATTGGAAGAGGTATGTAGTTTCCAGAAGAGTGATCTCTCTCCATATATTTGATCTTATGAATAACATGTCTTGTTAGATTAGCTGCGACAAGAAGTGCTACATGGCTAGCCCCTGTCCAAAACAGGATCAATTCCTGAACATCATAGTTCTGGCGAAGATGCCTCACCGAAGCGATAATATCAGCCACAAGTTGCATAGCCTGCTCAGAGTTATCAATTTGTCCTGACTCAATCCAAAACAGGGGCAGTTCTGATTCTGATTCTGATACTGCGTTTCTAACATCGTTTCCATACATATCCTGAGATCCAACTCCCAAAGCAATTTCTGGTTGGTTCCCGTTTAATTTTTTGGCTGTTTCATTAGCTGACTGAGCACTATTGGGGTTTCCTCCTGGTAAAGGTATTAACCGTTCTTGGTTCTTATTGCTCACTACATTGCCGAACCTATCATAGCCATAGAGGTTAATATTGCAGGTTCTATCAAAGTGTTTACCAACTGCCCATACTAATCCTGTTTGAGCATTAGTGAGAACTAGCACGTTTCGAAAATCATTACGTTGCGTACCAAGTGCGTAAGAGAGGGATGTAGTCATGGTGTTAACCATATCTTCCCAGTCCGCCTCAATTAACAGTTCTGTTTTTATTCGGGGTGTCAAGCTAGGTCTAAAAGTGAGCACCGGGGCACTCAAACGGTTAATGTTGTGAGGTAGTGAAGGTAATCCTCGGCGTTGTCCATCTCCTCGCTGATCTAAAACTATTACAACTTCAGACCATTGTTCCGGAATTGACCGATGGTAGGCCGTAGCTGCTATCTGTTCTGCGATCGCATCTGGATCAGGATTACTTGGATTTTCTTCGCATACATAGCCCAATTGGTTAACCTTACCTTCATAATCGAGAAACCGGGTTCGTAGCAAATCATGAGCCCTCACTAGTTCACCTGGATCACCTAAATATACGGGTAAAATATGGTCACACCCCTTCTGTGCTTCAATTGCCCACTTGAGTTCATCTCTACACCAACTCGATCTAGCTGAAGCTTCGGAGAGAAAAATCGTTAGAGTTGATTGCTCCTGAATAGCTTGCTTTAGAGCCCCATCTAAAGGGCCCATCTTCAGTTCGTTTTTATCTAGCCAAGCTAAGACACCGCGACGCCCAAGTCGCTGAGCTACTTTCTCAACCAAGGCGCTGTCGGTTGAGGAATGTGAAAGGAAGGTAGAAACAAAAGGAAAGTGATGTCCAGTACTTTGAAAAGCAGTCATGATTTTCTACTTCATTCCTTTTACTCGCTTGATTGAGCCATCTTCTTTCAGGCTTACAATCTCAACCTTGACTTGTTGCCCTTCTGTCAAAGTCTTAGCTAATTTATGTTCTTTTTCGGTTAGCTTAATCTTTCCCAGCATTTCATACGTCACCTTATTCCCTCTAATCGCGGTAACAACCGCCTCCAGCTCTTGCCCAACCTCAAACGTATTCGCATCAACAACCGCCTGAATTTCTGCCTCGCGCTCCGATTGAATCGTTGGCTGTGCAATCTCACCCGTTGGCACACCCTTGTCGTAATACTGCACCAATCGAGCCGCCCAACTCAGGATGATCAGCATTCTAGGTGCATCATCCAGATAAGCCTCCAGATACTGATTGCAAATAGTATTCAGGCTTTCGTAATAGCCCGTTGTCCGCTTGCTGTGGCCAATCTGATCACCATTCCGCACCAACGTCTTCAAATAGCTAAAGAACGTTTTCCCCGCATTCTCTCGGTCTAGATGAGCCCTCAGATAAGCTGCCGCCTTCCGTAGCTCATTCACATCTGTTTTATCTAGAACAAGCTGACGTGCGATCGCATCTGCAACTTGCCATTGAGCATCCGTGAGTTCGTCGGTAGAAAGCATCAGTACATCCCCTCCGGTGCAGTCCAATCCGTTGGCCATTTCAAGATGTCAGCCAAAGCTTCCAGTTGTGGCAGTTCGACCAGCTTGTTTGTTTTAGCAGCTTGAATGGCTTGTTGCATAAACCCAGTCATGGCTTCCCCAGTCAGCGTTTCAGCGTCTGGCAGAGCGTAGCTAGAATAGCGATCGCGTACATCCTGCGTCACCTCCAGCTTTGGAATCGTAACTTGCACTGTGCCCAAGCCAACTGGTTTCCCTCCTCCCAATTTGAGCGCCATTGGATATTGAGGATCTTGCCCCAGCGCAACCAATAACGTCCCCAACTGAGCCTCCGTCAGATTTTTGAAATGAAGTTCAGTCTTAAACGTAAACTCTGTTCCAGCCTGCTGCACAGGAGTACCGCGACTTCCCCCATCCACCGCTTTCACCGCATGGCGGTAGAACTTTCGTCCTGCCGCTTGGTTGCCGTTAAAATAGGCGTCCCGTTCATCAGGCCGAGGACGGTACAGTGATGGCATAAACCCCGTTACAGACTGAGTAGACTCGCAGATGGCATCCGTGAAGTGAACTAAGCCCTGCCAATCTAAAGCCCCAAACACTTGACTAGCCGGGTCAAGGCTTTCTTTGCTGCGACAAGGAAGCCGATCTCGCGGCATCTTTTGTCGGTAACGGCTGGTAATGACCGCCAGCGTGCTGTTGGTGATTGCTTCGTAAATGGCTCGCACACATCCTTTCAGCGAACTACCCTGAATCAGCAGTTGTTTATTCTTCCCCTGCACCATCGTTTTGATCAGCGGAACCCGACTACCCACGTCACTACCTAATGCTGTTACGCCAGTGGAAACATGCAGTGCCGTCAGCACCTTGAGCGTGAGGTGCAGCGTTCCGTGATAGCAGTTGGGCGCATAGCGATGATGGCCAATAGGCGCTTTCAAGAAAGGCCGCTGTCGGGGAAATGGCACCAATGCATAGGGCTTTTCTGGGCCTTCTGGTTGAGGCGATCGCTTAATTGGTTTTTGGGGTTTGTTACTGGTCACGGGAAATTGCCCTCAATGCCACAAACTGCACAATTCCGGTTTTCTTGTCCATGAAATATCGCTGGCCGATATCAAGACCGTTTGGATACGTGACTCCTCGGGGAAATCGAGTTTCAGTGGGGGGATAGAAATTAGCATTTAGATCCCGGATTAACCACTGTTGCGCTTCATCTAGCGACCGTAATGCGTCATCCGTAATGGGGGAATTAGACAGCAACAAGACCTCATAATGATCACCCCGACGCTTCCATCGCAGCTCCCGATTCTGGTTAAATACCTGACCGTCTGATGCAGAAAAATCAGTGGGCTGCCCTGAATGGAATTCTGTTTTGTGGGGCCACTGTAAACAGTGCCAGATATCGCCCGTAATGCAACGCTTAATCAACTCGTCTAAAGAAGGCTGCTCCAAAGGACTACGCTCAATACTCACAAATCCCTGCTGCTCAGTTTGGTTGGTTTCGGATTGGCTTGCTTGTGATGTCGCTTGGGTCACGGAGTCACCCCTCCCAATCGCTGACACCAAGCACTGACGGCTGCCTCAAATAGCTCCTTCACCTGACCCTCTGGCCAACGGAGCCGAACACCTAATCCATACTGCATTTTTTCGAGCAGCGGACTCTTTTCTTCCCCGTAGTTCCGCAATGCTTCAACATCATCACCTGGAAAGCCGTAGTTCTTGCGCTCATCATCAGCCAGAAAAGCGCCTACGCCTTTTAGAGCAACCTCTGCCCAAGGAGTGTTATAGCCCAACGTGACGATCTGATCATTTGGCAAAATGCAGCCCGGATACTCAACCTTAGCCTCATTGAATTTCACTGAGACTAAACCCATACCCCGTGACTTGGCAAATCCCAGGCCAAACCAACCATCATCGAGATCTCGTAATACCAGACCTAGCAATCCGAGCTGTTCAAGAGTGAAATTCTTCAAGTGAATTTTGGTGCGAAATTCTCCTTCCGTACAAACCTGATAGTTAAATGGCCCCACTGCCACCGAACCAAACACCCGATCAATAGCGACTCCATTGCGTTCTTCTAATCGCGGTTTGGGTTTTTCAGGATCGGGGTAGGCATCCTCAATGCGTAGACGACTTGCGATCGCAACACTGCCAAAGAGTTGATCGGTAAACGATGACCAGCGATAAATCTTTTGGGTATCTGTTTGCTTTTCTAGGTAGGTATAACTCTTACGGTCAAGTGGATCCGTTGCCCAAAGTGGCATCTTAGGATCAGTTTGAGGATCTAGATCAAGTAAATTCAGCGGACGTTGATCACTGCCGATGGTTCTGACAATGCGCTCAGCATGGGCACGCAAAGCCCCCTTAAGAGAACTGCCCGGAAAGAAGATTGAGCGTCCACCTGCATGATAGGTCTCAACAAATTCCATATCAGGTTTAGTTGGATCAGCGCCTTCTTTGCCCGATTTAACTAATACTGGCCCCTGAGGAATCAGCGTAAGGTCAATTGTGCAGTGGTTAACGAGTCGTTTATGCATACCTAATCCCTCACACCTCTGCACCAGTTTGAATACGCTCTCTGACGGCCCAAGATAGATATGTCACAAGGGCTTCACTCCAATCTTCTACTAATAGTTCAATGTGTTCGTCTTCTCGAATGTAGTGGCTGAGGTCACCTTGGCTTAAATGTCTGAGATAGTTTAGTAAGAGGGTGCGATCTCCTTCCGGATCGATCCAGATCAACCGATCAATGGCTAACTTAACTACGCCAAGTCCTCTAGAACAGCCACCCCCTAGCGGAATTTGTTGCATTTTGAATTGCTGCAATCCAGCCATGACTAGCCCTAATTCCCAATATCCAATGCTCTCCATTTTGTCCGTTTGGGGATTAAAAACTTGTTTATCCTCAGCATTTTCAAAAATGGCTTGAAAATCAAATTTCACACCTGCTGGAACAACCTGAAAGTCATAGAGTTTGCCATCTTCAGCAGTTTCAGTATCACGGTTAATGGAAACTCCATCTCGTTCTTGATACTGACCAAACCAGGTCTCTGGTTTGATAGTGAGATCTCGCACTTGAAACTTACTAGCTTGCCAAGGAGTGCCAAAAACTTTGGAGACTTCATCAGTCATGTTATCGAGGGCAGCGGTTAAACCTTGGTCATTATCGTCATACTGCTCCTTCAACGCTTTGACCCGCTCGTTCATTTCTCGGCTGACTAGTTCTGAAGGGTCTTTTGCCAATTTAGGATGGATACCTCTTAGAAAAGCTTCAAGGCGCGATCGCATTGCTCCTTTGAAGCTAGACCCAGGGATTAAGGGCTTTCCCAATGCATCTTTTACAACGGGTAGGTCAGATCCGATAGGCTCCAGCGATCGCCCCTGGCTAATCCGTAGAGCCGTCACAGTGGTGAGGGTACCTGTAATTTCTAAACGATTTCTAAAAACATCAAACATCGTGACTTATCCCTCCCGATTGGAGTTTAGATATCGGAGATGACGCGCACCGTAACCCAAATAGCGGCGAATCAGCTCTATCCATACCCGTTTCTTCTCGTCTGGTTCCTGGGCCGCTTCAACAATTTCTTGGGCTACACTCTTAAGCTTGCCGTCAATGTCTTGAATGATGCGTTCAGCTAAAGATTTTTCACCTCTGCCCCATTTGCGTTCGCGTCCGACTTGATAGCGGATAAAATTCTTGACCACTTCTGGACTTTCGGTACTGTCAGAAACTCGGACTAAATTACGAAACTGGGATTCCTCTAGCTTGTCGCGGCCAGATGTGGGATATTCGCAGTTATTCAAAGCATCTTCAACCGCAATGACCAATGCATCCTCGGCTTGTCGAATGCCCCGCTGAATTGCAAGTTCATGTTCTGGACTAATTGTTTTACTCACACTGGATTCTCCCGCATTACCTGATGAAATTCATTGCAAATTTTGATTTGCCCAAAGCCTTCGCTCGTTCGTTCTCCAATCCCTTGCATCTCCAACTCAGCCAACTTGTTTAACCAGTTATCCTGCTCAGCCTTTGGGATACTGAACAGAAAAACGCTACCCATTGTGGTTACTAGCTCTACATCCTTAGCTAGCCCCCAAGCCGCATTCCAGCCAGAGCGGTAGCCATAGCTGCTATAAGCCATTTCTAAATTGACCTTGCTATCTGCAAGACCAGTAAGCTGGCATAGCATCTCTGTAGAGAGAACAAACGTGCGTCGCCAGTTCTCAACCCAAATAGCTTCGGATTCTAAGTTGATAGAGAAGAAAATGAGTTCTTCAGGAAAGTGTTTGCCAGAGCCGAAAACACTCCAACTTTCCCAACGACTTTTTACACACTCATTAAACTGATTAATCCGCTGTTTCACTTCGGACGTGGGATCGGCAACATCGTTTAACTCCACGTCAAGCTTGACTTTACCTAAACCACGAGAAGCCGAACCACCCAAACGGAAGCGATCGCGGTTTTGGTCAAGAAACGTACACAACTCTTCTGCTAGGGTATCGTCATCAATCAGAATGAAACTTTTATAGACAGTCGGTTGTGGCCTATCCTTCCCCTGTGACTCATTCATCACCTCCAAGCTGTATAGGATTTCATCCTGGGCTGTTGCTCGTCTGCGATTAATGCCGACCCGCGTTAGTAGTCGTTTACTCACAGAATGAGAAACATAATGACCGTCAATTTTGCTGTAGAACCCGTTAAAAGGCTCGACGCGATCGCCCTCTTTACTATTGGGCTCATAAAACAAACCCTGCTCTCTAGCACAGTAGCTATCAATTAAAGAGTCAAAAACGCCTGCTTTTCTGGGTTTGAAGCCGCTATCTGTTTTGGAACTTAAGGCAGTTGCGGGTAGAACACTGGTTTTACCAGGACTGACAGTATAGTTATCTTCGCCTAGCTTTGCGATCGCAGGATACGCATTCTGAAAAATGGCAGCCCCTTCATCTACAAATAGCTTGTGAAAATCGTCCCCTGATTCTGGCTCACCATGCTGCAATAGTTTGCCTGCGATCGCACCTCGAATGACGCTACCTGGAATGTAGTCCAGTGCTTCGCTGACGGAACCACCAGGTTTACGTTGGCCAATGGCGAGGGGAGCTTGAGCGGTAATGGTCAGGTCAATCCGTTTCATGCTTGTCCTCCTCTGCTGTAGAGGTTTGAGATGCATTATTTTTGGCTGGTGCTTGACTTAAAAAGTCCCAGGCATCTTGCTCAATATCGGGAGTATTGAAGAAAGACGATTGCCAATGGAGCCAGCCTAATCCAGTTGATTTACTGCCGCCCAGTGCGTGGATATGCTTGAGTCCAGCCAGAAGCAATACTTTGGCTCCAGGACGGAGATTGGGTTCCAGGGTTAGCGTACCTGTAAACGCAAGCTGGGCATTGGCTGGTGAAGTTTCTAAGAAGTACAGCTTTTTCTCTTCGGCAGTGCGACGACGACGGTTAATCGTCACGCCAGGACGTATGACCTCAGGAATGTTCTCTGGTGGTTCGGTACACACCAGATCGCTGAGCTGAAGTTTGGCCGATAATGCAGGATTACCAAATATCTGACAAATCAAACAGTGATGTCGTCTGTCACGGGGCACTTGGTAGATAGTTGTATGAAAGCGATTTTCGTGGTCATTATCTGCTGTATTCTTGGCCGCAAATCCAACCCGTTGAGGACACATGGTTTCTGCTACTGGGGATTCACAGGTGGGCCAGCCTAATGCTCGCGTCAGCTTTTCGCATTCATGGCGCAGTCTCCCTTTGAGCTGAGAGGCGGGTATGACTAATCGACCCTCTGCCGTTTTGAGAATAGGTTTATCAGCTTGGGAGCCGGATGACCCACCAGCCCCGACACAGAGAGCCGTATCAACAGTTGCTGTTAGAGCAATGGGGTCTATTTGGTTCGTTTGGGCGGAGGCTTGATTGAGAGCGCTGAGTTGAATCATAATTACGCCTCCTCACTGCTAGCCGACTGTGTGATTTCCTTTTGGGAATCGTCAACACTGTCTGAAGCTTCAATAAAGGGATAGAGATCAACCAGTTCTCGCCACAGAGTTTCGTAAATGGTTTTATTGGGTTGGCGAATGGCGGTTAGCCAGGGAGCCAGATTACCTCGATTAGTTTCAGCTTCACACCAGTCGGTTTCAAAACTAGCTTCCAAAAGCTCCTGACCTTTTTTGTCGAGACGGATGCGAAAGTAGCGATAGTTCAAGATAGCTGTACGTTTGCCTTGCTCCAGCAGAGTTCGGATTTGGTACAGTTGCGATCGCGGAAAATCAGCCTCTTTTACCTTCTTGACGGTTTTGATCAAACCACCTAGCTCATAAAGGGTGTAAGGAGCTGCATAAAGTTTTAGCTCCTGCTGGCGATCTGTGAAACGAACGGTCAATCCTTCATTGCGGAAAGACTCAATGTTAGAAGAAATCATCGTGACGGCTTTGAGCGTCAAGAAATCCACCGTGCCGCCAAAGTATCCATCGTCTTTTAAGTCTTTAGCTTTTTTCTTTGCCGATTTGAGTAGTTGAGAGACTAACTTATCGGCGTAGTAAATTGGTGTATTGGCTGCCGTAATTAAAACCCCACTCGAAATGCTCAAGCAGCACTGCGATTGAGGGGCATCTGATTTTTTATACCGATGACACCAACTGGAATCTTTTTGGTCAGCAGGTTTAATACCATACCGCTGTGTGGTTCTTCCATCACCATCGGTGTCAGTTTTAAGTTGTAAAATCTCCTCAAACTTGTCGCCAATTGCTTTGGCAACTTCTAGAGCTTTGTTAGCAGGTACGACCAGCAAGACATCATCGCCACCAATCGTGATAATTTCGAAGGGATGAATCCAGACTTTTTCCTTCTTATCCCGAGATGATTTGGCATCTGGGGTGTATTCATATGGATGAATGTGTTGCGCTAATGCCCAGTAGACAGATTGCTCGGTAGCTTCAAAAACGTCCTGGCTAAATCGTTGGTAGTCCGCAGGAGTCTTAATTTGGTTGCGAATGTGCTGCCCCATGTTGTTGCCATCGGCGTAGATATAGGCCACAAATCCATTACTGGCAGCCCCAATTTCCGTTAGCGATCGCGCCTCATGCTTGGAGGGTTGCTTGACAGGTCTTCGAGAAGTGAATTGCTCACGAAAGATCTTGCTGTCAGGATCATAGGTTCTAACTAAGCTATTTTGAATCAAATACTTCTAGTTCCAACTTATTTTGTGTCAGCGTTCCTGAGCAATGGTCTTCTGCCA
>CBKWJC010000062.1:0-43951 GCA_966674685.1 uncultured bacterium
CCAGCTATCCGGCTCGCGACGGTCGCCATCCCCTGCGGATTATCCTGCTCGGCACTCGTCCCGACATCATTGTCACCATCAAAAACCTGCATCGACGCGGCTTTGCCGAAGCCAACGAATGGAGCCAGCCGATTCCTTGTCCGAGTGCGGGGGATGTAGCGCGAGTTTTGGCTCAGCGGCATTCAGATGATCAGATTAGTATTTTGACGCGCTATCTCAACTGATCATCTCGATTAAACCGCGCTACTGGGGGCATTTCGATTGCCCCCAGATCCCGTCGAACACAACGTCCGTCCTGGACCTCGTCGAAGTTCAGAAACTACGTTTCTGGAGGTGTTGTTGCAAGTTTTGGGAGTGCGATCGCATGCTGTGTTCACAGTGGTTCTATTCTTAGAGTACAGATTTCTAGTTGTTTCCCAGGACAAAATTCAATGGTGCTTCGACTTAAACGTTCGCTGGTTGCAGGTTTGGCTGCTCTGATGTTGCCCCTAGCCGCCTGTTCACCAGATGCCCAAAATTCCGCCACACCGGGCGACAGTACAGCAAGCGACGCGACATCTGAGAATACCGAAAATGTAGAACCGTTTGTCACCGGGGCGATTCCTGACCAAGATCCCGAAGAACTCCAGCGGCTCTACGGCAAGCTGATCGACTATCTAGAGCAAGAGTTAGGCGTTCCGGTTGAGTACCAACCCGTGACCGACTATGCCGCTGCCGTGACTGCGTTTAAAGTCGGTGATTTAGACATGGTGTGGTTTGGTGGCTTGACCGGAGTGCAGGCGCGGCTACAAGTTGACGGGGCAACTGCGATCGCACAGCGGGATATTGACGAAAATTTCCGCAGCGTTCTAATTGCCAATACCAGCGCTAATTTAGAACCGTTTGAAGCTGCCAGCGGTCTGGAACAGCTCAAGGGACGCACCCTCACCTTCGGCAGCGAATCCTCCACATCTGGTCGCCTGATGCCGCAGTTTTTCATGAAAGAAGCAGGTGTTGAACTGTCCGACTTGAATGGCGAAGTCGGTTTTTCCGGTAATCACGATACAACAATCAAATTAGTAGAAGCAGGCAGCTACGAGACGGGCTTCCTCAACGAGCAGGTTTGGGAATCACGCATGGCAGAGGGTGCAGTGAACCGCGATCGCGTACAGGTACTGTGGCGCACTCCCACCTACTACGACTATCACTGGGTGATCAGCCCGGACGTTGAAGAGCGCTACGGTGAAGGCTTTACGGAAAAAGTACAGCAGGCATTGCTCAACCTTGATCCCAGCAATCCAGAGCATCAGGAGATTCTAGAACTCTTCGGCGCAGAGCGCTTTATCGAAACCGAGAACGCCAACTACGACAAAATTGAAGCCGTCGGTCGCGAAATCGGCAAAATTCAGTAGATATCTATCCCGTAGGGTGGGCTTACCCGACAGCACAACCCTAATCCGTAAGGATCGCCACCAAGCCTGGTAAGGGCGAATGGCCATTCGCCCCTACGTAACGTCAACGATTTTAAATAGTCTTTGATGAACATGAAACAACCCTGGTAGGGGCGGGTTTAGTAGACCAATCTGCACCGTGTCATAGAGTTGACGGCAAAACCCGCCCCTACAGTTGGCGGATACTAAATTCACGCTCCTAATAGTTTCAATGTAAGGCTGTTTACAGACTTTCCAGTGCTGCCGCTGTAGCGTATCGTTCCGGGTGAGTAAAACGAACAATATGAGACTTAATGCAGGCTGTGAACTAGTTTATGAAGCCGAGGCCCCCACGCCAGTTATCCTCATGCTGCGTCCTCGCAGCGGTCAGGGGCAGTGGGTGGTGCGCGAAGAATATGACTTGCAGCCGATGGTGTCTGTGGAAGAATACACTGATAGCTACGGCAACCTGTGTCAGCGTTTAGTGACTCCAGTAGGCCAGTTTCGCATCCATACCGAAGCCACGGTAGAAACCAGCGATCGCATCGACGTAGACCCCGCCGCACCCTTCATCGAAGTGCAAAATTTGCCAACGGGACTACTGCAATACCTGCTGCCCAGTCGCTATTGTTTGTCAGAACTGGTCGGCGATTTGGCGCTTGAGATTACCGCCGAGGCTCAGCTTGGTTACGCGCAGGTGGAAGCGATTCGCAACTGGATTCAGACCAATATTGAATATCAGTACGGCACCAGCGATACGTCTACCACTGTTCTCGACACGGTTGAGCAGCGGGTCGGCGTCTGTCGCGACTTTACGCATCTGGGAATTTCGCTCTGTCGCAACTTAAGCATTCCCGCCCGCATGGTGGTGGGGTATCTGTACGAACTAGAGCCGATGGATCTGCACGCCTGGTTTGAAGCCTATGTTGGCCACCGCTGGTATACCTTTGATGCCACTCAGAAAGAGCCGAAGGGAAATCGAATTGCGATCGCATATGGTCGTGATGCTGCCGATGTTGCCCTTGCGACCCAGTTTGGGCCATTAACGCTCAAAAACATGACCGTTTGGGTAAACGCTGGCGAGAAAGCGGGCTAGCACAACATCACATCCATGTCACCAAACTCGGGACGCGAAATAATCCGGAAAACGTTAGGCTGATGATAGCGATAGCTTGATCAAAACAGCCGGGTTGGGATTGCTGATTTGAAGTGTGAATTGCGGGGTGGGGGCGGTGCCTACCTTACTATTCACACCCGAATTAGGCAACACCGCCGTGTTGATCGATGCAATGGTTAATGCAAAAGGAGGCATTTGTGAGTTACGACTTTGATTTATTTGTAATTGGTGGTGGTTCTGGCGGAATTGCAACAGCCCGACGCGCTGCCGAATACGGAGCCAAAGTGGGCGTCGCCGAATATGATCGCCTGGGTGGCACCTGCGTCAATCGCGGCTGTGTACCCAAAAAGCTGATGGTTTATGCCTCCCATTTTCCTAGCCTATTTGAAGATGCTCAGGGCTACGGCTGGAGCGCAGTCAAGAGCCAGCTTGATTGGCACAAGATGATTACCGCCGTCAATAACGAAGTGATTCGGCTCAACGGCATTTATCAGCGCATGCTAGATAACTCCAATGTGCAGCTTTTTCCGGCACGAGCCAAGTTTGTTGACGAACACACCCTAGAAGTTGGCGATGAAAAGGTCACGGCTGAAAAGATTCTGATTGCCGTCGGTGGCTATCCAGTGAAGCCGCACATCAAGGGCATCGAATATGCCATGACCTCCGACGATATCTTCCACCTGAAAGAGCAGCCGAAGCGAATTGTGATTCTAGGCGGTGGCTACATCGGCTGTGAATTTGCCTCGATCATGAACGGCTTAGGGACGGAAGTGACGCAGGTGATTCGCGGCGACAAAATTCTGCGCGGCTTCGACGACGACATCCGCACCAACATTCAGGAAGGCATGATCAACCACGGTGTCAACCTGCTGACGGAAACCCAGCTCGTTGCGATTGAAAAAGATGACGACGGGCTGAAGATCAAGATCACCTGTGAGAACGGTAACTCGGAAGAAATCATCACCGATGCGGTTAGCCTCGCAGCCACAGGTCGGAAGCCTAATACCGAGAACCTGGGCCTCGAAAATACGGGCGTCGAGATGAACGGGGATGCGATCGCAGTTAATCCCTACAGCCAAACCTCGGTTGAGCATATCTATGCCGTGGGCGACTGCACCGACAACATTAACTTGACCCCGGTCGCAATTAACGAAGGCCGAGCCTTTGCCGATACGATGTTCGGCGGCAAGTCACGCCAGATGAGCTACGAAAATATTCCCACGGCTGTATTCACCACCCCGGAAGCGGCAACGGTTGGCCTCACCGAAGCCGAAGCCTGTGCCCAATACGGCAGCGATGCAATCAAGGTCTATCGCAGTCGCTTCCGAGCCATGTACTACACCCTGCCTGACAAGCAGGAAAAGACGATGATGAAGCTGGTGGTACATCAGGAAACCAACAAGGTACTCGGTGCCCACATGGTCGGTGACTACGCGGCTGAGATTATCCAAGGGGTTGCGATCGCAGTCAAAATGGGCGCAACCAAAGCCGATTTCGATGCCACCGTCGGCATCCACCCCAGCTCCGCCGAGGAATTCGTCACCATGCGCTAGGTTCAGCGTGTAACTGTGCAGTAATAACAATTGGGGCTTCTACGCCCCGGTTGTTATTAAAATCATTAATTTTGGTCGGGAAAGTGTCCTATGTCATCACAGCTTCAACAAGCGATTGACCTAGCTCAATCACTGCCTTTATCAGAACAGATTGAATTATTAAAAACACTATCTGCAACCATTCAACAGACCTATGCGTTAGAGACTCAGTCTGAATTGTCAGAAGATACTACTGATTTTTCAGCAGAAAGTTTTCGTACATCCTGGCAACAGGCTGTTTCTGGACAAACGTTACCTCTATCTCAACTGTGGGAGGATGCGGATAGTTGACTGACAACCCACCACCAGTGGAAATTCGTCTGACTCCTGAGTTTCAGCGTCGGTTAAAAATTTTATCTAAAAAATATCGAAGCATTCGAGCCGATCTTCAGCCTGTTTTTGAGCAGTTGCAAGCTGGATTATCGGTAGGAGATCAGATTCCTGGTATTGGCTCAACAGTGATGAAGGTACGTCTTAGAAATAGCGATACTCAAACTGGAAAAAGTGGTGGATATCGTCTGATCTACTGGGTAGTGTCACCTCAACTGGTTGTTTTATTAGATATTTATGCCAAGTCTGATCGATCTGACATTGAAGTTGCAGAAATTCGGCAAATTATAAAAGAATTTGGTGAACCTTCTGAGAACTAGAAGATTCTGAGACCGTTCTAAATTTAGAAATCATTGGCTTGTTGACAATTACTTATTTACTGAATTCAAGTTACTAAATCATGTCAAACATTCGTTCTGTGATTGAACTGGGTCATCCCGTATTGCGGCAAATTGCCCAGCCCGTTGATGCGGTAATGTGCGATCGCACTCAATCCCTGATCGACGACTTGATTGCTACCGCAGTAGAAACCAACGGCGTGGGCATTGCGGCTCCCCAAGTAGCCGAGTCAGAGCGCCTGATTATCGTCGCCTCTCGTCCTAATTTGCGCTATCCTCACGCGCCGACGATGGAGCCGACGGCCATGCTCAATCCGGAAATTGTCGATCACTCTACCGAACAGGTTAAGGGTTGGGAAGGCTGTCTGAGTGTTCCTGGCATTCGGGGATTAGTACCACGGTATAGTGCGATCGCAGTTGAATATACCGACCGTTTCGGCAATCGTCAGCACCAAGCGTTCACCGATTTCGTCGCTCGCATCATTCAGCACGAATTGGATCATCTGGACGGCAAGGTCTTTCTCGACCGCGTAGAAAGTACAGAGGATTTAATGAGCGAGAAAGAATATTTTAAGCAGATGATCGGATAGGGGTGCTGTGCATTAGGTACTGCTCATTAATGGTTGCTGACTGGGGGATAGGAGCAGGGGAGCGACAGGGAGCAGCTTGGAAGCGTGCTGTAAATATCTAATGAGAGCGTAAGCAATCCACTGCCCGTTCGTAGAGCTTCACAAGCTATAGGATTTACTCAGCACTTAATCCTCAGCACTCAGCACTTTTTCTAGCACTCCAGTGACTAACCAACCACTGATCAATATCTGCTAGAACCTGCTGCGGAATTTCCCAGGGAAAAAGGTGGGCGGTGTCGGGATAGCAGTGAATTTTGCAGTTTGGTAGCGCTTGACCTGTTTCAATGCTGGACTGTGCGGTGATGTGCCGATCCTGTTCGCCGCAGAGCATTAAACAGGGTACTTGAATCTGGTGTAAATCCGCGAGGCGATTGTAGCGATCGCGCATGGCCTGCATCAAAGCGTGCTCTGCCCATTTAGACGTGCGTAGGTAAGCCGGAACCGCTGCACTGGACAGATAGCGGTAGGTTGAAGGCGTTTGCTGCTGTACCAAGTAGCGGAATAAGGAACGCTGACCAAAGGCGTCGATGTTCCACTGCCAGCCGGGAGAGACGAGGTTAATCAGCGCAGCCAATCCGGTGTAAAGATTGTCCTGCCAGAAAATTGGCGGATGGCTGCTGCGGGGATGGGCTGCTGTGGCAACCAGGATTAAACCCTGTACGAGATCCGGTCGTCGGAGCGCCAGTTCCATCGCCAAAATGCCGCCCAGCGACCAGCCCAAAACAAGGCACTGGTCAATCTTTTGCTGCTCTAGCAGGGCTTCGAGATCCTGTAAGTGATCAGCCATGACAAATGGTTTACTGACTCGACTATTGCCATAGCCGCGCAGATCCGGCGCAACGGTCTTAAACCGCCGTGCGAGGTGGTTCGTAAAGACGGACATGGAGGAACCGCGCCCCGGATGTCCGTGCAGACAGAGAATCGGAAAACCGTGACCTTGAATCTCGGTAGAAAGTGCGATCGCAGTCGAATTCGACATGATAATGATTGGGTGGTGGTATGTAGGTAATGATTTTTGGTGGTATGGGCGCTGCCCACACCACCAAAAATCATTACGGCTTGAGAACTACCAATGATTGAATCAACCTGTAATTTGAAGTCTGGTTGAAAACCCACTACAGACCATTCTCGGCAATATGCTCTACGACCTGCCGAATTCCCTGACGCAGCGTGATTTGATCCGCCGAGTTGTCAATTGTAAACGTGATGATATAGCGATCGCCGTCTACACCACCAATATTTACACCAACGGTTGTACCAATCACATTAGAGTTTTGTCCGGTTTTCTCGCCTGCCCAGTTACCGGGCGATTTTTGCAGTGCTTTATAGCCGAAATCCCAGTCATACTGGCTAACCAAGGCATCAAGCAAGACATCATCACCGGGATATTCCTGGTTATAAATATCCACCATCATGTGGGTTAAATCGGCAGCCGTCATCTGATTTGGAGAATTGCCCAGATTGCTTGGATAAGTCCATTCACCGACCAGTTTAGAGCCGACACTCGTTCCGGTATAGCCCCGCTCCTGCAAGACTTGATTGATGTAGTCAAAGCCAACGTAGTCAATGAGCTGATTAGTGGCGATGTTGCTACTGTGGTCAATCATGCGGTACAGCAGCTCTTTCAGCGAATGCTCCTGCCCCGTCCAAATCTTGGAGCCGTCCGGATCTTCTGTCCAGTTGCCTGGATCGACAACGATTTTACTTTCTAAATCCGTCTGTTCAGCCGTCACCTTTTGCATCAAGGCTACTGCAATGGGGACTTTGATTAAGCTAGCTGGACTAGCAGGCGGTTCATTTCCCTTCCAGTAGCGACATTCTGGGTTCTGCGCCACCTCGCATACGGCAATGCGAATACTATCGGGGCGACCCAATTCTTCCGCAATCGTTTTAAGGAAGTCTGACTGCTGTTCATCGACTTTATAGGCGATGGTAGTGCGATAGCCCTGATACTCGACTAGCTTTTTCTGCGCCTGCTGAGAGACAAACGTCTCTTCGTCGGGAATAGCCTCTAAGCGTGCGATCGCATCATTCCACAGATCTTCTGCAACCTGTAAATCCTCTAGCGTCAATTCCGCAACTGCGCCCTTTTCAACCGCTTGTCTTGCAAGCCGCCCAGCCTGATTCAGCCGCTTTTGGGCTCGTTCTTCAACGCGAATTTTGATCTGAGCCGTCTGAATCGCCTGCTCCATCAGCAGTTGATGTGACACTTTTCCAGATGAAGAGATGTCAGCCTCATCCTGTGAATGGGACTCATTCGCTAAAGCAATCAGCTCATCGCGCAGTGCATATAGTTCTTCAATGGACTGGGCCTGATCTAAGTTGGGCAGAGCCGGAGATTCAATCTCAGTGGCCGGAGCCAAGGCAATTGGCGTTCGCAAAAAGGCGAAACTCAGAGTCAAACCAGCCGCATTAAACGCAATTAAGAACAGTTGCAAAAACCAGTACATGCACGAGCCTCACACCAAAAGGAAACAGTCAACTCAAACTCCTCTACATCCTGCATTACAGCTCCAACTGAATCTAGCGATCGTCTCGCCGGATTTGGGATATATAGGGCAGGATTTACGCCAAGCAACCTCAGGTCTCCAGCTTTCCGTCAGGGCAAAGGGCTTAAACCCCTTGTTCATCCACGTTTCTGCGTAGCCTTATGAGGTATTCTTTGCCCTCATCATATTGATCAAGGTAGTCAACTGCATCAGCAACACGGATGAAGTTGCTGTTAATCATTAGCATTGAGGACTACTATAAAGCTAATTCTTAAAAAAATTTTGCAAAATTTTTGACCAGATTTGATGATTTTGATCGGGAACTCGCCCCGTATACTGGAGATTTGTAAACGCGATCGCACATCGACATCAGGCAAGAGGTTTTCATGGGATTCATCCGCGAGTTGCACCATCAGCTCATTACGAAAGAACGTTCCGCTGTTGAAATCACCCAGGCGGCCCTTGAGCATACGCAAGCGCTAGAACCCAAAGTCAAGAGCTTTTTAAGCATCACCGCTGATCAAGCCCTGGAACAGGCCCGTCGGGTAGACGAAAAAATTGCAGCGGGCGAGGAAATTTCTCCCCTAGCTGGGATTCCCATCGGCATTAAAGACAACATGTGTACCAAAGGGGTACGCACCACCTGCGGGTCGAAAGTACTGCACAACTTTGTGCCCCCCTACGAGTCCACCGTCACCCAGAAACTGAAGGACGCTGGCGCGGTGATGATTGGCAAAACCAATCTGGACGAGTTCGCGATGGGTAGCTCAACCGAAAACTCAGCCTACCAAGTGACGGCGAACCCCTGGGATCTCGAATGCGTTCCAGGTGGTTCCTCTGGTGGTTCCGCTGCCGCTGTAGCGGCTGAAGAGTGCGTTGTCGCCTTGGGTTCAGATACAGGTGGCTCCATTCGCCAGCCTGCGGCTCTCTGCGGCGTGGTGGGCATGAAGCCAACCTATGGCCTTGTCTCTCGTTACGGACTGGTTGCCTACGCCTCGTCGCTGGATCAAATTGGCCCCTTTGCTCGCACCGTGGAAGATGCCGCCATTTTGCTGCGAGAAATCGCAGGCTACGATCCCAAAGATTCCACCAGTCTGAAAGTTGACATCCCAGACTACGCTAAAGCGCTGGCTCCTGACCTGCGGCGGCGCGGCCAAATTCGGATCGGCGTGATCAAGGAAACCTTTGGCGAAGGCTTAGATCCCGTCGTGGAAGCGACGGTTGAAAAAGCGGTTGCCCATTTACAAGAGCTGGGCGCTGAAATTGAGGTGATTTCCTGTCCAAAGTTCCGCTACGGATTGCCCACGTACTACATCATTGCGCCCTCAGAAGCATCGTCTAACCTGGCTCGCTATGATGGCGTGAAGTATGGCTATCGGGCCGAAGATCCAGAAAATCTGCTCGATATGTATCAGCAAACCCGCGCGGCTGGATTTGGCTCTGAGGTGAAGCGCCGGATCATGATTGGCACCTATGCCCTATCGGCAGGCTACTACGATGCCTACTATCTGAAAGCGCAGAAAGTACGAACGCTGATCAAACAGGATTTTGAAGCCGCATTTGCCAAAGTCGATGTCCTGGTTTGCCCTACATCTCCGACTACCGCATTCAAAGCGGGTGAAAAAACGGATGATCCGCTCAGCATGTACCTGTCAGACCTAATGACGATTCCGGTCAACTTGGCGGGACTGCCGGGGATCAGCATTCCCTGCGGGTTTGACGACCAAGGCAAACCGATTGGCCTCCAGCTCATCGGCAACGTCCTGCGGGAAGGTCTGCTATTTGAAGTCGCCCACGCCTACGAACAAACCACCGACTGGCATAAGCGGAAACCCAAGCTGTAAATGACTCTAAATTACGTAGGTTGGGTTTCGCGTTGCTCAACCCAACACAGGTATGGGTTCAACATACGTATACGGTTAATGATAATAGTTTTGGGTGAAATGCAGACTGTGCCTGTATTTCACCCAAAACTATTTTGATGGCCAAAGCAAAAGTTAAGAAATCATGAACAGTTATGATGGTTTGGGTGCAATTTCCCCAGACCTGAATCGTTACACTGGCAAGCAACGGCTAGCCAGTTGTTGTATATGCAATCCGGTTGAAAACCCATTGTTTATTTTGTGTGAAATGCTTGCTTGGCAAGCATTTCACACAAAATAAACAGAGTTCTTATACACAAACTTGATATTACGATGCCTTTGCGTTGAATGTAGAGACGCACGATCCCATGACGCAACTTTTTTCTCTCTCGTCCGAAATGTCCACCCAAATTGAACTGTCTGAATTGTCCACGCTGAAGACTCGCCTCGACTTTTACTATCAGCAGATTCACACCGTCATTTTGGCGCGGCAAAATCCAGTCACTGGGCTACTGCCCGCCAGTACAGCCGTGAATGAGCATGGCGACTATCGGGATGCCTGGGTGAGAGACAACGTCTACAGCATCTTAGCGGTTTGGGGATTGGCACTGGCCTACCGCAAGGTAGACGAAGACCAGCAGGGACGCGGCTACGAGCTGGAGCAAAGCGTCGTCAAGCTGATGCGGGGACTGCTGCTCTGCATGATGCGGCAGTCGAATAAAGTGGAGCGCTTCAAAGAAACCCAGGATTTGATGGATGCGCTGCACGCCAAGTATGACACCCACACTGGACAGGCCGTTGTGCGGGACGATGAGTGGGGGCATCTGCAAATTGATGCCACCTCGATTTTTCTGCTGATGCTGGCTCAGATGATTGCCTCCGGGTTGCAGATCATCTACACCATTGACGAGGTGAACTTTATTCAAAATCTGGTCTACTACATTGGGCGCGCCTATCGGACTCCCGACTACGGCATTTGGGAGCGGGGCAACAAGATCAACCACGGCAAGCCTGAACTCAACGTCAGCTCCGTCGGCATGGCCAAAGCGGCACTAGAAGCTATGAACGGCTTCAACCTGTTTGGTGTTAAAGGCGGACAGTCGTCGGTGATTCACGTTCTGCCCGACGAGATTGCTCGCGCCCGCATCACGCTGGAGTCGCTGCTGCCGCGTGAATCGGGTTCTAAGGAAGTGGATGCGGCGGTGCTGAGCGTGATTGGCTTTCCGGCTTTTGCGGTGGAAAATCCGGATGTCGTGCAAAAAACTCGCGACAAGATTGTCGATAAGCTACAGGGTCGCTACGGCTGCAAGCGCTTCCTGCGAGACGGTCACCAGACCATGATTGAAGATACTAGCCGTCTGCACTATGAGCCGTGGGAACTCAAGCAGTTCGAGCATATTGAGTGCGAGTGGCCGTTGTTCTTCACTTACCTGATGCTGGACGGCCTGTTTCGCCAGGATCAGGCGATGGCCGATGACTATCATGAAAAACTGCGATCGCTACTCATCTCCCAAGACGGCATGGATCTGCTGCCAGAGGTTTACTATGTTCCCGCCGACAAGCTTGAAGCCGAACGCCAGGCACCCCAGAGCCAGACGCGACTGCCGAACGACAACGTGCCGCTGGTCTGGGCACAGAGTTTGTACTACCTAGGCGAACTGCTGCGAGAAGGGCTGTTGACGCTGGGTGAAGTTGACCCACTGGGACGACACTTGCGACTGCGTCCGCTGCGGCGAGCATTGGTGCAGGTGGCGCTGATTGCTGAAGATGAGGACTTGCAGGCAGAATTAGCCACCTACGGCATCGATACCCAAACCCCTGCCCAGATTGAGCCGATGCAGGTGCGCCAGTCTAGAGAACTGTCGGCGGTCTATCAGCAAATTGGTCGCAATCAGAAGCTGGGGCTAACTGGGCGACCCGTGCGGCGGCTGCGGAGTTTAACGACGGCCAAGGTATTTCGGATTGGCGGCACGATCATGGTGTTCCTGCCCTCTTTTTTGGATCAGCAACAGTTTTATTTGATGCTGGACTATCACTTCCTGGTGTCGCAGATCCAAAGCGAGATTGCCTACATTCACACCCACTGGAATCAAAAAGGTCGTCCAACGGTGACGCTGCGGCTCACCCACGCCATGTTTGAAATTGGTCAAACTCCGGGTGCGACAATTGAGCAGTCGCCGCTCTTGCAGTTGGTTAAAGAGATGCAGGATGGTTGCTGCGGTGCCGTGCCCGTGCGGTTGGGCACATTGCAGCAGCTTGTGCCGACGGCAGGCTTTGAGCGAATCGACAACATACATGATTGGCAGTTCTTGACCCATTCGATGCAGGGGACAACCGAAACCTGCGATCGCAACATCCTCCTGTTTGACTTAAACCACAACTGGCCGCTGAGCCACACTCAAGAATTCCGCTTAGAGTGTGAAACCAGCGTTGACACGGTGCTGGAGCAGCTACGGCAATCGCGCAACCTCTATGAGCAGATTGAGCTATTGAGTACGCTACATCATCTGAAGGGGCTGGACTTCAAGACGCCGTTTTATCACGAGGGTCAGTCCGTTACAGTGGCGACACTACTAAACGAGGTTTATGAACGAGCCGGAGCGCTGGAACTCTGGGCGATTGTCCGCCGCGCCGCTGGTCTGCTCGACAAAGTTGATATCGGCTTGTCCGATGCGGTCACGGATATTCTGGTGCGCCAAAAGCAAATCGCTGTCGGCAAAGCCTACAGTGAGGACTCGCTGATTACCGAACCGATGTCGCACTACGAAATCATGGACAAAATCCGTGAGTTTTGCGGCGAGGACATGCGCGATCGCGTTTTAACCCAGGAGCTACTGATCTACCTCAGCATCCTGATCAAATCCGAGCCGCAGCTGTTTGAAGGACTGCTCACCCTGCGGATTAACTACCTGATCCTGCTCCTGGTGACGGATTTGGCGCGGGAGCTGAACCTGTCCTCTGACGAAGCCTATGAGCAGTTAATGCAGCTCAGCCCCTTCCAGCTCAAGCTGCGGCTGAAGCAGGTTCTCACAGGTTATGCAGGCTTAAATCAGTCCTTCTTCCAGCGTGAATCGCTGCACCTGAAGCAGAAACAGCAGGTGGAATGGGTGGTTTTACCGCAAGACGACCAGCTTTCGCCCGAAGGTGGCTGGCGGCAGCAGCGCCACTTGGACGGTGCGATTACTCGCGTTCCCACTGACTTCTATGCCCGGATTTGGCGGGTGCTGAAGCACTGTCGGGGGGTGGTAATTGGCGATAAATTGGAACGCCGCAATCGGCTGGATAGCGACCTGATTCGCTCCGAGATGACCCCTGGCGAAAAGAATCTGGCGCTGCGGATTGAGCATTTGCTGAATAAAATCCCCGCACCGGAGTACCGCCAACTCAATATCGAGACGCTGCTGGAACTGGCAGAGATTTGCGATCGCAATCCCGATCTGCAAATCGAAGACTACATTACTCTCGATGTCCTCATCGGTCACGCTGTTCGCCTATCGTGGCTAGAGCAGTATCCTGAACGGGGCGATCGCTACGACGAGGACAAGGCCACGGCCTGGAACAGCTTCTACGAAAGCTCCCCCTACCGCGTAGCCAGCAGCATTGCCAAAGCGCTCCAGTTCCTCACTGAACTTGGCGGTCAATCCTCCACTGCGGCTTAAAATCTATTTCAATTACGGACTGCACAGTAGTTGCTCAACCGCGATCTCGATATCTGCGATCGCTAATGGTGTGATCATGCCGCTCTCAACGGTATTGGTTTCTGTGTACTGACCAGCTTGAGGATGACGAAATACGATCAACTGCCGCGTTGACAAGCTCAAAACCCAGTATTCCAAGATTCCCGCTGCGGCATAGATTGATGCTTTGATTTCCATGTCTTTCTTGAAACTGGACTGAGCAACCTCTATCAACCATAAAATATCCTCCGGGCGAGGATGACGTTCAGTGTAGGACGACTCAGGCAATCGCACTATCGCAATGTCAGGTTCAGGTTCTGAATCCGCCAAGGTAATTGGCCCATTGAAGCGAACATCAGCCTTGCCGGATAGCAGCATCTCTAGATACCTTGCACCACGCTTAGCGGTGGTGTAGTGCAGCGGGGTTTCTGGACTCATTTCAATAATCTCGCCTGCCAGCAGTTCCACCTGGCGATCGCGCAGGATACCTGCTTGAATCATGCAGTGATAGTCATTTACAGACCACTTCGCCAACGTTTTCATTGCAGAATCGCCCATCTTGTCTTTTAGCGATCAACATAACGCAATTGTAGTAGGGGCGAATGGCATTCGCCCTCTGCACATGTTGAACGCGGAAAAATCGGTTGATTAACCATGCATCGAGATCAGGGCGAATGGCCACTCGCCCTCTGCACATGTTGAACGCGGAAAAATCGGTTGATTAACTAGGCATTGGGATCAGGGCGAATGCCATTCGCCCTCTGCACATGTTGAACGCGGAAAAATCGGTTGATTAACTAGGCATTGGGATCAGGGCGAATGCCATTCGCCCCTACGGTGATTTCTGTTAATCGGTCACGCCGATTTTGGGGCACATGGATGCCATGGGGCAAATGGAGCACTTGGGTCGCTGTTTGCAGACGTACTTGCCGAACGGCATTAGCAGTTGATTAGTTTCAATCCAGTAGTCTTTTGGCAGTCGTGCTTCTAGAGCTTGAGTCATTTTTTCCGGCGTTTTGGTGATCACATAGCCCCAGCGGTTCACGACGCGATGCACATGCACATCGACGCTGATGTAGGGCTGCTGGCAGGCAATGCCCAGGGCTAAGTGGGCACATTTGGGGCCAACACCTTTAAAGCCAATCATCACATCTAAATTGCAGGGCAGTTCGCCGCCGTAGTCGTTGACTAGCGTGGTTGCGATCGCATGAATCTGTTCCGCCTTGCGCTCTGAATAGGTACTTTCTTTAATCAACTCTTCAATTTCGGCTACGCTGAGCTGACTCATGGCCTGGGGTGTCTTGGCTTTAGCAAACAAGCGGCGCGAGACGGGCAGACTGGTTTCATCGTAGGTGCGAATCGAAATGATGCAAGAAATGAGCTGCTGAAAGGGGGAATTGTAACCCTCATCCGCCAGTTGAAACATAGCCGCTTTGGGATAGTCTTGCATAAACGCACGCAGACGGTTGAAGGCAATGTTGATGTCAAACGGCTCAGTTGTCATAGGCTCAAATCAAAATCCCCTGTAGAATAGCCGTCTCGGCTGTTTGCCCGACAGGCTCCAATGATAGAAATTGAGGCTATTCGACCTTGGTGCCGCTTAAGACGAAGACGGGATCAACGGCTACAAACACCTGGCTGACGCCGCGATTTTCGAGCCGATTAGTGGCAGACTGCACCACGTCAATATTGCGGACTTGCAAATCGGCAAAGCTTTCGGAGGCCACGTAGAGACTTTCCAGATTGCCTGCCGTGACAACGAGCCGCCCACCCGGTTCTAAATGGTGCCAAGCGGCTTTCAGGATTTCGCTGAGGGAGCGACCGCCTTCCACAAAAATACAGTCGGGTCGTTCGGGTAAGTCGTTCAGGCAATCCGGGGCGCTGCCTTCGACGACGGTGATATTATTGACGCCAAAGCGATCGCAGTTGGTACGAATCAGATTGGCCACGTCTTCATCCCGCTCAATGGCGATCACTTTACCTTGGGGACAGAGCAGGGCAGCCTCGACGGCGACGGTGCCTGTACCTGCACCGATATCCCACAGGATGGAGTTCGAGCGGAGCTGGAGATGCGCTAGCAGCAGCAGGCGCGTTTCGCGCTTGCTCATGGGAATGCCGGGCAACTGCTCAAACAGATGATCCGGGATGCCGGGGGTCACGTATGGCCACAAATCAGAAGGCATGATGTATTCAGATGCGATCGCAGCTATTGTCGCATACGGATTTTGGATTTCGGATTTTAGATTTTGGATTGGGTGGGGTTTACATCTGGATTTTTTACAACTTTAAGGGTTTGCAGGGTGGGATCAGAGCAGCCTGTGATGATACCGCCAGCGGCTAGCACTTGCTGAAGCTGTGCGATCGCAGCGGCGCTGATTTGCTCTCCGGGTAGCAGGGTGGGAATTCCGGGCGGATAGGGACAAATGGTTTCGGCGCTGATCTGACCGATGGCGTCCGATGGCGATAGTTTGACTGCGGGTGAAAAGAAGGCTTGCCGGGGCGACACGGGGACAGTCGATACGCATTGGGTTAAGGGATCAGGAGTTGCGATCGCACCTGCATCTGCCGGAATTTCCCCCTGTTGAACCGCTTGGCTGAGCTGCTCAAAGCCGCTAACCAGTCGATCAATGTCGGCTGCGGTGTTGCCAATGCTGACGATGAACGTCATGTGGTGCAAACCAGGCAGTTCGGCCACGACTTGGGCGCGATCGCAGAAAAATTCGTCGGCGGCAAAGCCAGTAACACCAAGCTGGCGCAAATCAACGGTAATCCGGGTTAAATCCAGCGCATAGGGTTCTGTCCCAGATTGGATTTGCGCCGGACTAATCACGCTGATGCCCGGAATCTCTTGTAACCGCTGGCGTGCCTGTCGCGATAGATCCAGCGTGCGCTCCAGCAAATCTCGTCCCACCGTTGCCATCTGCTGCCGTGCCGCGTCCAGAGAAGCCAGCAGTAGGTAGCTGGGACTGGTGGACTGCACCAGCGCCCACGCTTGAGACATGCGATCGCGATCAATCCGGTCACCCTGC
Source organism: uncultured bacterium (assembly GCA_966674685.1). Classification (GTDB taxonomy): domain Bacteria; phylum Cyanobacteriota; class Cyanobacteriia; order Phormidesmidales; family Phormidesmidaceae; genus Thainema. Next base: position 16,473 of record CBKWJC010000062.1, read on the forward strand.
ACATGCAGCATGGCAGACTGCGTGAGGGACGACAGCACTTTATGGGTAGACTGGATGACCAGATCAGCGCCTAATGCCAGAGCAGGCGTGGGTAAATCTGGATGAAAGGCAAAGTGCGGCCCGTGGGCTTCATCGACGATCAGCGGCATGTTGTGGTCATGGGTGAGAGTTGCGATCGCAGCTACGTCACTGCACACGCCGTAATAGGTGGGCGATACGATTAACACCGCCTTAGCATCTGGATGCTCCTGCAACGCTTGCGCCACACCCGCCACCGTCAACCCATGCGCCAGTTCCAAGTTGGTATCGTAATCGGGTGCGACAAACACCGGAATCGCACCAGACAGAATCAGCCCCGAAATCACCGAGCGGTGGGCATTGCGCGGCACGATAATCTTGTCTCCTGGTTGACAGGTAGCCAGAATGGCGGCTTCTACGCCACAAGTTGAGCCGTTGATTAGAAACCAGGTGCGCTCGGCTCCAAACGCAGCAGCGGCTAATTCTAGTGCCTCTGCAATCACGCTTTTGGGCGCAAAAAAATTATCGAGTCCCGGAATTTCAGGAATGTCGGCCTGTACCGCAGTTGAGCCGAGTAATTCAACTAAGACATCGGCTGCGCCGCGTCCCTGCTTATGTCCAGGCGTGTAGAACGATGCATGAGACCAGTTGGCGCTACTGTGCAGAGCCGTCACCAGCGGCGCACGGGTTTGATCGAGAACCATACGGTGATCAAAGTGAGAATACAAATTGTGTTCACGAGACAATGGGCTTAAACCCCTTGTTCTGCAGTATTAGACGCAATCGACGTTACTGAATTTGAGCAATTTCTGAGTGCGTCACGTCTTCCAAAACGCGCACTTCAATCATCTGATACGGCTGAATTATCGCTGGCTGCGGAGCCGTTACGTAGGTTGTCGCGGCTCCGGCGGCGATGCCTGCTAGCAGCCCAATCCCGGAAAAGCCACCGATCACGGTAGCTGCCGCCGCGCCAATGCCAGAATTCCGCAGCAAATCCTGCTCAGAAATGTTGCGATCGCCATCAATGGATGTCGATTCCGCCGCCAGTCTCACATTGCGGTTGCCAACCGATACAGCCTGGGCAATAAAGCGGCTCCCCCGCCGACCCGTTTCAAACCGCCCCACCACCTGCGTTCCCGTCGGCAAAATCACCTGCCCCGTCTGCGGATGCACGACATCATGGCTCAGCACCAAAACCTCTTGCCAGTTCACCTGCGGATCGAGGGTCAACTCCTGTTCACGGGGATATTGCAGCTTGAGTACCGTATCGGCAGGCAACCAGATGTTGGCATCAAAGGTTGTGACAGTTTGGCCTGCTTGCGGTTCCGGTAGTGGTTGGCCAAAGGTGACAGAGCCGTCACGCACCTCTGCGGTCATCGAGTTTTCGGAGTTCGCTGGAGTTCTAGCTGGAGGAGTTGCTGTCGGCAGCGGCGGAAGATCCGGAACGCGGACAACCTCTGTACCCGCTACAGGTGTTTGCGTCATGGACTGAGGAGAAAATCCGTTTGGTCGCGTCGAAATGCCCGTCGCTGGCAACACCAGATCGGCGGCGCTCCCCGTTGCCTCGGTGGTATCAAGGCTGGTGGCTGGAGCAGGTGACGGCTGAACCCGTGGTGCAGCAGGTGCAGGCACTCGCACCTGTCCGTTTCCACTCGGCAAGTTAGGTGTTGGGAAAGTCACAGAAGGTAGATCGCTGGCATCGGGTAGATTAGTCGATTGCTGTGCGATCGCACTCGATGCCTCCGATCTCTCCGATGCCTGTCTGGGCGGTTGCGGTACTGGCGTAGCGGCTACACTTTCAGATACGGTTTCCTCTGCCTCTAAAACGGGTAAATCCGGCACCGTCACTCGCGCAGTCGTCGATGGTGCATCGGTCGTCGGAGTATCAGTGTCGGACGCATCTAAAGTCGGTGTTGGAATATCAGCAATATTTTCTTCGGCCTCATCCTCCGCCGCCATAGCTTCACTTGCCACGGGAGACGGAGGCGGTTCCGGTACAGCAATTTCAATCGGAGCCGCTGCGTCAGCACTCTCAACGCTCTCAGCTTGACTGGAGGAACTTGGCTCAGCAGGCAAATCAATGCCCGCCGATGTCTCAACTCGTTCCGAGGTGACTGTTGCCAGCGGTTCCGGCTCTACCACTGCTGGAGGTGACTCAACAGGTACGGCCAAGCCCTGGATTTCGGCGGTCAAATCGTCCTCAACCGACACATTGGCCGACGGGATCTCGGGTTGAGATTCAGCAACTGTAGGCAGATCCGCCAGCGAATCATCGGAACCCACAGAATCAGCCACAGGCGCTGGCACGATTGGCTGATCGGGCGGATTGGAAGAGGGTAAGGCAGGTGCGGGGGGGGTCGCGGGGGGGGGCGTAGCGACAGTTGATGCAGCCGTGGGTTCAGTCGCTTCAGATTCCGGCGAAACGGTTTGCGCGGCAACAGGTGTGGCAGGTGCAGTCGCACCCGCAATTAGCGGACGCAAGATCCAGTGATCGCCAGAGCGGCGCAGTTCGGCCTGCTTGGGTTCTAAGACCGTACCCGGTGCAAATTCAATCACGACGCGAGCCAAACCTGGCTCAAACTGGGCCACCCGGATTTGACTGACAGCTCCCGCGTAAGACGCCTGGGTTTGCACGGCACCCACTTCAACCCCCGGCAAATCCACCACAATCCGGGCTGGTTCTGCCATCAGGAAATAGCGCGGCGTGATGCCTTCGGGCAACGTCACCTGAAATTCGTGACTATCGGGGTTATATGACCAGTTTGATAGAGTGGCTGCCCATGCCGATTGGCAAATTAGTGAAGCAGTAAGTGCGATCGCACTTGCCCCGATCACACTCCCAATGAACTGAAGACTGCCACAACTTCGGATTTGACTGCGGCAGTATAAACCCCACCATTGAAAAATATTCATGTTCACGGCCTTACTGAGTCATCCGATGATTCGCTCTAAGGATAGGGCTAAATGGCGAAAATGGCATACGTGAACAAGTTTTTTATCAATTGCAAATCCTTTACAGCCCTCTAAATTGGCAGATTAGTAGGATGGTTTTATTTAGACCGAAAATAACCAAAAACATAAACGTTACGTAGGGGCGAATGGCCGTTCGCCCCTACCAGATATCTGAAATGGTGACTCTAAAATTTATTTGGCAACGATGAAACAACTCTGCTCTAAACCGGCAAATCAGCCCGTGGCGCAAACGTTTCACTCGCCCTCAACTTTTCGTACAGCTCTCGCTCCTGGTTGCTTAAGTCAGCGGGGATTGCAATTTGAATCTCGACGATTTGATCGCCACGTCGCTCTCGTCCGGCGGGATAGCCTTTGCCAGCCAAACGTAACCGCTGACCCGAACGTACCCCTGGTGGCACCATCATCTTGACCAAGCCGTCCAGCGTGGGCACTTCAATTGGGCCACCGAGAACCGCCTCGGCTGGCGTGACGGGCACCTGGCAGATGATATCAACGCCATCAAGCTGAAAAAAGGCGTGGGGAACGACGCTAATTTTTAGATACAAATCGCCGCCTGCGACGCCTTGACCTTTGAGCCGAATCCGCTGGCCCGTGACCATACCGCGCGGCATATTGACCTCAATTGAGCGACCATCGCCCAAGCGAATCCGTTCACGTCCACCCGCATATGCTTTTTCTAGCGGCAGGGAAAGCTTAGCTTCGGCATCACGGCGAGTTGGAGTTCTGGCAGCAGTGGCTTTAGTTTCGGGACGATAGGTTTCCGTCGTGGTTCGGCGCGGTGCGGTACGAGTCGCAGTGTTGCCCTGTTGACGATTTAGAAGCTGATCGACAAACGTGTTGAAGTCAGGAAACTGGCTGAAATCAAAATCAGATGAAGGACGAGTGCTACGTCCCCAGGACTTTGTCGTCGTCTTAGTTGTACTGCCCTTAAATCCGTTCTGCTGCCAGTACTGGCTGAACTGGTCATACTGCGATCGCTTTTCTGGCTCGGATAGAATCTCGTAGGCTTCACCGAGTTCTTTGAACTTTTCTTCGGCCTCTTTGTCTCCCGGATTCAAATCAGGATGATATTGCCGAGCTAGCCTGCGATAGGACTTTTTAATCTCGTCGCTACTGGCATCGCTGGCAACTCCCAGAATCTCATAGTAGTTCCGAAAGTTTTCCATAGAGGGCGATTCGTCGTGATAGTGATCCAAAAAATTTAGGGAAAGAAATGGCGTGTGGTGGGCACTGCCCACTCTACGGTCGGTTGAACGATGTTAGAACCAATCTTCGTCTTCGTCTCCCCAGTCTTCATCATCATACCCATAGCGACCATACCCATAGGGATCGCGGTCTGAAGTGGGTCGTCGAGAGGCAGAGGGAGCAGGATTGCGTGTAGGTTCTGGTCGGCCATAACCGGGATCAGCACCCTGACCTAACCCTGTGCCATAGCTTTCCCGACCATAGCGGCTGGCATCATAGCGATCGGTCTGATACGGTTCAGAGCCATAGGCATCGCGACTATAGGCATCACGCCCATAGGTGTCATCACGATAGTCATCGCGACTATACTGATCGCGACCATACTCATCGCGACTGTAGGTATCACGCCCGTTTGCATTGCGATCGTAGGTATTTCGGTCGTAAGCATCGCGCCCATACTCATCGCGACTATAGGCATCACGCCCATAGTTGTCGCGTGGTCCCTCTTCTCGCTGGGGGCGCTGGGGTGGATAGGGTTCTGATGAACCATAGTCCGTGTTGCCGCGACTGTAAGAGCTACGGCTGTTGCGATCGCGCTTCTCCCAGTCACGCTCGGTTTGTCCAGTTGACTCGTTATCCCAACCGTAATCGGTGGATTCAGACGGGCTGCGAGTTCCTCCATCTGCCGATTCTGACGAATAGGCGGAGGATTCCGGTGCGGCTGATAAGGGTTGACCTTCGCCGTTGCGATCGCGGTTGAAGTTCACATCCCGACCATTGGCGGCACTGGCTGAAGACTGGGGTGTTTCCGGTTGAGAATCAGCCCAGTAGTCTTCATTTTGCCAGTCATCGTTCCAAGCAGAGGTTTCAGACTGTGGGGTTTGATTGGCAGAGTTGCGATCTCGGCTCTCGGAGATATAACCCGCATCATCCGATCTGTATGCATCGCGTGTATCACGGCGATCAGGAACCACGTCAGGTTGTGGGGAGCGGCTCTGAGCTGGATCTGAGGCTGGAGGATAGGCATCACGCCGAACCTCGTCACGCGCATCGCCACCAGCGGTTGTACCTTGACCGTATCTGTCTTGGCCATAGGTGTCCTGGCCGAAACTATCTTGACTGTAGGCATCACGCCCCGGAGGCTGATTATAGTTTGGCTCGGTGGGTGCAGGCGGTTGGCCCCATCCGCCATTTGTGGGCTGAGGCTCTACGCCGCGAGAACGGTTATCGGTAGGTTGACCATACACATCCATCCGATAGGGATCGTTGCGATCGCGATCCGTGCCGGAGCGATTAGTTGAACCATAATCCTGTGACCAGTCATCCCGCTGTCCACCCGGACGGCTAGCATCGGGCGCATAGGGATCGGGGCGGCTCGGTTGGGTGCCGTAATCACGGGGAGCGTAGGGATCTGAGCCATAGGCCGGACGCTGCTGGGGTTGAGTCCAGTCGTCAGCTTGGGAAGAACCGCTCTGTCCGTAGCTGGGTTTGCCGTAGTCCGGCTGACCATAACCACTTTGACCATAGCCAGGGCGATCTGCACCGCTTTGATCGTAATTACTTTGACCGTAACCAGACTGACCATAACCCGATTGTCCGTAGCCGCTTTGGCCATAACCGGGTTGACTGTAACCGGGCTGGCCGTAACTGGGCTGGCTATAGCTGCCGCTCCGTCCGTAGCCACCAGCTGGGCTGGAATAATCCCACGTATCCTGGTAGCCCAAATCCGGTTCCTTCTCGCCCGTTAGAGTACGGCGAATCGCACCAAAGAAATCATCATCCTCGTCTTCATAGAAATAGGCTTCCCGACGCAGTTCGTACATGGCGTCTTGCAGGTCAGCTTGAGCAATGTCAATGCCGCGCTCGTCATCCCGCTCCAAGGCTTCTCGCAGTTCGCGCACCAGCGACTCAATCTGGCGACGGCGAGTGCTGGCAAACTGCATCCCAAAGTCAAGCGCCACTTCCCGCAGCAGCCGCTCGGCCTGGAATGTCATCGCTTCGGCCCGATTGCGCTTTTCAATTTGCTCTCGCTGGAAGCGGTCTTCATCGGCATATTGTTCTGCGTCCCGAATCATCCGCTCAATTTCGTCGTCGGAAAGGGACGATGCGCCCTGAACGGTGATGCCCTGCTCGCGCCCCGTCGCTTTATCCAGCGCTGAGACTTGCAGAATGCCATTAGCGTCAATATCAAACGACACCAGCACTTGCGGTACACCGCGCGGTGCAGGCGGAATACCCATCAGCTTAAAGCGCCCTAGGGATTTATTATCCCGCGCCATCTCCCGCTCGCCCTGGACAACGTGAACTTCCACCATCGTCTGGTTATTTTCCGAGGTGGAGAAGATGTCAGAACGCCGCACGGGAATTGTTGTATTGCGCGGAATTAGCTTTTTAGTGACGCCGCCAATCGTTTCCAGGCCAATCGATAGCGGCGTGACATCCAGCAGCAGAATGTCCTGCACTTCCTGGTTGAGAATGCCCGCCTGAATTGCCGCACCAACCGCCACGGCTTCATCCGGATTAACCGTCTGAGTAGGATTGATGCCAATTAGCGATCGCACTACAGCCTGCACCATCGGCATCCGGCTGCCACCGCCGACCAGCACCACTTCATTGATACGGGAGGGAGGAATACCCGAATCTGCGATAGCCTGCTTGAGCGGCAGTTGAATTCGACTGAGCAAATCACCGCATAGCCCTTCGAATTCTTGCCGAGTTAGGCGCGTTTCAATATGCTTTGGCCCTTCTGGGGATGCGGTAATAAACGGCAGGTTGATCTCGGTCGTATCCACATTGGAGAGATCAATTTTGGCCTTTTCTGCCGCTTCTGTCAGCCGCTGGAGGGCTTGGCGATCGCGCCGCAGATCAACGCCTTCTTTGGCCAGAAACGTTTCGGCCAACCAGTTGACGATTTTCTTATCGAAGTCGTTACCCCCGAGTTGGGTGTCACCACTGGTGGCGCGGACTTCAAACACGCCCTCATTGATATCCAGGACAGAAACGTCAAACGTGCCGCCACCCAGGTCAAAGACCAGTACTGTTTCGCTGCGCCGCCGATCGAGTCCGTATGCCAAAGCCGCTGCGGTGGGTTCATTAATAATCCGCTTAATGTCGAGTCCAGCAATTCGTCCGGCATCACGGGTGGCCTGCCGCTGTGCGTCGTTGAAATAAGCAGGTACGGTGATGACCGCCCCGGTTACAGGCTGCCCCAAATAGCGACTCGCTTCATCCGCCAGCTTACGCAGAATCATGGAAGAGAGTTCTTCCGGCACAAAGTCTTTTTCTAAGCGGGGACAGCGAATCTTGACTCCGCCTGCTTCATCACGGCGAATTGTGTAAGGTACGCGCTTCGATTCTGGCGACAGCTCACCATAACGCCGTCCCATAAACCGCTTAATGCCATAAAAGGTGTTTTGGGGGTTCAAAACCGCTTGCCGTCGAGCCATTTGGCCTACGAGCCGCTCTCCCTCTTTGCTGAAGGCTACCACCGATGGGGTTGTTCGCATTCCTTCCGCATTGGCGATCACAACGGGCTTCCCGCCTTCCATTACGGCTACAACGGAGTTGGTTGTCCCCAAATCAATTCCGACTACCTTGCCCATGCGATTAGGCTTCTCCTCGTTTGACGTACTCTTCAGCGCTGAACGGCTTGACTTTTAGTCATCCTACTGGGTTAAAGCATAAGAATAAATACTTAATCACTGGGATTCAGTGATAAATAAACAGTATGGCTCTTGATGCTTGTGAACAGGTTATATAGCAATTGCTGTGACTCAGTTATGACTTAGTACTGACCATCGCGATTAACTTTGATGGAAAACGATAAAAAGGCTTTCCTCACAATAGTTGGCTGCACAAAAAAAATACATAACCAAAAAACGGGGGGACCCCCCCGGAGGGGCCCTCCCCCGGTTTTTTGGATGTGCTTATTTATGCCAGCCTACTTACGATTCCTTAGTCCTGTAGAACGCCTATCCTACTGACAGACCGAAGCGATGAAATCTCACATAAGGAAATCTCATCGGCATCAGTATATTGATGAAACCGCTTGTTAACGACAGATTAATACAGATTCGGTCTAGCGCTGTATACAACCTTTAGCTTTCCCTTAATCCATTCTATCTTGCGGTTTTCCCTGCACTGTATCTAACTCATCAGTGAATTGCGTAACTTATCCGCCAGGTTTGCACAACTTTTGTCACAAAAACCAATTGATAAAAAGTCGTCCTCAAAATGTAACGCTTTGCAAACTATAATGAAAATCGAAAAAGAATGATCATGCAGCGTAGGGGATTGAACGTCACATGCGAGTTGCGATCGCAGGAGCAGGCTTAGCAGGATTATCCTGTGCCAAATATTTAGTCGATGCCGGATACAAGCCCATTGTGCTAGAGCGCCACGATGTTCTGGGCGGCAAGGTTGCCGCTTGGCAGGACGAGGACGGCGACTGGTATGAGACGGGACTGCACATCTTCTTCGGTGCCTATCCCAATATGCTGCAGTTGTTCAAGGAACTGGATATTGAAGATCGGCTGCAGTGGAAAGAGCACACCATGATCTTCAATCAGCCCGAAAAACCGGGCACTTACTCCCGCTTCGATTTTCCGGATATTCCCGCTCCGATTAACGGCGTGACGGCTATCCTCAGCAACAATGACATGCTGACCTGGCCAGAAAAAATTCGCTTTGGTCTGGGTTTGATTCCCGCCATGATCAAAGGCCAGAAGTATGTCGAGGACATGGATCAATATTCCTGGACGGAGTGGCTCCGCAAGCAGAACATTCCAGAGCGGGTAAATGAAGAAGTTTTCATCGCGATGGCGAAGGCGCTAAACTTCATTGATCCCGATGAGATTTCCTCTACGGTAGTGCTCACGGCGCTCAACCGCTTCTTACAAGAGCGCTACGGTTCCAAGATGGCCTTTTTGGACGGCGCGCCACCGGAGCGGCTCTGCCAGCCGATGGTGGATTACATTACCGAGCGCGGCGGCGAAGTTCACCTCAACAAGCCGCTGAAGGAAATTTTGCTGAACGAAGACGGCACGGTCAAAGGCTATTTGATTCGTGGCCTTGATGGGGCTGCCGATGAAGTCATCACAGCCGACCTGTACGTTTCCGCCATGCCCGTCGATCCGCTGAAGGTAATGCTGCCTCAGCCCTGGAAACAGATGGACTTTTTCAAAAAGCTGGACGGTTTAGTCGGTGTTCCGGTGATCAACCTGCACCTGTGGTTTGATCGCAAACTGACCGATGTGGATCACCTACTGTTTTCGCGATCGCCGCTGCTCAGCGTCTATGCCGACATGAGCAACACCTGTCGGGAGTATGAGAACCCTGATCGCTCGATGCTGGAGCTGGTTTTAGCGCCTGCGAAAGACTGGATTTCCAAATCCGATGACGAAATCGTCGCGGCGACGATGAAGGAACTAGAGAAGCTGTTCCCGCAGCATTTCACGGGTGAGAATCAGGCTAAACTGCTCAAGTCAAAAGTCGTCAAAACGCCCCGCTCGGTTTACAAAGCCGTTCCCGGTTGCCAAGCCTGCCGCCCCTCTCAAGTGACCCCCATTGAAAATTTTTATCTGACAGGGGACTATACGATGCAGCGCTATCTGGCCAGTATGGAAGGCGCAGTACTCTCTGGCAAGCTGACAGCGCAAGCAATTAGCCAGAATACCAGTCCAATTCCGGATTCTCAGCCTGAAACTGCTCTAAGTGGCGCAAATGCCTAGTATGCTGATTGAAGGAAATTAGGGTAATTTTTGCACTAAGTTCCTGCTTTGCATCCATTGCGTCGTACTCTAAAAGCAGATCGCTGACCGTTTTTTGCATCAACGTTAATCTGCCCGTCTGCTGTCTTCATGCTGCAATTGCCTGACTCTCCATCCAAGCCCACGACTCTAGCCTCTCTAGAGCAATCCTATGAGCTTTGTCGTCAAATTACGGCAAAGTATTCGAAGACCTTTTATTTGGGCACGATGTTGATGTCCGAAGAAAAGCGTCGTGCCATTTGGGCCATTTATGTCTGGTGTCGTCGCACAGACGAACTTGTGGACGGACCACAGGCAAAGTTCACGACTGACAGCACGCTGGATCAGTGGGAGCAGCATCTGGAATCTGTCTTTGCCGGACATCCCGTTGCGGACGAAGATGTGGCGCTGGTCGATACCCTCAGCCGTTTTCCCATCGACATCGAACCCTTCCGCGACATGATTGCGGGTCAGCGGATGGATCTGTATCGGTCGCGCTATGAGACTTATGAAGAATTAGAGCTGTACTGCTACCGAGTTGCAGGCACGGTGGGCTTGATGTCTACATCGGTCATGGGCACCGATTTGCAGCAATACACGGCTCCCTGGAACTGCTATCAGGAAATTAAACCGCCTGTTGAAGAAGCGATCGCACTTGGGATTGCCAATCAGCTCACCAATATTTTGCGCGATGTCGGCGAAGATGCCCGTCGCGGTCGCATTTACCTGCCCCTCGAAGATCTGGAGCGGTTCAACTACACCGAACAGGACTTGATGAAGGGAGTAATTGACGAGCGCTGGCAGGCACTGATGCAGTTCGAGATTCAGCGAGCGCGGGACTGTTTCCATGAAGCGGAACGGGGCATCAAATCCCTGAGTCCCGATGCTCGCTGGCCCGTGTGGGCGGCGCTGATGCTCTATCGCGGCATTCTTGACCAGATTGAGCGCAACGGCTATGACGTGTTTACAGAGCGAGCTTACGTGTCAGACTGGCGCAAAGCGCTGTATTTGCCATCGGCTTTGTTGCGATCGCGGATTTCATAGCTGCCGAAACTCAAAAGAGAGGGTCGCCATGACGTGGCGGCCCTCTCTCTGTTTGGGGTGGTGCAGACCACCAGTATCAGTACTACGATATCTCCAGGTAATATCAAATCCGCGTATAAGAACCCAATTTATTTTTGCGAAACGCTCGCGAAGCGTTTCGCAAAAATAAATTATGGTTTTTCAACCGGATTTCATACAATCACAGGAGGTTTAACGATGGTCAAAACTGCTTCCACAATGCTGGAACTGGGTACACCCGCACCCGACTTTCAGCTCCCAGAGGTTGTTTCTGGCGAAACCGTTTCGCTGGCTGATTTTCAGGACAAGTCGGCCTTGCTGGTGATGTTTATCTGCCAGCACTGTCCGTTTGTCAAACACGTGCAGGATGAATTGGCTCGGATTGGCCAGGATTACGTACCTCAAAACGTCGGCATCGTCGCGATTAGTTCCAATAGTGTTCAAACCCATCCCCAAGATGGCCCGGAACATCTGAAGCAAATGGCGGAAACCCTGGGCTTTAACTTTCCCTTCTGCTACGACGAAACCCAGGAAGTTGCCAAAGCCTACACCGCCGCCTGCACGCCGGATTTCTTCCTGTTCGATAGTGATATGAAGCTGGTGTATCGCGGCCAACTGGATGACAGTCGCCCCGGCAATGACAAGCCTGTCGATGGTAAAGACTTGAGAAGTGCGATCGCAGCTATCCTCGCTGGCGAACCCTTACCCGCAGACCAGAAACCCAGCATTGGCTGTAACATCAAATGGACACCGGGCAACGAACCTGAGTATTTCAAGAATTAATCTAATTTGCCTGATCAAACCTAATATGCAGCCCGGTTGAAAGCCCATAGTTTATTTTTTCTGAAGCGCTTGCTTCGCAAGCGCTTCAGAAAAAATAAACTGGGTTCTTATACACGGACTTGATATAAGAAGACAAAAGAGGAAGTTTGTTATCAGCAAACTTCCTCTTTAAGTTCTATCCAGCATCATCTCCGAAGAAGGAGATTAAAAAAGGGCCTAAAGGACTGCATCCCATCCATTGGAAGGTGCGCCAATCGTGGAATTTGCAAATTTGACACCATCATCAATAAACCAAGTGACTACGTTATTGTTTGATGTGTTGTACCACAACAGGTCATCTACAACACCGTCACCGTCCAGATCGCCAACACCATCAATCTTCCAATTAGTACCGATGGTATCCAACGCAAAACTATCTGTCTTTTCTTGACCATCTGTTTCCCAAACGATGGTTTGCCCCGTTGTGTAGTTACGCCAGACAATATCATCCACGAAGTTATTGGCTTCAAAGTCGCCTACTCCTTGGGCTTTCCAAGCGGTACCCAGCGTTCCAAAACTGATGTTTCCCGTCTTGTTAGTTCCGTCCATCGTCCAAACGACGGTTTGGCCTGTAGATTGGTTGCGCCACAGAATGTCATCGGTGTAGTCTTGGTGGTCAAAATCGCCGACACCTTGAACTTCCCAGTTGATGCCGATAGAGTCGAGCTCTGCATTGCCAACTTTATTGATGCCATCCATAAACCAGATGACATTGGCTCCGCTGGAAACATTCCGCCAGAGAATGTCATCTCGCTTGCCGTCTTTGTCAAAGTCGCCCACTCCGACAGTCAACCAGTTCGGATTGGCAATCGTTGCACCTGCGGGGCCACCCCCGATCTTGTTTTCCCCATCCGTGAACCAGATGTTGGTTTGCCCCGTGCTAGGGCGACGCCACACCACATCGGGCTGATTGTCATTGTTGAAGTCAGTCACACCATTGCTGAGGTCAACAACGGAAACAGATACGTTTTGTGTTGTTCCTTCGCTACCATCACTAGCCGATACTGTGACTTCATAAACATTATCGGCGTTTTCGTCTGTGGCCATTTCGAAGTTAGGAGCCGTGATGAAGCTTAGCTCTCCAGTTGTTGAATCAATTTCGAAGAGATCTGCATCAACTCCACCTGCGATCGCATAGGTAACTGAATCACCATCGGCATCAGTTGCGACTACTGTTGTGGCAACAGTAGAATTTTCAGCCATCGTCGGATTGGCACTAGAGGTAAAGACAGGTGCGTTATCGTCAACATTACCAACTAAAACTGTCAACGTTTGAACGGCTGTGCCCTCATTGCCATCGTTGGCGGTGACTTCAACCTGATAAACGTTATCGCCATCATCATCCAGTGGAGCCTCAGCATCCGGTGCAGTAATAAAGCTGAGTTCTCCAGTGGTTTCATTAACTCCGAAGAGAGCAGCATCAGCTCCACCAGTGATGGAGTAGGTAATGGAGTCACCATCGACATCGGTTGCTACAACAGTGGTGACAGTGGTTGAATTCTCATCAATGCTAGCAGTATCAGATGAGGTGATTTCAGGAACATCATTGACGCCATTGATGGTGATTGTTGCGGTTTGGGAAACAGTGCCACCTTCATTGCCATCGCTAATGTTGTAGCTGTAGGTAATGACTTCAGATTCACCTTCGGCAAGGTAGTCATAGGCATTAGGATCAATGTCTAGGCTGTTGCCGTCGATGATGACCCCAGAATCATCGCCACTGTCGAGGGACAGGTTGCTGACATTGAGGATATCGCTGGTGTCAACATCGGATGCGCCTGCAAGTAGGTCAATGCTGAAAGTAGCATCATCTTCTGTAGCTGTACTGGTTACAGCTGTAGAAACAGTGGGAGCATCGTTGACACCGTTGATGGTGATGGTAGCGGTTTGAGCGACCGTGCCGCCGTTGCCATCACTGATGGTGTAGCTGTAGGTGATGACTTCGGATTCACCTTCGGCTAGGTAGCTGTAAGCACTGGGGTCAATGTCTAAGCTGTTGCCGTTGATGGTGACGCCTGCATCATTGCCGCTGTCGAGGGTCAGACCGCTTACGCTCAGCGTATCGCTGGTGTCAACATCGGATGCACCGGCTAGGAAGTCAACTGTGAAGGCATCATCGTCTTCGGTAGCTGAGTCAGTGACCGTTGCAGAAACCGTAGGAGCATCATTGACGCCGTTGATGGTGATGGTTGCAGTTTGAGCAACCGTACCGCCCTCATTGCCATCGCTGATGTCGTAGCTGTAGGTGATGACTTCGGATTCACCTTCAGCTAAGAAGTCATAAGCAGAGGGATCGATGTCTAAGCTGTTGCCGTTGAGGGTGACACCTGAATCATCACCGCTGTCGAGGGTCAGGTTGCTCACGCTCAGCGTATCGCTGGTGTCAACATCGGATGCACCGGCTAGAAGATCCACTGTGAAGGCTGCTTCGTCTTCGGTGGCTGAGTCAGTGACCGTTGCAGAAACCGTAGGAGCATCATTGACGCCATTGATGGTGATGGTTGCAGTTTGAGCAACCGTGCCGCCGTTGCCATCGCTGATGGTGTAGCTGTAGGTGATGACTTCAGATTCACCTTCGGCTAGGTAGTTGTAAGCACTAGGATCAACGTCTAAGCTGTTGCCGTTGAGGGTGACACCGGAAATGTCACCACCAATCAACGTCAAATTAGTTACATTAAGGGCATCGCCATCAGCATCGAACGCACCATCAAGTAAGTCCACTGTGAAACCATCAGCATCTTCACTTGTTGTACTTGTCACAACACTATTGGCATTCAAGTCCATAGCATTAAGCGTGGTGGCTAAGAATGTCTTACGATATGCAATCCCTAACTGATTAATATCGAATCCCCAAGTTGCTGTATTAAATATTTCGGTGTTCTTGACTACTGCAATCTCATTGGCTTCAGCATTCCAGCCGCTGAGTTCCATGAATATGGTAGAGCTTGTGGCAGCGAAGGCACTAATCATCGTGCCACCGTAAAATCCACCAGACCAATCGTTAAGTGTGTAACTACCATCAATACCTACGGCATTTGGATAACTAGTTACATAGGGCATATTTTCCGTATAACTTGCAACACCAAGGTAATTAGGTGCAAAGTTGCTCACATTTGGTTCGGAATATAGATTATGTCCACCGGCATAAAGCAGGTTACCGCCAGCATCAAGATATGCTGTTAGCGCTGAGACATTTTCCGCAGTCAGATTGGTATAAGCCTGATCTCCATTTGACCAAATGACTCCATCAAAGTCACCAAGAGCATTGGTTGGATTACCATCTGCCGGAATTTCTTCATAAGTTACGTTGATATAGCCCAGATCATTCAGTACCTGCAACCAGGTGCCCTGGCCATTTAAGCTGCGATCATCGTCAACAAATAGAATGCTACTGGCTATAGTAGGTGCACTATTAAAAGTATTTATGTATGTTTGCTGAGTATTTTCACTGAGTGCAATAAATGGTTCTAATGTTCCGACTGCTACATCTAAATTCCAACTCCCCCCTCTCCTAGCATGACCTACTCGCGAGGTACTAGCCGCAATAGCTACTCCAGTAAACCCATAGAGCTTGGCAAGTAATTCAGCGCCAGCATCGCCTGCGGCTACGTTACAGCCGTAGATTAGTAGTTCTGAGGCTTGAGACGGGAACCAAGATTGAATCTGTGCGGTATAGCTCTCTAATGTGTCGAGGCTGAGTTGGCTGTTGCCGAGATAGATGCAGCCAGGAGAGCCGTGGGAAACGATGTGGAGGGAGAGAGAGGCGTCAGGTGTGAGGCGTAAAGCGTACAGAATCTCAGTGATTTGCTCAATGCCGTCATGGTGAGCATCCAGAACAAAGACTTCAAATTCAGGTTTGGCGCCTGAAACGAGCTGCTGATAGTCATCAACTTGGGAATCGATAATCAGAATATGTTGAGTCATGGTGAGCTGGCTAGAAGATGGGCTAGAAAATTGGGCAACGTTGTGCAAAAACATGGTGTGGATAACCTCAATTGGCTAAGTAAGTGAAAGTGCCTCAAACAGAGACATTGCATCTGATGTGCAGTGAACCCTGTTCGTGACATGTTGCCTCTCGCTGTTTCTGAGAACTGAAATTGACAGTAACTAATTCAGTGATCGGTGCAACGATGTTGCGATGTTGAATATTAGATGTGCATCCGCAATGCAACTAGTTGCTATTCTTCCCAGCTTTTTATGGAGGGTATCGAGAAGCACAATGTGATTTGCGTAAATTTTTGCAAAAGAACAAATCCTCAAAATCCGTAGTTATACAGTAGTATTTCTACTTTTAAATTTAATGAAAGAAACCAACAGTAATTCCGCCTAAGTTTAGGTGAATTACTAGCCTTTGCAGTAAAATTCTGTTAAAAATATCGCTGAAAATTAGATTACACTGGACTAAAAAAAGAAGAGGCTCACTATCAGAGGGCCTCTTCTTTATCTTTTCAGAGCTAAGCCACTGGCTTACGGTTCTAGTAAGTTAATTTACCTATAAAATTAACAGTCGCAAGTTGCTTGGCATAAGTCGCAAGTGCTAATAAAGCACTTAGAGAACTGCATCCCATCCATTAGCAGGTGATCCAACTGTTGAGTTTCCAGCCTTGGCACCATTGTCAATAAACCAGCTCACCACATTATTGTTTGACCTGTTATAGAACAGTAGATCATCGACTGCACCATCACTATCCAAATCACCAACGCCATCAATCTTCCAGTTGGTACTAACTGATTCTAAAGCAAAGCTATCTGTCTTTTGCTGACCATCCGTTTCCCAAACAATGGTTTGACCTGTTTTGAAATTGCGCCAAACAATATCATCAATGACGTTATTACCTTCAAAATCGCCCACACCTTGAGCATGCCACGCTGTGTTCAACTTACCAAAGTCAATGTTGCCAGTTTTTGTCGTACCATCCATTGTCCAAACAAGAGTTTGGCCCGTTTTCTGGTTACGCCAAAGTAAATCATCAGTATAAGTAGAATGGTCAAAATCACCTACGCCCTGAAGTTTCCAGCTTGTATTTGTGATTGGATCAAGATTGATACCATTCACTTTATTAATACCTTCCATGAGCCAGATGGTATTCTTCCCATTTTTCACGTTTCGCCAAGCAATGTCATCCCGCTCCCCATCATGGTCAAAATCGCCAACTCCAACCGTCGTCCAGTCTCGGTTACGAATTGTATTGCCTGCGGGGCCACCACCTAGCTTCTTAGATCCATCCGTAAACCAAATATTAGTTTTGAAAAGTTCAGCCTTGCGCCAAACAACATCAGCCAAACCGTCACTATTGAAATCAGCAGTTTGATTCGGCTTCTGAAGAGCGACCGAAATGAGCTGTGAGGCTGAGCCATTCTTTCCATCATTTGCCGTGACTTCGACTTCATAAACATTGTTGTTACCAACATCAAGTGCATTTTCAAAGTCTGGGGTATTAGTAAAACTCAGTTCACCTGTCGTAGCATTTATTGAGAACAGCGCCGCGTCGTCACCACCAGAAATGGAAAACGTTGGGGTATCACCATCGCCATCTGTTGCAGTAACGGTTAAAACACTTGACAAACCTTCTCGAACGATTGCAGCATTGTTTGATGTAATTACAGGCAGTTCATTAACATTTGCGACAGTAATATTTATATCTTGGAAAGCTGTAGCGCCTTTACCATCGCTGATGATTACTTGCACCTGATAGACATTATCTTGATTTGCATCTGTCGGTGCCTCGAAATCAGGTGCATTAACAAAGCTGAGTTTACCGTTAGAACTGTCAATTGAGAAAAGAGCAGAATCAGCACCACCTGTAATTAAATAGCTAACTGCATCGCCATTTAAATCGAGTGCATTTACATCAACAGCAAGCACCGCGCCCTCATTAACAGCAACAGAGTTACTTGACATAAAGAAGGGAGCAACATTAGTTTCGGCAGGAATGAGTGGCTCAATGAAATTGACTGGAATAAGAATCCCACTGAATGTCTCTTTAACAGCAGGAACACCCCAATCAAATATAGGGAAAAGAGTATTCAGCGTCTCAGTCGGTACGTTTTCTATCGGGATCCCATTTTCAAAGCCGTTAATTGGAGATATCGATGAAAAGACTAGTTCTCTACCCGATTCCGCTAAAGTAGCTAAGTCCATTAGGTCGTAGCCTTCCAGAGGGGAATCAATGATTCCTAATCCCGTAAGAGGATTTGAACCTCCTAATGCCGCTAAAAATTCTGCATATTCAGTAAAGACTTGGTAGTCTATACCAGCACTATCTAGCGCCTGTGCTAAGCCCTGACCAATATCATCAAGACCTTCATTTGCATCATCAAAGATAAAAATATCAGTTAACAGATCAGTTACGGGATTAAGAAGGTCACCAGATAGGATATCTTCAATCAGCCCAAATGCACCTTGGTAGGTTAATTGTGTTTCAGTATCAAACGCAAAGCTATCAGAAACCTGGCCCTTGATTGAATCTAAATTCCAGTTGCCGCCGAGACTAGTGTGTCCAACTAAATGGGATGAAGCTGCAATACCAACTGACGTTAGAGCATGAAGCTTCGTCAAAAATTCGCCACCTGCATCTCCTGCTGCAACATTACAACCGTAAAGTAACAGTTCTGAATTCTGAGATGTGAACCAAGACTGAATGTGTTCAGTATAGAGATTTAAGGTATGTAAGCTTAGCTCGCTATTACCTAAGTACAGCGTACCGGGAGAACCATGAGAAACAATATGAAGCGAAAGATGATTCTGAACCGTAGGCTTTAGGGATTGAAGAATTTGTGTAATCTGCTCAATGCCATCGCAGCAAGAATTAAGAAGAAAAATATCGAATTCAGGGTGTATACCTGCAACAAGCTGTTCATAGTTGTCAACTTGAGAATCAATAACTAAAACATAACGTGTAGCGGCAAGCTTGCTAGAAGAACGAGTATAGTTCTGGACTGTCATGATAAGGGAAGTCTCCAATTAGTAAAATGTGTCGAGTTACGCGAATATTGAGCTCAAGTTGCACCACAAATGCAGCATGAGGAGAAAATAGATGCGATAGATATGCAAGCAATACTTAATCAACCCAGTTAGACTTAAGTCTAATAAACAGTTTGATAGACGTAGCGTTTCTAAATTGGGTTAACTCTGAGTCGCTTCAAGCTTGAATATCTGAAACAAAATCTCTGAACTCAAATCTTGTTCACAAACACCCATGTTTTTACATTACCCATTTCTTAAGGGAAGTAACATTGTCTCTCTATAAACTTTTGAGGTGCTTTTCTAGAGAAAAAATCGGTAAACATACAATCAATTAACGAGCAAGATTCTCCGGAAAAGAATTTTCTTAGCAGTTATACGCAAATTGAACTTATTCGCTTTCAAATAAAATACATTTGGCTAATGTTGTGCAGATTAACTCTACTGGTAATTCCACGTAAAATAAGTTTTTATTCCTACCAAATAACCGTTATAGTCGCAATTATTATGACTAACATCCTTATCAAAACTAGAAAATTTTGGTGACAGGTCGCGTCTGATTTATGGCAGGCGATAGCTAGCGACTCGCAAAACTAATTCTCCCGATTGAGGATTATGGGTGAAGATAAAGCTGCCGCGTTTACGTTCTTGGCCTGAGAGGAAGTCGATTTGCTGTTCACCAGTTTCGTCTGGTTCGCCTTCGATATGCAGTTCCGCAGTAACTTGAACCGTGCGGGCAATGCGGCCCCCGGTGTTGGTGATGACAAAGGGTACATAGTAGCGCCCATCGGTAATACGGGCGGTTTGGGTGACTTCAATTTGGAACGCGGGTGGTCGATCTTGGTTGACGGCCCAATCGAAGATGACTAAGCCGACGAGTAACAACAAGATCAGCGTCGATAGGATAAATGTCACCCATTCGGCCCTTGAACGCTGGCCGAGTTGAAGAATGGCTGAGTTACTCGTCGTTGCAGAAGATTGGCGAGTGGAAGCGTCTACAGCATCTGAGGTGTCTTGGTTGGGGGATGATGTGGGTGTGGACTGCGCCCCTTGATTGGTCGAAGGATTCACCGTTGATTGTTCAGTTGAATCAGCTTGTTCTGCCATAACCAATATGCGTTAACGCTGGTGTTCAGGTTGATGTGAGCTGCTACTCTTTGTGAATCACATTGAACAATATTGCGCTGGATAATGGCACTGGAGATGCGATCGCGCATCAAATCCGCCATAAAAACCAGTTAGATCAAGATGCGGCCAGCGGCTCCTCCTACGGAAGCGGGCAAACCCAGGACAATGGTATCGCTTAACCATTCCTGCCAGGGATCTTGGATATTCAACTGCTGGAAAAAGATCAGCATAACGACCGAGGCAGCTAGAGCGACGAGATAGGCTACCAGCGTTTCCGTAACGGGACTGAGGAATAGGCCCCGCTGCTGACGCTCCCAGCGGTTGGTAAAGCCGGAGGCAAACACGATGATGTAAGACAGCATCAGCGAAGCGGCCATAATCAGCAAGAGCCAAAGGGGTGGAATGGCGGAGGCAAGTAGAGGAATTTCTTCGGTAGGGGCAATGCTGAAGGCAATGATGATTGCCCCAATCAGGGTGGCGTCAATATCAACCAGGGTATCGCGCAGGTTTAGAGCATTCGGCGTTGAGAATTGAGGCAGGGGCAGGGTGCGACGTGTGCGATCGCGGATTCGATCTCGGCTCAACGTTGAGCGGGCTAGGGCAACACCGAGGGAAAACGGCACGCCTTCAAACACCAGCTTGCCCAGCATTTCCGAGAGCGGAGTTTCTAGGGTGATACGTCGCAGTAGGATAAGTGCGATCGCAGCGCAGACCGTACCAATTGCCATCGCCTCGATACTTTCCATCAGAGCGGCTACCGGATTGAGGCTCAGGGTACGGCGGAAGCCTTCGGTTTGAGTTAATAGCCACACGACGACGAACGTAATCATCATGATGGCCAGTAGGCGGGGGGCTTGGGTGGCCGAACCAATTGACCAAACTTCCACGGTGTAGAGCAGGGGAATACCGAAGAGAAACGCGCCTGCCGATGCCCGCAGGATATCTTTCAGTTCCTCACGCCAAATGTTCATCGTTGGGTAGGCTGCAACAGGACTCGACTTGGGGCAAACCGCACCGGATTAGAGAACGCTAGAGAGCGAATAAAGACCCAACATAAACAGCGTAGAGGACGACTAGGACACCCCCTTCCCAGCGCTCCATTGTCAGACTGTTGAGCAAAAACGGCAGCACTAGCACGCTGAATGCGATCGCAATGTATAAATCAAACTGCACATCGGCTGACATATTGACTGGGTTGACCATTGAGGTGATGCCCAAAATGCCCAAGGCGTTGAAAACATTGGAGCCGACAATGTTGCCAAGTAGGATATCGGCTTCTTTCTTGAACGAGGCGACAAGGCTGCTGGCCAGTTCCGGCAGGCTGGTGCTGAAGGCCACCAAGGTCACGCCGATGACGCGTTCGGTCAGGCCAAACTCGCGCGCCAAGTCAATCGCTCCGGTAACTAAACTTTGAGCACCAACGACCAAGAGGGCAATACCAACCCCGACGCCCAAAACAGGCTTCCAGCCAGAGGCGCGATTGTGGCCGTATTCGCGCACAAACTCATCTTCGTTTGGAATCTCCCCATCAGTGATTTCGTCCAGCACCTCATCTGCGATCGCATCACCATCGCTGTTGAGTAAATAGAATAAATAAGCAACCAAACTGGCAAATAAAAATGCCCCTTCCAGCCGATTGATCGTTAAATCCCAGCTAAAGGGAACCAAAATCACGCCAGCGAAAATCATCACCGGAATTTCGCGCCGAATCACCTTCGAACGAGCCCGAAACGGCTGAATCATCGCCGAAATGCCCAAAATCAGCCCGATGTTGGTGATATTTGACCCGACGATATTGCCCATTGCCACATCAGGGGCATTCTTAAACGCCGAAATTAAGGTGGCTAATAGCTCTGGGCTGGACGTGCCAAAAGCAACAATCGTCAACCCAATCACCAACGGACTCCATCCGAGCGCCAGCGCTAGCCGAGACGAATATTTGACTAAAAGCTCCCCACCAAAATACAGCAGCGGAATTCCGATTAGCGTTAGCAGAATGCTCATTTAATACAATCGCGTGTTCAGCACCAGGTTTTGCTTCCCTATTTAGCAATGCTATAGCAATCCCGGCTTGTTGTAGGATGGCTCTCTGGTCAATGGAACATGTAGCGAACGATGAGTAACGACTCAGATCCCCCTCAGCCTAGAGAATGGCAACAAGAAGGAAAGGCAAGGTTTGTAGTTGGAGATGCGTTTTTTCGGCAGCATAGCCAGATTGGGCGAGACTTGGCTATATTGGTCGCCGCGTTGGAAAAAGCAGATCGGGGGCATCTGCGGGTGCTGGATGCAATGACGGGTTGCGGCGTGCGATCGCTGCGCTATGGATTAGAAGCAGGGGCAGACTGGATCTGGGCCAACGAAGGCAATCCAGACATGGGCGAGTTACTTCACCAGAACTTGAGCAGCCAGCTTCAGCCCCAGCAGTTTCAAATTACCCATCAGGAAGCCAATCGCGTCTTTTTTGACTGTCATATTCGCCGCGATTTTTATGACTTGGTAGACGTAGATAGCTTTGGCAGCGCAGCACCCTACGTCACCACTAGCCTTTGGGCCGTGAAGCTGGGTGGGCTGGTCTACCTCACCGACACTGATGGGCGATCGCGCAGTGGACACAATCCAGTTCGCAGTTTGGCAACCTATGGCACCTATCCCCGTCTGCATCCCGCCTTTACCGAACAGGGACTGCGGCTGCTGATTGGCGCAGCTTGGCAACATGCGGCATCGAAAGGGCTGAGCATTCAGCCCATATTTTCCCTGTTTCATCAGGATATCTGTCGCGTGATGCTGCGGCTGCTGCCCACCTTTGATCAGCAGATTCAGGTGTACGGCTTCATCGCCTACTGTCACGACTGCGGCCACTACCGGACGATTAAATGGCGACAGCTCAGCCGCGCCCAGTGTCCCTATCATGCTGAACCGCAACCGATGGTGGTCAGTGGTCCCCTGTGGCTCGGTTCGTTGCACCATCAGCCCACGATCCAGCGGATGCAGCAGCTTGCGACGGACTGGCACTGGACTGAACGAGCCAAGTTACTCAACGTGATGGCCGATGAAGCCGACTTGCCGCCCTGGTTCTTCCGGCTAGCTGAAATTGGTCGCCACACCAAGCGCAACATTCCCAATCGCGATCGCATGATTGCCACCCTGCGCGATCGCGGATTTCAAGCCAGTCAAAGTCATATTGACCCACAGGCAATTAAGACAACGGCGACGTTTCAAGACTGTGTTGCGATCGCGGCTGAGTTATGATCCCGCCTGACATACCGTACACAAACCAAAAAACTCCAGCGTGTGGTAATAAATCTTGAATTGATGCTCCTGATGAAGCTGTTCTTCCAGGGCGTGAACCGGACAGTGATCAATTGGAATCGACTGGCCGCACTGTAAGCAAGTTAAGTGATGGCGATCCTGCTGAATCAGGCTATAGAGCGATTCTCCGTTTGCAAGGGTTCGTACCTGCACCAAGCCGTCCAGCTTCAGCGCATCCAGTGAGCGATACACCGTTGCCAATCCCATACTGTGTCCCTGGCCGCGCAGTTCCACGTATAGATCCTGGGCAGAAATCTCGCGGTTCAGATGTTTGAGTAGCGCTAGAATCTGGTCTTGGCTGCGGGTTCGGCGGGTCTTCATGTGCGTATGGGCATCCCAATATCATAAGCAAGAACATTACTTGCTTTATCTCTAGCTTAGACGCTATCTGCCCTGTGTTGGCTGACTAACCAGTGCGTGTGCGATCGCAGATCGGCAGAAAACCGTAGAATGAGGGAGCAATGGGTTTATTGCCATTAATACTGAGCAACTATCTCCGGAAAGATAAAGACTATGGGACTGTTTCACGCAAAAATTTACGTTACGCTGCGGCCTTCAGTACTCGATCCGGCGGGAACAGCCGTCCGCTCCAGCTTGGAACACATGGGCTACGACCAGGTTCAAAATGTGCGTATTGGCAAGTATATTGAGTTGTCTCTGATGGCAGAAGACGAAGACCACGCCCGTCAGCAGCTCGATCGGATTTGTGATCAGCTTTTGGCGAATCCAGTGATTGAGAACTATCGGTTTGATTTGAAAGAGACGGTGCAGGCGTAGAAATGAAATTTGGAATTATTGTATTTCCGGGTTCAAATTGCGATCGCGATATGGCCTATGCGGTGCGGGACGTGCTGAAGCAGCCGACGCGGATGGTGTGGCATGAAGAGAGCAATCTGTCCGATGTAGATGTGGTGGTGGTTCCCGGTGGGTTTAGCTATGGGGACTATTTGCGCTGTGGTGCGATCGCACGGTTTTCGCCCGCCATGCAGTCCACCATCAAACATGCCGAAGCAGGCAAGCTGGTTCTCGGTATCTGTAACGGCTTTCAAGTCTTAACCGAAGCAGGCTTACTGCCCGGTGCGCTGATGCGAAATCGTGATTTGCACTTTATCTGCGATCGCGTTTCCCTGCGAGTTGAGCGCACCGATTTGCCTTGGACAAGCAACTACCAAGCCAACCAGGTAATTACCATTCCCATTGCCCACGGTGAAGGCTGCTACTACGCCGACGCAGATACCCTCAAGCAATTAGAAGATAATAACCAAATCGTCTTCCGCTACTGCACCCCATCCGGCGACGTTACTGAGGCTGCTAATCCCAATGGTTCCCTCGCCAACATCGCTGGCATCTGCAACCAACGCGGCAACGTCCTCAGCATGATGCCCCACCCCGAACGAGCCGTCGATGCCGTCCTCGGCGGCACAGATGGATTAGCGCTGTTTGAGAGCGTGGTGGGAGCGATGGTGGGGGTGTAGGGAGGAAGGGCTGTAGAGGCTGTAAAGGAAGGTGAAATCAGGGCGAGGGAGCAGGGGGGCGAGGGAGCAGGGGGGCGAGGGAGCAAGGGGGCGAGGGAGCAAGGGAGCTAAAGAGATGCCAATTAAGTGAAGTTCCGCATTGATTGGCGTTCCACGCCAATTACGCACTCAACAGATAACTTCCTTACCACTCCACCGATGCGAAGCGCTGTAACACCACTCACCGATCACCTCGTCCGCGGGGGCCTGGGGCGGCGGCACGCACCAGTTGGGGAGTCTGAGGGGACTAGTCCCCTCAGAACCAGCGTCTTGCTTCTAAACAGCAACGTTACGTGATGTACAACCTTCTTGGAAAGCCGATTAATCCTGCATTTACTCTCATCCCCAGCCCTTCTCCCAAATTGGGAGAAGGGAGCAATCAAAATCAAAGCAGCAATCAACTATTGCGACGTACCAAACTGCTGCTGATACACCTCTTCTTCCTTCTCCGTTTCCAGCTTGATATCCGAGCGCGGATACGCCACACACAGCAGCGTATAACCCTTCGCCTGTAGCTCCGGCCCCACGCCCATTGCATCCGGCTGTTCCACTTCACCCTCCAGCACCAGAGCTGAACAGGTCGTACAAACCCCTGCACTACAGGAATAGGGCAAGTCCAGGCCAGCAGCTTGAGCGGCATCTAGAATCTTCTGATCCGCCGCCACAGTAATCGTATGCGTCTGCCCTTGATGCTGAATTTCAACGGTATAAGTTTCTGCCATGATGCGATCGCGTTTTGTCTCTAAAAAGTTTGAGTGATTAACTATTGAACCGACTTTCCAGGGTATCAATGCAGGGACGCCAAAGACAACCTTGGATTTGCAAAACCCAGCTCCAATCAATCATCGACAATATAGTCAAAATAATTTAGGTTGCTGTATCTTGAGGCTACAAGCGCAGTACGAGGATTTAACCGCTAGATATGGATTGCGATCGCAACCCTGCTCCGACCAACCTCCGCTCAACATCATCATCAGATAACACATTTGTGATATTCACTTGACGAATTGGAACTTTTAGCTAAGCTCTTAGAGCTAGTAGTACTCATCCAAAATTGATCCAACTGGAGTTGTCTGAGCCGTCGTAGATGCAAGATAACTCCACCGAGTTGGAACCGTGATTTCGCTTGCTGAGAAGGGAAGATAGACAATGGAACAGTCAAACGCATCCAGCTCAAACGCACCGCAAAGCCCACTGCATCCGTTGCTGCAATCCGCACTGGGCTGTTTAGAAGTGCAGCTTGACGACGAATTGACCCGCTATCGACGGCAGCGTTCAGCTCAGCCCACACCCAACCGCCCCTTCAAAGCCAATATTCGTACCAAGAAAAAGCACGGTTTAGACCTAATTTCCGTCAAACCCTCATCGCCAAATCCAGCCCCCACTCAGCAGCCGAATCAGGCCAACCCATCAGCCGCAACGCCTTACCCAGCCGGATCTGCCAATCCCAACGGTTCAGCCAGCGGCAGTTCCGCTCACGGTCATGCTGGCAATCATGTGAGTAACGGTCACTCTCATAACGGTCACTCTCATAACGGCCATTCTCATAACGGAGTACAAGCAAGCGCAGGTAGCGCGATCGCAACTCTGAACCCTACCCAGTCTCCAGCTAGCAGAGAAGCTGCGATCGCAACCGCTCCACCCACAGCCCACGCGCACGGCCATATCATCCCTGTTCCCCCGTCTGAAGCGAATAACCTCGACGCTGCCCCTGACACTGCTGAGCCACAGGACTATCTAGAATCATCCGAACACCTGCTACAGAGCCTAGTCGAAGAAGCGCAAACCACAGAACAACCTCAAAAGAGCAGTTGGACAAATCAACTGTTTACACCGCTAGGGATTGGGTCAATGCTGCTGCTGTTAGTCTCCAGCATCGGTTTGGGATACGTGATTGCTAATCCAGACGCACTCAGCAGCATTACCGCCAGATGGCAAGCGGATGACGAAACCTCTAGCACCGATCTAGACGCGCCGATTACGCCTAGTGCGTCACAATTCGATCCATCGGGTCAGCCCAATCTGTCCTCAGAAGAATTTGTCAAACTGGACTTAGGCACCCTAAGCACGCTGCCCAGCAACGGATCTGCCCCCAATCTGCCTAGCCCAGCTCCAGGATTAGCCGCTGATGGTTCCACGACGCCAACACCCCTGGCATCGCCGATTACGCCAGCCAATCCAGCCGCAGCCGCAGATGCAACCGAATCCGCAGCTTCAGGGACAAGTTCAACTTCCACCCCCCCCTCAGCAGCAAGCGCGGCACCAACCAGCCCTAGCCCATCGAGTCCCTCATCCAGCCCTAGCGCATCGCGGCCATCCCCATCGGAAACAGCTTCTAGCGCATCGTCTTCAGCTAATCAACCAGCCGATCCGGCTCCTAGACCATCAGCATCCCCATCAACCGAACAAGCTGCAGCTTCTAGCGGATCGTCAGGTTCCGGCGCGGGTTCGAACAGTCCTGCTGCTGAATCAGAGGATTCTGACAGTTCAGATAGCTCAGAAACTGCTTCAAGTTCAACGGGTTCAGCAAGTTCAAGTGATTACTATCATGTCGTTGTGCCCTACACAGGCGACCAAAGTTTGAACCAAGCGCGAGCAGTAGCTACTGATGCCTACATTCACAACTCATCATCGGGAGCCACCATTCGTCTAGGCGCATTTGCCGATCAGTCGAGCGCTCAAGAAATGGTGCAAAGTCTGCAAGAGCAAGGCATAGAGGCTGATATTGAAGATTAGTGTGTTGAAAGTAGGTAGGTA
>CBKWJC010000063.1:0-43941 GCA_966674685.1 uncultured bacterium
AGCATCTAGCTTCTCAACTATTATCCTCTCTTCAGAACTTTCCAAGTCGTGTAAGAACAGTTTGTAGACGCTGATTCTTGGCCTGCTGCAGCTCTCCGGTAAATGACTTCCACAGCGTTTCGCCCCGACCGATTAGCTTTTCAATCAGATCTTGGGCTCCCTCTGAGCCGCTGTGGATGGTGTAGGTGACATACAGGCGTAAAAACTTGGGTTTGCGCAGTCCCTGCTGAGTCAGCTGCTGCACGCGCGCCCGATCTGCCGTCAGGAGAAACCTGAGGGGATTACTCGGAGCCGTATCCACCAGATGAGCCAGATCCAGTTGGCGGGCTTGATCTGATGCCACCGATCCGAGATGAATCGTCAGCTGCTCTCCGGCGGGTAAGTCTTTCAGTCCGGCTTCGAGCTGGCTGAAGACGGTCTCAACTTGTTCATCGCTCAGGGTCGGGTGAATGCCGCGACAGTTAAAGCCGAAAACGATACAGAGATACTCTCGGTTCTGGCCTTTCGCCAGCACGTAGGCTCCTACCTGCCGCCCCCGCAGGTCAATCCGCAGCATGGCAGCTAGATGGAGGGCATCTTCAAAGGGAGTGAGGGTGCTGATGAACTGGCGGCCCAGTTTCAGTCGGTGTTTGCCGATGGTCTGTTTCATGTTGGGTCAACCTCAGATATCGGGCATAGCCGCGACTCCAGGTAGGAGTCGGCACAAATTTGGCGGTAAACGTCCAGCTGTGGCCACCGGTGAGAATCCACCAGGTGGACATGCCCCAAGCCGCTAGAAAGCCAATTGCAATCCAGTTGAGGCCAACGCCTCGGCCAATCAGGTAGGACACGCCCGTGATGCAGAACCAGGGAACAATCTGGTCGGCGGGAATCGGCCCCAGACGCGGCTGTGCCCCTAAAATCGTGTTGACGGGACGAAAGGAAGAAGATGGCATGGATGGCGGATGGGAGTGCTGGACGCATCGAAACGGCACCCTGGGTCTGAATCGAATCCCAACTCTAGCCGGTAATCAGCGTAGTCAAAATGTCGCCAGCGGTGACGGCGATGATAATAATGAGCGGGGTGCGCGCAATTGTTTGCCAATCTTCATCGTTGCGAGCACTATTGATCACCCGCACCAGCGAGATTCCGACATAAAGCAGGAACAAGCCGCGCAGAACGTTGAAGACGAGCGGAATAGCATCACCCGTATTTGCGCCCAGGGTGGTTTGCATCCAGTTTTCGGCATTACCGAAAAACTGAGCCTGGGCAGGCAGGGCGAACAGAACGAGTAACCAAAGCAGAATCCAGCTAATCAGTGGTAGCCAGCGAGGCAGGGAACGGGAACGCCGTCGGCAGCGGCGAGACTGAGCTGACCTCCAGCTCAGACCGCTGAGGCTAGCCATCATCAGGGGAACCAGACAAAGAACGCCATGCAGCCGGACGGTAAGGACAAGGCTGCAGAGGGCAAGGGTTATCCACACGGATAGAGACACCGACCGAATTGGAACAGGAACAGATGGAAGCCAAACCGGCCAGTGTGAGATTGGGGTTGAATCGGTTAGCCGCTTCTGACTGATCATTTGAGTCACCTTGAATCAGGTCAGATTGCATTCAGTTAAGGGTCACATCAATCAACCATTACATGGATAACGTCTGCGCAAATAGTTGATGAAAACCATCGAGAATTGATCAGGGCGAGTGACAGATTTTGATCTGGCATTCATGCCTGTTCTATGCACAGCTTAATCAGAGAAATCGAATAACAAAAACTTTTGTAACCTTGCGTGATGTTCATCACATTCGTGATGCATTGATCAGAAGATAAGTGAGATGTGTGTGTTTTATGACGACGATTAGTTTTGAGTTCTAACTCTAGATTAGGAGATACAAGTAGCTCTTTGTAACTTTAGTGACTTTCATATTCAGTTAATAATATAGGCCAGATTATGAAGATGAAATTGAGTAAATCAACTACCTCTAATCGTGATATTTATAGATATTGAAGCTGCTAAATCAGAATAGCAAATGTTCATATCAAATTCTGAAGTCTAGGCCGATGGGTTGTGCCTTCCAACGCATTTCGACGGCGACAGGAGTACGTAATCATCTGCGTAGACTTACGTGGAGGTCTACCGTAGCGTCCACTACTGGGCCAGCACCGACGTCGGGCAGAAGAGGAAAATCTTCTAGGAACTGGGATGAACTGAGCGGTAGATCAGGGCGCAACGAGATGAGCAGACCGTCATCGTGGTTCAAATTTGCGAGAGATTGAGATCAGGTTATGCTTCTCTAACTTTTCTCTATCAAGGTCATGATTGTTGGTAGACGCGGTAGACAGCGGTAGACGCCCGGTAGACACTCCGTCTACCAGCTAAAATCTTTTATTCATCAGTACTTCGACGATTTCGGTAGACAAATAGACAGGTTTTGCAGGTTTGAAGTCTGCCAAAACGTGTCTACTGGTCTACCGTTTTGCTCAACCCTTTACACAGCAGCGTTTTTAGCGGTAGACACCTATGTCTACCGGATGTCTACTGTGTCTACCATTGCGCCGCTTTGATCGATTACCGGATCTGGATGATGTTGAGGAAGACTACATCACATGACTCAGGTTCGAAGAATTGAGGTTGGTGTCACATCTTGAATGATGATGCTTCATTTCGGTAGACGCGGTAGACAGCGGTAGACGCTCGGTAGACACTCCGTCTATCAGCTAAAACCTTTTACTCATAAGCACTTTAGCGATTTCGGTAGACTGGTAGACAGTTTTTGACACTCCAGATGTGTAAAACCCGTCTACCGATCTACCGTTTTGCTCAAACCTTTATACATCAGTGCTTTCAGCAGTAGACGCTTGTGTCTACCGGATGTCTACCGTGTCTACCGTTGCACGCCACTGTAACCGATTGCCAACGCCAGCTGTTTCTCCATATCCCATTGCTTCCAACTCCCGAAAGTGAGCGCGAATCATCTCTGCACTCGCCTTCCGTAAGCTGCGTTCGTAATTGCGTACATCTTTTGCCCGCAGCCAACCGCGCATCCGTGAGAGCTGAATCAACTTCGTATAGACTGATTCCAGCGCTCCGTCTACCGTGTCACCTTCTGCGTACAGTAGCTTCACTTGTCCCATAAACCACCGTGCCAGCTTGATGGTGGCCCGCATCGTTTGCGCCGAAACGGCGTCCGCTGGTAGACATCCGTCTACTGCTGCATTAACACAGTGCAAAATCAGCGACAGTCGCCCCGTGTAGCCCTGCATCTTGGAGTAAACCGCCTGTAACCCTGGATGTGTTTCCATCACCCGCAGGTGATCGAGTCGGTCATACCAGTCGGCAAATAGGGTCTTTGCTTCTGGGGTCAGTCGATAGCCGTTGGCGGGAAAGTCCTCTAATCGCTGGTAGACACAGTAAAGTCGTTCTGAAATGTCATAGCGTACCGTTTGCCGAGGAAAGGGGGCAGGCTTGAGCGGCAGGAGGCACCACAGAAACCGTGCCCACTGCCCACTCGCATCGGAAAAATCTCCCATCATCTCTCGTAGGACATCAGGCTGAATCGTGCCGGTAATGCTCAGGCTGGTGCGGGGAATGCTGATCCGCATGCCGCTGGCGCGATCCACTTTGAGTCCAGCGCCATCAAAGGCGGTTAACAACGACTCTTTGTCGTTGCCGCGTCCGTTGCGGTATTGGTTTTGGCCTTTGAATAATCCTGCTAGCTCATCTGGAGCCACGAGAATGCCGCGTTTAGGTTGCTGAGACTGAATCCGAGCGATCGCTTCTCGGGTAGCATCGGAGGTGTGATAGTCTCTGGGCGTCGGCTTTCTCGGTCGCAGTCCTCTGTCATCTCCTTTGGTTTGTTCCCAGTCTCGCAGGCTGATCTCATACTCGGAGACGGCATACTCATAGTCCTGATCGGCTTCGGCTTGCAGCTTTGAGAGTGGGCCTAAAATCTGACGCTGAATTGGGCTCTTCTTGCTGCCAGAGGGAGCCACCAGGCCGGTGAACAAAATGGGCGGCACAGAGAACCCCATACCGGCATCAATTTCTAACTCAGTTCCGACTCGCAGAAGGGAAGCCGCCACTGGCAGCAGCGTCACGAGCATGGCTGCTGGAGTTGCGCCAATCCAGTGGGCAATCTGCTCCAGCGGTTGAGCTAAATCGGGGTGAAGATACTTGCCCAACTGCAGCTGGTAGTCGCCAATGGTCAGCAGCTGATGAATTTCAGCTTTGCGATCGCACCGTTCCTCAGATTGCTCTAGTTCGACTTGAATTGGTTTGATCAGGCTCCAGAGATCCTTAGCCGAGAGTCCGGATTCGCGATGCCACTGTAAGACCTGAGCAGCTAACTCAAGTTCTGAATGATCGGCGGCCAAATAGTGACGGAGCTGTTCCTCCAGAGACAGGAAGTCGAGTGATTTTGGGGATGTCGAGGACGCGAGTGGGAACGATCGCCGTTCCCCAACGGCAGCTCGAATCTGCTCAGCCGTTGCTCCATCGGCAATCCAGTCCGCGATATCGAGTCCACCACTTTTCGGGAGGTTTTGCCAGCGCAGACTATCGGGATAGGAATAGCACCACTGGGCAGCAGGAAAATCCTGGGCAACCTCGGCCATATGGGCCAAACCCACCTGATCGCGATCCGGGCACAGAACCAGGCGAGCGTCCTTTAAGTCTTCGGTATAGTCCCCGTAGCTACGGTATTTCTTGGAACCCCCTAATGTGGTCGTTGCCGGAATCCCAATCTGCCACAGGGCATCGGCACAGCCCTCACCCTCTACCATCCAAATGGGTTGACCGGCTGAAATGGCTCGTTGGACGTCTGAATATCGGTAGATTGGCACCTGCGCCCGAATCTCGGGTGTCAGTCCTTTGACCCACTGTTGGCCATTCCAGTGAGATTGAATGAAAAATTTGGCTCCGGTACCTCGATCCACCCGAGTCACTTTGACCAGCGGTTGTCCATTCCGGTTGGGATAAAAGTAGTCCTGGCGACGTGGCGGACGCACGGGCTTTTCAGGCGGAGTCGTCTCTAGGAAATACTGGCCCCACATACCGTCTGCAGTTGCACTCCGGTAAACGTACCCCGCCACCTCGGCATCCTGATCGATATGGGTATGGCAGAAGACCACCTGATCCGTCCAGCGGCAATCGGCATCTTTGGTGCGATCGCAAATCGGGCAGGGACGAGTTCGCCCCGAATAAACATACTGTGCCATGATCAGCTCCTGAGATGAGAAGCTGGGCCATCCAACTCAACCTGCTAGTTCAGTACAATCATGACAACGCTCATCAATTTGCAGTGGACATTTCAAGTCACTTTGCTATAGTTGAAACACAAGATTTGTAAGCAGGGTGAGTCTCGAAGAGGTTCTGGAAAACCCCTTCATCCTTTTGATTAACCCAGCTGAAAAATAGAATCAACGCACCCTGACGTCTGAATCGTTAGGGTGTTTTTTGTAGACTGTCAAATTAGATTGGTTGTCTAATGACTCAATCAAATATGTGATGCAATTATTCAAAGGAAGACGCTATTTCATTCCCATGACGGTTTTGTTTAAATTGGGTGTCGACGTGGTTTCCTTTGATTACTGAGGAGACTGGCTTGATACACGTCAATTGCTCGTTGATGAGCAACCGGATCGTGACGATTATGGAGCCAATCCTGAATCAACTCTAAGTTGTACCGAATACAGCGGCTATTGACTCGAACCCAGTGGACGCCCTCGATGAACAGACCCTGCACTCGATACCGTCTGAGCGTTGTACCACTGAGATTGAGGGATCGACTGGCTTCCCGTTTGCTGACAAATTGAGTCATGGCTTCCCATTCCTTGCGTGTATCGTTGAGGCCAAATCTCATGGGGAGAGAGGCCCAATTTACTAGCAATCATTTGCTCAATCCGACGCGACCGCTGGCGAATCAACGTATGGGAGACTGCCGAGGGGCCAACGTTGAGTTCTTTTGCAATGCGGGTCAGAGTCCATCCCTGCTTCCGCAGAGCTGCTTTAATATCCTCTACATGCATAGACGTGTCCAATCGACATCGATATATTGATGACGCTAGCAACTGATAACGCGCACGTCAAGAGCTATAGTTTGTATTTGCCAGTCATATAGAAGTCCAATGAATGAGTCGTTCCCTAACAAAAAACGCGCAGATGCAGCCGATGCTGACAACTTCCCTACTCGATTGAAAGAGGCCATCGGTAACAATAGTATCCGAGGGTTTGCAAGAAATTGCGGGTTTTCAGATACCGTGCTTCGCCAGTATCTGAGTGGGCAAAGTGAGCCGACTCGTCCAGCATTGCTTGCTATAGCTCGCGCAGCTGAGGTTAGCTTGGAGTGGCTGGCGACCGGACAGATGAGTTCTAAGGAATCTGCTGAGTTATTGGCAACGCAGTATGTCTACAAGGAGCCATTAGCCTTCAAATCGGATTGGCTCCAGCAAGAATTTCCAAATTCATTTGAAAATCTACTACTGACTCACGTTCCTGATGAGAGTATGGAACCTACTTTAAAAGCTGGAGATATTGTTCTTGTCGATACCAATGACCGAGATGTAGAAACGATCAGTCATGGAATTTATCTGATCAAATTAAATAATCGAATTTTCATTAAGCGATTACAGTATGTTGCAGATGACACGTTAAGAATACTCAGTGAGCATCCTGCTTATGAAGCGTTCTCAATTCTATTGTCTGGTAAACCAACTCTTTTGAGTGTCATGGGAAGAATAGTTTGGTTTAGCCATAAACTGTGAATCCTCTTTGAGAGAAAGAAAATAATTCTTAACGAATCTCAGATCATCCATCAAAATTCTGGAACTTCTAGCTCACGTTTTTTACCCGCATAGTATTTGTAGATAACTTCAGGAGAATTGCCGACTAACCGGGCAACATCTTTTGCGTCAAGCTGGGCTGTTTCAAGCGCATGAGTAATGAATGTATGGCGTGTTTGGTAAAGCTTCCGATATTCGATCCCCAATCCTTTGAGCACAGATTCCCAAGTTCGATTTCTAAAATTATTTAAGTCAATTGGTTTATTTTTGGGGGAAGGAAAGACAAGAGTTTCCGCGTTACACTCTTTGGGTTTGATCGAGCGTAGTAAGGCTCGTAAGGATTCATTACACGGAAATTTTCGCTGTTCTTGCGTCTTTAATCCTTTTCGAATTCGCTTACCAGTTTCAGTAAGAATAACCGCTTGGGAAAAGGTAACTTGTTTACAGTCTTGGGAAATGTTTTGCCATTGCAGGGCAGCCGCTTCTGACGGACGGCATCCGGTCGCAAATAAAAACTTGACAAGTGGTGTGTAACGACTGTGCTTGTAAGCCGAACGGACAGGGCAAAACCGATCGGTTTCGATAGCTTGGATAATCGCATCTCGCTCCTGAAGCGAAAACGGATTGATGTCATTTAGACCATCTGTAGCGACTGATTTAGGTTTCTTGATTTTGGCAGCCATTCCGTGAAAAGGGTTCTCAGAGATTAAATTCGCTTCAATAGCCCAGTCACAGCAGGCAGACAAACGAGTTATGAAACGCTTTGCGGAATCAAGAGGGATGTTCGCCAATACGTAATCTCTGATCTCCGTAGCACGAGCTAAGTCGTGAGTGGGGAGCCGATTGAGGTACCCCGAAAATGTCCCATAGGTCGAAATCATTGTGTTAGGTGAACACTGAGGCCGCTTAAACTCCACAAATTGTGCCCAAAGACCAGCCAACGATACGTCCATTTCACTAGAGGAAGCATGATGGACTTGAGATTGAGGTTTGTACTTATTGAGAGAGATATCAAATCGATCGAAGGCCATGTCGGCTTCGATGAGTTTTGCCTTAGCTTCCGCGATTCTTTGATTGGTCCGCGTATCAGGTAACCCGAGACTTAGATAATGGCGCTTCCCGCTGTAGGTAAAAACTAACTGCAAGCGGTTGTTGGATGACTTGACACGAACTGTCCCTTTGGGTGCCTTGTGCTTCTTCGAGAGGCTATTCATCGACACAACCCCAAAATCGATATATAAATACTATCCCAAAGTACTCAGAATTTACCCCAAACTTACCCCAATAATTGGTTCAAATTGGTGTAAAGTGGCCAAACCTCGATCTCTTTTCAACGTTTTTCTCGGATCGATGGAGTACATCAAAACCTTGATGAGCTTTGCAATCCGTTGATTTTAGGATTACTTGAGAAAAAGCGGATGATGGGACTCGAACCCACGACATTCAGCTTGGGAAGCTGACGTTCTACCACTGAACTACATCCGCAATGGCTTGGATAGCCATTATAGATTATTTCCCAATCGGCAGACGCTGCGATCGCAATTTCTTCCGATTTAGCCGCTGACGAGAATCTGGCGAGGCTGAGACATAGCGCACTAGTTGCTTCAGCCAATCGTAGAAGCGATCAACGTAGGTGAAAATCACCGGAACGACGACCAGCGTCAGCAGAGTTGCCGTACTAAAACCGCCGATCACGGCAATTGCCATTGGACTGCGCGAGGTACCGCCTGCCCCCCACTCCATCGCAATCGGAACCATCCCAGCAATCGTGGAAATTGAGGTCATCAAAATCGGACGCAGACGAGTAATTCCTGCCTCTTTGACGGCTTGCGTCAGCGGTTTACCCTGCTGCTTGGCCATCAGCGCATAGTCCACCAGCAGAATTGAGTTTTTCGTCACCAGTCCCATCAGCAACACGATACCGATGAGTGCAAACAGACCCAGCGACTTTTGAGTGATCATCAATCCTGCCAGTGCTCCACCCAGCGACAGCGGCAGCGCCACCATAATCGTGAACGGGTAGAGAAAGTTGTTGTAGAGCAGCACCAGCACTGAGTAAATCATCAGCACCGCCGTACCGAGGGCCAGCAGGAAGCGGCTGAAGATGTCGCGCATAATCTCCGCATCGCCCGAAGGCTCTTGGGTGACACCTGCGGGCAGATTCTGCATAGTGGGCAGCGCATTGACGGCTTCTAAACCTTGTCCCAGGGTAATGCCTTCCAGGTTGGCACCAACGGAGACTTGGCGCGAACGGTCAAAGCGGTCAATCTGCGAAGGGCCACTACCAAACTCAATGTCGGCAACGGCAGATAGGGGCACGAGATACCCGTTCTCGCTGGGCACTTTCAGATAGCGAATCGTATCGGGATTGTTGCGATACTCCGGCGCAAGCTGGATGCGAATTGGGATCTGCCGATCCACCAGGTCAAACTTGGGCAAGTTGGCTTCGTTGTCGCCAATGGTGGCCAGAGAAGCAGTTTGTGCGATCGCACGTACCGATACACCCTGATCAGCCGCTCTCGCCGGATCGGGAATCACCAAAATCTCTGGTTTAACCAGGCTGGCACTGGAGGAAACGTCAACTAGACCGGGGATTTGACGCATCTCGCGGGTGAGCTGATTGGCAGTTGCCAGCAGGGCATCAGAATCTTCGCTTTTTAGGACGATACTGAGGTCTTTGCCGCCACCGGAAGCACCCTGGCTGTCATAGCTAATTCGCGCACCGGGAACTTGCTCAAACTGTTGGCGCGTCTGGTCTTCAAACTCAAACTGGGACAGATCACGCTCGTTTTTGGGCTTGAGATTGACATAGAGCTTAGCCCGATTCACGGCTCCACCCGTACCGTCCTGACCTGTCCCTTCAGTAGACAGAACGCTAGTCACGGCTGGGTTTTCGAGCAGGATCTGAGTGATTTGATCGGTCACTGCTTGGGTATCCACAAGTGTAGAACCG
This sequence comes from uncultured bacterium, assembly GCA_966674685.1. Lineage (GTDB taxonomy): Bacteria > Cyanobacteriota > Cyanobacteriia > Phormidesmidales > Phormidesmidaceae > Thainema. The sequence goes on from CBKWJC010000063.1 coordinate 9,712, forward strand.
GGTGGAACTTCCACTGTCATGGTTGATAATCCCTGATCATCGCCATCAAACAAGCTCGTGGGGATGTAGGGCACCAGCATCAAGCTACCGACAAAAAATGCGATCGCACATACTAACGTCGTCAATCGATGCCGCAGTGCAATATCTAGTAGGCGACGATAGGGATATAGTCCGGGTTTGGTCGGTGGAGCAGTCAGAGATAACTCATCTGATCCATACCCATTTTGATGACCGTTTTGGTGACCATTGAGATAGTGATTATTACCGCTTTGATGACCATTTTGGTGACCGTTTTGAGAACCATTAGATAGTTCACTGTACTGACTACTCAGCTTCCCGCTGTCATTTGCTAAGCTAAGCTGCTGCTTGGTTTTAGGCTTGAGCAGGTAAGCTGACATCATCGGCGTTACCAGTCGTGCTACCAGAGTAGAGAACATGGTAGAGACAGCTACAACCACACCAAATGGTTTAAAGAACTGTCCTGGAATACCACCCATAAAGGCAACCGGAATAAACACAGCCACAATTGTGGCCGTTGTTGTTAGTACTGCTAGGCCAACCTCGGCGGTGGAATCAATTGCTGCTCTGTAGGGTCGCTTGCCCATGCGGATGTGCCGCTCAACGTTTTCAATTTCAACAATGGCGTCGTCTACTAAGTTACCAACTGCTAGCGTCAAACCCAGAGTCGTCATGCTGTTGAGCGTGTAGCCTAGCGCTTGCATGACCAAGAAGGTGGGAATAATTGACAGGGGTAACGCCGTTGCCGTGATCAGCGTTGCTCGCCAGTCCCGCAAAAAGACGCCAACGACCACTACGGCTAGCACACAGCCCATGATCAAGGCATCAATTGAGGCCTGATACGATTCACGAATGTAGTCAGCCTGGGTGAAAATTAGCTCTAGGTTGATGTCTTCTGGGAGGGTCTGATCGAGCCGAGCAATAACGTCTCGTACACCTTCTTCTACCGAAACTAGGGTACTGCCTGTGCTGCGAAAGACAGAAAACGCCACCATTGGTTCGCCGTTGAACTGAGCCGACTGTCGCTGCTCAGCAAAGCCATCCTCAACCACACCAAGACTGGAAAGCGGCACGGTGCCGCCATTTGACAGCACAATTTGATACTCTCGCAGCGTCTCAACGGTTTCCGCACTACCGAGAGTTCGAATGCCCTGTTCTTGGCCGCCCACATCTACGCGACCACCAGGTAGGTCAACGTTAAAGTTGCGGATTTGGTCATTGACCTGCGTGGCGGTGATTCCCAGTGCTTCCAAGCGATCGGGGTCGAGATCAACCCGAATTTCTCGGTCTATACCGCCGACCCGCTGCACCTGCGATACACCTTTGACTGCTAGAATCTCGCGGCTAATCGTGCGGTCAATCAGGTCGCTGAGTTCTTCAACCGATCGCTGCTCGGAGACGACAGCATAGGTCATAATTGCGCCGCCTTCAAACTCCAATCGCTGCACAATCGGCTCGTTCGCATCGGCAGGAAGATTTTGGCGGATTTGCGCCACTGCATTTCGCACATCATTGGTGGCGCGATCGGTATCGGTACCGAGCAGAAACTGAACCACCGTGTTGGATACGCCGTCATTCACGGTGGAGTTAATCGCATCAATGTTACCGAGGCCCGCGACGGCATCTTCAACCTTCTTGGTGATCTGGGTTTCCAGTTCTTCTGGCCCAGCTCCTGGCTGTGTGACCGTCACGCTCACGGCGGGAATATCAACGTTGGGATTGGCATCAATGCCTAAGCGCCCAAAGGCCACCAGTCCCGCCAGCGTGAGGACGAGAAACAGCACAATGGTGGGAATCGGACGCCGAATTGACCAGCCGGATACGTTAAAAGACATGGTTGAAGTGTGAAGTGAAATAGTTGTACGGGTTTCCCTTGCGCTGTAGATCAACGGGTATAGGGCTCGGAGCAGAGGAGCAAGGGGGATTTTTGGTGATAGCTGGAATCGAGGGTTGGTATAGCAAAGAGCAAGCTTGTGTTGAGCTGAGCTACTCTGCTACCCGGACGCGATCGCTGTCTTGTACGTAGCCCGCACCCTTGACGACGACACGATCGCCTACATCCAGACCGCTGAGCACTTCAATTTGGGCTTCGTTTTCATCCTGCGGTAGGCGGGCACCCACTTCAATCTGTCGCCGCTCAGCTACGTTATCGGCATCCAGCACGTAGACAAATGATGCACCGCTACTGTCTGCGATCACGGCTTCAGCCGGAATTGCAAAGCCTCGTCCCTGCTCTGTCACAATCTGAGCCGTGAGGAACATGCCGGGGCGCAACAGCTGGGATGACGGCAGCGAAATTTTGACCGTGGCTTCACGAGTGTCAGCATTCACTAGTGGTGCAATCTCGCGGACTTGGCCTTCAAGCTGAATTCGACGGTCGGAACTGGAGGTGATTTTGACGGGGGCACCGATGCGAACTTGGGCTAAGTCTGTTTGAGGAATTTGTACTTGGAGTTCTATCAGGTCATCGCGAATCAGCGTAAACAGCGGATCAGATGCCGAGGATACGTTGCCGACACGGGCGTTTTTCTCAGCAATGATGCCGTCAGCCGGAGCAACGACTAACGTTTGATCAAGCTGCGATCGCAACTGGGCCAAATTCGCCTCAGCACTGCGGACACTCGCCTCGGCATTGGCAATATCGGCTTGGGCTAAACTGACGGACTCTTGAGCCGTTGCCGCTGCCGTCACTTTGGAATCCAGCGTTTCGCGACTGATCGCTCCCTCATTGGCGAGGCTCTGATAGCGATTTAGATTGCGCTGAGCTTCAGCTTGACTCGCTTGAGCTTGACCCAGTGCCGCCTGTCGCTGCCGAACCCCGGCCAGAGCTGATTCAATCTGAGCTTCCGCCTGCCGAATTTGAGACTGGAGTACCGTATCGTCCAGGACAGCCAGCGTTTGCCCCGCCTGTACCGGATCGCCTTCTTCCACTAGCACCTGCTGCACCTGCAACCCGGAAGCGCGCGGCGCAATTGGCAGCAGGTCAGTTGCCTCCACGGTACCCGTGGCGCTGAGGGTTTGATCAATTGGGATTTCCTGGACTCGGCTCGCAGTGACGGTTTGACTCGCCACCTGCTCTGTCTCTGCGGGTGCTGAAGCAGATTCATTCGCAGCAGGCTTCGTAAACTGTAGTCCCACAAACGTCAGTACAGCCCCCAAACCCAAACCAATCAAGACACCCCGACTACCAGACAGCAGTCCACTATCTCGCTTCGATGCAGTTGCAGGCGCATCATCAAAGCGATGTGCCTGCAACTGCTCGTTTGACTGCTGATTAGACTGCTTTGGTTCTAATGCATCTGCTCCATTCATGGCTTAACCCCCATAACGTTGCCTCACTGAACAGCTCGCCACCGATTGTTTCGTTCACTCACATCTCGCACCTTGCACGTTGAGAAACTGAAGCCGTTAGTATGCCGCCGCTATGCGGCGGCATACTAGCCCTGCTGGGTTTTGGCGCAAGATGTGAGTTTCATGGATGTCGGCTAGGGTCGGGTAGGTGCGATCGCACGTTTCACCACTCACCCACACCTGAACCATCCCTTTAGAATTCCCCTCACTCTCAACAACCCTCGATATAAATTCCCTGCCCCCTCGCTTCCCCCAAACCTCCCAGAGCCGATCTCTCCCTCTACAGCCCTTTACAGCCTCCGCACTCTATTCCCACTATTTTAATAACCAACCGGTAAGTATGTTTTCCACATTTTTAATGTAACAAAATATTAAAAGCTGTGCCACGGTGCAAACGATCAAATCCGTTGTGTCGCTGGGATACAGAATGTTTTAGCTGAGGCAGATTACTGTTAAGACTGACGAATATCACAGCACATTTGTCACGGTCTCGTTTTAATGAAAAACAGACTGGCCAGCTTGTCTATATTTCTCAGCCTAACCTGGGCACTTTAAGCTAAATACATCAAACAACGGATGCTTATCGCTGATGTGTAGCTCATTTTGACTACCGTGATACTAGTTCCTGAAGGTCTGATTCATCCTTACCCTTAGCGCAAGTGGACGTAGAGCATGTTTAATGCAACTGAACTCCTAATCGATAACTTTGTCGAGAAGCTGCGTTCCGGTTATCGTCGTACCTACGGTGGCTGGAAGCCTGATTATGAGGACATCATTGCTTGGGCTGGAAGTATGGCCCTAGAAAACATTGCCAATAGTGATGCCCTCTATCACAACGTTGAGCACACCATTTTGGTTGCTCTGGTCGGTCAGGAGATTTTGCGCGGCAAGCATATCCGGGAAGGAGGCGTTTCTTGCGAAGACTGGCTACACTTCATCATTTCGCTGGTTTGCCATGACATTGGCTACGTTAAGGGTGTCTGTCGGGATGATCGGCCTGGTCTTTACGCGACAGGTCGCGGTGATGAAATGGTGCCATTACCACCCGGTTCGTCTGATGCCAGCCTGACCCCCTACCACGTCGATCGGGCCAAGCTATTTGTTGAAGAGCGCTTTGGTGGTCATAAGCTCATTGATGCTGAACAGATTAAGTACAACATTGAGCTGACTCGCTTCCCGGTACCCAAGGCCGAAGATCATCAGGATACGGTTAACTATCCCGGTTTGATTCGGGCATCTGATCTGATTGGTCAGCTCAGCGATCCGCGCTACCTGAAGAAGATCGGTGCTCTGTTCTATGAGTTTGAGGAAACCGGAGTGAACAAGGCGCTGAACTATCAGCATCCGGGTGACCTGCGGATGAACTATCCCAAGTTCTACTGGAACGGGGTTTTTCCTTATATTAAAGATGGCCTACGTTATCTATCACTGACGCAGCAGGGACAGCAGGTGATCGCTAATCTCTATTCCAATGTGTTCGTGGTTGAACATGAGGCAATGGCAGAGGCCAATTCTCAGTCACCAGTAGCCGTTTAGGAGAGGACTCCAACGGGGAGCGCATGGTACATTAACTTGCGATCGCAAATCTGAAGTCTCACATCTTGCCTTTCGCACCAAAATTTAGAGTAATGATGTTGCTGCCGCATCACGGTGACACCATCATTACTCTTTGTTGACTATATAGACTCTGCTCGCGCCAATGTATCGCGTATTCTCTCCTCTGCAACAGGCTCTCATTACCTGGCTGTTAGTCCTGCTAGCTGGCTGGGCGACGCTGAACTTGCTCAGCTACATTGGTGAACTGCTGAGCATCTTGACTACGGCAGGTCTGATCGCCTTCATTCTCAACTATCCGGTGAAGCGCTTGCAGGAAGCCGTACCGCGCAATGTCGCGGCAGTAATTGTCTATGTTGCGACCGGATTTTTTGTAGTGATTATTGGCATTACGCTGCTGCCGATTATCATCGAACAGGCGCGTCAGTTTATTAATAATGCGCCCTCACTGCTGGAGTCAGCGCGATCGCAGTTGACCGAACTCCAGCAACTCAGTGAGTCCTATAATTTGCCGATTGACGTGCCGCTCTTGGAACAGCAGGTGCTGGCTCAGCTCCAGAAACCGCTCCAGAGTATTGCCTCGGGCAGTGTCGGTCTCGTCTTGGGCACGTTTAACGGGGTTCTGGATTTAATCCTGATTTTGGTAATCTCGTTCTACATGCTGGTAGACGGAGAGCGCGTTTGGCGAGGACTCATTAGCGTTTTTGCGGTTAGTATTCGCACAACCCTCACCCTTTCGCTCCAGCAGAACTTGCAGAAATTCGTCTCCGGCCAGCTTCTGCTCGGTTTATTTATGGCCGTGAGTCTCAGCTTTGTCTTTTTCTGGCTCAAGGTGCCTTTTTTCCTCCTGTTCGCCGTATTCATTGGCGTAATGGAGGTCATTCCCTTCATCGGCGCGACCTTGGGCATTGGCACTGTGGGCATTATCGTTGCCTTTCTAGACTGGTGGCTCGCAATCCAGGTAGTGGGCGCTGCGATCGCAATTCAGCAAGTGAAAGATAACCTAGTCGCCCCCCGCATCCTGGGCAATCTCACTGGATCAAGCCCCGTCGTCATCTTTGCCGCTTTACTGCTGGGAGCCAGAATCGCTGGGCTCTTAGGCGTTATCCTCGCCATCCCTCTGATCGGCGTGATCAAAAGCATCGTCGATATCGTCCTTGACCCCACCCTGCCACCGCAAACCGGATCGTTTTTCTACAACCCAATTACCGACCAAGAAACCAGTATTGTCCTACCCGACGGCTCAAATGCTGTCGTTACCGAAGGCGTCAACAGCTCCACTACCCCATCCGTTGCAGATACCCTACAAGGCAAACCAGCTCAAGCAGATCAACCTGAATTGATCGTTTCCGAATCAAAACGGGAAGAAAAGACAAATTAGCAAGCGTAAGCTAGCGATCAGCTTGGGCGACTTCAGTTGACTCCGATCATGCCATTCGCCCCAACTAGAATGCCTGAATCCATTCTTTGACGAAGTATTCTGTCCAGATGCCGTTTTGCCAGTAGGGATCGCCTTCAATTAGCGATCGCACTTCGGCCTCACTGTCCGCCTCATAAATACCAAACACCATAGTCGTATCCGCTGTTGGGCCTAGCGTAATTAGCTGACCCGCCTCTTTCTGCTGTGCAAGTCCAGCCAAATGGGCATCTCGATAGGGCGCTCGCTTTTCCAGCACGTTCTCACAGTAGCTTCCCCACACGACATATTTAGGCATTTCTGTCATCTCTCTAAGCGCAACGATGAAGATCCTATCGAGGAATGGTCTGATTAGGGAACTTTACTGCGAAATTCGGACTCAGTATACCTAAGTGAAGGTATCTAATCGAATGATGTCTTCGATACGCTGTTTCACCGAATACTCGTGACACATCTATGTAAAACTCCTGAAAAACTACGTAATATCTTTACGTTTCGTAAATCGCCTCCGTATATATACGGGATTAAAGAAGTACAAAATCTGCCAATTTAAGCCGTTTTTATGACTTATGACTCATCGAGAACCACCTTCCATAGGTGTCTTCATGGAATTGACATTTACATTTTTTGAGTTAAAACAGGAATATCTACCTTTAGGGTAGTTATGGATACAGCAGCCATCACATATACTTAGATTTAATGTGAAGAGTTGTTGAAGTCAGTTGTGCTTTAGACAAAGCTATTCCAAAGCACTTCACCGTATTCACGATCCATCAGGGAAAGTCTGGGCTACATAACTATTGCCAAATCACACTGGAGTAAAGCATTTACTGGTTTACTTCATCCAGTTAGGTCCACTTTCAGAAATGCAGTGCTAAAGAGGTTATAGGCTGTGGGTGCTATGCAGGAAACTATCGTGTTAACAGAAAGCTGCGACTACTTTGAACTGAGTAGTCGGGTCTCACGTGCGTTCTCACCAAAGCAATGTTTTTTCAAGTCCATTCCGCCTGAGCGGGTGGGACTGAACGGTGAATATGATCATCATGGATTGGCGAAGCGAGTGAAACTAGAGCTAGCTGAAGCCTTCGATGCAGAGACAATTAATAGTATCAGAATTACTCAAAGAGGTCGGGTGGTTATTTTCACCGGAAAAGTTGCTAACCCGCACGTACTCGCTAAGTTGATTAAGCGCACGTTACGAGTCAATGGAGCAGAAGGCATTGAAACTCATGGCGTGAAGCTGCTATCTGCCTAGTTGCCTCGAAGGCATGCTCAACTAAAGCTGGGTTAGCAGATGCAAAATGAAGCAGTGGAGGCGGTGTTGTGCCGCTTCTCTTGTTTTAAAAAGAAACCCGCTAGTGCAGCAGTTGCCACTGGTGCGGAATTAATAGTCCTCTAGCTTCGAATGATCAAACTGGGGTTGAACACTCAGCGCTACACATACCGCTGCCGCCAAAAATGCGATCGCACTGCCAATGCCGCTCGTACTGGTCGGAATACTCTCTAATCGCGCAATCAGCACCCCAACCAGGCTAGCAGCCAACGCTCCACCGCTAAAGTAAATTCCCGTCCCTAAACCTGCTTTGTCCGGTGGCACCATTGCAAGAGCAAAGGGGATGGTGCTGTTGGAGACGAGACTGAAGGCTGCTCCCAGTGCGATCGCAAGTCCTGCTGCCGTCACCAGTCCCTGCATCAGCACCATCAGACCGCAAAAAATAGCCATCGTCGCCAGTCCAATCATCATCCCCAAGCGATTGCCCAGCCGAGTTGTAAGGGTGCCTGCGGGGATGGCAGTGACAGCTAGGGCGATAAAAATTAGCCCAACGATCAGACTTGGGTTGTTAATGGCCTGTGCTTGCACAAGCTGGGGAAAGCTGATCATCAGCAACCGAAAGCCCAGTCCGACGCCAACGCCTGCTCCAAAGATTAACCCCAGTGCTGGAATCGAAACAGGCGGATGTGCGATCGCGCGTGCTCCGTCTGCTTTATTGGCGGCTGTGTCTAAGGGGTTAATCGTGCGATCTGGATCAAAGAGCCGTAAAGCACCCGCCGCCAGGAGCAGCACAAACGAACCCAGGGCAAACGCCACGACTGGCCCCAATCCTAGAATAAAGTTTCCGGCTAGCGGCCCCATCGCGCCCGCCACCCCACCCACCAGCGTCAAAATACTCGCCGCTTGCGGCAAATGAGTGGCAAAGGCATAGCGCCCCAAGAGCGATAGGGCTGGACTACGAAACACCGTCATGGCCAGTGCCCAAGCTACCAGGATAATCGGCAAGAACCAGCGCACTGCGCCGGAATCCCAGCCAAAGACGACGGCGAACGGAATCAGAATGAAGCAAACGGCGGCTAATACAATACCCACGGCAATCACTGGAAATCGACTGCCCACCCACTGCTGCGCTCGATCCGAGAAACTGCCCATCAGCGGCTCCATCACCATCGCCAGCAGATTTTCCAGCACGAGCAGTCCCACCGACAAGCCTCTGGGAAAACCAACCTGTTCTAACAAGTTCACTAAATACAGGTTGTAAATCACCCACATCAGTGCGATCGCACCTTGCACGGCGGCCAGTCCCCAAACCTGTAGCCACAATACGCGCCGGGAAGAAACAGAAGCAGTCATAATGTCTGTGCCGCTTGACAATAGAGCTTGGTGGACAATCTTTATCCCTCATAGCTGACCTATACCTAACCTGTTTACTTCCACACGAGCAACGCAGCGTAGGAATTTGTCATAGATCGTCTATCACCTGACAAAAACCCAAAGAGGCATTTTGCTGCCGCGTTGCGGCAGCAAAATGCCTCTTTGGGTTTTAAACCTAACGTTTAACTCTTGAGATACTTTTGTAGCGCCTCAGCCGTCACCTCTGTCATTGAACGATTTTGCCGCATGGCCGCTTCTTTCAGCAGATCGTACAGCTCATCATCTACCGTCACCCGCCGCTTGTGCTTGCGGCCCTGCTTAGCCGTGCTGCTCTTGAGATGCTGATCATCCCCCGGCTGATAGCGATCAATGTATTCACGAAGCGCATCGAAACCAACCCGCGCACAGAAGTCGCCAAAGCTTTCTTTGGATTTACGCTTCTCACGGAAAAAGACAAAGATCGGCGTCAGTGTGTCTTCCAGCGTGTCAATATGCATCCGGTCAATGAACGGCTGCGCCAACCGAGTTTGGTTGGGCGCACCACCTAGCCAAAGCTGATACGAATCCGGCGCGCTGCCCACGAAACCGAGTTCTGCCATATAGGGGCGGGCACACCCGTTTGGACAACCCGTCATCCGAATGAAGAACTCTTCTTTTTCTAAGCCAAGCTGGTTCAGCAGCGCCCGCACCCGATCAATCATGCTCGGCAGAATCCGCTCCGATTCCGTAATCGCCAAGCCGCAGGTCGGCAGTGCCGGACAAGCCATTGAGTAGCGCACCAGCGGATCAATATCGGTTTCTTTCTTAATACCGTTCTCATCCAGAATGGCCTGAATTTTCTTCTTTGCCTTGGGATCGATATCGTAAATGATGATGTCGTGATTGCCCGTCAGCCGCATCGGCAGATGAAACTGCTGCGTAATCTCGCGCAGCGCCGTCTTCAGCTTCAAATTCGGCCAGTCCGCTACTCGACCGTTCTGAATCGAAATGCCCAAGAACAGCTTGCCATCACCCTGCTCCTGCCAGCCCAGATAGTCGCGGAATTCAAACGTGGGCAGCTTTTTGAACGGCTCCAATTCTTTGCCGAAGTACTCTTCCACCTTGGCCCGGAACTTATCGACACCCCAATCGTGCAGCAGGTACTTCATCCGCGCGTGCCGCCGCTGAACGCGATCGCCATAGTCTCGCTGCGTTGACACGATCGCTTTAATCAGATCGTAAACATCATCTTTATCCACATAGCCGATTGGATCAGCCAGCCGCGCAAAGGTTTCTTCTTTGTTGTGGGTACGGCCCATGCCGCCGCCTGCCAAAACGTTGAAGCCCTTCAGCTTGCCCTTTTTGCTGGTAATCACAATCAGGGTCACGTCCTGAGTGTAGGCATCAATGGAGTTGTCCCCCGGCACCGTAACCGCACACTTGAACTTACGGGGCATATAAACATCCCCATAAATTGGCTCCACCGAGTCATGAACTATCGTGCCGTTGCCGTTGCGCTGACGTGCTGCTACGACATCGGGATGTTCTTCAGCAGTTAAAAACTTCTCGCCATCTAGCCAAATGTCATAATACGCACTGGTTTGAGGCCGCAGTAGGTCAGCAATTCGGTCGGCATAGTCTCGCGCATACACATACTCCGGCTTGTCCTGAAACGGAGCTGGGGGAGCCATCACGTTGCGGTTCAAGTCGCCACAGGCACCCAGGGTTGACCCCATGTTCTTAACGATAGTGGCAACGGTTTCTTTCAAATTGCGCTTCAAAATGCCGTGAATCTGGAACCCCTGGCGGGTGGTAACCCGCAGCGTATGGTTGCCAAACCGCTCCGACAGATCATCCAGTGCTAAGTACAGCTCCGGTGGGATGAATCCGCCCGGATTACGCGTCCGCAGCATGAACTGATAGTCCTTCTCCTGCCCCTTGACTCGGTTGTCCCGGTTGTCCTGCTGATATGACCCGTGGAACTTGAGAATCTGGATACCATCGCTAGAAAAATGGGTGGTGTCTTCCAAGATTTCGGTGGCAACGGGTTCACGCAAAAAATCACTGCGCTGCTTGATGCCTTCCATTTTGGAGAGCTGTTCGGGTGCGGACGGTTTCGTTGGAGTGTTAACCATTAGTCTAAGCGGGATGATGGACGAGCAAGATTATTAACCTACCATCGCAGGCTGCGATCGCAAGGAAACACTTTAAAAGTCTCAAGCTTTCAGGGCTGCTCAATCTGATAAGTATGAGAAACCCCGGTAAATCGGTCGAGATTGCGGTGTATCCCCTTCATCCTAACATCTCTTCTAGTCGAGATTGAGCGGGATAAGTCGCCAAAGGTTGATATTTCATAACCTGATTGCGCCCTGATTCTGTTCAGTTAATGCTAGTTTGCACATATCCCAAACCTTAAACGTTCCTTTGTTTCGGTGTTGGGATAGGCTGTGCGATCGCAAACGCAATCGCCGCGCGATAGACTCAGAAGAAAGCTGGCGCTGCTCATTCAGACCGCTGGCACTGTCCAACTGTTTGGAGCTACGACATCATGCCCGATTCACTGATGTATCAGGAAGAAATGTTTGTTCTGCTTGAGCCAGGGCAACCGGAGCAGTTTCTCGATGCTGAAGAATTAGAGGCCAAACTGTCGGACGTTCTGCGTGAACACCAAGCCGATTTGCCGCGTGACCTGGCCCGATACGACCAGATTGATCAGCAGGTGAAGCATCTGATCAATACGTCCTGTGAATTTGAAACCGAACCCGGCCATTTTCTACAGTGGTACGTCGTTCGATTGGAGAAATAATCTAAAACCATTCACATTGTGTAGGGGCGATTGGCCATTCGCCCCTACAGTCATGTTTAACCTGATTAAACCGCTGCGGGTGTGCCTGCTGCTTCGGGGCTGGTGATCAGCGAGACTTCGACCTTACCGTCGGTAGGCTGCGACAGATCCAACCGGATGCCAGGGCCAAAGAAACGCTCAATGCGATCGCGTTTTTTCTCCCAGGTTTCAAACGGCATATTCGGCGAATCAAACTCCAAAATCAGCGTATAAGCGCCGCCAATTTGGGTTTCGCGCACTCCGGTCAGCGTCGGGCGTTCTTCGTCATTGGGGCTGAGTCCTAGCGCTTCCAGGGAGGTATCTAGATGAACCTCTTGACCGTAGCGATAGCGAGTGACATCCTTGCGGATTTGAGTTTGAGTTTGAGTAGCCTGGGTTTTCCGCAGTTCCAGCACCTCTGGTGAGGTTGGCTGGGTAAACGGTACAGGCTTGAGTTCAGACGCTTTTAGCGCTAGCCCGCCTAACAAAATGGGAATGCCGTAAAAGAAACCCACCAGGTTGAGCGTTGCCTGCTCGGCAAAATAGGCCGCAAAACCAATGACGGTCAGAATGCCTCCAACCGTAAGTCCGATTGCTCCCAAGGGAAATTGACGCAGCATAGTATGAAGAAAAAATAAATATCGTTGATCAGAATCAGTAAATGATGTTCTGACTCCATCATCCCCTTAAATTTGCCTTTATGCCTGTTGTGGATCAAATATTGGGGGAGTTTGCATTGGTCTCTCGTTAATTCAGGGTGGGTAGTAGGGGAGCAAGGAAGAAAGGGGGCAAGGGAGCATGATCAAGAGAATCGCTGTAAATGTTGGTGCAGGATTGGGGTGAATAGTGCGATCGCAGATTTCCTCTTAAGATAAAAGCAAATAGCCTGACTCATTACCTAAGATCACTATGGATTTAACCCAAATTCGCGAACGGATTGAAATTATTCAGAGCAAACGTCAAGCTCTGGTCAAGCTTTTAGAACAGCCCAATCTAGGCACCCTACGGATTGATGTCAATCAGGCGTTAGAAGAAATGGACGATCTGCTAGACGAGTTCGATCGGACATTTCCAGAAGCCAGGGGTAGTCAAATTTAGTCAACCATTCACCAAACGAAGAAGAGGCGTTCTGTCGCTGTATCACCGCGATAAGACGCCTCTTCTTCGTTTGGACGCTTATAAGCCACTTATCAGAGGCTTACAACCCTCCCCCACGATAGATGTTTTACTTTGAGGAGAATTTGAGAATGGAATCGCGCAAATGACGCGCAAATGAACTGCGTCAATTTGCATCATTACAGCACTTTTCAGTCTAGTGAGGTTCATCAGAATGTCTCTTCGCCAGAAACGACGAGGCATTCCTGTACTCCACCAGCATGGAAAACGCTGTATTAGCCACTTAACATCTTGTAAACGGGTCAGAGGGCAACTATGCGACTAGGCGCAGCCTGGGTTGGCAATCAAGACTGGGAATTTACCGTTTGGGCACCGCAGCGTCAGCAGGTTGACGTCGAACTACTTACCCCAGAGCCACGCTGGGTACCTATGCAGCCCATCGAATTGGGACATTGGCAGGTGAAAATTTCAAACTTGCCACCGGATACTCGGTACCGTTATCGTCTGGACGGGGCAGATAGCTTTCCCGATCCGGTCTCCCATTTTCAGCCCGAAGGGCCGCATGGGCCTTCCCAAGCCGTCTCACACCACAGGTTTGAATGGACGGATCAAAACTGGCTGGGCATTCCGCTGGCCGACTACATTATTTATGAACTGCACGTTGGTACGTTCACGCCAGAGGGCACCTTCGATGCGATCGCAGATCGACTGTCCGACCTTAAAGAGCTGGGTGTCAATGCAATTGAAATTATGCCCGTTGCCCAATTTCCGGGCGATCGCAACTGGGGCTATGACGGCACCTACGTTTATGCCGTCCAGAATTCCTACGGTGGCCCAGAGGGGCTAAAGCGACTGGTCAATGCCTGCCACCAGCAGGGGATCGCTGTCGTCATGGACGTGGTCTATAACCACTTTGGCCCCGAAGGCAACTATGTCGATCAGTTTGGCCCTTACTTTACCGCTCACTACAAAACTCCTTGGGGCAACGCCGTCAACTTCGACGATGCCGACAGTCCCGGAGTGCGTAACTTTGTGGTTGAAAATGCGCTCTACTGGCTAGAGCAGTATCACATTGATGCCCTGCGGCTGGATGCCGTTCACGCCATTTACGACTATGGGGCCTATCACATCCTGGCCGAAATGGCCGATCGCGTCACCGAATTCAACCAGCAGAGCCAGTTCCAGCGCTATCTGATTGCCGAAAGCGATTTGAATGATGTGGAGATCATCCGGGCGCGATCGCAAAATGGTCACGGCATGGACGCCCAGTGGAGCGACGACTACCACCACTGCGTTCACACACTGCTGACAGGCGAAAACATTGGCTACTACCAGGACTTCGGCACCTGTGAGCAACTGGCCAAAGTCTGGCGCAAGAGCTTCGCCTACACCTGGAACTATTCCAATGATCGGCAGCGCTACCACGGCAGCGATCCCAGCGAGTGTAACCTCTTTCAGTTCGTCGTCGCAGTGCAGAATCACGACCAGGTCGGCAACCGCATGCTAGGTGAGCGGCTGTCCCATCTCGTCTCATTCGAAGCCCAAAAGCTGGCAGCAGCCCTACTCATCCTCGCTCCCGCTATCCCGATGCTGTTCATGGGTGAAGAATACGGCGAAGATGCCCCCTTCCTCTACTTCATCAGCCACACCGATTCTGACTTAGTGCGAGCAGTACGTGAAGGGCGCAAACGCGAATTTGAAGCCTTCCACCTAGAAGGCGAACCACCCGACGCTGCCAGCCTGGAAGCCTTCCAGACCAGCACACTCAACTGGGACAAACGCACTCAGGGTCAACACGGCGTTCTACTGGAGTTCTATCAAACCCTGATTCAACTGCGGCGTAGTTCCCCTGCGTTGATGAATTGCGATCGCACCTGCCTCGAAGCCTCCTGTGATGAAGCTAATCGCGTTCTAGCACTACGCCGCTGGCAGGGAGACCACCAAACGCTCGCTCTCTTCAGCTTCAACGACAATCCTGTCCCCATCCCCACCGACTGGCTAGCCGGACAAACCTGGCAAAAACAGCTCGATTCAGCCGACTCCCACTGGAAAGGCAATGGATCGACTCTGCCGGAAATGTTAACCGCCGATTCCCAGGATTCGCTGACAGTGGCTCCGTGGAGTGTGGTGGTTTATGGAGTGAAGGGGTAGATATGGAGGATGTAAAAAGGCAGGGGGGCAAGGGAGCAGGGGAATAGTTTCGTAGGGTGTGTTGAGCAAAGCGAAACGCACCAATTGGAGGGTGTAGAGGCTGTAGAGGGCTGTAGAAATACAGAGACTGTCCCATCGCCATTAACTACATAACTATTAACCAATCATTACTATTAACCCAACCATTAACTTCCTAATCGATCCACTAACAACTCACCAACCCCATCACCATTAACCATTAACTATCAACCACTACCTTTCTAACCAACCACAACCATCAACTTTTCATCAACTATCAACTTTTTAAACATCCAGCTATCTAGCAACCACTAGGAGTCAGCCAAGCTTATGCGAATTCCTGTTGCGACTTATCGAATTCAGTTCAACTCCGATTTCACCTTCAAGGATGCCCATGCGATCGCAACTTACCTGAAGGAACTGGGTATTTCCGATTTATATGCATCGCCAATCTTCAAAGCTCGTCAGGGCAGTACACACGGATATGACGTAGTTGATCCGCGCCAGTTTAATCCGGAACTCGGTGGGGACGAAGCGTTTGAGGCGCTGGTGCAGACGCTTCAGGCGCAAGATATGGGCTGGCTCCAGGACATTGTGCCCAATCACATGGCCTACGACACCGAAAACATGTTTTTGATGGACGTGTTGGAGAATGGGCCAGATTCGGAGTACTTCAGCTTTTTTGATATTCAATGGGAGCATCCCTATCCCGATTTGCAGGGCAAGATTCTGACGCCGCTGCTGGGCGACTTTTACGGTAGATGTCTGGAGCGTGGTGAACTACAGCTCACCTATGACGAAGCAGGTCTAGCCGTTAATTACTACAACAACCGATTCCCTCTGCGCGTTGAGTCCTACTCTGACTTGATCACCTACGACATGGGGCGACTGGCGCGATCGCTGGGACGCCAGCATCCCGACTTTATCAAGCTGCTCGGTGTGCTCTACATGCTGCGGCATTCAATTTCAGACACAACTGGGCAGCAGCGCCGTGACCAAGTGGCCTTCGTCAAAGGCATGCTGTGGGAACTGTATCAGTCAAACGAAGAGATTCAGCAGTTCATTGATCACAATCTGGCCTATTTTAACGGCGATGCCAATGATCCCAACAGCTTTGACCCGCTGGATCGGCTCCTGTCCAACCAGTTTTTCCGGCTCTCCTTCTGGAAAGTGGGAGCCGAAGAACTCAACTATCGCCGCTTTTTCACCGTCAATGAGCTGATTAGCGTCAACGTCCAGAAACCCAATGTCTTTCGCACCACTCATAAGCTGATTTGCGAAGCGATCAACCAGGGGCAGTTTACGGGCATTCGCATTGACCACATTGACGGACTATACGATCCAGAGCGCTATCTGCACCAGTTGCGCGGCAGCTTAGGCGACGATACGTATGTCGTTGTAGAAAAAATTCTGGAACCGGGCGAAACGCTGCCCAACAACTGGCCGATTCAGGGCACGTCCGGGTACGACTTTTTGAACACCGTTAATCGCATCTTTTGCCAGCCGGAAAGTGAAGATGCTTTGACCCGTCTCTACTATCGCTTTACCGGACTCTATGAACCCTATAAAGAGCTAGCATTCGAGAAAAAGCAGCTGATTGCCGAGACGAATCTGGCTGGCGATATTGAAAACCTAGCCAATCAGCTCAAGAGTATTGCGGGTCGCTATCGCTACGCCAGCGACTTTACGCTCAACGGTCTGCGGCGAGCGGTGATGGAAGTGCTGGTGCTGTTTCCTATCTACCGCACCTACATTACTAACGAGGGGATTGACGATCGCGATCGCACTTACGTTCAGCGCGTCATTCGTCACGCCAAAGCCCGCCGACCGCAGCTCACCAAAGAGCTAGATTTCATCCAAAAGCTGCTGCTGCTCGAACACGAAGACTGGCTAACCAAAGAAGAGCGCGATCGCTGGACGCACTTCGTCATGTGGCTCCAGCAGTTCACCGGGCCGCTGATGGCCAAAGGCATTGAAGACACGCTGCTATACGTGTATTACCGCTTCACGTCACTCAATGAAGTGGGCGGATCACCCGATGAGTTTGCCATTTCGCTACCCGAATTCCATGCCTTCCAACAATATCAGCGGGAGCATTGGCCCCACGCCCTCAATGCCACCTCAACCCACGACACCAAGCGCAGCGAAGATATCCGGGCGCGGCTGAACGTGCTGTCGGAAATCCCCGACGAATGGGATGTTGAGGTGGAGACCTGGCGCATGTTGAACCATGTCCATAAGCAGACGGGCGAGGAGCGACTGATTCCCGATGCTAACGACGAATATTTCCTTTACCAAACCCTCGTCGGCGCGCTGCCCTTTGCCCCCTACGACCACGAAAACTTCCGCGATCGCATCAAAGACTACGCCATCAAAGCGGTACGGGAAGCCAAAGTCCACACCGCTTGGCTACGACCGGATACCGAATACGAAGAAGGATTTGTCGCCTTCATTGATCGGCTGCTGGAACAGCGGGACGACAATGAGTTTCTTCAGCGCCTATCCGCATTTAGCGAGAAAGTGTCTGCCTACGGCATCTTCAATTCCCTTTCCCAACTGTTGATTAAACTGACTGCGCCGGGTGTGCCGGATATCTACCAGGGCACCGAATTCTGGGACCTGAGCCTGGTCGATCCGGATAACCGTCGCCCCGTCGATTACGAACTGCGATCGCAAGCGTTGCAAAACCTGCGCGATCGCACCGCTGCCGATATGCCCGGTTTATTACATGAGTTGCGATCGCAGGCTGCCGACGGTCGCATCAAGCTATTTTTGATCATGCAGGCACTAGCCGCTCGCACTAAGTATGTTGATATTTTCCAGCAGGGCAGCTACATGCCGATTAAGGTCATGGGTGACTACCAGGATCACATCGTCGCCTTTGCCCGCCAGTTCAAAAATCAGGTGGCCATCACGGTCGTCCCCCGCTTTCTTGTCAAGCTAGTTCATCCCTCCGAGTTTCCCCTGGGGGATGCCGTTTGGGGCAACACCGCTATCGAAATTCCCAACGGCAACCAAGCCAACTGGATCAACGCCATCACCAACGAATCACTCTCCGGGCAATCGGTCTTACCCATCGCTCAAATCCTCAAGCAGTTTCCAGTCGCATTATTAGTGAGTAGCTCTAGCTAATCTCCCCTCACTCATCCCACATCACATCGTTAAGTACTATCAGAAAGGGGATGTTGCTGCTCTACAGCAATATCCCCTTTTCAAATGCAGCACCGCGATGAAAAAGTAAGGGGTGAGGAGAGAGGAGTAAGGCGTATTCTTGCCACTCCGTCCTCAGCACTCAACACTCAGAATTGATCTCATCTGTAGCGCTATTCGTAGAACTGGTACAACACTCCGTCACTCCTGCGCCCTCATCTATCTCTACAGGTAACGGCAGTACGACGGCAATACGACGCAAAATGTAGCGACAATAACTGCAGCTAACAAAAAACTAACCAAAGCCATCCGTTTTTGAAAATTTCTTGAATAGGCAGATTTTTCCTTTTCAATCAGCGAATCCTGTGTGACGTTGAACAGATACACATCAAGTCTGTTTTTGGGACATCTGGCAGGGGGTGACAACCAATCACTCCTGTTATTTGAGTTATCTGGGTTGCACTCCCAAACGATCAAATCGTTTTTCTCAACATTCTTTGAACTAAAGCGACACAAAGGCTCCATCACTCCCGTGGGAGTAACGCCTTCGCATCTACGCTTCATTGCCCTTAGTACGGCGTCAGGCTTGCTGTCTAGAAGTTGACTCTTTAGGCAGCAAACCTGGCAGAACGTCGTGCTGCATTTGCTGTGGCCATATCCCTCAAATGGTGTTAACTCCCAAAAGGTGTTAATCTCCAAAAAACAAACTTGAAGAAACTCTAAAGTTTGCCGAATTCTCCCTATTTCTGTGATCCTAACTTCCACTTCTACTCCTACCTCTACTTTCCTACTGCCTCCAACTGAAGATATCGAAGCAGTCCGCGACTACATTAGGCGCACTTGGAAAACCCTGACCCGCTCGACCGAACACATCCTGGCTGCGGCTAAGGATTCTAAAGTGGATCATGAGCGTAATACCCGCTGGCCCGTCTATATCTCCATCAAAGAAGATATTGAGCAGGTGCGTAACCATCTCAAGCAGGTGTTGCCGCCCAGCGAATTTAGCTGCATTGATCTGCGGATATTACCAGCCGAAATTGACCAAATCGAAGAACACGGACTGCTCTACCTGCCCCATGATTATGTGGTGCCTGGAGGCCGATTCAATGAAATGTACGGCTGGGATAGCTATTTTATTCAGCTTGGCTTACTGCGGGATGGCGAGATTAATTTAGCCCAAAGCTTAGTCGATCAAATGATTTATGAGGTGGAACATTACGGTACGGTGCTGAACGCAAATCGCACCTATATGCTGACGCGATCGCAACCACCTGTCTTAACGCTGATGATTTTGGCTCAGTATCAATACAACATCGATCGGGAATGGCTACTGTCTACGCTACCTGCGATTGAGAGCTATTACTATTTTTGGACAGTGCCGCCCCATCTCAATCAGTCCACCGGATTATCCCACTACTACGACCTCGGTGAAGGCCCTGCCCCGGAAGTCGTCG
This sequence comes from uncultured bacterium, assembly GCA_966674685.1. Lineage (GTDB taxonomy): Bacteria > Cyanobacteriota > Cyanobacteriia > Phormidesmidales > Phormidesmidaceae > Thainema. The sequence goes on from CBKWJC010000063.1 coordinate 29,391, forward strand.
TGTCGGAACGAGATGAACAGGGCCGCACCCACTACGATCGCATCTGCGACTACTACCAGAATCACGCGGTCGAAGATTATGACGTTAATCTGTATTACGACCGCGATCGCAACCAGCTAACCGACCTCTTCTTCAAAGGCGACCGAGCCATGCGGGAGTCAGGACTTGACCCCACCAATCGCTTTGGCCCTTTCAGCGTCGATATCATTCACTATGCCCCCGTTTGTCTCAACGTGCTGCTCTACCAAATGGAGCGGGACATCGCCGAAATCAACGACATTTTGGGCCATAAAGACGCCTGGATCGCCTGGCGCGATCGCGCCATCAAGCGACGGGCACTGATCAACCAGTTTCTCTGGGACGAAGAGCAGGGACAGTACTACGACTACAACTTCCGCACGGGTGAGCATCGCCATTACGACTACATCACCACGTTCTATCCCCTCTGGGTGGGCATTGCCACCCCACAACAGGCCAAGCGAGTCGTGCAAAACCTGCACAAGTTTGAATGTGCGGGCGGATTACGCACCAGCACCACCGTCACGGGCAACCAGTGGGACGCGCCCTTCGGCTGGGCACCGCTGAACTGGATCGCCATCGAGGGACTGCGTCTCTATGGCTATGAGGAAGAAGCGCAACGCATTGCAAGTAAGTTTATTAATTTGCTCGTGCAGGACTTTAAACGCACAGGCACGCTGCTGGAAAAGTATGATGTAGAAGCCTGCACGGGGGATGTGTCTTCAGACATTCACTTTGGCTACAGCAGCAACGAGATTGGCTTTGGCTGGACAAATGGCGTACTGCTGGAACTGCTAGAGACAATCAACTTTGAAGATTGCCTGCTTTCAGCCAGTCCTACTAAGGAACGCGGATTTAATCAGATGAAATCTTTAGGGTAGAGACACGGCAATGCCGTGTCCCTATGGATGGAACAGTTTACAGGCTATTTAATTAGCTGCACAATCAGGCGGCTCAAGGCCCTGCCACTATGTGTTTTAGAAGAATTAATATCCCAACGCGGGTACTTTGCACCATCATGCGGCAGCAGAATACCCGCTTTGCGTTTAGACATCATGGCTTGATTCACCAATTTTTGCTTACGCTAATTTTCACGTACGGATGTTAGTTTCACTCAGCTCATGGTGAATACTAAGGATCTCATAAAATTCTCTACAAAATCTCAGCTTTAGGCATCATGATAGGGTAATGGAACATTCGTTCCGTTATTTCCGGTCTATGGATAAGTAGGTTGGCATACGTACAGCATTTTTCAACCTCGTGAGGTACATAAAAATGTTTTTCTGCCGGAGCCAGAGAGACATTTCTGTACTCCACCAGCGTAGGAAGCGCTGTAAATGCTCTATAAAGAATTGAGATGCGCCCCCAAGACGCTCTTCCGGTTTTTTATAGAGCGATAAGTCAACTTAGTTGGGACAATAATGTTCTGACGCAGTTGACTACAGCTCTACAGCTATAGATGTAGATAAATACTGATCGGTACCGATCGGTTTATCGATCGCTTTACTTTACCGATTTTTTTACCTGCATGGGTCACACTGGGTGGCTGAAAGACGGTAGTCCTCAAAAAGCAGTGATTTTGAGTATCGGTTGAGTCCGCACACAACGAATCACGAGCTGAGTACTACTACCTATAATCAGTACTCAAAACCCTGATCAGTCCGTGCCATCTAATGCTCGTTGAGGTGCAGCTAGTATGCTTTTGCCAGCCCATATTTCTAGGTTCAAAAGTCGGCGGCAAATGCGATTATTCTGGTTGGGTTATCCGTATTTCCCTCACTAAATGGTTCAGTCATAATTTATATAACTCGCCAGTAATAAACTCAATCGTCCCCTAGACCCCAGCCAGATTCTATCAGCAGGATGAGTTATTTCAATCAATTCATTTTTAGGCTAGATATTGAAGTGTGATAGACTAAACTCATAATGATTTCGATTTAGCCGTCGTAGCCTCTTCTGGTTGTTTTGCGCTTAATTTGTGCAAGGTTGTCTCGGATCGATCGTCTAGTCGCTTAAATTTGCAAGTTGAGCTTCCCAACAGCTGATTGCGCTCTATGAGCAAATAGGTTTATGAGTGTGACTGACAACGTTCTCGTTGAGTTTTCGTAGGTTCCCTATTCCAAGGCTTTCATAACCTTCATTCACCTAAACCTGGCAAGCCAATGTACAGGCCACTTCTTTGTCCCAAGGCTATCCGTTCAATTCTGTTATAGCGCTTTACTGTATCTATCGTTTTTGTTCCATTCACCATCTGCTCCCATTCTAGAACTTAGAGCGATACATGACATGTAGGCTCTGTTCTCTCAACCCTTGTACTGAATTGTACTCTTCCCTGTTGCCGCATTTATTTCGATCGGAGTTGATTAACCCCATGCCCAACGCAAAAATACAAAAGAACACTAAACCTACTTTCTCAGCGGATATGGTACGCACCTATCTACACGAGATTGGTCGAGTTCCCTTGTTGACCCATGAGCAGGAAATTGTGTTGGGTAAGCAAGTCCAGCAGTTAATGGAGCTGCTCGCAGTTCAAGAAAATTTGACCGAAACGCTGGAGCGCGAGCCGACTCAACAAGAGTGGGCTGATAAAGTTGATATGACTGTGGATGAGTTAGAAAAGCATCTACAGCGTGGACAGCGCGCTAAGCAAAAAATGATTGAGGCGAATCTGCGCCTTGTGGTTGCGATCGCAAAGAAGTACCAAAAGCGGAATCTTGAGTTTCTGGATCTGATCCAAGAAGGTACATTAGGTCTGGAGCGCGGCGTAGAGAAGTTTGACCCTACTAAAGGCTATAAGTTCTCAACCTATGCGTACTGGTGGATTCGTCAGGCAATCACGCGTGCGATCGCACAGCAGGCTCGCACTATTCGTTTACCGATTCACATCACCGAAAAACTAAATAAGATCAAGAAAGTTCAGCGCGAGTTGTCCCAATCACTAGGCCGCAGCCCTAACGCAGTTGAAATTGCAGAAGCGCTGGAACTAGAGCCGAAGCAAGTTCGTGAATATCTGCTGATGGCTCGCCAGCCCATCTCACTGGATCTGCGAATTGGTGACAATCAGGATACGGAGCTGCAAGATTTGCTAGAGGATGAAGACGCATCGCCCGAAGATTATACCGTGCAGGAATCCCTGCGCTCTGATATCCAGGGTATGCTGTTGGAGCTAACTCCTCAGCAGCGCGAAGTTCTAACGCTGCGGTTCGGTCTTAATGATGGCCATGAGCTATCTCTTGCCAAAGTTGGCCAGCGGATGAGCATCAGCCGCGAGCGGGTGCGCCAGCTTGAGCGGCAGGCTCTCGACCATCTGCGCCGGAAAAAAGCCAATGTTCGAGGCTATTTAGCTAGCTAAATCGAGCTAATAAAAAGGGGGGACGCAGTGTCCCCCCCTTTTTATTAGCTTGCAACTATTAGCTCACAGCAAGTTTCACCATCCAAACATCTCTCTTGCGCCCTTACTTATCGCGCACCAGAAACTCAATATTCGAGGTCAACGGATCTTTCACCAGGCCAACTCCAATAAATCCCCAGCGCTCCAGCAGTTTACCCAGTTGAGTCCCCGGCACCGACTCAACCGCAAACCGATCCGCTACATCAGGTGCATGGGTATTCAAATAGCTCAGCGCTTCGTACTGCTCCTGAAACAGCAGCAAAAAACCAGCCTGTGGTGCTGCTACCTCTGAGTCCGCCGTTTGTCGGGGATGAGCCGCTAAATACTGACCATCCATCCGCGATCGCAATAAATAATGAACCTGTGAAACCACCATAGGCTTATGAAGGGTACTACTTAATATCAGTAAAGCTAATGCGTGGATCAGCCGCCTTCAGCATTAGATCGGCCAGCAAGTTGCCCACAATTAGCATCGTTGCACCAATCATCAAACTTGCCATAATCAGAAATTCATCCTGCGAGATGACTGCCTGTAGCGTTAAACGTCCCAGCCCTGGCCAGTTGAAAAACGTTTCGGTAATAAACGATCCGCCCAGTAAACCTGCAAACTCAAAGCCCAACAGGGTAATCAGCGGATTAATTGCATTTCGCAACGCATGAACGTAAACCACCCGATTTTCCGGCAGTCCCTTGGCTCTGGCCGTTTTGATGTAGTCCTGTCGCAGCACGTCCAGCAGTTGACCCCGCATAATTCGCTGCAAACCCGCAAAGCTGGTGATACTTAGCGCCAGCGTCGGCAAAATCATATGCCAGCCAATATCCAAAACCCTGCCAATGGGATTGAGGTCAGCATGGTTAATGCTTGTCATGCCGCCGACTGGAAAAATGGGCGATGTTGCCTGTGCAAACATCAGAAACAGCAGACCCGTGACGATGCTGGGCATTCCTTGTCCTAGGTAGGACAGCACCCGCAATCCCCGATCGGCGAACTGATTCTGTCGCACTGCGCCCACAATGCCTAAGGGAATGGCGATCGCCCAGGTTAACAAAAACGATGCAAGCGACAGCAGCAGTGTATTAAACGCCCGCTCCCAGAGCAGCTCTACCACTGGTCGCTGGTAAGTCAGACTGTTGCCAAAGTCTTGACTAAACACAACCTGCCTCAGCCAGAGCCAATAGCGATCCCAAGCCGATTTATCTAAACCAAACCGTTCCGTAAGCTGCTGTAGCGTTTCGGCTGAAACCGATGGGTCTTGACGAAACTTATCGACATAATCGCCCGGAGCGAGCTGAATGACGAAAAAGGCCAGCATCGAAGCCAGGAACAGGGTCAATGCGGCCTGTAAGACCCGCTTGACAATAAATAGGAATGTTTCACTGGTCAGAAAACCAATGATGCGATCGCGAATCGAAGACATGCGATCGCGCTTAGACAACTTGGGCGAGTCAGATGATGAATCGGGGGTGAAAGTCATAGAGGTTAAATCCTTAACCTTAATATTCCACTAGGGTAACAACTGGAACCGCAGGTAGCTTTTGCCGACCCTCTAGTGCGAGCAGTTCAACAATAAAGCCAAAGCCAATCACCTCAGCCCCAGTTTGCTCCACCAGTTGAGCCGTCGCGGCTGCCGTGCCGCCCGTGGCAATTAGGTCATCCACAATCAGCACTTTTGCCCCCTCATGCAGGGCATCTTGATGCATTTCCAGGCTATCGGTTCCATATTCAAGCTCATACTCAACAGCATGAACAGCGGCTGGCAGCTTACCTGGCTTTCGCACGGGCACAAATCCCGTCCCCAGCTTGTAAGCCAGCGGCGGCCCAAAAATGAAACCACGCGACTCCATGCCCAAAATATAGTCTGGCTGGAGGTCAGCACACTTTTCAGCCATTAGATCAATGGTGTAGCGCAATCCATCCGGATTTTGCAGCAGGGTTGTAATGTCACGAAATAAAATACCAGGCTTGGGAAAGTCAGGAATATCGCGAATCAGCGCTTTGAGATCCATAAGGTTATTCAAACAAGTAAATGTACTCGCATCTTGCACCAAATCACAGCTTTGGTTCTTTGGTTGGTAAGGTACAAAACATGAACGTGAATAGATGGCGACAATTAGATCCTAGAAATCCTACCATTTTCACCTGCCATAGATTGGTATCCGCTGTGGACTTTGGAGCCAGAGAGTAGGGAAGCTAATGCCACGTCTGCGATTTGAACGACACACAGGCTGAGTACCGAGTGAAGGAGTAGACGGTAGATGAGTGGAGGGTAAACGCGTGATGATGTGACAAAGCGAGCCTACTCCGTTATCCCATCAACCTTTACGTCCTTTACAGCCTCTACAGCCCTCTATATTGGTGCGTTTCGCTTCGCTCCAACACACCCTACGGCTCCTTATGTCCTTTACAGCCTTTACCCCTCACCCTTAATTACTCCGCCCCGATAATTCTCATGAAAAGAAGACAATTCTGTAGCTAGATTTACAGAATTAATTTTAAAATTAAGATCAGGAAATTCTCTGGTCACTTTATTTTTTAGGTTGTCAACATTATGTTTACTGCTTCATCGTATGATTCGTGTTCTTTGACCGCTCGGCACCGCGCCAATATGGTGCGATCGCTAACTCGTCGCTTGCAAGCAGCAGAAGCTCGTCATGACGCTGCACTAGTTGCCCAACTCCGAAAAGAAGAGCGTCAACTGGTTAACTCCACTGCAACTGCCAGTTCTGCACCTGGATATCGTATCCGTGTGCTCTGGAAGCAGCTCATGAATACAGTTACCCACTGGTCCGATCTCAAAGTGAGTGAGTTTACCGACTCCAATGGTCAGCGCTGGTGGTACGGCTACGACCCCATCACAGGCCGAGCCATCTACGCCGAATCCGATAACGAGCTACGAAGCTGGATTGAAACTTACTATGCAGGTCGATAGGTCAACGACACAAACGACACATAAGATAGGCTAAGGAGTATCGCATCTCAGAACTCTTGTCCTTATCTTGTTGAACGTTGGTCATGTTGAATCATCTCGAAACGGCTTTCAATCAGCTTGTCCACCAGATCCTCGAACAGGTGGAAGCCAGCGAACATTTAGTCATTACGCTATCTGCCGAAGAGAGTCAGTTTACTCGGTTCAATCATGCCAAAGTGCGGCAAACAGGTTCTGTGACTGACGGTAACATCGAGCTAACCCTGATGCACAACCAGCGGACGGCTGCTTGTGAAGTACCGTTCACAGGCAATGCTGACACTGATGGGGCAATGGTGCAAATGGCGCTGGCCGATTTGCGAGATGAAGTTGCTCAACTGCCCGAAGATCCCTATCTCGTCATTCCCGCCGGAGATGCCCAAAGCCGTGATGTATACACTGGGCATCTCCTGGAACCAGAAAAGGTGGTTTCAACCGTCCTGTCCCAGGTTGAAAACTTAGATTTTGTTGGACTGTATGCGGGTGGCTGGATTGTGCGCGCCTATGCCGATTCCGCTGGACAGCGCCACTGGTTCGCGACGGAAACGTTTTCCCTCGATTATTCCCTGTTTACGCCTGACAATCAGGCTGTTAAGGGCATCTTTGCTGGCAGCGATTGGCATACTGATGCCTACGCCGACAAGATTCGCACCTCCAAGAACCAGCTTGAGCAACTGATGGCCAATCCGCCAAAAGCGATCGCACGAGGACAGTATCGCACCTATCTAGCTCCAGAGGCTCTGGCTGAGCTGATTTCCATGTTTTCTTGGGGAGCCGTCAGTGAAGCGTCGCTTCAGCGGGGCGGCAGCGCTCTAGGTGCGCTCCAGCGAGGTGAAAAGCAGCTCTCGCCTCAGTTTACGCTGCGGGAAAATTTCCAGTATGGTGCTGTGCCTCGATTCAATGATTTGGGAGAAGTTGCACCGAAAGAGCTACCGATTATTGAAAATGGTCAGCTCAAAAATACGCTGATTAGCTCTCGCACCGCCAAAGAATACGGCAAAACTGCTAACGGTGCAGCTAGCGGCGAATATTTGCGATCGCCCGAAATTTGTCCCGGCTCACTCGCGGCTGACGACATCCTCAAAACGCTCGATACGGGACTTTATCTGTCGAATCTGCACTACCTCAACTGGAGCGATCAGCCCAGCGGGCGAATTACGGGCATGACCCGCTACGCCTGCTTCTGGGTGGAAAACGGCGAAATTGTCGCACCCATTGAAAATCTGCGCTTTGACGAAAGCCTCTATCGCTGCTTTGGCGATCAGCTCGTGGCGCTAACGGATTTTCAAGAATTCGTCCCCGATGTTGGCACTTACGGCAGCCGTAGTTTAGGCGGAATGAGGATTCCCGGCATCGTCGTCGATGGGTTTACCTATACGCTGTAGTAAGGGCGAATGGCCATTCGCCCCTACGTAACGTCAAACGGTTTTTAGATGTTCTCTGATAGGCATGAAACCATCCTACTCACTGAGTTCAAACGCTGCGGGAATGTAATCCTGCAACACGAGCGTATAGCCAATCTGTGGTGAGGGTGCGACCCACTTCGGGGTGGGTACTGGGCAAGGTTGGGCTGAGCGAAACCGCTGGTGGTACACGAGCGCTACGTCAAACCGACAGGGCCGCACTGCTAGTTCGGGATAATCCGCCAAAAACAGGTGAGCTGCCTGCCACAGCTTTTGCTGCTTGGCGGGAGTAATCGACTGCAAACCATTGGCATCCCAGCTGCCCTGGCTGCGGGTTTTGACTTCTACGAACGCTATACCTGTTGCGATCGCATTCTCTTTCCCTTCAAATTGCGGAGATGATGTAGGGGATTGGTTGAAGTGCGATCGCACGTTTTGCTGTAGCGGAAACTGCGCCACTAGATCCAGCTCACCCCAGCGACAGTGCCAGCGACGCTCTAGGATTGTCCAGCCCTGTTTCTCTAGCCACTTGGCAACAAACTCTTCTCCCCACTGGCCAAGGTCGTGTTGGGGAGAGGGGGGAGGGGAGGACATAGGTAGGTAGTGAGGAGTACTAATCGCGTAAACGAAAATCCATCCGCACGGGCAGGTGGTCGGAGGATTGGGCGGCGTTGGTCATCACGCTGGCGTTGAGTGATTCGATGTCTTCTGGATCGTAGAAGATGTAGTCGAGCTTGACGGTGGGGGTGTCTGAGGGAAAGGTGAGCTGATTGGCGAAGTCGGCGGGGGAGGTGGCGACGGCGATTCCTTCGGCTTGGAGCAGTTGGTTGATAGTTGGATCGGCTTCTTCACTGTTGGGAATTGAACTGTTGAAGTCGCCCAGGAGAATGACCGGATAGTCGGCGGCGTATTGGTTGTACAGCTCCAGAACAGTTGCGGTTTGCTGGCGGCGTGTCGGTTCGTCAAAGGCTTCTAGATGTACATTGATCAGCACCAGCGGCTGCCCGTCAATGTCAACTTGTGTGACCTGCGCCAGCCGATCCAGGTACAGCGCGTTGTAATAGAACGGCTTATCGGCCACTTTTTGCAGCACAACCCGCTCGTTTTCGGTAATCGGATAGCGGCTCAAGACCGCCTGACCGGAGACAATTTGGCCGAAATGAGCCGCAGGGGGCCAGTAGGGAAACGGCACGTAGCGCTTATCCCAGTTTATTGCGATCGCACCCTGCATGAACCCCAACCGCTGAGCAATCGCGGCCACCTGATCGACATAAAATGAGCGCTTGGCGTCAAAATCGATTTCTTGAAAGGCGATAAAATCGGCATCGGCAGAGTTGAGAGCTGCGATCGCAGTTTGTTGATTGGTATCAAACAAGGTGCGATCGCGCTGAACGGCTTGATTGTTCGTGAGTCCAGATAAGTAGCCGATATTGTAGGTGACAATCGTTAGCGTGTCGGTCGTTCCCCCTAGATTCGAGAGCGAATCAGCAGTCGCACTGTTCTCGGCACCGTTCTCAGTATCGCTATCAGTACCGTCCTCAAACGAGCGAATCTCGGTATACCGATCAGCCGGATAAACACCAGAAGTAGCCCAGAGAAAAAAAACTGCGATCGCGCCTACCGCCGCAGCGGTCAGCCCTCCACTTATCTGTAACAGCCACTTCACATCCATGCTGTGATCCCCACATCAGTATCCTCAGCATGCCCAGTTGCCGACTTACAACTCACTTTCAAAGCGGCTGCGGACGATTTCACCCTCTGACCAGGTGGCGTACCAGTAGGAGTCCTGCTGCACCGTATCTTGAGTAAACTTGACGACGGATAGATTGTTGCGTCCGACCAGTTCGCGGCCTTCTTGGAACCAGCGACCTTTCCAAAATTTTAGCGATCGCAACCAGCGTCCACGTCGCTTAACGGGCACCCATTCGGCAATTGGGCTAAAAGCAGGCGGCTGGGCTGGCTGGCGAGGAATCCAGGTGAGCTTGCCGAACCAATCGGGCTTCGTGGGATGGCGAAAGCGGGGCGTTTTGGTTTCAGCCAAATGTGGCGGATTGATCCAGCCCTGTAAATAGCGCGTGCGTTCGGGCCACAGCAAACCCTTCAGCCGAGTGTGAATAATCCGCGTTAGGGTTTCTTCATTGTCGATGGAACTGGCCGTGAGCTGCACCAGTGTCCCTGAATTGACCGTTGAATCTTGGCTAGTCAGCTCCAGGTGAACCGCAAAACTAAAGTGAATATCACCGGATAGGACAATCAGCCGTTTGCGCTGCTGGAATAGCGTCGTAATCAAACTCGCTAGCGCTTCAGTCGGCAGGTTCCAGGCATCGCCAACATCGGAGCCAAACACTTTCTTCTGCCGCAGGAAATATTGGTGAATAATATCAATCAGCTTGATGCTAAACACATTAGTTGGCGCGATCACCAGGGTTAACTGCTGCTCAGTTTCGGGCTGAAGAGTTTGAGTCAGTTGATTATCTAATCCTCGTGGAGTCAGCAGCTTGGGTGGAGCCAGGGGATGATCATTAACCGGATAACCGCGATGTGTCCGCGTATCCAGCGCAATCACTTGATGACAACGGCTTTCTACCGTGTAGTACCAGGTCAAGGCTCCCGGCTCCCGGCTCAGAACATAACAGTCTGCTTCTTGGTCAAATTTTGGTAAGCCCGTCAGTGGATCAATCAGTGGCAAACCGAGGTAATGTGCGATCGCAATTCCGCTCTCTGCATCTTCCCCAGCCGACGCTGACCAGCGCTGCACCGCATCAAGCAGCCGACCACCGGGCTGATCGGCAGCAAACTGCCAGGGCGTGTTACCCCACGCCTGCACCAGCGCATAGGCCAGCAGCGCATTCTGCACCACCCGGTAGCCCATTGGCCGACCATACACCCGCAGGCACCAAGTCTGATTTAAGTTCCAGTCATCGCTGACATCGTGATCGTCAAAGATGGCGTAGACCGGAATATTGGCCAAGGCACGGCGCACTCGCCCCAACGGTTGAGCAAACAGTTGCAGATTTTCAACCTGTTTCGCCCAGGTTTTGCCCTGTCCTGCCTCACTTGCTGTTGGAAATCGCTGCGGCCAGCAGGTAGGGGAGTGATTCAGTAAATAAGCGGCCAAATATTCTCCCAGGCTCAGCAGATGGCTGCTCACCTTAGCGGCATCTTTTTTACCCAGTGCCGCCGTCAGGCCACCATGATCTTCAGCGGCGGCGCGGCGCTGTCCAGGCTTCAGTGATTGGGTGGGATCGCCCGTTGGCAGCGTTTCTTCCCAACCCAGCAGATCCGGCCCCAAATAATGAACCAGCCACAGCATCGGCTCGGCTACGTCATCACCGTAGATTTGGTCACCCGTAAAGTAAAGCTGATGCGGTCGCTGTGCTGGATCTGCCGCTGTGTGCGCCAGTAACTTATCGAGTAGCGGCAGCGCGTCGTGGCCTGTGCCGTGTGGCTTTCGACAGGAACCATGCACGAGCTTCAAATTGTGCCAATCGGTCGGCGGCAGAATAAATGTCGGTAGGCCGTGATCGAAGTAGCTTAGACCTTCAACGCTATCGCCAATTGCGTCGTTGAGCGTAATGGGTGATTGGGGTGAATTTGCGATCGCAAACTGCAAATCATACGCATAAATGCGATCGCTCTCCAGAATCTGTCCCGCAACTGGACGGGCGGTAATCGCCAACAGATGTAAACGGCGACCAATTGCCACCGTTTCTGCCATCCCCGATAGCAGCGCTTGCCCCACTGCCGCACCAGCCCCCATTGTGTCAAATACCGTCAGCGTAATCTGACAAGGCTGCTGTAGCGCCAGCCAAACTGTGACTGCGTCTGGTTCAGTCCGGCGCAGAACTGGCCCTGCTAGAACCAGCGGCAAATGGGCAAAATCAAGATGGGGGTGCTGTTCGATCATGGTTGGCAATCACGATGTGTTTAGATGCTACTTCAACTGTTCTGTAAACGGCATCATGACGGAGACAGACAAAATAGGCGCTACGAGTCAACTCAACCTAAAATGGAGCCGTTTGATTACAGACCAGAGAAAACTGTAGCCACTTCTGTTTTTACGGGATTGCTGACTTTAAGTATGAATTGTGATGTGGGGGCGGTGTCTCCCCATCACAATTCATACCCAGATTAAGCAACGCCGTTTTTACTTTTACTGAATCAGTTCTAGCCTAATATCCAAGTCCGTGTATGAGAACCCAACTTATTTTGGGAAACGCTTGCTAAGCAAGCATTTCCCAAAGATAAATCATGGTTTTCAACCGGACTGGTATGAATTGCTAACGCTGTCGGTCATGGGACTGCCACCTGCTGGTTGAATTTCAGCGTCAGGTTCAACTCAACAGGACTCAAAAAGGTTCAACACAAAGGAAAATCCATGTCAAATTCACCATTGCGCTCGTCGGGACTATCCGAAGCTGAACTACGGCGACTGGAGAGAGAACCAGAGCATGAAGAAATAGAGGACGACGACGAAGAACCTTATTTTGATTACCACTTTGACGAACCTGGCAGTTCTCCTGGCACACTGTCGATTGAAGAGGATGCCCCACCGCCCAAAATCGTCCTGATTGACTATCAGCCCCGCCATGCCCAAATCGTTCAGCTCGATGCGCCGGAAGCCTGCGCTCCTTATCTAGACACGGAAAGCGTCTCTTGGGTCGATGTGCAGGGACTCGGTAGCGAAAACGTGCTGCGCCGCATGGGTAGCGTATTCCACCTGCATCCGCTGGTGCTAGAAGACGTAGTCAACGTGCCGCAGCGACCCAAGGTAGAACGCTATGACGAGCACCTGTTAATTATTGCCCGCATGGTTGCCCCCAAAGAATCCGGTCAGGGTTTCTACAGTGAACAGGTCAGCTTGATTCTGGGTCAGCACTACTTACTGACAGTGCAGGAAGAACCGGAACAGGATTCGTTTGATCCCGTGCGCGATCGCATCCAGCGCAACAAAGGATTGATCCGGCGGCAAGGGGTAGATTACTTAGCCTATGCGCTGCTGGACTCCATCATTGACGGCTTTTTTCCTGTCCTAGAAGTGTATGGAGAACATATCGAAAATTTAGAAGAAGAGGTGGTGAGTAATCCAACTCGACAAACTCTAGAACGAATTCACGACCTGCGCCGCGAACTCTTTTCCCTGCGCCGCTCCATCTGGCCCCTCCGCAGCGCTATCAATACTCTGATTCGCGACAGCAGCGAGTTTATTAGCCCAGAAGTGCAGGTTTATTTACGAGACTGCTATGACCACGTCATTCAGGTACTCGACATCGTTGAAACCTATCGCGAACTGGTCTCCAGCTTGATGGACGTTTACTTATCCTCTGTGAGCAACCGGATGAATGAGGTGATGAAGCTGCTAACCGTCATCTCGACCATCTTTATTCCCCTTACCTTTGTCACCGGACTCTATGGCATGAACTTTGATCCAGAAGCCTCGCCGTTTAATATGCCGGAACTGGATTGGTACTTGGGCTATCCGTTTGCCTGGGCGATTATGCTCACGATTAGCATCAGCTTAATTATGTTTTTCTGGCGACGAGGCTGGTTTGAAAACTTTACGACGATTCGGCGGTAGGGGGATGAGGTAAGGAGTGAGGAGTGAGAAGCAAGGCGTAGGGCGTTTCTTGTACTTTTCAACAAAACTGAAACGGAAAAAAGTCGTATTGCCGCCGCGAGGTGGCGGCAATAAGACTTCTGGGGTTTCTGTGTAAACGGGGAATTTCTGCCATATCAAAAACGAGCACCTCAGCACCATCCGAGAGGCCCGTTAGCTGAATTGTTTCCGTCTCCGTAATGGCTGCTGCATCTCCGGCATAGAGATCGTGATCATTCAGCCGGACAGCACCGCGAGCCACATGCAGCCAAACCGACCGCTCAGGTGCGATCGCATGTTCAACCTGTTCACCGTCAACCAGACGGGCAGCATATAGATTAATGTCTTGGTGAATCGTCACCGAACCGTTGCGACCATCCCGTGAGCCAATCAGCCGCAGTTGACCGCGCTTTTCAGCTTCGGGAATATGAATTTCCTCATATCCTGGCTCAATGCCGCGCCGCTCTGGCAAAATCCAGATTTGCAGCAGGTGAACCTGCTCAGAATCGGACGCATTATATTCGCTGTGCATAATGCCCGTTCCGGCAGACATCCGCTGTACATCACCAGGACGGATGATGGAGCCATTGCCGATACTATCTTTGTGCTCCAGCGCTCCATCAAGAACATAAGTCACAATTTCCATATCGCGGTGACCGTGGGTACCAAAACCGCTGCTGGGCGCAATCTTATCGTCGTTAATCACCCGCAGCGTACCGAACCCCATGTGTCGCGGGTCGTAGTAGTTGCCGAATGAAAACGTGTGGCGACTATCGAGCCAACCAAAATTAGCAACACCGCGTTCGTTAGCAGGACGTAGCGTAATCATTGTTTCACCTCCCTATGTTGAGGTTGTGGGATTGAACAGATGAGTTGGGAAGTGCAGTGCTAAATGTTGAGTTGAGAGTTCTGAGCGTTGAATTATCGTTTGCTTTACTCTTTACTCCTCTCGCCTCTCTCCTCACTTCCCAAAGCAATTATCTGACTACATTTATTATGTATTGACTCTTTTAAAAAGACAATAGGCAATATAATATACATACTGTCTTTATTTGGTTGACAATGTTCAGGCGTTGACAGGCTTGAACACTCTGTAAATCAAGTTTTGGTGGGTTGTGTTTCGCGGGGGAAGGAGGACATCCACCCGCAAAAACCACCCAAACAAGAGTGGAAAAAC
>CBKWJC010000064.1:0-43062 GCA_966674685.1 uncultured bacterium
GGCGCGGGCTCTGGGGGATGTACGTACAGGGGTGGTGGGGTGCGGGGAGGGGGGCGGGGGGTGGGTGTTTTTGGGTTTTCTCCCCCCCCCCCCCCCCCCACTACCGCAACCTAATGACTACTGTGCTGGATGTTTGTTCGACAGGGACAGTCGTAGTACTGCATAGCATTCCATCGGAAAACTAATCCTTTACAGCCCTTTACCCCCTCAAACCTGAGCCAACTCCAGTTCAGTTACGCCCTGCTGACCCTGCTGCATAGTCTCAGCATCGGTGCAGTAAACCTCAGCCGAGTTATTGGGACTTTCAATCAACTTGACCTTGTGTAAGGCTGCCCCAATCTCCTGAATTGGTTGCCGCAGCAGTTCGCGAATATGAACGGCAATGTTTTCAGCCGTGGGCACCACCTCGGCGAAGTAGGGGATGTCCTTATTGAGGAACGTATGATCAAATGGCTCGACAACGTGCTGGTTCACAGCGTCCTGAAACGCGACGAGGTCAGCGATCATGCCCGTGCGCTCATCCATTTCACCTTTAATCGTCACTTCGAGGTGATAGTTATGACCGTGACCATTGGGACGGGCGCACTTGCCGTAGATTTCACAGTTCTCTTCGTAGCTCAGCTTGGGATGAGCAAGTCGGTGCGCGGCGCTGAAGTGTGTGCTAATTGTCAAATATGCTTCCATGTCATTTCCTCGGTAATCGGCCCACAGTTCAGGATGTTCAAACAGTTGAATATTGATAATTGGTAAATGGGGAGCCAGCCGCTGCCAGATGACTCGCGCAATGTTTTCGGTGGTCGGCAAGGTAGCCTGAAACTCTGGCCAAGCGTCGTTCAGGTAGGAAAAATCGAGCTGACTGGTGATTTCTCGCTTGATCACCTGTTTGACATCGCCGAGATTTAGCACCATGCCGTACTCATCTAGGTCGCCCAGCATTGAGACGTACAGGACGTAGTTATGACCATGCCCTGGCGCGATCGCACATTGGCCAAATCGCTGCTGGTTGTCCTCAGGGCTGAGCTCTGGCAGCCAGTAGCGATGGCTGGCCGAAAACTGTGCCCGCCGATTGATAATACATTTCATAAGTCCTGCAACTGTTAATTTGTGTGAACTGGAACTCCCTTCAGCATAAAGCAAATAGAAATATCTTTGGGAATAGACGCCTGAAGCTTAAATCTTTCTGAAGAGAGATCTTTACGCAAAAGATACAGAGCTGAAATCCCTTGCTGCCAAAGGTTTTCAGGAATTAGGTGATGCATGTCACAGATTGACGACACAGGCAAGAAAAAGTAAAATAGTATACAGAAGTTTTACGATATCGTTCATCTTTATCGCTTCAAATAATCCTGATCATCTAAATCTTGTAAATCTAGATTTGATTCTGATTAGTTGACCAAGATGAGTTCGATATAGAGTTGCTCCCTCAGTCAGGTTTTGTTGTCCGGACGTTGCCCGCACGACGAAGTTTGCTGTCGGAATCACGACTCCATATCAGGATGAAGCGAAAAGACGGAAGTAGGGCTTAACCAATGTCCGAAGGAACGCGCCTCAACTCTCATGCATTTTCAGGAGGCGAAACATGAAGCTGACTTATCGCGGTATTCAATACGATTACGAACCAACTGTACTCGAAACTACAGATAGCAATCTCTATGGTCGCTATCGGGGACAAACGGTTCAATTTAAATATCCTCGTCATGTACCTGCACCAACGATGGTACATGACTTGAAGTATCGAGGAGTCGCCTATCGGAACGACGGCTCCACTCCAGCTCGGGTCGCGAAACCTGCGATCGCACCCACCTATCCCGTTCAACCCGTACAGGCAACCACTGTCGATCAGGTGATCAAAACCCGGTCGGTTGAGGCTGTGCGTCGCAATCTCTTGGTTGAAACCTATCAAGCTCACCAAGAATCTATTTATCGTAAGCTCCGCCATCGGATTGCGGTGGCCAAGGCACAGGGCAACGAGGCGCTATTGCGTCAGCTCGAAGCCGAAGAGCATCAGCTTGCATAACTCACGCAGTCGGTTTAATTGACTAGATAGACAAAGAAGCACGCCGCTAGCGGCGTGCTTCTTGCGTATTCCATCACTCAACCCTAGTTTGCAACGCGAGGCGCAGCCAGAAACAGATGAATATCAGCATTGACTGAATTTGGGAATTGCTCGGCTTCCAGCAGCGTATACCGTTCTTCAATCTCATCAACCAGCGCATCAATTACGTGAGATTGAGGATAATAAGCCACAATCCAATAGCGACCTGCTGTGGCTGGTAGCCGATTCAGCATGGAGTCAATTCGGGGTTCAATGGGCTGTTTGATGGGTGTATCAAGTTCCTCTGGTGTTGCCAGCGTGTAGATCGACGATCCTCCCCGATAGTATCGGGGCAGCGTATATACCGGATTCCAGTGGTGGGGATATAGGCCAATCACATCGCCCGGTTGCTCGTTAGCCTGGATGACCGCTGCAATGCCTTGCCAATCATCGTGATACAGCTTGGTGTAGTAGTGAAACAGACCACCGCTGACGGCTACCAGATAGACAGATGCGATCGCAATGCCTAACTTTCGATATCTCGTCCAGCACAGTTCAAAACTGGCTGCCAGCAGCAGCAGCAGATACGGTGCAGTAAAAAGCAAATAACGGGCAAACCAAATCGTACTCGCTGTGTAGGAGACTGCCAATATAACTAGGTTTGGCAGCAAACCCCAAGCGGCAATCCAGAGCAAATGTTGAAGTGAATTATGAACCGCTTGCTGTTGTTTGAATGTGGCAACACTTTGATATAGTCCCCACAGCAGCAGCGCCCATACCAAACCCGTCGCCAGCATGAAAAAGCTAAGCTGGAGTTCCTGTAGTCCGGCTGAGCTTAAACTAAGCTCATTTGGCTTGGGCAAATCGGTCAGCGGCCAAAACATGGTGAATTCAGTCAGCATACCGCCAATCTTGAGCAGGTCAGGCTTTGATTTAGTTGCTACCCATGACGACATAAATTCGGGTGCCCTTGTTCGCAGCAGCAACATAATCGGAAACGTTGCCGCCGCGGTAAACAAGACCCCAAGGCCAATCATCCAGAGCTTGCTGAACTGACGCCGAAAATGCCACAGGCAAATTAAAAAATCAGGAAACAGCAGAACAATATTCAAAGGTGTTGTGATGATGGCGAGCCAGCGGACGAACGCCCATGCGGCCACTTTTAGCTTTGAAGCACTTTTTAATACTAAAACCAGCAAAATTGTTCCAGCTAACGTTAGGAAAGCACTGAGAGCATACATCCGAATTTCCTGACCATAGCCTATAAACAGAGGGGACACCGCTGCCATAAAAGCAGCAATTTGGGCAGTTCTTTCAGACAAAAGCTTTCGGCCTAAAAGATAAATCAGCCCAATTGTGCCAACGCTGAATGGAATAGAAAGCAATCTGAGCCAAACATCTGAGTCGTCACCACCAAACTCCATCCATACATGCAGGAGGAAGTAGTAAAGCGGTCGGGTGCAAAGATTAAGATTAACGGCGTCATCAATACTAAAATATTCATCGACCCATAGGCTTTCAGCGCCAAGCTGATAAAGCCTGAGCAGGATTCCTAATAGAGTAGTAGCAATGATCGAAATCTGGGCTGAGCTAACTGGGGATTCGTTAGTCTGTTTTTGAACAATTACATGGGATTGGTTAATCATGTTAGGGAGCAAGTGTTGTATTTCAAGCTGGTAATGTTGAAAGGGAACATCCCGTTTTTGCAAATGGCTTCTCCCCAACCCCTTCTCCTAATTATGGATAAGGTAAGGGAGCAGGTCGAGTGCTTTCACAGTTCCTCTACCAGTATTAGGAGAGGAATTTTAGAGAGAGTAAGATATGGCGTTTTTCAGTCTAGTGTGGTGCAGGCAAAGGGTTTAATCCCCTTGTTGATAGGGTATGTGTGTACCTCGCTAGATTGAGAAATGCAGTAGTCTATTTGTACATTCAGGATGCGCCTAACTTCTCTTTAATCAATAGATCCATAACCCCAATCTTTAGGATTAATTGGTATATTGTTCTGCTATAAAGCCACATTCTTAGATCGTTATAAAATACAGATTCACCCGATTGTGATAATTTACTACAGCAACTTTTAATTTAAAGTAACACTTGAAAAATATTGTTTAAGATTAGGTATGTAAGGATTTTGCCCTGGATATGCAAATTAACATTAAGGATTTGTTAATCGATTAAAAACCGTTCTTACTTAAAATATGGCGCTTGAGTTTAGTATCGAGAAAAATCAAAGAGTATAGAGATCAGCTCGTTGGAATGGTTGCAAATTACACATAAGTTTTATTCATTGTTTCAGTGGTAGAGCTGTCACCTAAAAGTAGGTTGGCATCAGTAGACACCACTAAAATCGGAGGGATGGACACCAAGGCCATATTTTTCTAGCTCTACAACTTTTGGCCCTACCCATGAGCTTGCCGAGAATGAGCTTTAGCGGCTAAGCGACGTGGGGATGGACAGTGGTCGGGTTTACAAACTAATAAGTTCTACTCGTGATATCGCGTCTTGCTGTTTTAGATGGGTACGCTAAAAGCAGGATAAACCCCTGCTAGCAAGCATCGAATAGCCATCAGCATGCATCATTGTCTTTATCCAGTGTCATGCTACCCATCACGGATCGCGCGCCAATCCTATGTCTCTGCATAAGTTTCCTCTTACTGCTATTCAAAAAATCCAGCAGCATATTCGTCAGTCTTTAGCTCTGCCCGATTCGGAACGGCGTTTAGAAGCTTGGAGCTTTCCAGACGATATGGATGAACTGCCTATTCCTGAATCACTGGATGATTTAGGCGATTTGTTCAAATTTGGTAGCCCGCTTTCAACTGAATCGGCTGGTTTTGATGAAGAGGGACGCTGGCTGATCAGCACGGTTAATCCAGCCGCTGCCCTGTTACAAATTCCGAGTTTGCAATTGCGGCCAGGATGGCGCTGGGTGGCGTTTTTGCATCGGCGTAAAACAGGCGGAATTAATACTATTTGGGCAGTGCCAGACGAGATGGCAACGGTGGCTCAACTAGAATTGGCAATGGAAAATGCCAGCGATCGCGGACATCCACCTCAGCCGGAACAGGGTTTGGATGAGCCGATGGCGGCTCTAACGGGCGATCGATCGCCCATGTCATTTGTGATTGCTTCTATTCTACGACGGGAGCTAAAAGAGTTTGGCGCACTTGGTGCAGACTGTAAGTGGCAAAATCATCGACCGATTGAGGTGATTCCAAATCAGATGAAGTGGCAGTGGAAAGGCAATCCACCCAAGGATTTGGTGCCCAAAGTCAAAGTTTTTCCAGATGGCCGAGTTGCAGTAGAGTTTTTTACCTGTCGAGTAAAGCCCCCGATTGTGATTTGCCGCCATATTGACCAATACGATAAACGCAATGATTATGTAGCGGCTAGCTCTGATCGCGCGATCGCACTGATGGCTGCTAAAGTTCAGCAAGTTTAAAGGGGAGTGGAGGGCTGTCGAGGGTGTCGAGGGGTGGAGTGATCTATGACGAACTTCAGCACTCAAAACTCAAAACTCAGGCCAACAGCTAATAGCCTAGAGGCTTAAAAACGCAGCCAAAGCCTTAACCATCGCGGGGGGCCAGCGGCGCACATTTTTCACCCAGCCAATATCGCTGTAGCGAGGATCGAGACCCGTCACGGCGACCCAATTACTCTCTGCTTCTCCCTGTTTACCCTCTGTCCACAGTGCTGCCGTCAGTCCAGCCCGCGCATCAGCAAAGTTAGGATATTTCCGTGCTAAATCTCGCAGCGTTTTAATCGCTAAATCGGTCTGCTGATCTTGATAGAGAGCGAGGGCGTAGTTCACGCGGGCAAAGGCAAAGTTTGAATTCAGTTCAAACGCTTTTTTGTAATCTGCGATCGCATCTGTCCAATTCTCTAACCCAGCTTCCGCATTGCCCCGATTGTTATAGGCTGCTGCGTCTTCGGGATTGATGTCTAACACTCGGTTGTAATCGTCGATGGCAGCCTGCCATTTCTCCTGAGCTTCCCAGGCTGTGCCTCGGTTCAAGTAGGGATCGGCGGCATCCGGTGCCAATTGGATTGCTTGGTTGTAATCTGCGATCGCGGCATCAATCTTGTTCTGGCTGACCCGCACGTTGCCGCGATTGCTCCAGATGGCAGCATTATTGGGCATAATCTCGATCATTTCCGTCCAAGCTTGCTCCGCCTGGGCAAAATCTCCCTGCCGAGCGGCGGCAAATGCCTGCTGATCCAGCGCTTCCAACTGCTCAATTTCGGCTTCACTCCACTGCGAAGCTTCGTCAGCCCAAGCCGAGGACGTGGGGATAGCAATCAGATTAAGCAATCCGATCAAGCAAAGAACCAGTAAACAGCGCAGCATTTTCATCAGTGGAGACGCCTTAGTAACAGCATAATTACTTATCTGTTTATTGTAGGGTAGTGGCTGCTAGCGGTAGCGAGTAGGAGGGCAAGGGATCGGGGGAGAATATAGGAGCACAAGTTGGCTCAACCGATAGACTGTAGGTAACTAGAACGCGACTGGTCGAGAAATCATGGCTCAATTCCAGATTCCATCCTTGCCATTTAAAGTTCCGCCGCTGGAAAATGGCGATCGGCTCAATCGCTATGAGTTTGAGCGACGCTACGCGGCCATGCCCAATTTAAAGACAGCGGAACTGATTGAGGGAGTAGTCTATATGCCAGCGGCGTTGCGCTTTCGGAGTCATGGTCAACCCCACGGCAATATCATGACTTGGCTAGGCACTTATGCAGCTCTGACATCGGGAGTTGCACTGGGAGATACACCTACCGTTCGCCTAGACCTAGACAATGCTCCCCAACCCGATGCGGTCTTGCTAATTGAACCGCAGTGCGGTGGGCAAACTCGGCTCAGCGATGATGACTATATTGAAGGTGCGCCAGAATTAGTGGTAGAAATTGCCGCCAGTAGCGCAACGATTGACTTAGGCGACAAAAAACGTGCCTATCGACGCAACGGTGTTCAGGAATATATTGTCTGGCAAGTTTTTGATCAAAGGCTCGACTGGTTTGCGCTGCAAAACGGCGAATATGTACAGCTACCCGTTGATGAGGACAATGTGATTCGCAGCATGAGATTTCCAGGACTATGGCTCGCGGTGAACGAGCTGTTAGCTGGCAATATGGCTCAGGTGCTGACTGTTCTACAAGCTGGATTAGCGACCAAGGAGCATGCAGCTTTCGTTAAAGAGCTTTTGGAAACTTCATGGTTTTGTAGGATGCGTTAGGCGCTAGCCGTAACGCATCAACGGCGTAGGCTAGCTCAGCAATCGGAGTTGACTTTCCGGGGGACGGTAGCCAAGATGTTCCCAGGCTGCTGCCGTGGCGATGCGTCCGCGCGGGGTGCGCTGCAAATAGCCAATTTGCAGGAGGTACGGTTCATAGACTTCTTCAATCGTTTGGGCATCTTCCCCAGTTGCCGCCGCCATTGTGTCGAGACCGACGGGGCCACCGTTAAAGTTTTCGATCATCACCGTCAGCAAGCGCCGATCCGTCCAGTCCAAACCACAGGGATCAACGTTGAAAAGTTCCAATGCTTCGGCTGCGATCGCAGAATTAATCGCCATACCTGCGGCCTTCACTTCCACAAAATCCCGCACCCGCTTCAGCAGACGATTGGCAATACGCGGTGTACCTCTGGCGCGGCGAGCAATTTCCGTCGCACCGTCGCGCTCAATGGCGGTACTGAGTACCTGAGCCGTCCGCAGCACGATTTCGGTTAGTTCATCTAGCTCATAAAACCGCAGCCGCTGGATCAGACCAAAGCGATCGCGCAGCGGTGAGGTTAGAGCACCGACTCGCGTGGTTGCGCCAACTAGGGTAAACGGCGGCAGCGGCAGGCTACGGGTGCGGGCGCTTTGACCTTTGCCGATGGTGATGTCGATCCGGTGGTCTTCCATCGCGGGATACAGAATTTCCTCGGTCATGCGCGGCAGCCGATGAATTTCGTCAATAAACAAAATATCGCCCGGATTCAAGTTCACCAGCAGACCGACAATGTCTCTCGGTCGCTCCAGGGCTGGCGCAGTGGTGATCTTGCAGCTCACCTTCATTTCTTCGGCCAGGATGAGCGACATGGTGGTTTTCCCTAGTCCGGGTGGGCCATACAGCAACAGGTGATCCAGCGTTTCACCCCGAGACTGAGCGGCTTTGATGGCAATTTCGAGCACTTCTTTTAATGCCTTTTGCCCGATGTATTCCGACAGGCGAGTGGGGCGAATGCCCTCTTCCGACTTGCCAAATTCATCAGGTTGAGAATCTGCTTCTAATAACGACGAATGGCGCTGATCGCCAGCTTGATCCGGCTGATGCTGGAACAGTGGCTCTGGTGTGGGAGCAACGGATTGCGATTCTTCGTGCAACGGCGAAGCCGAACGCATCTGCGATCGCGTTTTTCTTGGCTCTGGCGACGGTTGCTGCGACGAAATAATAGCCATGCCGTTTACCTAACTCTGATCACAGGATACCTGTACTAGAGTGATTAGGCCATGTCATCCGAAGCTTTGATCGCATAAACATCTCGACCGCCAGAGAGTGCGAATCGCAGTGAATGGGGCAAGTCTTTACTCGATAAGCACAGGAAAATCAAAATACCTAGCATGAGCAGTCCAGAGGAAATGCCAAACACGGTGCGATAGCCGATCCAGGTGGCGAAGAGTCCCAGCACAGGGCCAGCCAGGGCTATGCCTAAGTCAAAGCCAATCATGCAGAGACCAAACATGCGGCCCCGCTCGTTGGGGCGCGACCGATCGGCCATTAATACGGCGATCATCGGAATCAGCGTGCCCGCTCCCGCTCCTTGCAAGAGACCAGCCGCAATCAAGCCCAAGTCGGTCTGCACGCGCCACAGCGCCAGCATAGCCAAGCTGTAGAACACCAAGCTAATGGTGATAAACCGTCCCCGACCATAGCGATCCGAAGCGCGACCCGTGATTAGACGAACCGAGAAACTTGCGATCGCAGCTGTCGTATAAAACAGTCCTGAGTTGAGCGTTAATTCCGCCTCTTGGATCAGCAGCGGCACAAAGGTGGTAATCGTGCCAAACGCCAGCCCTACCAGCATTAAAATCGTCGCGGGGATGCGAACGCGATCGGTCAGCAATAAACTCCAAAATCGGCTGTCCTCCGCTTTTTGCTGCGGTGAAACCGCCTGCACCGCCTGCTTGGCAGCCAGAAAGCTTTGCGACTCCTGTACCCTGAACGAGCAGAACAAACCGCCAAATCCCAGCAGCGCAGAAGCAAGAAAAAACGGCGTAAAGCCAAACCATTCGTACAAAAAACCGCCCATGGCTGGCCCCAGTGCCAGTCCTAGCGGATTGACCAAGCTCATGTAGCCGACCAATTCACCGCGATTGCCCGGAGGCGAGGCATCGACAACTAGAGCGCTGTAAGCCGTGGCAAACGCTGAAATACTGATGCCGTGAAGTGCCCGCACCACCATCAGAGCTGGGATAGAGCCTGCTAGTAAATAACCGATGGGAGCAACTGCGATCGCAACCACACCAATAATCAACACCAGCTTGCGCCCCCGATCGTCGGCCAGCTTCGACAGCCAAGCCTTGGATACCAACAGCCCGATCGCAAAACAGCCCATCGTCACACCGATTTGCCAACCGGAACCGCCTAGATACTCGATGTAAAGCGGCAGCGCAGGCAGGAGTAGCGCCAGTCCCGACCAAAACATCAGGCCAGTACTGAACAGAATTAGCAAATTGCGACGAGTTGATTGCTCAAGCTGGGTTAAAACCTTCAAAACTCACACTCCTAATTTTGTGCAGTTACGCTCCTATCTACTGTGTAACAAATCTTTGCACTTTTGGAGAGAGGCTGTAGAGGGTTATAAAGGCTGTAAAGGACTGAAGCAAGGAGAGGAGCGAAAGGCGTAATAGGTCACAGGGTAATGAAATCACGTTTATTTGCCACCCCATTACCCATCCACCCCATCACTCAGCACTCTACTCTCATCCAACAAAAAAGGGAACGCCCAAAGCGCTCCCTTCTCGTTATCGATACTGACTTGAAATTGAACCCTTGGTTCTAGACGTAACCACTCATGAACTACAGATTATGCAGAAGCGGTTTCAACTCGGCCATAGAATAGACCGCGAATTTTCACGTCTACTGCCTCTTTTGCACCCATGTCGGTATCAGAGGGCTGAACGGACTCGAAGGTGCCAGCAATTTCGCCAGTGCGGCTGTCTACCTTGGAAATTTGCAGCGAGATGTGGCCGTAACCAACCTTAAACTGCTTGATGTTTTCTTCTAGGATCTCTTGAGCATCAGCCCGAGCAGGTAGTGCAACAGCGTTGTCATACCCACTGGTTAAACCGCGACCTTTGGGATCGAGGAAGTTGGACGTCCGGTAAGACGGAACGCGCACATCACCTTCAAAGTCGGTGGAGGTGGTGATTGCGTTCAAGCCAGGCTGAGACTGGGCAACGAGTCCTTTAACGGTAAAGAGAAAGGGTACCTGTTCACCACCGGGTAGCTGTACGGTAATGGCTTGGAAATCCATACCATCTTGCTCTTCAAATACGAGGCTACCGTCACCTTCGAGTAACAGATTGCCGCTGACCTGATCCAATGAGGATGTGTAGCGAGTCAGGCTTTTACCCGGAATAAATTCTGCCGCTTGACGCTGGTTCAGCGGTTCTTCCTTTACGAAGAAAGTAGTCGGCTCTAAGCAGAGATCGGTGATTCTGTAAGATTGGCCGGACTCAATCGGAATAGAACCACGAGCAGTTTCATCAAGCTGCAAACAAGAGTTTGCTAGTCCTGTGTTGACGATTTGATCGTAAGTCAACGAGCCTAAATCTTTTGCGGATGGAGCTTCACTGCAAGCGGTAATGAAACCGAAGCACAAAGCCAATAGCGTAACAACTAACGTACGGTACCTCATGGTCAACCTCGATTTATCAATTCGGATGAAAGCGATGTTTCCTGGATGGATATTAAGGGGCTTTAGCACTAGCCAAGCAGATGTTCGACAAACTCAAAAGAGACGTCGATTTTAAACTCTATAATTGCCGAAACGGTTGAACAACTTTCACTACAGCATTTTACATGGCTATGTGGCTTTTATTACGTTCCGTATCGCTGAATTCAGTCTAAGTGGCGGGCAGCAGGCGGAAGTTAGTGCGCGATCGCAAATTTAGTGTGGAGTGGAGTAATATGCAGCAAAATCAGCCAGATATAGAAGATAACGTGTTTTTGGCGCAGCTCATCGGCGTCAGACGGGAGATCAATTGCGTCATCAGGCGGCCATTTTGGTCTCTGTTTTTCTGACTGACTTTAATGAATTAATTGTTGCGAATTGTGTAGTTTGTTCGGTCTTTTGTGATAACCCCATGTCTCAACCCACCATGTCTCAACTCGATTCTCTGTCGCAGGATTTACCTAAGGATTTAAGCGCGATCGCAACTCACGTCCAGGCAGCCGCTCAGTCCCGCCAGACTGATGTCTTAGAACTGCTGCAACTGCTTCGTTTGCTCGAAGACCTCCATCGCGATATTCGAGAGACCCTGTTTCAAGCAGCCTTACCCGACAATCGGCAAGCGCTATATGGATTGCTCAAAGACATTGAGCTGAACGGTGGCTGGCCTTACATTAACCGGATGCGGATCAAGGCATTGATGGAACAACTGACGACTGAAGAATCGGAAACCACTTGAGCTATGCGTAATTTTCTCTAAAGTCGGGCACTCTGAGAACAAGACTTCGACTCTTATTGTTTCATTCCTAACTGTGGTGTCATCACGCAAACGGTCACACTCTTCTAGACCTGATCCCCGCTTCCGATCATCGGTGGCAGCGAGTGAGATTCACCTGCCAACGTGGACAGAGGGCAGCGGTTTAGGATTGACATTTGAATCGACCGTTCAGGATTTAACCTGGTGCCAATTTGCTGTTGATGGGGCTGTTTCCGGATTGGCTGTTGCCCAAATGTTTGAGCGGGAACCCCTGCTCCCCGGAGTCATCATTACCGAGCATGAACAGTTTTTGGGTATGATTTCCCGGCAGCGATTGCTGGAATACCTACTGCGACCACAGGGCATAAAGCTGTTTCTCCAGCAGCCGATTCAAGTTCTATACAGCTACGCCCGGACGGCTCCACTGCTGATTGCAGGCACCACTAAGATTACCAGTGCTGCACGGCGGGCGCTGCGCCGACCACCGGAATTTCAGACCGAACCGATTGTGGTTCAAGCCAAGGATAATCAGCATTACTTATTGAGCTGCCATGAGCTGAATACGGCTTACTGGCAAGTGAGAGGACTTGAAACCCAAGTTCACTATGAACGCGCCCAAGCACAGATTATTCAGAGCGAAAAAATGGCCAGTTTGGGTCGCCTAGTTGATGGAGTGGCGCACGAGATTTTAGATCCGGTCGGGTTTATCTGGGGCAATCTAACCCATGTTTCGACGTATAGCCAGCAGTTACTGACCTTACTGGAAGCGTATCAAGCCTGCTGCCCAAATCCCTCCAATCAGGTGCTAGAGCTACAGGAGGATATGGAACTGGACTATGTGAAGGCGGATTTACCAAAAGCGATCGCAAGTATTCGTGGCGGAGCAACCCGCTTGAAAACCTTGGCCAGTAGCCTACAAACGTTTTGCCACATTGATGAAGTCTATCCCAAGCCCGCCGATTTACATGACTGTATTGACAGCATTCTCATCCTGCTGAAAGAGCGGCTGTCCGGTGAAATTCAGGTAGTACGTAACTATGCACCTTTGCCGCCCGTTAACTGTTTTATTGGGCAGATCAGCCAGGTCTTCATGAATATTTTGATGAATGCGGTAGAAGCGCTGCTGGAACCCGCTGTTATTTGTTGCCTGGACGAAGAATTTGGCGAAAATCGGCGCTGTCGCCCCCTGGAGCCTACAAATCTCAATCCTCAAATTGAGATCACGACTCAAATCCGCACCTTGTCTTCATCGTCCTCAAATGCTGGAGCGACTCCTACAACCCAAGTTCCCCGCTGGGTGGTTATTCAAATTGCAGACAACGGGCCTGGACTATCGGCCACTCAATATCAAGCCTTACTAGAAACATTTTCAACCAAAAAACGAATGGCGAAAGAAACCAGCTTAGGCTTGAGCTATCAGATTGTGACGGCTAAACACGGGGGAAAACTCAATGTGCGATCGCCCCGTTCCCAAGCAGCGGAAGACGGATTACCCGGTACGGAATTTGAGATTTGGCTACCGCTGACTGATTAGATGAGTGAGGCGAGAAGAGTAAGGAATTTTTAATTTTGAGTGTTGAATGTTGAATGATGAACTGAACACTCAAAACTTAAAATTTAAAACTCAACATTCAAACTCTTCACTCCTCACTCCCTCAGTACTGTACTGCCATAAAACTTCGGATCGTAGTGGCGGCACTGCTCGCAGGGGCCGGAGGGATTGATGGCACAGCGGATGTAGGGTGAGCGGGCATTGAACTGGCAGGTGATGTCGCCGATGATGTAGCCTAAACCGTGGATATAGCGGTGGTCTGAATCGCGTCGGACTAAGGGCAAACCGCGATTGGCATAGGATTCAAGTGCTAGGGCTAAGTTTTGCCGATTGCGTTCGTCGGTGCGGCGCAACAGCCACAGAGATACAAGCGGAGGTATCAGCCCGATTGCCAAAATCACAAGTGCCGCAAACATAAGATCAATTACTGAGAATAGATATCACTAAGGTTGGGATTTACAAACGGCTGAAAACGTTAATACGTCATAGCGAGAGCGCGATCGCATTTATCTCAATGCAGTTAAATGCAGTGCTATTCTACTGAGAATTTAAGGTGTCTGTCGATTGGCTATGCGCTATTGATGAGCTGTTTGTAACAGTCTCATACACATCTAAACGAAGTCGAACGGGCTGTTCGCTGGCATTGCGGGCAGTGAAAGTTGCGATCGCATCTTCCTCACTCCGCCAAATCTTTACAGGTTTACCCGCCGTACAGCTATAGGTTTGCACGGCATCACCGCAGGGAGTCGCCGTGCTGCCAGATTCGGACGTGACCTGTAGCTGAGTTGCGGCTGGCCTAATGGCGATTTGATGTTTGACACCACCTGGCGGCACCGATAGAAAATAGGTCTTTACAGGTTCTGAAGATTTCAGGACTGTATCAGATGTTTTAGGTTCAGGCTGAATATCAGGCCGCTGTTTAGGTTGAATTAGCTCAGATTCAGGTGTGACCGACGGTGGAGAGGCAGAGTCAATCGCCTGAGCTAATGCGGGAGACGGCAGTAGCAGCAATCCGACTAGGAGCAAACTGAGAAGATACGATAAACACAGCCTTTGGCGTCGCCGTCTCGCAGAGAATCGCAATCCAAATCTCAATCGCCAATGCGACGTTACAAACCTGAACAGCATAGAATTTCGGGATTTAGGAGCCTTTGGCCCGATTTTATCGCACCGAACCAAAAGCCGCTGATTCCTAATATTTCTCCCCAATTATCCCCCCCTGCTCCCCTGCCCCCCTTGCTCCCCTTGTTCCCCTGCCCCTACCATCCCAAATTCCAATCCAGCCAATTAGTATGGAATCTGGTGGTTTCGCATCCTTATCTCCCATGACCTCTTCCCCAATCGCCTCGTTTTCCCAAGCTAATGACTCACCCGAACGCCCGGTTCCTCAGCGCCCTGAGCTGTTAGCACCTGCGGGACAGTGGGATTGCGCTAAAGCCGCTGTGGAGAACGGAGCCGATGCGATTTACTTTGGGCTAGATCGGTTCAATGCCCGGATGCGAGCCGAGAATTTTACTGAGGCCGATTTGCCGGAACTGATGGCCTATCTGCATCGGCGCGGTGTGAAAGGCTACGTGACGCTGAACACGCTGGTCTTTCCTAAGGAACTGGCGGAAGCCGAGCAGTATCTCCGCACCATGATCGCAGCTGGCGTGGATGCCGTAATTGTGCAGGACGTGGGCATTTGTCGGCTGATTCGCCAGTTATCGCCGAATTTTCCGATTCACGCTTCGACGCAGATGACGGTTACCAGTGCAGCGGGAGTGGAATTTGCAAAATCCTTGGGCTGTCAGCTTGTTGTCCTGGCGCGGGAATGTTCGCTGAAGGAAATCAATAGGATTCAAGCTCAGCTAGAGGCGCAGCAGATTGCCCTACCGCTAGAAGTCTTTGTACATGGAGCGCTCTGCGTTGCCTACTCTGGTCAATGTCTAACCAGTGAAGCGCTGGGCGGACGATCCGCCAATCGGGGCGAATGCGCCCAAGCCTGCCGGATGCAGTATGACCTGATTGCCGATGGTGAACAGGTGGATTTGCGCGATCGCAGTTACCTACTCAGCCCTCAAGATCTATCCGGCTTGCCTGTCTTGGCGGATTTGGTCAAAGCAGGCGTCACCAGTCTCAAAATTGAAGGTCGGCTCAAGTCGCCGGAATACGTCGCCAATGTCACCCGCACCTATCGGCAAGCGCTAGATCGGGTGATGGCGAACATTCAAACTTCGGCTACTCCCGCCACTGACCCGACACAGCCAGAGGATCGCTACAACCTGGAGATGGCATTTTCGCGGGGACTGCATACGGGCTGGTTTGAAGGAATCGACAATCAAGCCCTCGTTCATGCCCGCTTCGGCAAAAAGCGGGGGGTTTATTTGGGCGAAGTGACGCAAATTCACGCTGGCCGCTATCCGACCGTCACAATTAACCTGCAAGCGCCGATTAAACCGGGAGATGGCGTCGTTTTCGATAACGGTCATCCCGAAGTGAGGGAAGAAGGGGGACGAGTTTACACCGTTGAACTCAAGCGCCAGGGCAAAGCCGAGCTAGCGACACTGACGTTGGGCGATGGGGCGATCAATCTCAGACGGATTCAAGTTGGCAACAAGCTCTGGAAAACCAGCGATCCGGAACTGGATCGGCAGCTTCAGCAGACGTTTGCTGACAATGCATCGCCCTTCCAGCGCGAAATTTTTGTCGCAATTGATGGCGCAGTTGGCAAAAACCTGAGTGCGATCGCACGTGATGCTCAAGGTCATATTGCCCAAGTGGACTCAACGATGCCGCTGGTGGAAGCGCATACGAAACCCTTAACCACTGAAAAACTGACATCTCAGTTTGGCCGATTGGGTAACACCCCATTCAAGCTCGGCAGTTTAGACAATCACCTGACCGATCACGTGATGCTGCCCGTGAGTGAGCTGAACCGCATGCGGCGCGAGCTAGTCACCCAGCTTGAGGAACAGCGCAGCCAG
The DNA here is from genome assembly GCA_966674685.1 of uncultured bacterium. Lineage (GTDB taxonomy): Bacteria > Cyanobacteriota > Cyanobacteriia > Phormidesmidales > Phormidesmidaceae > Thainema. Next base: position 16,249 of record CBKWJC010000064.1, read on the forward strand.
CCGAAACCCTGGACGCTACACGCTCAGGTTTCCTATCGGGATTTGTTACCTGCCGTCTCTCCACCGGATTTATCGGTAACGCCGGAGTTGATTGTGCTGGTACGCAATCGGGCGCAGTTGGAAGCCGCTTGCGATCGCAACATTCAAACCCTGTACTGCGAGTTTGAAAATCCTGCCGCCTATCGCGAGGCGGTGCGCTGGTTCCGGCAGCAGCAGTCTGACCAGCAAACGATTTGGGTGGCACCACCCCGGATCACGAAACCGCTGGAAACTTATATCCTTCAGCAGGTGCAGCGCTCCGAGGCCGACGGCTATCTGGTGCGGAACTACGATCAGCTCCAGTGGTTTCAATATGAGCGCAAAATTGGTGATTTTTCCCTCAACGTTGCCAACCCAATTACGGCGGACTACTTCAAGTCAACCTACGGTCTGGAGCGCTTGACGGCGTCCTATGACCTGAACGTGGCGCAACTGTCTGACCTGCTGGCAACTGTGCCGTCTGACTGGCTGGAAATCACGATTCATCAGCACATGCCGATGTTCCATATGGAGCACTGCGTTTTCTGCGCTTTTCTGTCGGAGGGAACGGACTACACCAACTGCGGTCGTCCGTGTGAGACGCAGGAGGTCAAATTGCGCGATCGCGTTGGCACGGAACACATTCTGCAAGCGGATGCGGGCTGTCGCAACACGGTGTTCAACGGCACGGCCCAAACTGCGGCGGAATATGTGCAGCATTTAATCCAGCACGGTGGTCGCCACTTCCGCTTAGAATTCCTGCGCGAATCACCCGATCAAGTTGCGGAAACGATTGGACGCTATCAGCAACTTCTGCGTGGAGAAATTGACGGTCGCCAGCTTTGGCGAGATTTGCGGCTGACCAGTCAGTTAGGGGTTACACGCGGTACTCTGCAAAACGAAAGTTAAATTAGATACTACGAAATTTGCGATCTCGCTGAAACCACTTGGCTTTAATGCAAAAGACTCAGCAACTGCTGGCCCAAACCGCTACATTCCAAAACAACTTACAATTTGTAATTAACTATCTTTAGAGAATCATATGTCTAACATAATTCAAGTTAGTCCTAGATATCAGTTGGATAGAGGATCTCACAAAATAATTGACACAGAGTCACCGGAGGTCTCTTACGACTATAACGATAAAAATGCTGCGAGATTGATATTTCAAGACCGCATGGAAGGCTGGTTTTTTGAGCCAGCAAATATGCTACTTGAAAAAGACCACACTATAGCAGCAGTTCATATTGTGACTCCTTTAATTGAAGCTTTAGAAAACTATATTCAGGGTGAGTCTAGTCGTGGTAAATCTGAAAAACACTTCACGGAAAGTGCAGGCAAAATTTTCCCTGACATATCAGACAATAAAGATGAAAATGAAACTGCAATAAAACTTCTTTATAGGGGCGTTCGTTGTGGATTTGCCCATGAAGGTTTTCTCAAAGATGACGATGATGCTTACAACATCATAATTTCATCAAGATTTGAGGATAAACCAATCATCTACTCTAATCCTGAGATGACTATTCATGCTGATCCCTACATTACAGCTATTCGCAAAGCATATAGAGCTTACTATTCCAAGCTAGAGAATAATACAAGAGAGCTCAGCAAATTTTTTAATACCTGGAAGAAACAGTGGAATATGAAGAAAAGAATGCCTATAGAGATTTCAGGAGCAACTGATAGACTTCCTAGTTGAATAGCCATCGTGAGATCGCACTTCTCGCGTAGATTACATTGCTGGCAAAGATTTGCGATTGTTACGGAGTTGCGATCGCTATAAAAGTTGCGATCTCGCTGAACAATTGGAGTAAGGCGTATGCTAGCTACTAATATTTCAGTCTTAAAAATAGAAAACACACGAAATTCACAAGAATTGGAGGTGACTTTAAATATCGATGATCAGGAAAGAATATATTTGCTTAAAGTCTTTGATGATGGCGGGATCTTAGGATTAGACATGGAAGTAGAATTACAAGATTTAATTACTTGTGATTCAAAGAAGTTCATAGAATCAATTTTTAGCTTCTATGAGGGAAATATGGTGAGTTTACCTATAAACTTAAGCAGTACTAATGGAAAGATATAATGTCTTTCGCGTAGGATATGTTACTGGTAAATAAATGCAGCGCATCTTACAAGATCTGCGATTGTTACAAGAGTTGAGATCGCTATAAAAGTTGCGATTGTTATAGGAGTTGCGATTGTTATAAAATTTGCGATCGCTATAAAAGTTGCGATCGCGCTGTCCAGTCTTCAATTTGTAGTTCTGATACCTTGCTGAAATCTTGATGGTTTCGGATCAGTCATTGCTCGTCTTGCGCTTCGAGGACAGACTCATCTCCCTGACGAATAGCACGTCCATAAGCAAGAATCTCGTCAAAAGCAGGTTCATCTTTGAACGAGCCTGTGATTTGCTGTAACCAATTCGCTGGCGGAGAAACAGCAACTTGCCTCCGCAACTCAGCAATGGCTGCTTCCACTGCGGCAAGACGGTCTTCTAAAGAAGTATTGGGTGCCATTGAGGTGTTTTCAGTTAATAGCGTCTGATTGAAGAATAGCAAATGCGATCGCACCTCTCGCATAGAGTATGCCGTAACCCCAATCGCAACAAAACTCCTCAAACCGCCACCAGCGATCCAAAGACGCGATATTCTAGCAACGTTGCATATTTCGCAGAATCCAAACACATGACCGCCAAGCTTGAGCCAAACCTTCAACCGCAGTTTGATCAGTGGGTAAACCTAGCGTTATCGGGTGAATTGTTGTTGCGATCGCAAGCCCTGTCCATCCTTGAAGATGACTCGATGGATCTCCTGCGGTTAGTGGCAGCAGCGGGCGATGTCCGCATGGCTCACTTCGGTCGCCAAGTCATGCTGCACCGGATTAATAACATTCAAAACGGCCTCTGTCCAGAAGACTGCGGCTACTGCGGCCAGTCCAAAATTTCTGATGCGCCCGTTAAAAAATATCCGCTCAAGACCGAAGAAGAGATTATTCAGGAAGCCCACGAAGCCAAGGCTCTGGGCGTTTATCGCTACTGCATGGTATCCAGCGGTCGGGGGCCAACGGCAGAGCGGACGCAGCAGCTTGCCCATACCATTCGGCGGATTCGCGACGAGGTCGGCATTCGCACCTGTCTTTCGGTCGGTCTGATTGACCCAGAGCAAGCTCAAATCCTCAAGGAAGCGGGTCTTGATCGCCTCAATCACAACCTCAACACCAGCGAACGCTACACGCCGGATATTGTCACCACCCACACGTTTCAGGATCGCGTCAACACGCTAGAAGCGGCACGACAGGCCGGACTCGATATTTGCAGCGGCATGATCGCCGGCATGGGCGAAACCAACGACGATATTTTGGATGTGGCCTATCGGCTGCGCGAACTCAACGCGCCATCGATTCCAATCAACTTCCTGGTGCCGATTCCCGGCAATCCGATCTACGACTTCAATCAGCTGACGCCGGAACGCTGCCTGAGAATTCTCTGCCTGTTCCGCTTTATCAATCCCACTGCCGAAATCCGCATCGGCGGCGGTCGAGAAGGCCATCTGCGAGGCTTGCAGTCCCTCGCCCTCTATCCGGCCAATTCCCTCTTCGTGGAAGGCTACCTCGTCAGTCGCGGCGATCTGGTGAAGCAGGTGTATGAACTAGTGCGCGATGCGGGATTTGAGCTAGCCGAAGATGCGCTGCCCAGCCCAGAGGAGAGTTCAGCAACGCGCTATCGACTCGATGATAATCCAAATATTTTGAATCCTAAAACGACACGGATTGTAAACCAGTAACTTATTTCACATAGATTCACTTGAGGAGGCACAAAGGCTGCATAAGCAGCCTCCTCTTATGCCATCCGAACTTCTGGAGACGGAGCACCCCGCAACATTCCGGCGGTGCTGAGGTCTTCGTCTAGCTGTTCCCAGTGAATGCCATAGCCACCACCGCAAATCTCCTAGTTGGCTTGTTGATCAGGAGTCGCATTGAGCAACCGAGGATACCAAACTAGCGGTACTGTAATTGTGCGACCATCCATCAAATCGACGCTAATCGTATCGTCTGTAAAGTAGACGTGTTTAACACGCTCATCTACTTGAATTGCCGAAATACCCATCCCATGCCTCTGTCAACGCCTATCGCTTAATACCCATCCCAGGGACTAACCTGTGGGATTCCGTCTTCGGTGAAGACCACCATGAAGTCCGTGCGGGGAGCTTGCGATCGCGGATTCAATTCCTCCTCTAACCCTGCCAATGGGCTATCAGCATCAGAAAGGTTCTCAGCCGCATCATTCTCGGGTGCGATCGCTAAAACCTGACCCTCCTGATCAAATGTCACCCGATACATTAGCTCAGACGAAAACTCTTGGGCTTCATAACTGTCGATGATCAAATCGCGCAGTTCGCCTGTAAGCGTTTCGAGGGTTGCTGTATCAGTAATATTCTCCCCTTCAGCCAGGGTTGCAGTTGTATCAGTATCTGTCTCGCCATCTGTCTCCGAGGCTTCAGTTTCAGTTGTATCCGCATCCACCACATTAGGAGATGGAAAGGTCGCGTACCAGGGGCTAACTTCAACAACACCTCTCGGAGTAATTACCACTCGATGCTGGCTGATCTGCTGATCTGGGTCAATTGGCTCAGCCTGATCGCGCCGCCGCAAATCCGGTAGAGGCGTCTGATCAACCGCATTCACAGCCGCGTCATTCAGGTATCGATAGCCCACAATCGTGCCATCTTCACTCACCGCTACGCGATATTCTAAATCTTCGTCAATATCTAAGCTGTCGAAATCTAAAGCGTCCTCAATGCGCGATCGCAAATCCCGATTCAGTTCCGATACTTGCTCTTCATCCGTAAGCGGATCTGCACCCGCTAAAATCGTATTAAAGTCATCAGAATTGGCTTCATCCGAATCAGCCGCATCCGTAGCGAGATTGGCTTCACTCGCTGCAACATCGCTATCGGGCGGACTGCCAGTGGCGGCTTCATCTGTTAAATCCGTTTCAGATTCAACACTGGACTGAGCCGCAGGTTCTTCCTCAACTCGCCGCACCTCTGGATTGGGAATAAAGAAGAAAGCCAACGCTGCAACCGCTAGGCTAGATAAACCTAAAGCAGCTGGTAATGCTCGCTTTGTAATCGGCTCCCCCGACTGGGCGCGTCGCCTTGAGATAGGCTGAAGCTGGAGTGAGATGTGCGGTAGGGTTTGACTATCTGCTAAAGCTTGGTCAATGGCCTCAACTAGATCAAAAAGCTGAACAGACGACAACCGCAACTCTGTCATCCCATCGCTGCTGCCATTGCCGTTGGAGTTTGCCGCCCGCACAATCAAGCGATGATACCGATCGCTGTCGGTCTGTAGCTCGACTAGAGATGATTCAGCGTGACGATGAGCGGGGGATGGAATGCCGCTTAAGACTTCTTGTGAATAGCGGCTGACCGCAGCAACTAAATTTTCAAAAAATTCACTGCCACCCGCTAGCGGCTGTTCTTGACCAACAAACCGACATTCTGCATTAACCAGAACGTTTAACAGAGGACGACTATCCAGCGTAGCGGCTTCCTCACCGACGCCCTCCAATACCAACGTACAGTTTGGCAAGCTATACTGCCGCTGAATCGTCATTATACTTCTCCATCAAATAGACTCGACCACAACCGCTGCGGGCCATAGGTGCCTGTACAAAACAGCAGTTGTTCCAGCAGATCTAAAGCGAGCTGATTGAGTTTTTCGTCGGTATTGTAAACCATTACTCCACTACGTCGCGGATTCATGCGGGAGCGGAAATGGGCTCGGAATCGCTCTAAGTAATCCGCAAGCCGGAAATGATGATCGAGCGAGAGCTGCTTATCGCTGAGCTGCTGATAACCAAGCAGGAGTTGGCGAATCAGCACCGTGAGCCGCCGTGCTAAGTTACAAATCACCACAACCAAAGCTTTTCCTTCGGTTTGGGTCAGCATTCGACGCTGGCTGTAGCGGCGGAGGGGATTCGTGCCGCGAATCCGCCACAGAGCGACTCGATTTTTAATAATGCCCTGTAATCCAAGTTCTTTCGCCACAATCAAAATGGCTTCTGAACCATCCAGATCCAGCGCCTCGATTGCGAGGAGCAAGAAGTCGATCTGAATCTGAGCACGGCGAGGGCAACTGCCATCGGACGTGGATTGGTCAGGCAGGCTCTCTAGAATAATAGGATTAGACCGTGCGGGTGGACTTTGTACTGGCATTGCCTTCAAAAGCGATATCAGCAGAATTTTAGCAAAATGCGACTCACATCTTTGACTGGTGCCCTAAGTTTGGGGTTCCGGTATCGTTTTAATACGATGATGCGCCACTAATATTTCCGAGCTTAGCGTAGGTGGGTTTGGGATTTCATCAATGATTAACATCAATGAACACCTTAGTTGCGAAGCTAAGTATAGACGATTGTGACAAGACTGGTAACTATTCTTTCGCCTATTTCTGATCTGCTTTCTGATCTGCATGACTGAACTAGGCTTAGCGTACCCGTTAACTGTATCGCAGTTGTCATTTTAGCTGTTTAAAGTGCGTGACGGCCAAGATTTGCAACGTCAGATTTTGTGATGAAGATGGCGATAGGATAGAGAACCAAGCTGTTGCCAATTGCCATGACTGCTGATTTACCAACTGATTCCATTGCTGATTTTCCCGAATTTAGGCATATTCCCGTTTTGAGCCGGGAGGTCGTGACGGGCTTAGTGCCACGGGCAGGTGGAGTGTATCTAGATGCTACGGTGGGCGGCGGTGGCCACAGTCGTTTGCTGCTGGAGTCTGATCCTGATGTCCGGGTGGTTGCGATTGATCAAGATGATCAGGCTATCGCGGCGGCGCAGGCTAATTTGGCGGAGTTTTGCGATCGCATTCAATTTGTCCACAGCAACTTCGCCCAGTATCAGCCTAATGAGCAGAAATTTGACGGTATTTTGGCAGATTTAGGCGTTAGCTCAGCCCAGTTTGATATTGCGGAGCGCGGCTTCAGCTTTCGCCATGAGGCGGAATTGGATATGCGAATGAATCGCAGTCAGACCACCACTGCGGCTGAAATTGTCAATCATTGGGATGAAAAAGAACTCGCAGACTTAATTTACAACTACGGCGAAGAGCGGCTGTCGCGCCGCATAGCTCGCCGCATTGTTGAAAAACGGCCTTTCACGACAACAACAGAGCTAGCGGACGCTATTTTTTATTCTGTGCCGCATAAGTATCGACACGGTCGCATTCATCCGGCGACGCGCACATTTCAGGCGCTCCGCATTGCAGTAAACCAGGAACTAGAGGTGCTGGAAACGCTGCTGAAGCGGGCACCGGACTGGCTCAAGCCGGGCGGACGACTGGCGATCATTAGTTTCCACAGTTTAGAAGACCGCAGGGTCAAATATGCTTTTCGAGCAGACGAGCGGCTGAAGATTATCACTAAAAAACCGATTACTGCTGAGGCAGATGAGGTGGAGGAAAATGTGCGATCGCGGTCGGCCAAACTGCGAATTGCAGAACGAGTTTCGGCTGAATAATTCCGTCTCACGATAGACGCATCACACGTTCGGATGACAGACGCACAAGTTTCAGCCCTTCAATAAGCTAGAGCCGATGCAGCAGACGAGGTATCGGCAAATGAGTGATGAGACAGGCTCCAAAAACGGCACGCGCAAACGCTACTGGCTACGGATGTTAGCAGTTGTTCTGCTGACGGGGGTGGCGGCCTGCACCGCTTCCGAACCCGAAGCTCGACGATCCGATCTGGATGTTACGACTAATCCAACTGAAGACATTGGGACAGCGGCAAGCGACGACTCTCCGGGTGGGTTCAACGATACCCAGCTAAAGGAGTTTATTCAAACTCAGATGACCACCAGGCCAGAGGTCGATTTGAGTGAAGTCGAAGCTGAGGTCACAAACGGCACGGCGATTTTGTTGGGCAGGGTTGACTCCCTAGCTGGCAGAATCGAAGCGGAAGAAATTGCCCAACAGACAGAAGGCATTACAGCCGTCACCAACAATATTGAAGTCGTGGCCGCAGATTTGGCGGATGGTGAAATAACAGCAACCGTTTTGGAGGCGCTTGAAACGGAACCGCTGCTGGAACGCTATGAGATTTTTGCCGAAACCACCAACGGCACCGTCGAACTGATTGGCCTGGTTGATAACTATTTGGAGAAGCAACAGGCCACCAAAATTGCTAGCCGCGTTACGGGTGTGAAAAGCATCGAGAACGAAATCTTGATTGACAGCAACAATAGCCAATCAGATGCCGATATTGAGGAGCAGGTTGAACTGAAGCTGCAACAGGTTGAGAATGCTGATCTCAGCCAAGTTGATGTGACCGTTGATGATCGCATTGTTACTTTAGTGGGCACAGTGCCAACCGTTTATGCCCAGAATATCGCCATTGGGTCTGCGCTGGTTGAAGGCGTAGAAGCCGTTGATGCGGATGAGCTGACGGTTGAACCTGAAGTGACTCAATAGCGATTAGTTGATAGTTGATGACACATCGTCTTTTAGCCGCTCGATATCATCAGCCCGCCTGTCACCGCTAGAGGAAGCCGAACTGAAAAGCAGGTGCCTTGTCCCACGGCGCTGGTGACTGAAATTTTGCCGTTGTGGCGCTGTGTAATGGCTTTTACGATCGCAAGTCCCAACCCGGTGCCTCCTTCTTGGCGCGATCGCGCTTTGTCTGCTCGCCAAAAGCGATCAAAAATGTGGGGCAACTGGTCTTCGGCAATGCCGATCCCGCTATCCTCCACTTGCACCACTGCAATACGCCCGTGCCGCAGAGCCTTGACGTGAACGGTGCCCCCGTCCGGCGTGTACTGAATTGCATTGTGTACCAGATTGGAAAATAAACGGCTCAACTGCATCCGGTCACCAATTACGGGCAGGGTTGTATTGCAGCTAAACTTGAGGCCGATGTCTTTCATTTCCGCCGAAAGGCTCAGCAGATCAATCACCTCTTGCAGCAAATGTTCAAGATTGACCATTGCTTGCTCGTGTGGAGAGCTTTCTAAAGGCGCATCCATGCGAGCAAGCAGCAGCAAATCCTGTGCTAGACGGCTCATCTGCGTTGTAGCGCTGGAAATTGCCGCTAGTTTTTTGGCATCTTTGGGATGAATCCGCTCGGGATGATTCAAAATCACGTCAATTGACGTTTGAATCGCCGTTAGAGGACTCCGCAGTTCATGGGAAGCATCTGCCGTGAACTGCCGCAGTTGCCGAAAGCTCTGTTCAATCGGCTGAACGGACTTGCGCGTCAACCAGAGACCGCCCAGCCCTACAAAGCCAAGTGCGATCGCACCTCCTGCCCCCAAGCCCAGCAGCATTTGGCGCTGAGCCGTCGCAATATCTTCAGTAGACTGACTCGCGCGGATATAGCCCACTCGTGTGGGTTCCCCCAGACCAGACTGATCTTTGAAAACCGAAATGGTGACGCTGCGAATTGACTCAAAATCGGCACTCGATCGAGGCTCCCCATCTGCTACATCAGAGGTTTGCGTCGTTAAACGCGAGTCACCGCTTTGATCCAGGTTCTGCTCAATGCTGGCATTGAGTTGACCACCCCGAACATCCTCATCCACTAAAACAGGCTGCCGAATAGTCGCTGACCCTAAATTTGGGCGTGAAAGAATCTCTAGCGTTCCCCGGCGGGCTAGCTGATTCCCTTCTGCATCAAACCATTCCAAACTTTGACGATCGCGATTGAAAATATCCCGCCACGGAACAGTACTCACCTGATCCAAATAGGCGTTGCCACCCGCCTCCACTGCCATAAACGAGGGCGTGGCCGATTGGGCTAAAGTCAGCAATTTTTTATCGAGTTGTTGATAAAGATTGCGACTGACAAACATGTAGACACCGACCCCAAACACACCCAAAATTGAGGCCATGACTAGCAGTTGGTAAACCAGCAGCCGCCATCGCAGGTTTCGAAACATTACACTTTGTCTCGGTGAAGAATTGGACTTTGGGGAAAGATGCAGCAATTTTCGCGATCACCAAATAATTAACGATGAATATCAGCCGTCTCTTCAGCAGGAACATCCTGCTTCAGTCGGTAACCCAATCCGTAAACCGTCTCAATTAAATCGACTGGGGCACCTGCTGATTTTAGCTTTTGTCGTAGTCCTCGAATATGAGCTTTGACAGTTGCTTCTCCAGGTGTACTCTCAAACGACCAAAGCTGATCGATAATTTGGGATCGGCTAAAAACTCGCCGTTCATTCCGTAAAAATAGCTCTAGGAGACTATATTCCTTGGGGCTAAGGGGTAATAATTCTCCGTTGTAGGTAACTTCGCACAGATTGGGATCAAGCTGAATTCCTTGCCATTCCAGCACCGGGGGCAGCATGGAATCACCGCGCCGCAGCAATGCTCGAATGCGGGCCGATAGCTCCTGTAGATGAAAGGGTTTGACTAAATAATCATCCGCTCCGGCATCTAGGCCGACAACGCGATCGCTAACCGTATCGCGAGCCGTCAGCATCAGCACAGGAGTTGTATAGCCCGCTGAGCGTAACTTGCGACAGAGAGCAATCCCGTCCATCTTGGGCAGCATGACATCCAGCAAGACTAGGTCATAGGTAAAGCTTTCGATGCACTCCCATGCCATTTCCCCATCGCTGATAATTTCAACCACATAGTGTTGGTCTGTTAAATCTTCGGCCAGGGCATCTGCAATCCGTTCATCGTCTTCAACCAACAGAATTCTCATACTCAAACTCAGCAGCACTACGCATAGACATAAGTAGCTGCATATCAATAAATGCAGATCTAGAAACTGGGGAAGCGTCCTTCCGGAGTGCTACCCCGGCTTTTAGGTGCGTTTATTGATGCCAGCCTACTTTAAGATAGCCATGATGTTAAAGGATGCTCTGACTATCATCTGTCCTGTTATGTATCTCAAAGCTGGATAATCTACATCCACATGAGGTTAGAGGTTGAGCAGACGCGGTTCGGCTGAGTGAGTCCGCATCGCTGATGTCTACCAGAAAAGCTTCAAATAAAGCTTATGGAAGGTAGCTCGGCCACCTTCCATACGTCTCTACTTAAACAGCAACTGCTTTAGTAGGCAGAGAGGATTACTGGTTGGCAGGAGCGCCAGTTTCGTCTTCGGGTACAGCAGTTGGATCGGTTGGATCTTCTGCGGGAGCGGTTGGCTCGGTATTCTCGATAGCTGGATCGGTTCCTTGAGCCGGATCGGTTGGCTCGCTTTCGGGGCTGCTACAGGCACCGATTACGGCAGTGGTGCCAAGCACAAGAGCGAGGGTGGCTAATTTGCGGTTAAACATGAATGTCCTCCTAATAGATCGTATGTTGATTACTGATTTATCGTTTCTTCGTTATCACAGCCAACTTCGATCGGGATCTTGAGGAAAATCTCAGGCGCGATCGCAGATTGAAATTTAACTGCAATGTTCACTATCAGCGGTGTATATGACTAGAGAATAAAAGTAAAAGGTAAAGAAACCGATTATTTTTAAGTAAATCTAGCGCCAATCACCAACTTTATGCAGTTGGGCCTATATCGCAAGATATAACGGCAAATAAGCCCAAATTGAATCGGACGTTGTCGCATCGCTATCGTCATGCTGGGCGGGACGCTCTGTAGCGCGGCTCCACCAGCGTGAAAAACGCTGTGTACATTAATGGGTGTGTACATTAATGGGACGACAGGGTTTGGGCTGACCTGCGCGATCGCAAACAGCGGAATCGCAAAAAAAGGGCGCTGAAATCCAGCACCCTTTGATGTGTCATCCTTGAGAGCGTCGGTATAAGGTAATACCTCTAAATTTAAGGAGTTCCAGCTGGAGCTTCTGCGTCCTCAGTGGTCTCAGCAGCGGGATCAACGGCTTCCATTTCTTCGGTGGCCTCAGGTGCTTCTACCTCTCCAACCGGAGCAGTTGCATCGGTCTCGGTTTCCATCTCAGCAGCATCCTTAGTTGCATCGATCTCTTCGCTAGCTTCGGGTGCTGCTTCTGGCTCGGTGCCGGGTTCAACTTCGGTCGCGGGCTCAACGTCCTCTACGGGCTGCTCACCCTGCATCGGATCAGTGGGTTCAGAGCTACAAGCACCAACTAGAGCCGTCATTCCAAATACGAGCAGTAGTGCGATAAATTTCGTAGACATGGCTATATTCTCTCCTCACATATTGAGATTTGACATCACACACTTGGCATCACAATTACTGACCTAGAGGTCGAATTGAGGTGATGATTTAAACCCCGATTGAATCTGAGAATACAGACAAAAAGTAAAAAATCCGGTAAAAGGAAACCAATTCAGTTGAGTTTTGGAGATATGTTTTATCAAGTCCGGTTGAAACCCATGATTTAGCTGTGATGAAACGCTTCACCACAACTAAATCGGGTTCCTATACAAGACTCGATGTTAATCTTCAAACCAACTAGAGCGCCAAGCCGACTCAGCTTCTGCGATCGCAAGCTGCTGCTGCTTCCGTTTATACTTACGCGACAGTCCCTCAAGCTGCTTTACACTGCTGCGAATTTTGGTGCGCCAAACGGAAAGTGTCGCCGTAGTAAATTCAATCTCAGACAGGCGCAAATGAATTGCCACCAGCGGAGTAATCGGCAAGCGGGACTTCTCATCATCCCCATTGTCATCATCGTCTTCATCATCATCGCTACTTGGGTTAGCCGTTTCCGAAACCTCAACCAAGAGACGCAGCAGGTTCGGTGGACCAGAAGCTGGCCCCTCTGCCGCTTCCCCAGCTTTCGCCGCCGCCGCAAACACAGGTTCCGGGAGCTGCTTCGGCAAAATAGCGGCCTTTTGCAGCAGCCGATTAGCCGCTTGAGACACTCCCTGCAAAATCTCAGCAATAAAATACTCTAGCTTCTCTAAAATATTCACCAACTGCATTGGACTCAGTGGTTCACCTGGCTTCACGGCTGCCGAAAACGGAGAATCTTGACGATCTGCGATCGCAAAATCCAAACTCAACGCACTCGACAACGGCAAAATCCGCGCACTCAACCCTACATCCTTCGCCAAAGCTGGATTCTGCTCAATCTCCTGCACAATCCGCGCCAGAGCCTCCGGCGTAATCGTCTCTAGCCGCTCACCAACCGGGGAATTATCGTCCTTATCTTCCCCTTCATCTACATCATCCTCGACTCCCTCAACTTGTGCTCCTTGCTCCCCTAAATCAGCTAAATCAGCAACTTCTGCCCCCTCGCTCCCTTGCTCCCCTGCTCCCTGGCTTCCCTGCTCCCCTGCTCCCAACTCTTCCCATACCTGTTCACCCAAATCCCCAACCTCTAACTCCTCATCCCTCTCGCTTAACTCCTCACTTTCCTCCAAGTCCGCATCCATCTCGCCGTCCACAGGCTCATCCGCCAACCCCAGCACCTGCTGCAGCACATCACCTTGCTCAATCAACTGCTGTTCAGCCTGCTTGCCCAAACCCTTAATCGCCTGCTGAAGCTTCTGACGCTGACTGAAGGAAAGGCGTAAAAACTGATCTGGATAATTCTGAGTACAGAGATGATAGCAAGCCAAGATTAACTGCTGCCGCACGCTCTGTCCCAGAGTTGTCAGATAGCGGGTATAGAGATCGGCAACCTCATCCGCGATCGCAGAGGTCGTGTTTTCTAGTGCTTTAATTTCTCGTTTGATTTGCTCCGTGGATGCAACCATCAGTAGATAGGTTGGGAATGAGTGGACAGGTTAATACAGGTTAATTATGCGTTATGGAAGTTTTAATAAATAGTGCTGAGGGCTGAGCAAAGGGGTGGATGGGTGGATGAGCGGAGGCGTTAAGGAGTAGGTAAGTGAGCTGAGTGAAGGAGTGGATGGGTGGATGAGCGAAGGCGTCAAGGAATAGGTAAGTGATGATATGGCAAAGCCATCTAATCCTGTCCTCCCATTACCCTATTACTCCGTCACCCATCTATCCATTTAAAGCCTTTACACGCCTCACGCCTCATACCTCAGCACTTCTACTGAGGCGTGCGCTGTAAACTAGGCTGTTCCTCAGGCAAAATCGCACCTTCGACGGGGCAGACTTGCAGACAGATGCCGCAGTCAATGCAGGTGGCAAAATCAATCCAGTACCAGTCTGTTCCTTTTTGATTTTTGCCAGGACCTTCGTGGATGCAAGCCACCGGACAAGCATCTACGCAATCTGCAACCCCTTCACAGGTGTCGGTCACAATCGTATGCGGCACAGTATTCTTCCTCTCTCAATCGGTATTGAATCACGCTTTTATAAGCTAACTCAATTCCTCAGCAGTTTGAAGCGTTGATCAGGCCATCAATCCAGCTTCATTTGATTTCTACCCGATTTATACGGTTAGGCTTTCAACCGGGATTGCTGATTGTAAGTCTAAATTGTGATGTGGGAGCGGTGCTCTCGTATCACAGCTCGTAACTCGGTTAAGCAATGCCTTCAACCTCTGGAGGAGCTTCGGCTGAGATCCAGGCAATTTGGCTAATGTTGCGATCGCGGGCATACTGCCGCACGTCATCTATCTCAACGGACTCATCCAAGAACAGCTCGACGCGCGCCTCTACGGCTGAACGACGCAGTTCCTGAGCATAGGTAAACGCCTTTGCCTGGGCTTGAGGCTGTTGGGCAACGATGAGCCAATTGCTACACGGCGTTTGGCTGGGTAACTGCCCCGTCGGCAGCAGAGTTTGATGGATATCTTCAATGTTGAGACAAAAGCCAATTCCAGGGATTTCTATCTCATCAGGATGATAAAGCCCCAGCAGCTTGTCATAGCGTCCGCCCTGCCCCAGCACCCGCTGTCCGCTCAGCGTGGGGCTAACTACCTCAAAGGTGAGACCTGTGTAGTAGCTGAAATTGCGAATCAGGCTCAGATCCAAAACAAACTTGGGAATTGTAGGCGACTCACTACTGGCGAGGCTCTCATGCAGCAGGTCCACTAGCGACTTGAGCTGATTAACGGCTGTCCGCTGCGGTTCATTCAGGTCAAGCGCCGACACCTGTTGCAGGACATCGGCAGGCTCTCCCCGCAAATCCATCAAGAACAGCGCCCGCTCTTGGAGTTCAGGGGAGAGGGGCAACTGCTCTAGTCGCAGCCGATCGAGATTTGCGATCGCAGCCTGCACCCGATAGCGAATCTCCTCCGGAAACGGCAACAGCAGTGACTGCGTCAGACTAGCCTCACCCAAAATCAGCGACCAGTGCTGCAAACCAATGCGGTTCAGGCTATCGGTCAATAGCAGTAGGATTTCCGCGTCAGCCAAAACGCCACCGCTACCCAGCAGTTCGATGCCTGTCTGATAAAACTCATACTGACTGCTGTGACTCCCTTTCGCCGCTTGGCGAAACACGTTAGCACTGTAGTAGAGCCGCTGGGGGAACGGCGCTCCGGCCATGCGGGTGACCGCCGCACGGGCAATCGACGCCGTCAGCTCGGGCCGTAAACCGAGCCGATCCTCATCCAGGCTTTGCAGTTGAATCACAGTGGCGCTATCAATTGCACCACCTGCCATTAGAGTACTCAGCCGCTCTACGGTTGAGGTAATAATCCGGTGATAGCCCCAACTGTGAAACCCTTCTTGCAGGCGCTTCTCAATCCAGCGTTTCTGGGCAACGTCGATGGGAAGCAGATCGCGTGCTCCCGTTGGAGGCTGATAAACCATTATTTCTTCTTACCGCCGAACAATCCAAATAAACCACCTTTAGATTTTTCTTGAGCGCTAGATTTTTGAGCCGCACTTTGGCTCTGCTTCTTACTAGCCTTCTCAAGCAATTTCTTCCCTTCCAAGGCTAGCTGATTTTGGGGGTCATACTCTAGTGCTTTGCCAAAATGGATCTTCGCCATTGTGCCCTGTTTAGATTTGAGGTAGATCTGACCCAGGCGAGCATGACAATCCGCACTCCGAGGATTGGTTTGTAAGGCTTCACGCAGTTCGCGAATGGCGCTGGTATAGTCTCTACGCAGTTCAAAGTCTTCGGCTCGACGAATATACTGCTCTAGCAGCGACACAGAGCGTATTGGTTCAGGAGGCTGACCCGCTTGAGGTTTATACGCTTTCGATTTTTCGTCTTTGGTCGCCTTGGCACCAGCAGTTTTTGCAGATGGCGTGCTTTCGGACTGACCGACTTTGGCCTCCATTGTGCCACCCGCAGTCCGCATTAAATAAACCAGATTTAATTCGCTAATCTGGCCTGTAACTTCGAGAACGCGATCCAACGACTCGTACTGAGTGGCGGATAGCGCTTTGAGCTCAGTTTGATAAACGTGATCCACATTGGCGGCGGAGGCTAACTTACGTGCGGCATCAGTGACAAGCTGCACCGTATCGCCTTGGCGCTGGAGCTGTTGTCCTTTAAGCTTCAGTAAGACGGAGTACTCAGCGACTTCTTTTTCATTGGACAACATTTCGTATGCGGGATTGACCAATTTTGAGAGGAGTTCACTGGCTTTTTGCTTAGCCCCTTCCCCTTCTGCGGCATGGCTATCGGGATGTAGCCGACGCACAATTTTGAGATAGGGTTTGCGAACCTGTTTGGCATCGCTATTTAAAGGAATGCCCAAAATAGCATGGTGGTCAGTCATATCGAGCTTGAACAGTCCTTGGTCGATCTGTAGAGTCATGCTGTGCCATCACCTCCGAGCCGTTTACGTTTTGGAGCCTTTGTCTTACCCCACTTTGGGGATACTCGAACAGTATGCCTTGAGCGCTATGTTTTCTCCACTATCGAGAGTAGCTAAAGGCTCGCCTTCAATTAATCAAGATAAATGCTGTTAATCGTACCTTACACAGCAAATCTGTCGAAAGGTTTAGTCACATTGAATGGCAGCATTAATGGGGTCGCTCAAGGAGACAGTGCTCTTTTCTACTCTAATTTGCCCGAATCGATTTGCGGATGAACAGAGGATGTTTATGGGTTTCAGTAACAAATCTCAATTCAGTTGGGCGAATCAAGCCTGTTCTTGAACTGCGATCGCAACACCGGACGCAAAACTGTTCAGATTCTACTGCACAGTCTAAAATCACATACAGCGCGGCTTGCTGGGTCAGAACTGGCACGCCAAAACTGGCAAGATTGTTGGAATGAGCTTAAATCGTTGCCCTTATGGTCGGAAAACAGATGGATACGCCCGAATCCTCCAACTCGTCAAATAATCCGTTAGACGACGAACTCGCACCACCTGCCGATCCGTCGGCTCCCCTGCTCGATGATGATATCCCGACCGCAAAGCGAGAAGCTGTACGACCTCAGGCACAGCGCTCTGTGAGATGGCCACTCTTTGCTGGAGGGCTAAGTGCGATCGCAATTGGAGGACTAGCAATTTTTGGTTTTCAGTCCATTACGACCTCCAACGACACGCCCGATCCGACGGCAATTACGACCAGCGATGGCGATGCATCGGACACATCATCTGATCAGGCTGGCGATAATTCAGCTCCCGATGTGGGCACTGGCACACCCAATCCATCTGCAACAGAAGAGACAATCCTGGGGCACAAAGCCTATGCAGAAGCACCCCAGTCAGAATTGGTTCCGGTGCGAACAAGCGGTGATATTTTGCTGCGCCAGTCAGCGGCTGAAAAATTAGACCAGATGATTGCAGATGCCAGCGCTGATGGCATCAGTCTAGTTGTCATTTCCGGATTTCGGACGTTTGAGGATCAGCGCTATCTGTTTTTCGATGTCAAAGCAGAGCGAGGGCAAACATCTCAGGATCGAGCCGAAGTTAGTGCTCCACCCGGTTATAGCGAACACCATACGGGCTACGCCGTTGACTTTGCAGATGGCTATTATCCAGATGCCGACTTACAAATCGATTTTGAAGATACGCCTGCTTTCCAGTGGCTAGAAGACAATGCCGCTTACTATGGCTTTGAGCTGTCGTTTCCCCGTAACAATGCCCAGGGAATCAGCTATGAACCCTGGCATTGGCGCTTTGTTGGCGATCCGGAGAGTTTAGCAACCTTCTATAAGGAAACTGGATCAGCACAACCCTCCAGTAATTTGTTCGATTCTGCACCCGACAGTCAAAGGAGTAGCGATGCAGACGAACGCGATGACGCTAGGCGCGATGACGCTGAACTTGATGATAATAGTCGGTCAGCTAGAGGAAGCAGTCAGGCGATAATGCATTTTGGCGATCGCAACTCCCAAACTGACCAGTAGACCGACCAACAAACTGATCGGCGTTGCTTAATCTGGGCATGAATTGTTGGGCATGAACTGTGATGTGAGGGGTAGCTCTACCTCACAATTCATACTTAAAATCAGCAATTCCAACTGATCATCAGAGAACCCGCATTACAAACCAATCGACGCACAGGGAACTGAACGAGTATTTTGCCCGAACCCACCTGGCCCTGTTTCTGAAATCCAGCCCCGCACGCCAAACCGTTCAATCGGTGTCCAAATCCGCCCTTGCTCAATTGGCGGCACTGTTTGAGTGACGCGTGTGCCTGTAATTTGAAAACCCTGTCCAGGCGATAATCCACCAATGGTGAAAGCCTGGGTATTGGGCTGAGTATTGATCACCAGATTGGCTTGGGCGATTCCACAGCCAATCACTGGCCCCGTTGGGGAAGGCGGCGCGGGAGCAGGAGGTGGGGCGGGAGTGGAAAAACAGGGGACTAAGAACGCTGTCAGGATAAATCCATTCACAGGCTGGCTAATGCGAATCCAGCCAAAGTCGGGCTGATTGACTGGGCCAGCTAGGGTTAATCGGGTTCCAGTGGGTACGTCCCGCAATCGAGACGCTGCCAAATCTGCGCGACTGTAGATCCGCTCAATGCGGCGAGTTTGACGGCACTGTCCCGCTAAATTTTGAGCGAGTAGCTGATTCGGATGTATGTCAGTGGTTTGAACGGTGAGCTGAGGAACAGCCTTTTTGTTGGCCGATACTAGCGGTTCAGATACTTGCGCGGTGACGGGAAAACTGCTTAGCGCCAAGCATGAACCTGCGATCGCAGCGCTGATGGAAAATCGGTGAATGAATGAGGGAATTGACACAGAATTTGCCGCAAAGAGTGGAAGGTCATCAGCGAAATATTGCCAGATCTCGCCAGATTGACTGAATTGCTGGCAATAGCCACTAAATGTCCGCCAAAAATCCCGAATATTATAGCGACTGCCGTTCAATCTGAATCAACTCTCTACAACCGATTTGTCACACCGATTCTCACATCTTGTACCCAAACCCAGAAGGGTTAGTTTGCCGCCGCATCGCGGCGGTAAACTAACCGCTTCAGGTTCTTCAAGGGCAAAACGCAAGATATGAGCCAAACGACTGAAATAGCCGATTAAGTATCACCCAACCTGAAACCCTGATGATGTATCGATTCTAAAAGAAAGATGAGGCTTAAATGTTGAACTAGGGATAATAAATCCAGACGTTCATTTCTATTTGAAAATATTGCCAAATGCCTTGCTACAAGGGGTTTAGCAAGTTTTCAAGTCGGCTTCAAGGTGTTCTTGCTGCGATCTCATTTATCTTCACTGTTCCGCAAACAACTTGAACGAAATTCATCTCGGTAGGGGTAAGCACTTTTATATAGACAACAGAATATAAACCTAAAACAAGTAATGCTGAGGTTTTGACGAAATCAACAACAGTCAGCAAAATATTTTGTTGCATTTTTTACGAAAAATCCGTGATTTCATCTACAAGTGAAGCGTTTAGCGAAAAAAGGTTAAATAAACACAAATAATGACGCAAATAAAAAATATGTACTTAGGATATTAAAAGAAGCAATCTCTCTAAAAGGGCGACAATCATCATGGATTCAGTCCAGAAGCAAATTCTTGCTCTCAACACCAAAGTCGATGCGCTGCATCAGGTCATTGAGCAAATCAATGTCCGCGTGTTAGACGCTATTTCAGCTCAAAGTATCAAAACAGGACGCGAAGCGGGTTCTGAATCATCGGGGTCAACCGATTTCAGCTCAATCAGCTATCTAGATGCTCATCCCCACTTTTCTGGTCGTGGCTTAGATGAAGCGTTCGGTCACAAAGATATTCTGTCAGACGGCGACTACTTTGAAGCAGATAGTCCAAGTCGGGAACGCGATATTGATCCAGCTATTCAAATTCAGCGGCTCACGGCTCAACTTACAGCGGCCTATAACCGGATTGCAGCTCTAGAAGAGCAGCTACTCGCTCGTCGAGTTCAGTAATCCTCTGTTGACCGTGGTTACCGTGCTACAGGTGAGACGGGTTGGGTTGATGAAGCTGAGAGTCAAGCTGATCCCACGCTGATGAGTTCTACGCTCAGGCGGTTTTGTTTAGTGATTTCTAGCGATCGTTATGATTGCGTTCTGATCCCCTCGATCATTGCGTTTTGACAATCGTTTTGTATTCACCAATTTTTGCATTCTTAGATTTGTTTATTTTGCGCTTCACCTCAATTGTTCGCTTCAGCGGCTGTTGTTAAATTGGTGCAAACTAACAATACGGTTGGCAAACTATCTTCTCACTACAATCATTCCAACATGTTCGAGATTTAGGTTGAAAACGTTTGAGTTAACCGCTAAATCAACTCAGCCTCATAGATTCCCGGCCTGCATGACGTTCGCTTGAAAACCCGTTATTCAATTTTTCGTCAAGCGGTCGTGATGCAGACGTTTCATAATAAGAAATGGGGTTCTCCCATACGAGCTTGATCTGTCAGCTTGGAGCAAAGGTAAAAACGGTCATTGTGCCGCCACAGAGCGGCGCAATGGCCGTTTTTTACCAGAACAAATTATTTGGAATTGCTGATTTTAGGTATGAATTGTGATGTGGAGGCATCGCCCTCACATGATAATTCATACCCAGATTAAGCAACGCCAATTATTTAAAGCGAATATTGACGTAGCGATCGGTGCGAATAGTGGTGATGATGTTGTGAATGCGGGACTGGGGTTCGCCTAGGGTAGACAGAAGGTGTGAACCCAGTTCTAACGCTGCTTCAAATTCGGGCTGAACCACCTCGCGCGCGCCAATTTGGCTGAGTAGGTCGATTTCTCGGTCACTGTGAGATCGCGCAATAACGTCTAAATGTGGATTGATCGCTAGTGCCCGCTTGAGCAGCAGTCGAGTGCTGTTGGGATCGGGCAGTGCGATCGCAAGTGCTTTGGATTTTTCCAGATGGGCCTTTTCGAGCACCAGTTCTGAATCTCCATCTCCAAAAATGTAGGGAATCCGATCGATGCGTAAACGCTGAATGGCTGCTTCGCTGTTTTCAATTACCAGTACGGGATAGCCTTGCGCCCGGAGAATGCGGACGATCACCTGACCCACGCGACCATATCCAGCGACAACGACGTGATCCTGAATCGTTTCTGGAATTGAGAGGCTTTTGGGCTGCTCAAACTGTCGTAAAAATTGAGCCAGTGCGGGAATTTTCATCACCTGATCGGCGGCGGGAGCTGATCCTTTAACAATCATAGGTGTCAGAACTAGCGTGATTGCTGTCGTGCCGAGCAGCAGCAAATATTTGCTTTCGGTAATCAGGCCAAGATCACGCCCGACCAGAGCCAGCACAAATGAGAATTCTCCAATCTGGTTGATGCCAACGCTGCTCATCAGGGCCGTTTTGAACGAGTAGCCAAACTTAAGAATAATCGGCAGGATAATCATCGCTTTTCCCAGCATGACTAAAATCACCAAGCCGATAATCACCTCGAAGTTTTCCCAGAGAATGGTGGGATCGATCAGCATGCCCACGGATGCAAAAAAGAGACAGGCAAATGTGTCTCGCAGCGGCAGTACCTTCGCCAGTGCCTGATCGGCGTAATCCACTTCTGAGATCATCAAGCCTGCCACAAATGCGCCCATCTCAATTGATAGCCCCAGGCTGGCCGTCACAATCGCGACGCCTAAACACAGGGCAATCACCGTCAGCAAAAACAGTTCACTACTTTCGGTGGCGGCAATTTTACGAATCAATAGCGGTATAACCCAGCGGCCAACTGCGATCGCAACGCCTAAAAAAGCAACCACCTTCAGCACAGCCTCCAACAGCGCCATGCCGATCTGTTCCGGCTGGGTCAGAGCAGGTAAAACGGCCAGCATGAGACCTAGTGCTAAATCCTGGGCAATCAAGATTGCCAGCATAATTTGCCCGTGCAGCGTATTCACTTCCCCCCGTTCAGTCAGAGTCTTCAACACGACTGCGGTAGAAGATAGAGACAGCACCGTGCCGAGAAAGATACCTTGGGTAATCCCTTCCACCCAGCCCAGCAGAACGGTAATTAATGCGACCAAGGCAGTGGTCAAGCCGATTTGCAACAGACTGCCCTGAATGGCTACATCTTTGACCCGCTTGAGTTCATTCAGCGAAAACTCAACGCCTAGCGCAAACAACAAAAAGGCTACGCCGATTTCAGCCAAGGATTGAATTTGTTCAACATCATTCAGCAGTTTGAACCCGTATGGCCCCACCAGTAAACCTGTCGCTAAATAACCCAGCAGAGCGGGCTGACGCAAACGATTGGAGATATAGCCTCCGATCGCAGATGATGCCAGCACGATGGTGAGATCCAAAATAAATTTATGCTCTGATGCCGCCATGAGCCTGCTGTATTCCTAGAATTAGTTCTCTTCAACTCTGATTAATTCTCTAACTCTAACGATGGGACGCGCGATCGCAGGTTTGATGCCTGATAAATCTTGGAATTCAACTGTTCTCAAATTCGCATGGGTTTTCTACCAATTTCTTAAACTGTGACGACCAATCAGCCCCCCTGTCCCCCTGCTCCGACGCCCATAACAGCGCTCGTAATCACCCTTCCAGTTCAGTACAGCGGGCAAGGTTAATAGATCTTTGTGCAGTATGCGTGTTTTTGTCCGCCTGGAATGCTAAAACAGTGGGCAAACTGATTGCGATTTAGCCCTCAACTTCAACGTTTGGTTTTTGATTTAGGAAGTTCAGCTATGGCGAGCCCATCTGTCGAACGGCAACAGTCTGCTACCACATCCTCCCAGCCGAAACGTCGGCCTCGCATTCAGCGATTGCCGCTGTCGTTACGCCGCATCGCCGCATGGACGCTGGAAGTTTCGTTTGTCGTAGTGAGCGCGGCAGTTCCCTATCAAGTGGGTGCGATCGCAAACCAATATCTAACGACCAACAGTGCCCCACTCAATCCGCTGCTATCATCCACCCGCGAGACCATTGCCAAAACCCTCGCCATCCCTATTGCCGAGCGCCAACCGACCGTTGCCCCGCTGAGCAACTTGTTCTGGTCGATTGCCGTCATTACGCCAGTGGTAGTCGCCGGATCGCAGCTTTACCTGCTGGGCAAAACCGGACGCACCACCCCTAAACGCTGGTTGGGACTGCGCGTGGTAACCGCAGCGGGCGATCCACCGGGTCTTTCTGGCGCAATCATGCGGGAATGTGTCGGTCGCTGGAGCTTACCCGTCGGTCTAGCCTATCTGATCTGGCGCTATAGCGGTGCATTTCCGGGCTTGGGCATTCTCACCGGGCTATCAGCCATTTTGCTGATCGGCGAAGGATTCAGCGCCCATTTCAACTCCCGCAAACGAGCATTTCATGATCGAATTGCCGGAACCTATGTGATTGAAGCAAGCCGTGGACAGCGCTCTGCCTCAGCCGTCTATCCCACCTCCGTCTATCACCCCCTAGGGGAACAGTCACAAACCTGGGCAGACGAGAGCGGTGCAATTACCTCAATTGTGCTAACTCCAAACAATCAGCAGTTCAATCAGGGCATTGCAGGCTGGATGCGGCGGCATCCGGGTACAGCCCTAGTCACTAGCACATCCGGGCTAGTCGGGTTGATTTTACTCACGCTAGTTGGAACGCAAATCTATGTACAAAGCCAAGCCAACTGGCGTGAAGGACGTGCCCAAGACGATCAGCTCTTTTTAACACTGGTCGATCGACTCTCCGAGCCAGGACAGGATGCTGCTCAGTCAGTCCAAGAGCGGCAAACCGCCATTTTGACGCTGGGAACGATTCAAGATCAGCGGGCTGTGCCGTTACTGGTTGATTTGCTAGCTCAGGAAGACAATCCAACTCTGATTGAAGCCATTCAGCAGGCGCTAGTCACTACGGGTACATCGGCGCTTGAACCCTTACATCGGCTGAATCAATCGCTGCAAACTGATCTGAAATCGCTCAACCGCAGTCAGCAACCCGATGCCGCGCTAGCAGCGTTGCGCCGTCAGCAGGCCACTCAACAAGCGATCGCAAAAATTCTCAGCCTATATGGCGCGGATCTAACCGCAACAGATCTACGACGGGTTAATCTTAACCAATCAACCAATCCGGCTGTTCCCTTCACACTCGTTTTAGATCAGGCTGATTTAGGAGCCATTAGCTTCCGGGGAGCACAGCTATCTGGAGCCAGCCTGCGGGGGGCACGATTCTATAACCCCGGTGAAGATGGCCGCTTTGGCACCTATGACGACCAGATTGCTGACCTCAGTGGAGCTGATCTAAAAGAGGCCGATCTAACGGATGCAGTGCTTCAGCAAACCAGCTTAAATCGCACCAGCTTTATTCAGGCCATTTTAGATCGAGCCAATTTAGCAATGGCTCGGATGTCCGGCGCAAATTTCAGCAGTGCTCGCTTAATTCAAGCCAATTTCCAGGGATCAATGCTAGCCGAGGCTGTGTTTACAGGAGCCGATTTAGCCGAGGCCAATTTGGCCAATGCGGAACTAAAACTGGCTCGCCTTGGGAAAGCTAATGCGATTGGGGCTGACTTCAGCAGTGCGAACTTAGCCCAGTCCGACTGGCAGGAGGCGGATCTCTCCAATGCCGATCTCCATCGGGCAAATCTCCGGGGCGCTAACTTCAGCCGAGCACGTCTCGTTGATACCAACCTTAGCCACACGAAACTCCAAAATGCTAGCTTCAAGGACGCAGATCTGACTGCGACTATACTGGTTGGCGCAAATTTAGAGAATGCGGATTTGGCTGGCGCGATTTTAGCAGCTCCTACCGTGGGCCAGGATGTTGATGGATTCGTTACAACCCCAGTTGAGTTTGAACCAGCAGATCATATTCGTGGCGTCGATTTTAGAACAGTACGTAATTTAGATCCGCAGCAAATTGAATATATCTGTGCCCAAGGCGGTATCCATCAAACCTGTGCCGCCAACCCTGTTGAACCGGAAACCGCAGCACCCGCAGGCGCTGCAACGACAACACCCACAGACAGCACAACAGCACAATAGAGTTCCTCCTAAGGAGGTGATTCATCAATCAGCTCAACATTGGATAAGGACGGGTTGATGAAATTACGCTCCTAAGGAATGCGAATTTCGTAAGGTGAGATTTCATCTATAGAAACACGGTATTGCTGTGTCCCTATAGATGAAATGATTGACGGGCTTTTAATGCAAGATCCAACACTAACAATTTCGCTCAAACGATTGAGGCGCTGAAACCTTAGGCTAAAATTAATGCACACAGCGTGCTGCACAGTTATTTAGGCCGTTTTTTGCATGATGTAGCGTTTTCATACAAAGCCAATGGGCAAATTTCATGAGTATTTTTGTTCATTGATTTGCTTCATGAATTACATTCATGAATTTAAATAACGCGATACTGCAAAGGTGCTATGAACTGGATTAAGACTGCTGTGGTGCAGTGCAGTAAATAGATGTAACTCAACTAAAAATCTAAAGGTCGGAGGTCTACCGATATTTAGGTTTTGTTAATGAATATCATCTACAAATTGGCTTGGATGGTGAATGTCAAGTTTGTGAGATAAGAACTCAGTTGGTTTTTACTTAAAGAATCTGCGACGAGCTTTTTAGCAAACTTGGGCTAACAGAGACTACGGTGTGCAATGGATTGAATGATGCGTTTTGTTAATGCAGGCACTCAGCATTATGGATTTTTACGAGTGATATTGATGCGAGTGGATTGCAAATAAAGCGCTTATGACCTAATTCAGGAGTGAATACTCATGGGGATAACGCTCAAAAACATTACAAGATTGGTATCCGATTCAACTCAATGCGCGATCGCACTTTTAAGTGGATCTGCGATCGCGGTTGTCGGCACACTGTTGATGACTACCAGCCCAGCCTCTGCTCAAGCGGCCTACGGTAGCTATGTCGGTGTAGGGCCTTCCTTTGGTTTGACGGAAGGCGATTTTGCTAGCCAAGACAATGCGTTTGGAGCTGTGATTGCTGGACGCTACAAGTTTCTAGAAATTCCGCTGTCTTTGCGCTCTCAGGTCTTCTTATCGGATGAAAGCTGGGCCGTTGCGCCAACGGCTTCCTTGGATATTCCGCTTGATTGGCAAACTGATGTCTACGTGGGCGCGGGCTTCTCGATTGTAAGTGGTTCCCAAGCTACGCCAATCGGTGATAAATCATCGTTTATTATTCAACCCGGTATCGACCACATGCTGCCGCAAACGAACTTGGTTTTGTTTGGCAATGCAGTCATTGCCTTTGATGGCTACGAAGAAGGTGGGACAGCCGCATCGCTCCAAGGGGGCGTTGGCGTACGATTTTAAGCATCGTTCTCGGCATTTAATGTTTCCAAGGCTGACAGTGTTGGCCTTGGAAAATTTGCCGTTTCAGCAAACTATCCCTCTTTTATCACTCTGTTCAGAGGGAATCTGAGGGGTTCAAATTCCGTCGCTAGACATAATGGAATCATCAGCCATGCAGGCCGAGCGAATGCAGGGTTCGGCTTTTCTCTAGGCGGAGTGATAAAAGAGGGATATGTGCTGCCACAGTTATAGTGGTTCTAGATAAGAACGAGAGAGGAGAGGGGGGGGGTTTCTGGGGCACTCCCCCCCCCCTCTTTCTCCCTCTCCCCCCGGGGGGACACAAAAAAAAAAAAAAACAGATCAACA
>CBKWJC010000065.1:0-41572 GCA_966674685.1 uncultured bacterium
AACCGCGATCGCTTAACTGGTTTTTCCTCTGCTCGTAACTTACCAAGTCGTGTGTTTCGCAAACATTTCACAAAAAATAAATTTGGTTCTTATACACAGACTTGATATAAAATCCATTTCTTAAGTCAAAAGGGGCTGGTAGTACCAGCCCCTTTTGATGGGTTATGAAGTTGCGATCGCAAACTTACTTAAACTTACTTCCAGTTCTTAGCCACGATTTCAGCCAGGTCAACAACCCGCTGGCTGTAGCCCCACTCGTTGTCGTACCAGCCAACAACCTTCACCATGTCGCCATCCATCACCATCGTCAGGCTAGCGTCAACAACAGAAGAATAGTCGGTCTTACGATAGTCGCAGGAAACAAGCTGCTCTTCGCTATAGCCGAGAATGCCCTTCATCGGGCCTTCAGCCGCTTCTTTGAGAACCGCGTTGACTTCTTCCGCAATCGTTGGCTTAGAAACTTGAGCAACCAAATCAACAACGGATACGTTAGGAGTCGGAACCCGTAGTGCAATCCCGTTCAGCTTGCCCTTCATTTCAGGAATAACCAGCGCCACCGCTTTCGCGGCACCTGTGCTGGTGGGAACAATATTGATGGCAGCAGCTCGCGCCCGACGAATATCACGGTGGCTCGCATCCAGTAGTCGCTGGTCACCCGTGTAGCTGTGGGTCGTGGTCATGGTGCCTTTGATGATGCCAAACTTGTCGTTCAGCGCTTTGACGATGGGAGCCAAGCAGTTGGTGGTACAGCTTGCATTGCTGATCACGTTGAACTTGTCGTGGCTGTAATCGCTGTCGTTAACGCCAACAACGTAGGTACCAATCTCGCCACCTTTACCCGGTGCAGTAATCAATACTTTCTTTGCACCAGCTTCAATGTGCCGACTTGCGCCTTCTTGAGTACAGAAAACACCAGTCGATTCAATAATGAGATCGATTTCCCAGTCTTTCCAAGGCAGATTGTTGGGGTTGCGATCAGACGTGCACTTGATGGTTTTGCCATTGACATAAAGGGAATTGTCATCTGCGCTGATGTCAACTCCATCAAGCCGCCCCAGCATGGAGTCATACCGGAGTAGGTGGGCGTTCGTCCGGGGATCAGATGTGTCGTTGATGGCTACAACGTCTAGCTGGGTATCATCACCACGAGTCAACCAGCAGCGCATGAAATTGCGGCCGATCCGTCCAAAACCATTAATTGCTACTCTAATCACTGCGTCTTAACCCTCTGTAATGCTCAAACAAAATTAATGGACTCAATGACCCTGATCATACACGCTAGTGAGATCTACTCAAAGCCCCATATCAGAATCCGGGTTTGATCTTTGATTAACATCAGATTTTTATAGCTCGCTGTGTGTAAAATCCCTTTCCGGGGCGGGGTGCCAAATGTGTAGCTCCCCCCTTGCTAACCCTAGCTCAGTGAATATAGTCATCACTACTTGGGTTGAGAGATTTATGAAATCGAATGGTTGAGCGTTTTCAGAATCTGCCCACGTCTTAAGCCATATGACTGCTGCCATAAAGCTGGTGTTGCTGAATGTAGTGGTGGACGGCTGGGGGGAGCCACTGGTCAATTTGATGGATTTGGTTTTGGGTTAACTGAGTGCGGTAGCGCTGGCGGATCAGGCTAGAGGCGGCGGGGATCGGCTGATAAGCAGCAGGGCCGAGGAGCTGATACTGAATCGCGCGATCGCAACTCGCAAAATACGCCACCACCTGCTCACACGAGTCAATTACCGACTGACTCACAGCATCTGAGCGCGGTGCCACAATCCATTCACACTGATCCACTAAATCCTTGCTGCGATACCACTTGGGTAATGAGCAGAACGCATCTAAGCCCAAAATCCAGTACCAGCGACAGTTGGGCTGGGTCTGTTGCAGCGTATGTAACGTTGCGATCGCAAATGACGGTGCAGAACTTTCATGATCCTGGGCATCATCCTGGGGCATTTGCCAAACCTGCTGGCGAGGAAACGGTGCGATTGCGTACTGAATCATCGTGACCCGATGGTCTAACGGTGTAATCACCGATTTTGCCTTGTGGGGAGGATGGGGATCAGGCACCCACAGAAGCTGATCAAGCCGAGCCTGCTGTATGGCTGCGGTTGCGATCGCAAGATGCCCCTGGTGGATCGGATCAAACGTACCGCCCAAAATCCCGACCGCTGCTACAGCCTCAGGATCGATAGGATCGGATAGCTGTACGTTTAACTGCACGTTCGATGGCTGTGAATAGGGAATGGGCATGGAGCAGGATCGGATTTAATCCTATACACGAGCTGTAAATTTTCGTACCTAATGTGGAATTAATTGAAATCAGCGACTACCCTATACGCTAAATACCAATCCGTTATGAGGCTCTGCTCAATGAGGGGTTTTAGCCCCTGCCCCTAGGGGTTTGCTCATCCTCAATTGGATTAGTATCCGCAACGAATAGAGAAATGTTGGAATACCATTCATCAATTCAACGCTGAGCAAAATGTATTCTTTCGAACAAAAGGGTTAAGTCCTGCGTTCGATGTAGCTGGCAAAAGAATTTAGGTATAACAACTGCATCTGTTTATCAGCGACAGCCAATGCTTGTGAATGATTGATTGACAGTTTTGTGATCTCAGAATTATTGTTTGAGCCAACACTGATTAATAATTCGTTCGCATTTTGGCATAAAGTACTGTTGAATTTTTAAGCGTTCAGTGGGAAAAATGTTGCTTAAAAGCGATTCTTGGTATGATATCGCGTGATATTGGTGTGGTGTGGTCGTGAGGAGTTACGATGCTGAACTCTATAGATTTCAGCGGGAGACCGTTCCATTTCATCGGCATCGGTGGAATTGGAATGTCTGCTCTCGCTCATATTTTAGTTAGGTGGCAACTGCCAGTTTCCGGTTCGGACGTGCGCTTAAATCATATTACTCAGCGTTTACAAGACGCCGGGGCGCACATTTTTTGGAGTCAGGATGCATCCAATCTCAAGTTTTTTCAGTCCAAGTCAGTAACCGCCTGGAAAGAACCTCAGGCAGCACAAAAGGCAGGGGTACCGCCATTCATTAATCCAAGTGAGTCAATAGGACGCACGGCTACGACCACCGCCTCTGTTGTAGACGTTCCTAAAGCTAAAGCAGAGATCTTTCAATTGCCGCAGGTAATTTGCTCGACTGCAATTAGCACTCAAAATCCTGAATATCAGGCTGCCGTTGATTTGGGCTGTCCCATTTTTCATCGCTCTGACTTGCTAGCGGCACTAATTCGCCACTATCAAAGCATCGCAGTGGCGGGGACTCACGGTAAAACGACCACTAGCAGCTTAATTGGCTATCTGCTGTTTCAAGCTGAGCTAGATCCCACCATTGTGATTGGTGGAGAGGTAGCCGCTTGGGAAGGCAACGCCCGTCTCGGTGATGGTGAATACCTCGTTGCAGAAGCAGATGAATCCGACGGGTCGCTCGTCAAGCTTTCAGCGGCCATTGGTATTGTCACCAATATTGAACTCGATCACCCAGACCACTATCACAGCCTTGAGGACGTAATTGGTACGTTCAAAACCTTTCGTGAAAACTGCCAAACGCTGATCGGTTGTCTCGACTGCGAAAATGTGCGATCGCACATTCCACTCGATATCAGCTATAGCCTGTCTCCACAAACAGGCGCTGATTACGCCGTGGATAACGTGCAGTATGAAGCCGACGGCACCAGCGCCCGCATTTGGGAGCGCGGTCAGATGCTCGGCTCACTCAAGCTCAAGCTGCTCGGCAGCCACAACTTGAGCAATGCCCTCGCCGTTATTGCCGTTGGCCGTCATCTTGGCCTTGACTTTTCGATCATCGCCCAAGCATTATCCACCTTTCAAGGTGCCCGACGCCGATTTGAGTGTCGCGGTATCCACCACAACATCACCTTTATCGATGACTATGCTCACCATCCCAGTGAAATCAAAGCAACGTTAGCGGCTGCTCGACAGCAACTACAAACCACGACCCACCCCTCTGCCAAGGCTCAGCCGGATGCTGTTGATCAACGGCGAGTCGTTGCTGTTTTTCAACCGCACCGATATAGCCGTACCCAAGCGCTGCTTGACGAGTTTGCCACTGCATTCACAGATGCAGACTGTGTTGTCTTAACAGACATTTACAGTGCAGGGGAAATGAATACAACTCAAATTACTGGGGAACATTTAGCAGAGAAGGTTGCCGCATGCCATGCTCAAGTAACCTATCAGGCTCCACTGGAAAGGGTGTATCAATGTTTAACCGAAATTCTCCATCCTGGGGATGTGGTCTTATTCTTAGGGGCAGGTAATCTAAACCAGATGATTCCTGACGTAATGGCGCACTATGCGGGGCTGGACACTCAATCGGCTTAAGTGGACATCATGTATCTGGTGGCTACTTGATCAAAGTTTGATTCGTCCAATTGCTCAGTCAGTTAATAGCAGCAATTAGGTTAGAGCCCGGATTTGCTAGCAGTCATGTTGTCAATAAAAACAGCAGAGATTGCGTAGGCGGCCCGCCTGCACCTAAATCGGCTCGTGTATATAACCTATGCGATATGTTTTACCGCTACCGAGATTTCTGCTCATCGTCACGATTTTTCATGGAAGAAGCAGTAACTAAGTACTATGACACTCTCGTTTAATCCTCCTGATTCTCGTTTGTCCGCCAAGCCGATTGGCAAATCCCCCACATCTAGCCATTCAACGTCTAACCTGATAGGTGCCACAGACTCTCGCCTCAATTCTGCGCCTGCTATTGTCTCATCAACGCCCACAGCCCCTCATATCCCAGGTACAACCTGCGAACTGCGATCGCAGGTTTCCTTAGCGGGCCTCACCTCTTTAAGAATTGGGGGACCAGCCGAATGGTACTTATCGCCTCGTCGCTTGGATGACGTTCAGGCTGGTATTGTCTGGGCCAGAGAGCAGCAAATTCCCATCACCTTTTTGGGAGCTGGTTCCAATCTGCTAATTAGCGATCGCGGCCTGTCCGGACTGGTGATCGGCATGCGCCATTTGCGGGATATCTCCTTTGATCCTGCAACAGGGCGAGTCACGGCAAGTGCTGGAGTACCGATTGCCAAACTCGCTTGGCAAGCCGCAGAGCGCGGCTGGCGAGGGCTGGAGTGGGCCGTGGGCATCCCCGGTACCGTAGGGGGTGCCGTAGTGATGAACGCAGGCGCACATGGAGCTGAAACAGCCGACATTTTGGTGAATACCCATGTGATCCGCCCCGATAATCAACTGTCAGTCCTCCTGCCTAATGATCTCGACTTTCGCTATCGCACATCGAACTTACAGGGTCAGCAGCAGCTCGTCACCCAAGCTACATTTCAGCTTCGACCCGGCTTTGATCCCCAGGCCGTGCTGAAGGACACAACCGACGATCTGAATCAGCGGCGGACGGCCCAGCCCTATCATTTGCCAAGCTGTGGCAGCGTCTTTCGCAATCCAGGATCGCAGGCTGCAGGCTGGTTTGTTGAGAAAACGGGCCTGAAAGGATACCAACTGGGTCAGGCCCAAGTCGCTCAGCAGCATGCCAATTTTATTTTGAATTTGGGTGGGGCAACTGCTGCCGATGTTTTCCGTCTGATTTCTCATATTCAGGAACAGGTGGAGCAACGCTGGTCAGTGCAGCTCAAGCCTGAAGTCAAGATCTTGGGCGATTTCTCCATTGCGTAGGAGACGGCGTAGAAGACACAATTCGACGTGTTGATTCGAAAGCCTTACTGTAATATTGAGTAGTTTCATAATCCGTGGTCACATTTAGAGATAATCACTTATGACGAAAGGGCAAGGATTCGGCTTCGGCATGGGCAAAATGAAAGAGCTTGCTGATGCATTTAAGAAGGCACAGCAGGTTCAAGAAGGTGCCAAGAAGCTACAAGAAGAACTTGAAATGATGGAGATTGAAGGTGAAGCGGGGGGCGGCCTCGTCAAGGTTGTGCTCAGCGGCAACCAAGAACCTCGCAACGTCACGATTTCTCCAGATGCCCTCTCTGAGGGGGCTGAAGTCCTGTCAGATTTAGTTACCGCCGCCATGAAGGATGCCTACGACAAGTCCACGGCAACTATGCGCGAGCGGATGGAAGAGCTGACAGGCGGCCTTAACCTACCTGGCTTGTAATTGATGCATAGCTGTAGTCAGCTTAGTTAGGAGTAAGGAGGCTAGTATGGCGCGGCGATGGCGCGCCATACTAGCCTCCTGCTCAATATGGCGATCGCTATAGCATCTAGCCAACTCAAAAGGAGGCTGGGCACTGCCCAGCCTCCTTTTGAGTTGGCTAGTTTTCTATTTATTTATTGGTTTGCCTGATTAAATGGAATAGGCTCAATGGTTTGTGTTTCTATGACAGCATCGTATAGCCGACTTGCAAGCTTCTCTCGACCGTCCTTTGTGAGATGAATTGGGCTCTGGAAGGCGGCCACTGTTTTTGGGTTAGAGGCGTCGAGATCAGAGGCGTAGAGAGTATATAAATTGAGCGCGCGAGACTGGGGTAGCTCTCTACGGATTTGGCTAGCGGCGGCGGCTAGTGCTTCATAACCTGTCGCAATTCGTTCCTGATAAGTGGAACCTAAAACGGAAATCATTTCTCGTTCTTGCTCGGTCAAGTTTTCTTCTCCTCGTCCGGTGATTTCGGGTTGGATGGCAATGATGAAGGGAATATTGGCGTTGGTTGCGATTCTAGCCATTTCGCGCAGGTGGCGCTGATAGCGCTGAATGCGCGATCGCAGTTCTGCTTCATCGCCAGGTAGCTGATTAGCTAATGCTTCGTCTTGATTTGGGGTAATCAATCGAATCGGCGCAGGTTTTTGCTGCGGCTGAATAATCCAATAGTGAATGGCTTTAATCAGATAGAACTGTCCAAAAAATCCTTTAACTTGCTGCATCACATCCGTAGTGAAGTGCTGGAACGCATTGGTCATGAGCGGTTCCAAACCTGGAATTTCAGCAGCCTCGTAGGAACTGGGCAGCAGCAAATCCGCATAGCCATGTAAAGCGATAATAATATCGGGCTTATAGGCCATCACGTCTTGCGTTAGCCGCGATAGTTCATTGCCAGACGCGTAGCCTGGTACAGCGGCATTGATCACCCGATATTGGCCGTTGGGAATTCGGGGCTGACGCGCTAGTGCCTGTTCTGTTAGGTCTAGGCGGAACGGCAGGACTTCTGGCTGAAACTGATCTGGCTGGGAGTTTTGCATTGCTACACGGCCATTGAGCAGCTCTTCCAGCCGATTGCTCAGCTCAGGCTGGTTGTTGTCGTTCAGTTCATCAAACGCTGTTGATCCACCCAGAAGCACGATTCTGATTTCGTTCGCGGCTTTATCTACCGTGATGGGTTCATTATCGCGAAACGTTTGAGCATTGATGGCCCAATACTGATTTTGCTGATCTGGGAGAAGTCGATAGCCCATTAGTGGGCTGTAGGTTGCTTTCAGTTGGCCTGTGCTGGGCAAACCGTCATAATGCTGCTGATCGCGGCTGAGAAACTGGAGCCGATAGGCCGAAATTGTGGCGGACTCGCCCTGGTAGCTGCTTAAGGCACCGCCAAAGCCACCCATACCCGCGATCGCACGCAGCAATAATTCGGCAGCGATCACAACTGCAATTGCGATCGCAATCCAGGCCGTGGGACGCAACGGTCTAGACTTACGCCGACTAGAGCGGCCATAAATAGATTTTCCGAATGTGCTACGCCGACGCCTAAACATCAACAGTTTCCTCACTATGCATCAAGCCAGAACCTTGATCCCTACTCAGGGTAGTTTTCAAACTGGCGCAGTTCTCAAATAGTCTAGAATCGCTTGTGCTATCTAGGCTTAACCCATACAACATAAACCACTATTCAAATACCACACCCAGCTTCAGGATGGGATCAAAGGCAGGCATGAGCTTAACATGATTTGGGGTGATGCTTAATACTGGAACAGGGTAAACTGCTTACGGTTCCAGTCCGTTCCCCATCGTCCCACGACGCACTCAACCGAGCTCGGTTCCCCATTTAGCGCAAAAATCTGCTCATAACAATTCATCATGACCTATCGCATTTTATTCGTTTGCCTCGGCAATATTTGTCGATCCCCATCGGCAGAAGGCATCATGAAATACCTGATCCGCCAGCATCAGCTAGATGGGCAAATCGTATGCGACTCGGCTGGTACGTCTAGCTATCACATTGGCAGTCCGCCCGATCGCCGTATGCGAGCAGCAGCCCAACGTCAGGGCATTGAACTCAACGGAGAAGCTCGGCAGTTTATCCCTGCCGACTTTGATCGATTTAATTTAATCCTGGTCATGGATCGTGAAAACTATAGCGATGTCATGGCGCTGACGCGCACCCCTGCTGATGCAGACAAAGTGAAGCTAATGTGCGAGTTTTGTCAGCATCATGCCGATACAGACGTGCCCGATCCCTACTATGGCGGCATCGATGGCTTTGATTACGTGATTCGCTTACTGCTTGATGCCTGTGAAGGGGCTTTGGCGCATGCTCAGGAGCAGATGGCGAATTCTGCGACGGGCCAAAGCGGGCTAAATTGAGTGACTCAGCCAAAATTACAGATTTAATCCTGATGATTTAATCGATTGGGAGTTGTAATTCCCGCAGTTTTCCTACAGAATATGGAGCGAGTAAGCGTAAACAAATGTTATGCGGATACTGGCCCTTGTTCCCGGCGGCATTACAGAACAGCTTCTGTTTTTCCCAACTCTAGAAACGCTCAAGCGATCGCTGCCCAATGCAGAAATCGATGTTGTGGTCGAACCTCGCGCCAAAAGCGCCTACGAGGTTTGCAAATTTGTGAATCAAATCATTCCTTTCGACTTCGTGGATCGGAATAGCCTATCGGACTGGGCTAATCTCCTGGGAATCGCCCGCGATCGCACCCACGATGCAGCCATCATGGCTGGCGGCGGCTGGGGCGTTGGACTGTTGCTCTGGCTGACGGGTAGCCCTGTTCGGGTGGGATATGCTGGCAGCAGCAACCAGGTCTTTTTGACCCACAAGGTTCCCCTCAAATCTGAGCAGTATTTGGCCTACCAATATCATGACCTGCTCCAGGGTTTGAATATTTCCCCAACGGCTTGTCCAGAAATTAACGTCACCATTGCTAAGCGGCATATTGACTGGGCCGAAGCCCAACAGCAACAGCTTGGCATCAAAGAGACAGGCTACGTGATGATCTACGGTGGCTCGAATCAGCCGCCCTCATCCCTTTCAATCAACGATGCAGGAGAACAGTATCCAGTTGAGTATTGGCAGGAAATCATTGCCAGCTTCAAGGAAAAGCAGCCCCATATCCCCATCGTGGTTGCAGAATGGGCAGGTAACCCAGCCTTTGTTTCAGCGCTGAACCAAGTCTGTCCGGACGTAAAGATTGTGCGACCCAGTTCACTCCGTCGCCTTGCCGCCATGATTGCTGGAGCCAACTTGTTGCTCTGTCCAGCTAGCGTACCGATGCAGCTAGGTGTAGCCTTAAAGGTTTATACACTGGCTCTATTCGGTAGTGCTGATCCCAAGAAACTGCTGCCGGAGAGCGATCGATTTGTTGGGATTCAGTCGCCATCAAATACCGTTGCCGATATTCAGCCTGCGACCATTCTGGAAAAAGTCTGGGGCGGCTAAATAGAGCTCCAGTAAAAGCTGTCTACCTAGCCCGAATAGATGAGGGAAGCACCTGCAATGCAGGTGCTTCCCTCATCTATTTGCTTTCTATGCAAATTAGCCAAACAGCTCAAAAAAGCTGTCGTCTAGCTCGTACCCCAACATCTGAGTCATAAACTTCAGCCGAGTTCGGTTAATGATGCCGTGTTGCTTCATCCAGTCGAGGCTGATGAACACCTTGGACATGACAAAAATTTCTAGTGCCTCTGGGTTATAGCGAACTCCTTCAGTGGGGCTAAACTGGTGCGGAATCAGCATGGCGGCATAGCGGCCTAGTTCACCTGCTTCCCAGTCCAAGACCAGCGGTAGCCAAGGATAACGGGTGTCTAAGCGAACAAACCACAGACGCACTTCAGGAATCTCAGACAGTTCACGCGGATCGGCCTGATCGCGAGAATACTGAATATCAAAGCGCAAGTTGATATCGGACAGGGCTGTTTCTGTCTTAATTTGCTGGAGAACAGACTGGATTGTCGCCTCAGCCGCAGCGAGGTCAAGGGTTTGAATTTGAGTTTCAGTCAGAGCAATTGAAGTCATGCAGATAGTAGATGGATGCAACGTTTGTGAGTAAGTGGTTGAGTTATCCCTGAGTCAACTTGAATTTTAGGCAAAAGGAACAAAGGAACACAGTGTAACCTTTTGCTAAACAGTATTCTAGGATTGCCAGTGATATTCAGGGAATGATTTTGTAGAACGACCATTTCGTATTAGCCACTTCGTATTAGACTGTTTACCGTTCTCTAAGCTAAAGTGGAAATGACTACGGTTGTAGAGCATGCCTGGGTGCCCCCACCCGCTGTCGGCAAGGCAAGAGATTTCCAGAGCTTGTGTAGAGAATATCGGTAAATTGATCCTGAGCAGCAAGCTGGGTTGACGTATTGCGTACATAGCGAATCAGATGCCCAGTATAGCCAGTGTCATAAACACGAATCGATAGCTCAACGTCGATTTGAATCCAGATGAACAGCTTGCTGATGAAATCGGTTTTATGTCTGCTAGAGGAAACAGATAGCAGATGTTCATCAGGTTAACAGCACTTTTAACAGCACCGCATCTGGGGCATGGGCTAGAGCTAAAACGGAACTAACCGCGATCGCACCATCGCTAGAATAGAGCTAAGCGGAATTGCAGCATAACTTTCTATTTTTGTTTCTTTTATTTGATGGATTCGAGGGCTAAAACAAGATGACTAGCAGCAGCGATACAACAACAGTTGCAAAACCGATTCGTTCCCTAGAGGACGCAATTGAGCGTTGTCAGGAATTGGGAATGCGTCTTAGTCGCCAGCGCCGCTACATCTTGGAATTGCTCTGGAATGAACAAGAGCATTTATCGGCTCGTGATATTTATGATCGCCTCAATCAGCAGGGTAAAGAGATCGGCCATACGTCGGTGTATCAAAACTTAGAAGCTCTCTCAGAACAGGGCATCATTGAGTGCATGGAACGCTCTGATGGTCGGCTATATGGCAACATCAGCGACTCCCATAGCCATGTTAATTGTGTTGATACTCAGCAAATTATTGACATTCATGTTGAACTACCCGACGAAGTGATTCGAGCTGTCGAAGCCCGCACAGGTGTCAAAATTCACGACTATCGGATTGATTTCTATGCTAGAAAAAGCAGCTAAACCAAGCGTTTTCAAGCATCTATCTTCTAGATGCTAGGTCAGCCTAATATCTAGAAGGTTTTAAATTTAATTCGATTGAATCCTACGCTCAGGTCTGTACGTAAAGAATGTGAAACGATTGCTCCAAAATCGTCTGCATAATCAATAGAGATAGGTGGGTTGTCATCAATAAATGCATCAAAAAAACCGGAAAAATGCTGCTTTGTTTTTTGATGCGTATCTATTTATAGCGGTTCTAGATAAGAACGAGAGAGGAGAGTGCCTCATCCTGAGGCACTCTCCTCTCTCATTTTCTCATCCTTAACTGGAATGACTATATATGCAGATACTTATATCAAATCCGTGTATGGAAACCCGTTTATTTTCGGTGCAACGCTTGTTTGGCAGGCATTTCACGGAAAATGAAAATAAACAGTAACCAGATTTCACATGGGTTAGGGATTAGAGAAGGTGTTGATTTCACCATTACCAATATTTCGTCCGGGCGGGCGACGTGAGGCTGAAAATGGAGCCGCTTGCGGCGTAGCTTGGGTGGAAGAAGCATCCAGCGGTTGAGAAAGGGTGGGGCCAAATACACCGACGTTAGTAATATTGGGAACCGGATTGAACGTGTTGCCAATTGAAGGGATTTGCGGTGCTAGCGATGACTGCGGTGCTATCCCTGAGATGGGTGAACTCGAAGGAGAATAAATATTTGCACCAGATGCAGATGGGTTGGCCGGGGTGAGAGCTGGTGGCAGCGTATACCCAGTGGTGCCTGGGGGTGGCGACATCGTTGCGCTGGTCGGAATGAACGGAACCGAGATTGATGAACCTGGAGACTGTGATGTTAAGCCAGGTGAAGCAGTCGGTTCAGTGAGAGTCAGCCCAGGCATAGTTGCATCAGCCGACTGTTCCGTATCAGCGGTTGTAGTATCGGCTAAAGTCTCTGTTTCTGATCTAGCAGCGGACTGCAACTGCTGATCTAGAATGGCTCGCTCTAGAGGACTAACGGTTGTTGAGGCAGAGGCTGGAGCATTACTGTTACTCGCATCATCCAGTAGTCCTAAAGAGAATAAATAGGGGCTATTGCCTGAAGCGGAGCCGTTACGACTTGTTGAGCGGGAATTTGTCGAGTTTACGGTTCCTGTAAGGGGTTGGGGTAACGCGCTGGCATTTGAACCGTCGGCTGATTCGTTAGAAGAATTATTGCGATCGCGACTGGCTAAATACCGCTCTCCCGCTGATAGCTCACTGGGCTGAGCCGAATTATTTGTCTCATTACCATTAGCCTGATCTTGATTGTCTAGCGCTGAATCAGCTTGAAAATCGCTGGATAGCACCTCTAGGTTATCGATATCTGCTGCCGCTCTGAGATCCTCTTCTGAAAGCGCATCGCCCAACCCAGACCGATCCGGCCCTAAATCATCATCGGAACTGGTTAACCAGTCTGGATTGGTCGTATATTCCAGCATGAATGCAGCAACTAGCGCCAAAATTAACGCTGGAATCCAAACAGCAGGACGTCCTAGTGCCAATAAACGCGCTTTGAAGTAGCGAAACGATGCTGGATGTTTAGAAGACATAAGCAGTTGTGCCGATCTGCTAAGAAGAACAAGCTGATAATTTTATTGTACTCAGAACCAACTCAACGCAGCTAGTTTGGAACGTGATATCAAATCTGATTGAAAATTCGAGATCTGTTTTCCAAACTTGATAGGATAGAATCCTCAATGGGAAACAAGCACCAATAGTCTTAAATGGAATCTGGCACACACAATGAGATGGAGGTTTGGCCGCGTGGAGTGGAAAGTTCGAGCAGTTCGAGGAGCGACGACTGTATCTGAAAATTCAGTTGAGGCCATTCGAGAAGCCGTTGAAGAACTGCTAAACGAATTTCAAACCCGCAACCAAATTGATCCCAGTAATATCATCAGCGCTACCTTTTCTGTGACGCGCGATCTAGATGCTATTTTCCCAGCGGCCATCGCCCGCGATCGCAACCAGTGGGATCAGGTGCCACTATTAGATGTACAGCAAATGCATGTTAAAGACAGTTTGACTAAGTGCATCCGGTTTTTAATTCATGTGTATATGCCTGCCCATCAAACCCAGGTTCACCACCCTTATCTGCGGAAAGCGCGCGATTTGCGACCCGACTTATGCTCT
The DNA here is from genome assembly GCA_966674685.1 of uncultured bacterium. Lineage (GTDB taxonomy): Bacteria > Cyanobacteriota > Cyanobacteriia > Phormidesmidales > Phormidesmidaceae > Thainema. The sequence goes on from CBKWJC010000065.1 coordinate 13,443, forward strand.
GACCCGATGCCGTCCTCTGTGGTGAGTAGCCCGTAGGGTCTGCTGTTTTTATAGGGCTGTGAGCAGGGATTGAGGGCGAGGAGGAAAGGGAGCAAGGGGGCTTTTTTGAGCTAAACGTTAGAAGCAAGAGGGGAGGTCAGCCGTGCTAACCTCCCCTCTTGCGTTTTCCACTTTTTTACGAGAGACCGATAAAATCGGCTTAGTCCGCTTTCGTCTGCTTCTTGCCGTGGAACCGGATGCCTAAAAACACATCGTACAAAAAGCTAAAGAAGCTTTTACCTTCTAGCAGCCCCAAGGACTGATGGCAACCTTTAGAGTCAAGTAGCGGTCGCGTGGCTCGATAGGCTCGCTGGTAGTTGTACCAGGGGATAGAAGGCCATAGGTGATGAATCAGATGATAGTTCTGACCCAAAATCAGGATATTCAGAATCGGGCTGGGATAAACGCGAGCATTCTTCCAGCGATCGCGTTCCTTGAATGGACGATGGGGTAGATAGTCAAAAAACAGCCCCAGCGCTAAGCCAACGACTAGTGCGGGTGAAAACCAGAAGTTGAAAATAAAGTCTAAAAAGTCGTAGTGAATGGCCAGAACGACAATTGTAATCACAAATAAACGGCTCAAAAACCATTCTAAAAGCTCGTATTTGCGCCACAAGCGTCGCTTAAAGAAGAAAATCTCGTGATAGAAGAACCGAGCTGCAATCATCCACAGTGGGCCACCCGTTGAGACAAAGTGGTCTGGATCATTCTCTGGGTCGTTCACATTGGCGTGGTGCTGCATGTGTACTCTGGTGAAGACTGGGAAAGCAAAGCCCAGCATCAGAGCACTACCATGACCGAGAATGGCGTTCATGATCCGATTTTGGTGCCCAACATTATGAGAGGCATCGTGAATCACGGTGCCTGCCAAATGCAACGCCAAAACATTGAGCAAAAAACAGCACCAACTTGGCCACTCCCAAATCCAGTAGCCCAGACATGACATGACGGCAATCCAAACTGCTGCTAGAAACATCAGCAGGTTCGGGTTCACAATACCTGGCGTACCTAGTAGCTCCTTCGGTACTGTCAGGGGCCTAACTGCCTCCGACATCACATCTATACTCCTCGTTACACGCTCTCGCGTAGTATACGATACGGCACGGCAATAATAAAGTTTTGTGACATCAGCTCATCTAATCTGCTGAAGGGCAGAGCATCTATAAAAGCTAATTGATAGCCCACTTTGCTAGGATAATTGACTGACTCAGAAAGCGTTTGCGGTTTCAGGTAAAATCAGGAACGTATAGGTTTCCGACAATTTTGGACAGTTTAAGTCGGTTGGCATAACTAAGCGCAATCAATACCGGGGAACGCTCCGGTGTTTAAGACAATATGCCACTACTTAGGTGAGCAGTTTTAGATGAGAAGGAGAGGTCTCCCTTGCCTACGCTAGGCGTCAATATTGACCACATTGCTACTATCCGACAGGCTCGTCGCACAGTAGAACCCGATCCGGTTGCAGCAGCCGTGCTGGCTGAGTTGGGTGGAGCTGATGGAATCACCGTGCATTTGCGCGAGGATCGACGGCATATCCAGGAGCGGGATGTGCGTCTGTTGCGGGAAACCGTGCGGACTCATCTCAATCTAGAGATGGCGGCAACCGATGAAATGGTTGCGATCGCGCTTGAGATCAAACCCAATTACGTCACGGTTGTGCCCGAAAAGCGCCAAGAAGTCACCACTGAAGGTGGTTTAGACGTTGCGGGACAAATTGAGCGGATTACGGCTGTTGTCGATCAGCTCCAGAGCGCGGAAATACCTGTCAGCTTGTTTATTGATGCGGATGCAGATCAAATCATGGCCGCCGCCGCCACCAAAGCTCAGTTCATTGAACTGCACACGGGCACCTACGCCGAGGCTAAGGATGAACAAACTCAGCAGAAAGAGCTAGAAATTCTGGCCAAAGGCTGTCATCAAGCGATCGCGGCTGGCCTAAGAGTGAATGCTGGGCACGGTTTAACCTACTGGAATACCTATCCAGTCGCCTGCATAGAGGGGATGGAAGAACTCAATATCGGCCATACCATCGTCAGCCGTGCCGCGCTGGTGGGTATGCAGCAAGCGGTGCGCGAGATGAAACAGGTCATTCTGCAAGGGTATTGGACATAGTGAGCAGGTTGGCATAGCTAAACGCACCTAAAAACCGGGAGAGCGCCCTGGAGGGGCGTCCCCCGGTTTTAGATTTTGCATTTGTTACGCACAGCTACTTGGTATTCGAGGCGAATAGAGGCGTGATTAGATAGGAATAGGAAGGGGATCACCTGATTGATAAATTTGATAACTGTAGAGTTATGTTGAGTGCCGTCATCTCGTAAGGTGGACAATGCCGAACTTTCCTACTACCTAAAGGCGCAATTTAAAGCAAAGGGAGTTTAACAATGACAACTTACTACTACGTAGCAGCCAGCCGCAAATTTCTATTAGAAGAAGAACCGTTTGAAGAAGTTCTAAAAGAGCGAGTTCGCTACTACCAAGAGCAGGAAAAAGAAATTGATTTCTGGATAGTTGAGCAACCTGCTTTTCTAGATGCACCGGAAATGGCTGACGTGAAGGTCAAATGTCCTCAACCCGCTGCGGCAATTATCACGACCAATGCTTCATTTATGAACTGGCTGAAACTCAGACTAGAGTATGTGGCAACTGGTCAATTTGAAGCTCCCTCCGCATCTATTCCTGATCCGCTTGCTTCGCTAGCAACGGCATAAGAATCCAATCATTTTATGAAGTGCTTGCGCCGCAAGCACTTCATAAAAAATAAATCATCGGTTTTCGACGTGAATGAGATTGGCGGCAATTTTGCCAGAATTCATCACGCCAGGGATGCCTGCGCCTGGATGAGTGCCTGCACCCACGAGATAAAGATTGGGAATGTCTTCGCTGCGGTTATGGGGTCGGAACCAGGCCGATTGAAATAGCGTTGGCTCAATGGAAAACGCGCTGCCCTTGTAGCTGTTCAACTCGTCGCGGAAATGCAGCGGGTCGATGTAGTGCTCAGTAACGATATGCTGCGATAAATTCGGCAAGTAGCGGTCTTCCAAATATTGCACAATGCGATCGCGGTAGGGTTTGGCCTGCACTGTCCAGTCGATCTCAGCATCTAAATGTGGCACAGGTGACAGGACGTACCAGCAGTCACAGCCCGCAGGCGCAAGAGAGGGATCGGTAGCGGTCGGTCGGTGCAGGTAAAGCGAAAAATCGTCGGCTAGGACTTTACGGTTAAAAATATCGTCCATCAGCTCCCGATAGCGTGGCCCCATCAGGATTTCGTGGTGGGCCATCTCGTCATAGCGGCGATTGGTGCCGAAGTAGAGGACGAACAGGGACATGGAGTAGCGCTTGGAGGTGAGCGTGCGATCGCAGTTTTTGCGACGATAGGCAGCGGGCACCAGTTTGAGATAGGTATAGGCCACGTCTGCATTGCTAATCACCGCATCAGCCGGAATGATTTCATCGGTCGTTAACCGCAATCCCGCTGCGCGACGGGTCGCGTCATCCACTGTAATTTCGGCCACGGGCGTATTCAGTCGCAGCGTGCCGCCCAAATCCTGAAAAAGCTGCACCAAACCTTTCACTAATGCGCCTGTGCCGCCCATCGCAAACCAGATGCCAAACGCCTGCTCCAGCTTGTGAATCATGGCGTAGATAGTCGTGCTCTGAAAGGGATTACCGCCAATCAGCAGCGGATGGAAGCTAAACACCTGCCGCAGGCGCTCATCCTTGAGATACTGATTCACCAACCCTGCGACGGAATGCCAGGTTTGCAGTTGCGCCATATCGGGAGCCACTTTCAGCATGTCGGCAAACTCCAGAAAGGGCTGCTCCATCAGCGGCAGTCCCTTCTGAAAAATCCGCTCCGCCATTCGATAAAAGCGCTCATAGCCTGCGACATCGGCGGGATTAAACTGATGAATTTGCTCAACTAGCTCCTTGGTATCGTCGCTGTAGCGAAAGATTGAGCCGTCTTCAAACCGCACGTTATAAAACGGGTCGAGCCGCACCAACTGCACATAGTCTTCGGTACGCTTGCCGCTCAGCTCGAATAGCTCATGGATCAACTGCGGCACGGTGATAATCGTCGGCCCCCCATCAAACGTGAACCCGTCCTGCTCATACACATAGGCGCGACCACCGGGTTTATCGCGCTGCTCCACAATTGTGACCTGATGACCCTGCGCCTGGAGTCGAATCGCGGCAGATAGTCCGCCAAATCCACTGCCGATAACTGCAATTTGCATGAGCGTCTTAAAGATGAACTACCACAACTGCACTTTGGTGACGGCGATATTGCCCGAAAAGCAAACGTCTACGTCTGCGCCCGGATCGCGATCGCGCTTACCATATTCTCCGACATAGCAAAAATTACCATCTTCAAAGGAAAATTCTAGGGGCAGCGGCTGGGTGCAGGGGGAGCAAAAGACAATCTCCGGATCGGGCTGTTCGGGGGCAATATGCGGCAAATTGACGTTCCAAAACGATCCGGCAGGTAGCGATTTGTCGAGCAGCAGCGTTAGAACCTTGGCTGTTAGGCGGGTCGCCACCGACCAGTCAATGCTGCGCCCTCGCTGAATGTAGTGGGACACGGCAATGCCAGCCCTACGCAGAATCGCCGCTTCCCGCACGGCGGCCACGGTACCAGATACGTGAATATCGGAACCCAGATTCCCCCCCGCGTTGATTCCAGACAAGACAATCTTGGCGTCTGGACAAATTGGCCCCAGCCCCACCCGCGTACAATCCGCTGGCATACCGCTGACGGCGTAAGCATTGTGTGATCGCGCTTCAACGGCAATGGGCGATTTCGTCATAAACTGATGGCTACAGCCTGAACGATGGCTATCCGGCGCGACGATCACGCCGGATTCACCCGTTACCTGCTGTAGTGCTTCGCGCATTGCCCAAATACCAGGCGCATCAATTCCGTCATCGTTGGTCAAAATAAAAGACATGACAAGTTAAATAGCGTCAGATTTAGGGTGTCTTGTAGGGGCGAATGGCATTCGCCCCTAAGATAGCGCTTTAGCATTCTACTGATGACTGGATAGCGCGTGTGAAAGATACTCCGCCGTTGCCTCGACAACTGGAATCGCACTTTCGTAAATCATCCGAGTTGGCCCTAGCACGCCCACACTACCGACAGGCAGAGTACCGCGATAGTAGGGCGATGACACAATCGCGCAGGACTGCATCGGCTCCAGGGGATTTTCTGTGCCAATACGCACTGTCACCCGCCGAGTGAGCTGATCGCTATCCACCTCATCAAAAATCAGCGGCCAGAGCTGATCCGGTTCTTCTTCCAAAAGCTGAAGAATGGCCTGAAGCTGCTGGGTTTCAGAAAACTCTGGCTGCCGCAGCACTTCCGAAAAGCCACTAATGAAAATTTGGGTTGTGCTGGGAGTCTGCGTCCGACGATTAAGTGCTTGCACAGCCACTTTAATCAAATCGGCATAGCGCTGAAACTCTTGGTCTAGCTCTTGCCAGTCCAAAGTGGCAACTTCGGATAGAGAGCGGCCACGCAGTTGATGATTGAGAAAGTTGGACAGCAACTGGAGTTCTCGATCAATCAGTTCTGCTGACTCTAGTTCTTCCTCATCGGATCTAGGAAGCTGCACTAGGTTGGAGTAAGACTCGTAAGAATCCAGTACAACAATTAAGAGAACCTGCCCTGGATTTACCTGCACAAGCTGAACATGCCGCACCTGGGACATTTTGAGCTGAGGCATGGTGATCAGCGTGACGTAACCACTCAGCGTTGCCAAAAGCTGAGCCGCGCCGCGCAGAATGGCTTCTAAACTCCAGTCAATCCAGTTCAATCGTCCATCCAGCAGAGGATCAACCTGACGAGCTAAAACATCCGTGGGCTGCATCAGGCGATCCACATAAATCCGGTAGCCCGAATCGGACGGAACCCGACCAGCAGAGGTATGCGGCTGAAACAGCAGCCCCGCTCGCTCCAGGTAGCTCATGGCATTGCGAACTGTGGCCGGACTCACGTCTAATCCGTACTCATCGGCTAAGGACTTGGAGCCAACGGGTTCAGCCGTGGCAATGTAGTGGCGAATTGTCGCCCAAAGAATATGCTGCTGGCGATGGCTGAGTTTCATAGCGATGAACGTTGACCGAGAATCACACTTGTGTTCTCAACTTTGATCAGTTAGTTGCAACTAAGATAGCAGATCCAGCTCAAGTTGAGTTGGCTCAAGCCGTCAAGCCGCGATCGCAACTTGATCCCCGATCAACTCTTTAATACCGCTCCTCCTGCTCCCCTGCCCCCACGCCCCTACTCTCCTACAGCTTCCGATTAAACTTAGCCTGAAGGTCTTGCAGACTCGTCTTAGACTGCTGCTTGTCCTGCTTTGCACCCGACTTCTTCTTCCCAGCCGGACGTGGTGTAGACGACTGCCCCGCATCTTGCGATCGCATCGACAGGCTAATTCGACTCAGCTTCTCATTGACTTCCAGTACTCGCACTTTGACGACTTGGCCAACTTTGACGATGTCATTGGGATCTTTGACAAAGCGGTCGGCAAGCTGGGAAATATGCACCAGGCCATCTTGGTGAACGCCGATGTCCACGAATGCGCCGAAGTTGGCCACGTTGGTCACGACGCCTTCTAGCTCCATCCCTGGCTTCAGGTCAGACATTTCGGTGATACTGGCATCAAACGTGGCGTAGGTAAACTGCTCACGCGGATCGCGACCGGGCTTTTCCAGTTCGGCCAGAATATCGCGCAGCGTCGGTTCGCCCACGGTGTCGGTGACATACTGCTTCAGGTTGATTGTCTGGAGCCGATCCCGGTGTTTGGAGATCTCGGTGAGGGGAAGTTGCAGGTCAGTTGCGATCGCTTGCACCACGTCGTAGCTTTCGGGATGCACAGCGGTGTTGTCCAAAGGATTTTCGCCATCGCGAATCCGCAGGAATCCAGCAGACTGCTCGAAGGCTTTTGGCCCCAGCTTGGCCACTTTCAGCAACTGCTTACGGTTCTTAAACGCACCGTTTTCGTTGCGATAGGCGACGATGTTATTGGCGACAGTGGACGACAGGCCAGATACGGACGTGAGCAGTTCCTTGGAGGCAGTGTTGAGGTCAACGCCCACGTAGTTGACGCAGCTTTCAACCGTTTCCTCCAGCTTCTTCTTCAGCAGCTTTTGATCCACGTCGTGCTGATACTGGCCGACACCGATGGATTTGGGGTCAATTTTGACCAGTTCCGCCAGCGGATCTTGCAAACGGCGGGCAATGCTGATGGCACCCCGCACCGTGATGTCCAAGTCAGGAAATTCTGCGATCGCAACTTTACTGGCCGAGTAAACCGACGCGCCGGATTCGTTCACCATCACCTTAATCGGCGGGTTCTCCAGCGTTTTCAGTACCTCAGCGACAAAGGCATCAGTTTCACGGCCAGCCGTACCGTTGCCGATGGCGATCAGGCCGATCTTGTGATTCTGAATAAACTGCTTCAGCGTTTTGGTCGCCTGCTCTTTCTGCGCGTTGGAACCGTGCGGGAAAATCGCCTGATATTCCAAAAACTTGCCCGTTTCGTCTACTGCCGCCAGTTTGCAACCCGTGCGGAAACCGGGATCAATGCCCAGAGTGGGTTTCATGCCTGCCGGAGGCGCGAGCAGCAGATTTCGCAAATTCGCTTCGAAGGTTTCAATTGACTCATCGTCGGCCCAGGCTTTCTTCTCGGCAGTCACTTCACTGGTGAGGGAGTTCTTCATCAGCCGATTCAGGGCATCCTGCACCATCGCCCGGTAAAATCCCCGTAGCGCTTTGTCCCTGGTGCGAATCGTTTCCGATTCTAGATAATCCAGCACCTCGGCTTCGTCAAACGTCAGATCGAGCTTCAGCACGCCTTCCTTTTCACCCCGCAGCAGCGCCAGCACATTATGCGGCGCAATTGTTTTGACCGGGTTCTGGAACTGACGGTACATCTCGTACTTGGTCGTGCCTTCAGGATAGTCTGCCTTGATGCGCGACTCGAATTGGCCGTGATTCAGCAAATAGTGACGCACATAGGCTCGCAAATCGGCTCGCTCGGCCACCGCTTCTGCCAGGATATCTGACGCACCCTGCAAGGCTGCGGCGGCATCCGGCACATCCTTTTCGGGATCAACATATTTTGCCGCTTCGGCTTCCAGATTGACCTGAGAAACCTGGGGCTGATTTTGCGCTTCGACCCAATCCGCCAGCGGTTCCAAGCCCCGCTCTTTCGCAATCGTGGCACGGGTGCGGCGCTTCGGTTTATAGGGTAAATACAGATCTTCCAGCTCGGTTTTCTGCTGACAGGCTTCAATCTGAGCCTTCAGCTCATCGGTCAGCTTGCCCTGTTCGGCAATGGATTTGAGAATTGTCTGCCGCCGATCGTCCAGTTCCGTCAGATACGCATAGCGATCGGCCAGGTCTCGCAGTTGGGTCTCGTCCATTTCCCCCGTGCGCTCTTTCCGGTAACGGGCGATGAAGGGGACAGTCGCGCCTTCGGCAAACAGCGCTAGGGCGTTCTCTACCTGATAGGGACGCAGAGACAGTTCAGTTGCAAGCTGTTGGACAAATTGCACAGATTGGGACATAGCCAAATCACGTTAAACCAAATCGAGTTGCCTGGATCATTTTAGACGCTGACAGGAGTTTGCTAGGATAATTCAGCCCCAGCATTTTATTTAGATGGTAGTGTTTTGAAACCCAAAACAGCAGAAGCGCGATCGCACCTGCCGATTATTGGCTGGCGAGAATGGTTGGCGCTGCCCGATCTCGGTATTTTTGCAATTAAGGCCAAGATTGACACTGGCGCTCGTTCCTCAGCGCTGCATGCATTCGATATTCATTCGTTTGAGCAAAATGGGCAAACTATACTGAGGTTTAAGATTCACCCATTTCAGCGCAATAGTCATCAAACCATCATGGCCGAAGCCCCTCTGCTTGAACAGCGCGAGGTGCGGAATTCTGGGGGACATGCCGAACTGCGACCCGTCATTTCGACGACTGTGAAAACTCGCGATCAGCAGTGGCCGATTGAACTGACGCTCACCAACCGCGATGTCATGGGGTTTCGCATGTTGCTGGGTCGGCAGGCCGTGCGCGATCGCTTTTTAGTGGATGCAGGAGCGTCCTATCTCCAGGGACATGCACCGAAGATGGAGCAGAGGAGTTTGGAGTGAGGGCAGGTTAGTTGGTGGTGTGAAATGGCTGGGCTCAGGGCTTTAGAGAGTGAGGGGGGCAAGGGGAGCGAGGGGGCGCTCCCTACCACACTAACCATGAACGCCTGCTCCTTTTCTCCTCTGCTCCCTTGCCCCTTCTGCTCCCTTGCTCCCCCTCTCTAAACTCGTAATACTCGGCTTCGGCTCGCTCAGTAGTTACAGCTCTATATATCTAAATTTACTTATTCAATTTCACAGATGAAAATTGCGATTTTATCCCAGGATGCCCAGCTCTACTCGACTCGGAGGCTCAAAGAAGCTGGCGAGGAACGGGGGCATGATATGCAGGTGATTGACTATTTGCGCTGCTACATGAACATTACCTCCCATAAGCCGCTGGTGATCTATCAGGGAAAGCCGCTGGAGAATATTGATGCGGTCATTCCTCGAATCGGCGCATCCAAAACGTTCTATGGCACAGCGGTTGTGCGGCAGTTTGAGGTAATGGGCGTTTTCACCACGAATGAGTCCCAAGCCATTTCGCGATCGCGGGATAAGCTGCGCTGTTTACAGATTTTGGCGCGTAAAGGAATTGGTCTGCCTGTGACGGGTTTTGCCCACTCCACCAAAGATATTGATGGCCTCATCGACATTGTGGGCGGTGCGCCAATGGTGATTAAGCTGCTGGAAGGGACACAGGGCATTGGCGTGGTGCTAGCGGAAACGACGCAGGCGGCTACGTCGGTCATCGAGGCATTTCGCGGCATGGATGCCAATATTTTGGTGCAGGAATACATTAAGGAAGCGGGCGGCATGGATATCCGCTGCTTCGTGATTGGCGATAAGGTGATTGCCTCCATGAAGCGGCAGGGCGCACCGGGCGAGTTTCGTTCTAACCTGCACCGGGGCGGATCGGCGTCTAAGATCAAGCTGACGCCGGAGGAGCGCAGCACCGCTGTTCGAGCCGCTAAAGCGATGGGATTGCGGATTGCGGGGGTCGATATTCTGCGCTCCAATCACGGCCCCGTCGTGATGGAGGTAAATTCCTCGCCAGGACTAGAAGGGATTGAAAAAGCCACCAGTGTAGACGTGGCTGGTAAGATTATCGAATTTCTAGAGAAGAACGCCGCCACTGGTACGAACAAAGATCGCGTGCCTTACTAGTCGTTCCGGAAATAATGTCTGATATTGCTCCAACTCATTTAGAACCCATTCTGAACATCAGCGGCACAACCATTTTGCCTGGGAAAAAACAGCGGTTGGAAATTCCCATTGCTCGCCTGCCGACCCAAACCATGCTGTCGCTGCCCGTCACGGTGGTTACGGGACTCCGACCTGGACCGAGATTATGGCTGAGCGCCGCGATTCATGGTGATGAACTGAACGGAGTAGACATCATTCGGCGGGTATTGGGCAAAATTGCTCCTGGCTATTTGAACGGCACGATTATTGCGGTGCCGATTGTCAACGTGTTTGGCTTTATTGAGCAGTCGCGCTATTTACCGGATCGCCGCGATCTAAACCGTTCTTTTCCCGGTTCACCACGGGGTTCGCTGGCGGCTCGGCTGGCTCACCTGTTTATGAAAGAAGTAGTCAGCCAGTGTACCCACGGTATTGACCTGCATACAGCGGCCTATCACCGCACCAATCTGCCCCAAATCCGCGCCGATCTGCGGGATGAGCAAACTCGCAAATGCGCGATCGCATTTGGTGCGCCGTTGATGATGCAGTCCGCCATGCGCGACGGGTCACTGCGGCAAGCGGCAGCCCAGCGCAAAATTCCCGTTCTGCTCTATGAAGCTGGGGAAGCGTTACGGTTTGATGACGATGCGATCGCAGTTGGCGTCACGGGCATTATGCGGGTGATGAAAGCCTTGAGGATGTACGATTCCGAGGTGGAACTGAGCGCCAATCCGCCCGTGGCGGTGGAAAAAAGCCAGTGGGTGCGGGCGTCCCACAGCGGCATTCTGCACATGACGGTGAATTTGGGTGACTGGGTGGCCAAACGGCAGCAGATTGCGCTGATCAGCGATGCCTTTGGCGACAAAACTTTTGAGGTGCTGGCTCCTACCGATGGCATTGTGATTGGCTGCACCCGCAATCCGCTGGTGAATCAGGGTGACGGCATTGTTAATCTTGCGATCGCACATCGCAGCGACCTACATCCCAATCCGTAGGGGAATCCAATCTGCAACCGATCAAACAGGTTAAAGTAGAACTATAGCCAGACAAATGGCCTATACCGTACATATCGAAAACGGTGGTTGCTGCAATGAACGAAATTTTGCCGCGCTTTGTGCGTTCTCTCTATCGTCGAGAGCCAGTTACCAGCATTCTAATCACAATGGGTGCCACCGATGCCGCCATCGGTGGGTTAAACAATCGCGCCCTGCTGATGTCCTTTGGTCTAGCTCTGGTCGGCGTGACCGTGCTGCTGCGGTTCCTCCAGTCCCAGCGTCAAAAGTCCAAGCCTCAGCTTCCGATTCAGCCAAAAGCGAAACCACAGCTTTTCTTACCCGATCGGCAGGCTCCCCAGCCAATTCAGTTAGAAGTCAAGACAGATGTGCGATCGCATCCCCGCCGCCGTCCGTAGTTGACATTTATGTAGGGGCGAATGGCCATATAGCTCTTCGAGCATGGCTGCGCTAACGCCCCTACCCATTCGACCCTACAACGCGACGCAATATTAGTCTAAAGATGGCAGGATAGGGAAGCGCAGATTTCAGATTGCTTATGCTCGGTCTTGCTTTACATACCGCTAGCCCGGAATTGGGATTAGCTCTGGGTGATGGTGTTACGAATGTGCGATCGCAGGTTTGGCCTCTGGCGCGCGAGCTGTCGAGCCAGTTGCACTCGTATTTAGTGGACTTTCTGCAACCCCACAGGTTTCAGGATGTGGAATTTGTCGCAGTGGCCAAAGGGCCGGGTGGATTTACCGGAACGCGGATTGGCGTAGTCACGGCTCGTACCTTAGCGCAGCAGCTTGATGTACCGCTGTACGGTGTTTCGACGCTGGCGGCTGTGGCTTGGCAAATTTTCAGCCAAATGGACGCTAAACCCTCACCACCGGATATTGCGGTGCAGATGCCTGCTCAGCGGGGCGAGTGGTTTACGGCGATTTATCGAATCCAGGTGGATGGCAGTAATGGAGCTGTTTCTAGTTCGGAACTGTCGATGGAGGGGGCAAGGGAGCAAGGGGAGCAAGGGGGGCAAATTGTGGTTGCTCAGTCGCCGGATGCGGTGATGAAGCTGGCGGATTGGCAGCAGGTTTTAGAGCAGTGGCCCCATCCTTATTATCTGCATCAAATTCCAGCCGCTGCGGGTTTGGGCGATACGGTGACGGGCGTATTTGCGATCGCACAGCATCAGTATCAGGCTGGTATTCGTCCCCATTGGTCGGAAGTGACGCCATTTTATGGTCAACATCCTGTCCAGTAGCCAACGGTGGAAAACGCTCAAAATCTGGCAAAATTTGCCACTTTTTACAGATAGACTTTGGTTTAACCAGCAGGTAACCAAGAGCGCTGTTCTAGGGCAACTAGGTCAGTTTTTCCATGATATTGAACCGCTTTTTCCAAGAGTCAATGCTACTGTTAATGGAGATAGGCCGACAGCCTATTAATTTACAGTAGCAAAATATTTGTCATAGCGGTCTATGTTTCAGCGTGCCCTCATCTGCACTGACTTTACGGATGGTTTGCATCGTTTAGTCAACGTTGTCCCTAGTCTGGCAGAGGCTGGACTTAAGAAAGTTATCTTCTTCCATAACGCTGCATTTATTAAAGATCGCGAGATACCCAGTGTAGATGAAGCAGCAGCGGAGTCCGCGCGTCAACGTTTAATGGTGGCAGTTGAAAAAGCCCCTGAGGGGTTAGAGGTGCAGGTGGTTGTCAGGGCTGGGCGACCCATTGACAACATCCTGCAACTGGCAAATGAACATGCCGCCGACATCATCTTGCTCGGTATGCCGAGTCGAAGCTTGCTGAACGAAAAGCTGTTTGGCAGTACGACAATGGGATTAGCTCAGCGTACCAGTATTCCGCTCATGACGCTGCGCCCACAACTGGTTTCGACGTATACGACCGAGGAGCTAGAGCTACGCTGTCGGCATCTATTTCGCTTCTTTTTGGTGCCCTATGACGACAGCAAAGCGGCCAAGTATTTAGTCAAACGCCTACAAGACCAGGCCACCGCTCATCCAAGTCCGGTCTTGAAAGAGTGTTTGCTGTATTGGGTGATCGAAGAGGGGGGACGGCGCGAACTGCGGGGCGAAACTCGGATGCAGGAGGCAAGAACTCATCTGCGTGACGCACAGCAACAGCTTGCTCAGACTTTGAATATCCAAGTTCATGCAGAAACCGTACTGGGCGATCGCATTGGGAAAATCTTAGAAGCGGCCAATGATTATGACATTAGCGCGATCGCAACTTCGTCTGACAGCCTCGGTAAGCTGCTGGAGTGGTCGGTGCCCAGCTTTACGGGCGAAATTTGACGAAAGAGCTGGCATCCGGTGATGGACTTCCCGCCGGGTCGTGGTTAGACTTATTTGACTATTGCAGTCAACCAAACCCAAGGAGGGGATTTTGCCGCCGCGATGCGGCGGCAAAATCACCTCTTTGGGTTTTCGGGCAAGTTTAAAGTTTGTCTACAGCGTTTTTCAGGCTAGTGCGGTGTAGGCAAGAGGCTTAAGCCCCTTGTTTATAGAACATGGGCGTACCTCGCCAGCTTGGGAAATCTGTATACCAGCTACTGACGTTGCAAAGCTTTCTTAAAGAATCCGTGATTTTCCGGACGCTTAAATGTTCCTTTACCTGAAATTTATAACTTCTTGATGTCAACCCCCTAAAGTCATCAGGGAGTTAGTTGAAGTTGAAGCTGAGTGTTTGTCCGTCTTTTGGGCGCAGGCTCTGCCTAGTCTGCCTGTAATATCAAGTCCGCGTATAAGAACCCGATTTATTTTTTGTGAAACGCTTGCGGAGCAAGCGTTTCACAAAAAATAAATCATGGGTTTTCAACCGGACTTCATCGAAAAGGAACGTCCTGCTAGTGCGATCGCATTCCGGAAATGTACGGATTTTGTCGCTCGGCGATATGAATGCTTTTGGGGTGCTGCTTGTGTGTATCGCTAATACGAAATCCCTCATAAAAACTAGTTTTCATTTTCATGAAAGTCAGGCTACGCCTGACTTTCATGAAAATAATTTGTTTTTTTTCAGCGGGATTCGGCATAAGATGCACTGCGACCGATCACGATAACAACAAACGATCATGCCTGCGCTCAGACAGAGACAGACGCTGCTAACTCCAGGCTCATTTGCAGTCGTCCATTTCCATCTATTGAGGTACGCATGGCTGAATTTACACTGCAACTCCTGCATGCTTCTGACCAAGAGGCAGGAGTTCCTGCCATTGAGGATGCTCCCAACTTTTCTGCCGTTCTGAATGCACTTAAAAACGAAGATGCAAACGGTGATGGCATCGTTGACTACGCGAACACGCTGATCCTGTCGTCGGGGGATGCCTACATCCCAGGGCCATTTCTCTCCGCCTCAGAAACGGCGTTTGGCGGCACCGGACAGGGCGATATTTTGATTCAAAATGAGCTGGGTTTTCAAGCGATTGCGCTAGGCAACCACGAGTTTGATTTGGGAACAGGCGTTGTCGCCAGCTTAATCGCAGCCGATCCAGCCACAGGCTATCCCGGTACAGCCTTCCCCTATCTCAGCGCTAACCTTGACTTCAGCACTGATGCGAATCTGGCTGGACTTGTCACGGCTGATGGCCAAGAAGCCAGCACCATCCCTAACAGTTTGGCAGCTAGCACCGTTATTACTGTTAATGGTGAACGAATTGGCATCGTTGGCGCTACGACGCCTACCCTGCCGACCATTTCGTCGCCTGGAGATGTAGGCGTATTCCCCACCACGTTCGATGCGTCGAATCCGGCTGATATCGAGGCACTGGCGGCTGAAATTCAGGCTGATGTGGATGCGCTGTTAGCAGCCAATCCTGATATCAATAAAGTGGTGCTGCTCTCCCACATGCAGCAGATCAGCATTGAGCAAGCGCTGGCCACCCAGTTACGCAATGTGGACATCATTGTTGCGGGCGGTTCCAATACTCGCTTAGTGGACGAAACCGATCGGCTGCGGGCAGGTGATACCGCTCAGGGCGTTTATCCCATCATTCAAACCGATCTGGACGGCAATCCGGTTGCCGTGGTTAATACCGACGGCAACTACAAGTATGTCGGTCGCCTGGTAATTGACTTCGACGCAAACGGCGTCATCATTCCCGAAAGCTACGATCCGACAGTGAGTGGAGCCTATGCCACGGATGATCAGGGGGTTGCAGAGGTCGGCGGTACTCCCGATCCAGACGTTGTTGCGATCGCAGATGCCCTAGCTGAGGTAATTGCGGCTCAAGAGGGCAATATTTTCGGCAGTACCAATGTGTTTCTCAACGGTACCCGCAGCGATGTGCGGACTCAGGAAACCAACTTGGGTAATTTGACGGCGGATGCGAACTTGGCCTACGCGCAGCAAACCGATCCGACCGTCGTAATTTCGATTAAAAATGGTGGCGGCATCCGCGATGACATTGGTGATGTGGTTGTGCCACCGGGAGCCACGAATCCTGAAGATTTCTTACGCGTCCCTCCTCCAGCGAATGAGCTAGCGGGTAAGGAAGAAGGCGACATTTCCCAGCTTGATATCACCAATGCGCTGCGGTTTAACAACGGCTTGACGTTGCTGACCGCTACCGCTGAGGAACTGTTGGCTATCGTTGAGCATGGTGTGGCCGCCAGTGCTGATGGCGCGACACCGGGCCAGTTTCCTCAAATTGCAGGCATTAGCTTCAGCTTTGATGATGACTTACCAGCGGGCGACCGCGTTCAGTCTTTAGCTGTCCTCGATGCCAACGGCGAAGTGATGGACGTTGTTGTTCAAAACGGTGAGCTAGTCGGCGATGCCAGCCGTACCTTCCGGATTGTCACCCTCGGTTTTCTGGCAGATGGGGGTGATGGTTATCCCTTCCCCAATCGCGATCGCACTGATCTGTTTGCCGCCGATCCAGCCGCTCAAACCTTCACAGGGGATGCCACGTTTGCGCCTGACGGAACTGAACAGGACGCGCTGGCGGAGTATCTGGACGATAACTTCAGCGATCAGCCCTTTGATCGAGCCGATACCGCTCCGGCAGAGGACACCCGCATTCAAAACCTTGATTTCCGCGAAGATACCGTTTTAGCTGATGTTGATCCTGGAGACAGCGGTTCGGGTAGCGATGCCGTACCGCAACTGACGGCCATTGGCACCTACGAGACGGGAATTTTCGACGAAGGCGCAGCAGAAATTGCGGATTACGATCCAGAAACCCAGCGCTTATTTGTGGTCAACGGCAGCAGCAGCGGCATTGATATTCTCGACGTGTCTGCGCCCGGTAGCCCGATCAAAGTCGGTGAAATCAATATCTCGGCCTATGGTGCTGCACCCAACAGTGTTGCCGTCAAGAATGGCGTACTTGCGATCGCAGTTGAAGCCGCAGAAGGGGATCAACCGGGTCAAGCGGTCTTCTTTGACACTGACGGTACCTTCCTCAGCGCTGTGACGGTCGGTGTACTGCCCGACATGATCACCTTTACGCCCGATGGCACGAAGGTACTGACAGCCAACGAAGGCGAACCCGTTTACGACGATGACGACAATGTGATCGCCGATCCGCAAGGCGGCATCAGCATTATTGACATTTCCGGTGGAGTTGAGAATCTAACTGACGCGAACGTCACCAGCGTTGACTTCACAGCCTTCGACGGCATGGAAGCTGACCTGCGGGCAGACGGTGTGCGGATCTTCCCCGGTCGATCCTTCTCGCAAGATGCTGAGCCAGAGTACATTGCCGTATCCCCAGACGGCAGCAAAGCTTTCGTCACGCTGCAAGAAAATAATGCGATCGCAGTTCTCAACCTCGAAACCAATGAGATCGAGGAGATTCAGCCCCTTGGTTTGAAGGACTGGAGCAGCGGGCCAAAGTTTGATGCCAGCGATCGCGATGGTGGTATCAATCTGCAAAACTGGCCTGTGTTTGGCATGTACATGCCAGATGCGATCGCAACTTACGAAGTCGATGGCGTCACCTACTACATCACCGCTAACGAAGGCGATGATCGGGGGGATGCCGATGGGACACCCGGTGGCGATGCTGTGCGGGTCAAGGATTTGGGTGATGTGATCTCTTTTGGTCGCAATGGTTTGTCGCTAGATGAGAGCTTTGATCCGGCGCTGCTGGCAGATGAGGCGCTCGGTCGGTTGGTGATCTCCTCGGTTGATGGTGATCTGGATGGCGATGGCGATATTGACCAAATTCACGCTTACGGTGCCCGCTCCTTCTCCATCTGGGATGAGAACGGCAACCTGGTGTTTGACAGCGGCGACCAGATTGCCCAAATCACCGCTGCGCTAGTGCCTGAGCTATTCAATTCGGAAAATGGTGATCCGGGCGAATTCGATGGGCGCTCTGACAACAAGGGAGCTGAACCCGAAGGTGTCACAGTTGGCGTCGTTGAAGGTCAGGTATATGCCTTTATCGGCCTAGAGCGGACAGGCGGCGTTCTGGTTTACAACGTCACCAATCCCACCAGCCCCGAATTCATTCAATATGTTCAGACCGAAGGCGACATCGCGCCCGAAGGACTCAAGTTCATCAACGCGGCAGATAGCCCCACGGGGCGGAATCTGCTGGTTGTCACCAACGAAGTCAGCGGTAGCACGACGCTCTACGATTTCGGCACGGTGCTTTCCGGTTCCGGCAACGGTGACACAGTTGGCGAAGATACCGATGATGTGATTCAAGCTGGCGATGGTAACAATACCGTTGCGGGTGGCTTGGGTAACGACATTATCCTCGGTGGCGACGGCAACGACATCCTGTGGGGTGACCTGAAAAAGCAAAACGCCCGAGGCAACAAGGGCGGCGATGACATCATTCGGGGTGGCGACGGCAATGACCGTATCGGCGGCAAAGGCGGTAATGACGACCTCTACGGCGATGCGGGCAATGACCGAATCCGGGGTGATGATGGCGATGACCTGATTCAGGGTGGCCTTGGCATTGACAGAGTATTTGGTGGCGACGGTGCAGATACGTTCTTCCTCTCAGTCGGCGAAGGATTTGACCGGATTCGCGACTTTAGCTTTGCCGAAGGCGACATGATTCGCCTGCCCCAGATGGTGAGTGTGGACGATATCACCATCGTGGGGAAAGGCAACAGTACCGATATCCTGCTAGGCGACGATCTACTGGCTAATCTTCGTGGCATCAACGCTGACATGCTAACGGCAATGGCTGACCAAGTATTCATCGCTTAATTCCATTAGCAGAGAGCCGAGATACCTCGGCTCTTTGTTGTCTCAATGATTTATTTTTTGTGAAACGCTTGCTCCGCAAGCGTTTCACAAAAAATAAATCATGGTTTTTCCAACCGGACTTCATATAACCGCTTTACAAGCCTTCAGCTTGTGAGTCTGTTTGGGCTGTGTTTGTACTGAAAATTCACGACCTGGAGCAATCGAGGAAACATGAGCGATTTGATGATCACCGGGATTATTGATGGGCCGCTAACGGGTGGGATTCCCAAAGCGATTGAGTTTTATGTTCTCAACGATATCCCTGACTTGAGTATTTACGGTTTCGGCTCGGCTAATAACGGCGGCGGCAGCGATGGTCAGGAATATACTTTTTCCGGCTCTGCTTCTGCTGGAGACTACATTTACATTGCGACTGAAACAACGGGATTCACCAGCTTCTTTGGTTTTGCACCAACTGACACCAGTTTCGCGGCATCGATCAACGGCGACGATGCGATCGAACTGTTTATGAATGGCATGGTTGTTGATGTCTTCGGTGATATCAACCTGAGCGGCACTGGACAGCCTTGGGACTATATGGACGGCTGGGCCTATCGAGTGCCTGAATCTCTGCCAGATGGAACGTTTAACGTATCAGATTGGACGTTTAGTAGTCCCAATGCGCTCGATGGTTCAACCACAAATGACGGTGCAGCGACACCTTTCCCGCTAGGCACCTATGCGGCTGATAGCAGCTCTAGCCTAGTGATTAACGAGATGGTCGTCTCGACCACTGGTACCGATCGCGAGTTCATTGAACTGCTCGGCTTACCTTCTGCATCGCTGGATGGAGTCTTTCTACTTGAGATCGAATCCGGTGGCGAAATTGATACCGTGCTTGATTTTTCAGGCCAGTCGCTGGGAATGAACGGCTACTTTTTGGCCACCAGCCCAGAAGCGGAAGCCGTACTCGGCGTAACGGGTGACATATCCATTGCCAATAACACCTTTACCAATGCGTCGCAGACCTACCTGCTGGTGCGAAACTTTACGGGCGCAAGTGGGGACGACCTTGATTTAGACGATGACGGCACAATCGACGTTTTGCCCTGGGATGAACTGCTCGATGATGTGGCGTTTATCGATGATGACAATCCCATCATCTACAGCTCAAACGTTGTTGGCCCCGATGGAGCATTTTTAGCGCCCGGTGGCTTCCGCGATCCAGACGGCACGGGTGATTTTGTTCAGCATAGTTTTTCTGATCCGTCTGCTTACACGCCCATTGCCGGAAACAACGACGACGGCAACGGCGGTGGTAACGGCGACTGGGTTGCCATTTATGAAATTCAAGGTGCAGCGCATACCTCGCCATTGGCAGGCCAAGCCGTCATTACTACAGGTATCGTAACGGCAGTGGATTCCAACGGGTTTTATCTGCAAGATCCGACAGGAGACGGAGATATCGCCACATCTGATGCCATCTTTGTATTCACAGGCGGCAATCCTGGCGTGAGCGTTGGGGATGCACTTCAGGTGGAAGGGACGGTTTCGGAGTTTACGCCTGGAGGCGTTTCGACCCGTAACCTATCCACGACGCAACTCAGCGGTAGCCTGACGATCACGACGCTGAGCACGGGTAACGCCCTGCCAGAGGCCGCGATCATTGGTGCTAATGGTCGCATTCCGCCGTCTGAGAGCATCGACGACGATGACTTCTCTAGCTTTGACCCAGCCGAAGACGGCATCGATTTCTTTGAATCCCTAGAAGCCATGCGGGTGACAGCGCAAAACCTAGTTGCTGTTGCTGGCACCAACGGCTTTGGCGAAATTTTTGCGATCGCAACTGATACCGATGCCACTGGAATTAGCGATCGCGGTACGCTCAACATTAGCCCCGATGACTTCAATCCGGAGCGGATTCAAATCAACGAGGACTCTGATCTCTTCGACTTTGAGTTTCCGACAGTCGACGTGGGGGCGGAACTGGGCGATGTCACGGGCGTTGTCGGCTACAGCTTTGGCAACTTCGAGATTTATCCCACCGAAGACTTCACAGCTAATATCCAGGAGAGCGTGCTCCAGGCTGAATCCAGCAGTCTCACGGGCAGCATCAACGACCTCACCATTGCCTCTTACAACGTGCTGAATCTCGACCCGAATGATGCGGATGGCGATACGGATATTGCCGATGGTCGGTTCGCGGCCATCGCCGCCCAGATTGTCAACAACCTCAACTCACCGGACATCATCGGTCTGCAAGAAATCCAAGACAACAACGGTTCAGTCAATGACGGCACGACATCGGCCAGTGTCACACTGCAATTGCTCGTAGATGCGATCGCAGCCGCAGGTGGCCCCCAGTATGAATTTATCGATAATACCTTCATCACCGACGGTCAGAGCGGTGGACAACCGGGTGGCAACATCCGCACCGCGTTTCTCTACAATCCTGACCGGGTTGATCTGGTAGATGGGTCGGTGCAGCCTATTGGCAGTCAAGCTCCTGGTGCGACATTTGCTGGCGCTCGCTTGCCGCTGGTGGCAACGTTTGAATTCAACGGCCAGGAAATCACCGTCGTTGACAATCACTTTTCGTCAAAAGGCGGTAGCGCTCCCATCCTGGGCACAGAGCAGCCGTTTGAGGAGCTACAGGAAGATCCGGACGTGAATGGCAGCCTGAATGAGCGGCGCGAGCAGGCCCAAGCCGTTAACGACTTTGTAGACGGCATTTTCGCCAATGATGCGGATGCCAACGTGGTCGTACTCGGCGATCTGAATGAGTTTGAGTTTGTCTCGCCGCTAGATATCTTGGCGGGTACAGTCGAGAGCCTCAACGCTGGACAGGCCATTCAGCCCACGGGCGAAGCTGCTGTCCTGACTAACTTGATCAACAACATTGATCCAGATGAGCGGTACAGTTTCATTTTCCAGGGCAACTCCCAGCAGCTAGACCACATTTTGGTTAGTAATAACCTGCTGGACGAGGCTGAGATTGACATTGTCCATGTCAATACCGAGTTTGCTGAAACAGATAGTCGAGCCAGCGATCACGATCCGGTGTTAGCCAGCCTGTTCTTCTTTAACCAGATCACAGGCACCGATGGCAACGATACTCTCGTTGGCACAGACGGTCGCGATCGCATCTCAGGTTTCGGTGGAAACGACTGCCTGACCGGAGGTGCGGGCGCAGACCTGTTCGTCTATCAAAGTACTAGTGAATTGCGCGATCGCATCACCGACTTTGAAGTCGGCGTTGATCAGCTAGTGTTCACTGATCTGTTAGACAGCATTGGCTACACAGGCACCGACCCGCTGGCAGATGGTGTGATTACGCTCCGTCAGCTAGGAGCCGCAGGCACCCGCATTGAGGGCTTTGGCGGCCCCGGTCGCTCGCAGTTCATCACGCTCGAAAACGTGACGGTGACTGAACTCAGCAGCGCTGTTGAGACATCGTTTGTGTTCTAATTACCAGTTCCCTTTGATAAAGCTTGGGTGTTGGGGCAATAGGCAAGGGAGCAGGGGGGCAAGGGAGAAACGGAGCTTCATTTGTAGTCGCAATTCAGAGACTGTAACTACAGAGTCAGGCTCCCTTGCCCCTCCGCTCCCCTGCTCCCTCTCACAAAAACCGACATCCTACCCAACGCTCAACACCTAGCAGTTCATTTGAATTAGTTAAAATAGCAGTGGAGTATCGCCAGAGGCAATCATCATGTGTGGCCGGGTTGTCTGCTATTCGCCACTTGAAGAGATTAGTGAAGCACTGGAAGCAAAGCTTGATCCCAGCGCCCAGTACGCCTATCACCCTTCCTATAACGTGCCGCCCTCTCAGCCTGTGCCGATTGTGTGCGAGATGGAGCAGGATTCAGAGCGCGATTCGCGGCGAGACGGTAGCGATCGCAGATTGCTGATGGCAAAGTGGGGCTTACTACCGCACTGGGCAAAAAACGAATCGCTAGCGTTCAAAACCTTTAATGCCAGAGCCGAAACCGTGCGAGAGAAGCCCGCATTTCGGGGCGCGTTTAAGTATCGCCGCTGCTTGATTCCGGTGAATGGCTATTACGAATGGCGACGCCAGGGAAATAAGAAGCAGCCGTTTTACTTTTCGCGGCAGGATGGCGACTTTATACGGCTGGCGGGACTGTTCGAGTTCTGGAAAGATGAACTGCTGACCTGCACGGTGATTACGACCGCAGCCAGTGAGATGGCCGCCGAGGTGCATCACCGGATGCCCGTGGTGATTGAACCGGAGGATTCCGACACCTGGCTGAATGCCAGTCCGGATGAGGCGTATGAGGTGCTGCACTCCGCAGGTAAGGATGTGCTGAAGATGTACGAAGTCGATTCGGCAGTCAACAATGCCCAACATGATGGTGCGGATTTGATTGCGCGAGTGGGGGCGTGATGGGGAGGCTTTCTGAGTGCGATCGCACTTACCTAATCAAGTTACGTTTTTGACGTAGACGAGGTTAGCTCGGCAATAAACGCTTCGATATCCGATAAACAGGCTCGAACGGCGTCTTCATCGGTGGGTGAAATGTGCCGAAGCTGCTCAATGCGCCAGCGGGTGGCTCGTTCGAGATCGGCTAGCTCCTGCTGCAAAAGCTGAGGGCAGTTGGGATCGGCTTCGGCCTCTAGAATTTGAATTTGGCGCTGCTGGCTTTGTTTGGTAGCCTCAACCTGTGCCTCGACTCCGCCAACACAGACAATGCTGTAGGCTTCCATCAGCCGCTGATAAATGTACAGTATCTGTTGATCAATGGGGGGCGAATCGGAGGATCGCTGCGCCTGAATCTGTCGCAGCGTGGTGCGAATCAGTTCTGGCGTGAGCAGTTGTACAGGGTGAGGAGCGGTCATAAGTTTTGAATCTAGAACGAATGCAAAAACGCTGTAGATTGGGCTGAAACTATCGATTCCGATAGTTTCAACCTCTGACCTTATTGGCTAACGGTGATGTTACGCTGCCGGAGCTGCTGCATAAAGAATTCTTCCAGTGACGGGCGAGTTAGGCTGAGTGACGTTACCTTGGCACCCATCAGCCGCAGACTGGATAGAAAATCGTAGGGATTGCCCTCAAGCTGCCCTTTCCAGTAGCCATCCTGAAATTCCAGACTCGTTAGCCACTTTTTCAGCACGTCCAAACTGCCGCCCCGCCCCTGCACGTGATAGGCCGTGGGGGTGCCGAGTAGGTCATCCAGCGAACCGATGCAAATCAGTTCGCCCTGAGCCAAGATGGCAATGCGATCGCAAATCATCTCCACATCAGACAAAACGTGGCTGTTGAAGAAAATCGTTTTGCCCTGAGCCTTCAGCGACAGGATAATCTCACGAATCTGATAGCGACCCATTGGATCAAGTCCCGACATTGGCTCATCGAGAAACACCAAGTCCGGGTTATTAATCAGCGCCTGCGCCATGCCGACCCGCTGGAGCATCCCCTTGGAATACTGCCGCATCTGCTTTTTGAGCGCCGTTGAGCGAGCCAGTCCCACCAAATCCAGCAGTTCAGGAATGCGCTTCTTTTGCACTGACCGAGGAATGCCAAACAGCCCTGCCGTGTACTGCAAAAACTCCCAGCCCGTCAGATAGTCGTAAAAGTAAGCATTTTCCGGCAGATAGCCAATCCGGCTCTTGACCTGCCGATTGCCCAAAGGTTCGCCCAGCAGTCTGCCTTCTCCCTTCGTTGGTCGCACGATGCCCAGCAGTGTTTTCAGCAGTGTCGTCTTTCCGGCTCCATTGGGGCCAAGCAGGCCAAAGGTTTCCCCTTGATAGACCTCCAGGGAGCAATTTTTCAACGACGTCAGCTTTTTATTGAGAAAGAAACCTGTACGGTAGTCCTTTTGTAACCCCTGAGTTTGAACCACGACAGTCGGTTCTGCCACTGGCTCATCGTGCGATTCGGTTGGGAGAGGTGCACCGCCTGTCATGCTTGCTCAGTCCTATTTCTGAATCAACTTGTTGCAACCGCTATAGTACGTGTAAGCCGTTCAATATCCGACCAACCGACGTACCACGCTCTATTCTATTAAAGATTAGGTAGTGGGACTCAGGTCTCAACCTGTTGACCACAAAAAATCGTTACCTTTTGAAACTACCCAAAACTGGACTGAAGGATTAACCGATGGATCGTTCAAAACTTGTTGCTATCGTCACCGGGGCGATTTCGATTCTGCTTGCCATTGTTTACTTACTAGTGGTGCAACTGCTGGATTTCCGAGGCGAAATGAAACCTGCGCCGATCGATGATTTCCTGGTCGTGCCTCACGCGGTCATCCGATCCCCCGCTGTCGCTGCCCCCTTAACAAAGGGGCTATACCAACGCTAGCTCAACGTTCCCCTTGATAAAGGGGATTTAGGGGGATCTGTGCAGAGTGGCACACTTTACGACAAATAGCGGTGAAACTTGGCTAGGCGTTCTGTCCAATCGTGCCAATAATCGAGCAGATCATCTGGATCGAACCAGAAGATTTCCGCTGGCTGATGCGCGATCGCAACTACGACCGCCGCATGGTTGATCTTCAGCCCAGTATCCGCATAGGTTTGATTAATCGCGCCGCAGTAGGCGGCGAGCTGTAAGGGACTGTCCCGCAGCTGTTTGACGGATTCCTTGGGCCGATCCGCTGTTTTCCAGTCCAACACATACAGCGTATCCTGATAGCGAGCAACGCAGTCTACTCGTCCGGCGTAGCACAGATCAGTGTGAAAGACATAATTTTCGACCAGATGCACCACGTCTAGATCATCTAAAACTGGCGCAATGCTGTCCCAGTAGGGCGAGGTGGCTTCGGCTTCCGGCCAGTTGTCCTCTAGCAAAAATTCTTTGACCAGTTTGTGAGTACGGGTGCCGCGACGGCTAGCACTGGAGCTAATGCGGCCAGCCTCCGCTGTGCCTACCCTGGCTTTCCATCGCGCTAGGGCATCTCGGTCGGCCTGTGATTTGGTGGCGTTGAGCACACTGGTGACGCTGGGAAACTGAATATTGTCCTGAATGTGCTGAGTAGCAGGCTGATGGTTCGCAGAACGACCTGCAGACGGCACAAAATAGGTGCGTCCATTTTGGCGCACACGCTTAGCTGCGATCGCAGGCCATAATTCACGCTGGGGCACGGAGAAGAAGCGTCCTGGTTAGACTACGCCTCTATCTTTGCATTCATGGGGCAGTTGTGGGATGGCTTTGTGCGGAGGGTGGGGGAGCAGGGGAGCAGGGGAGCGAGGGGGCAGGGGAGCATTAGAAGTTTGGTTAAATCTGTTCGGATTGGCGGCAATTAGGCGTGTAATCAACAGAGGATGGCTGATTTAAGGTCTATTTTACTCATAACCATTTTCTGCAATACAGCTACAATCTCCAGCGATCAGAGATAGCCCCCTTTCTCCCCTGCCCCCCTGCTCTTAGCCTTTACCTGTAAGCACATGTACGGAGATAGAAAGCCCCCTGCTCCTAGCCTTTACCTGTAGGCACATGTACGGAGATAGAAAGCCCCCTGCTCCTAGCCTCTACCTGTAGCCACATTCATGAGAAATGGTATGAACATCTTGCATTCTTGAGGATTGAACGATGAAACGTCTCCGCTGTGGTTCTGGATTGTTGCTGAAAAGTTTGGTGGTTGGTTTAGGGTTGGTGACGGCTGCGATCTCAACTCCAGCGTTCACCGATCCGGTTTTGGCGGAGACAGAAGTTGAGCTTGGTGGCGAATCCGCTGTGACTAATCAAGAACTATCGGCTGGCCCGATCTCCGTCGTGGTGAACTACAAGCCGTTTGATCTGGAAGCGGCAGACGCATGGGAACAGGAAAACTTGACCTATCAGCTGTTCTACAACGGCGAACCGCAGCTAACCGATTCTGAACTGGCGTTTAACTATGGCCGCGTTTGGCTGGAGGATCTAGACAGCGACGGCACAGCAGAGGTATTAATCAGCGCCTACAGCGGTGGTGCCCACTGCTGCACCAACTACTCAATTTACTCGTGGCAGGATGGCGAGTTTGTTGCGTCTGAAACGGGCTATCTTGATGGCGGTGGTGGATCGTTTGAGGACTTGAATGGTGACGGTTTGACTGAGTTTGTCACCGTTGATAACTCATTTCTCTATCGGTTTAGCTCCTATGCTGGCTCGTTTCCGCCGACAATGATTTACACCTTCCAAGACGGCCAGCTCGAAGAAACGACTCGTCAGCATGAAGAAGAGTTGCGATCGCACGCTTGGCAGATGTATCAAGCGGTCGAAGACAATCCTGAATTCCCTAACGGCATTCTGGCTGGCTACGTGGCGCAGAAGATTCTGTTGGGTGAATATCAGGAGGGCTGGGACTACATGCTGGCGCATTATGATCCTGATGATGACTGGGGTTTAACGATCAACATGGGCGGCGAGGAAGTGGGTCGCTATTACAGTTTCCCCCTGGCGCTGAAGGCGTTTCTGGTGGAGCAGGGCTATTTAAACGAAATGGGCGAACCCATCGAGTAGCTCTAAGTGCCACGTAGGGGCAAATGGCCATTTGCCCCTACTGATTTTTGAATCTAGAAGTCAGTCGCGAAATCTCGTACTAAAGTAGACGGTGTTGCGACTTCATCCTGCTCTATGGCTCAACCCAAAGCCGTTGTTTTGCTATCCGGTGGATTAGATTCAGCTACTGCCGCTGCCCAAGCGATCGCAGATGGCTATGAACCGATTGCCTTATCGCTGCGCTACGGTCAGCGCCACGATCGTGAACTTCAGGCCGCTCAGCAGATCGCCCAGCACTTGGGCATCGCGGAACATCAAATCATCGACGTAAATCTCGCCCAGTGGGGTGGTTCATCCCTCACCGATCGCAACCAAGCCCTGCCTCAAGATGGCGTGCAGTCGAACGAAATTCCGTCCACCTATGTGCCAGGTCGCAATACAGTCTTTATTGCGATCGCTCTTTCCCTGGCGGAAGCGAGAGCAGCCAGCGCTATTTACCTCGGCATTAATGCGGTGGATTATTCCGGCTATCCCGACTGCCGCCCTGATTATCTCAGCGCCTTTCAGCGGCTGGCCGAGCTATCGTCCAAGGCAGGTTTAGAAGGCCACGCCCCAAAACTGATTGCGCCGCTAGTAATGGACAGCAAAGTCGATATTGTCAGGCGAGCTGTGCAGCTTGGCGTACCCGTTCCCGCAACTTGGTCGTGCTATCAGGGCGGCGATGAACCCTGCGGTCGCTGTGACTCTTGCCGCATTCGCGATCGCGCATTGATTGAAGCGGGCTATGAACAGTGGGCCACGCCTGTTGGCCGGGAGCTGTATGCAGCGATTTAGGATGTTCTGGGATAGCTTACAGGCTTGGGGCTACGGGGAGACCCCACCATCGTTTCCGGCTCCCCGTCTCCCGTTCTGGGAGAAGGGGCTGGGGGATGAGGGTCAGTTTTTGACTTCTCATATCGTTTCTTCAAAATTGGACTACAGAACAAGGGGCTTAAGCCGCTTGGCTACTGAGATCATGTGTAGTTGCAATTTAGCGAATCAGTATCAAACATCCTCTAAGTACTCTGTAAATTAAGTTTTGCTGGGTGATGGGGCGGGGGGGGGGGGGGAAAAACAAAAAAAAAAAAGAAAGGGGAAAGGGGGAAAAAGAAGAAAGGGGAAAA
>CBKWJC010000066.1:0-39581 GCA_966674685.1 uncultured bacterium
CGAAAAACAAATGGAGAAAACGGTATGCGGTCCATTCAATTAAAGACGAAGAGAAGGGGGGGGGATTGTGCCCCATAGTGGGGCACGCTCCTCTCTCGTTCTTATCTAGAACCACTATAATTGCCCAAGATCTCATACAAACTAAACAGGGTTGTACACGGACTTGATATTTCCTTTGGGAATTTAAGCTGATCTACCGTATTTTTGCTCGATTGTTTGAAGTAGAGAGGCAAATGCTTGAACTGTCTGGGGCAACTGTGCCCAGTCGAACTGTTCTATCTGGATGGTTAGAGTTTCTGTATAGTCAAGCAGTTCCTGGTATTGCGTTATTTGAGCCAGCCGACTAAGCTGCTCTTCAAACTGTTCCAGCTTACGAAGCGTGAGCCGTTGTGCTAAATCCGAGAAGATTTCCTGTTGGATAAACTCTAGCTGCTGCCACAGATAGACGAGAGTATCTGATGCTTCGGTATGCGAGACTAAATTTAGATTTGTTTGGGGAGATACTGAATTGAATTCGGGCTGTTTTGACAGAGTTGAATGCTCTACCTTTCTGTCGCTGTTTTTGCTTGAAGAACGAGTAGAAAGCGGCAGGATGTTTTGTAGAACATGAATAAGCTGGGATAGAGA
The DNA here is from genome assembly GCA_966674685.1 of uncultured bacterium. Taxonomy (GTDB): domain Bacteria; phylum Cyanobacteriota; class Cyanobacteriia; order Phormidesmidales; family Phormidesmidaceae; genus Thainema. The sequence goes on from CBKWJC010000066.1 coordinate 628, forward strand.
AACGGGTTTTTGGAGTATCCAATCGCAATAGGTTGCAACTTCAGACGTTTGCTGCGATCGCACAGATGCCGTGAGAATAACAATATAAATATGCTGAGTTTTAGAATTTGATTTTAGCTGACGCGCAACGTCCAGACCATCCACATTAGGCATCCGTAAGTCGAGCAGAATCAAATCGGGCGGATTCACCGTGACCTGATGCAGAACATCTTCTCCATCGACGGCAAAGGCTAGGGTGTGCTGGGTTTGCAGGAAGTAGCTAGCTAGCAGCTCGCGATTTGACTGAACATCATCTGCTACTAAACAGTGAAAGGGTGCAAATCGATTTAGATCTAAACTGCCAGTTGTACTGAGTGCAGCATCTTGCTTTGACACCGGAATCAGATTAGGAAAGTGCAGGATAAATGTAGTGCCAACACCCAGTTCGCTTTTAAGCTCAATTGAACCGCCCATCATTTCTATGAGACGCTTCGTAATGGCTAGCCCCAAGCCTGTACCGCCGTATCTTCGGGTGCTTTGGCCGTCGCTTTGACGAAATGCATCAAAGACAATGGCTTGATTTTCTGGGCTCATACCAATGCCTGTGTCGATAATCTGGATATCAAGCTGGACGGCTGCTGGAGTATTCTCATGGGTTTCAAGGACGACAGGATGGGCTGTAACCCAAAGCGTAACCGATCCCTGATGGGTAAATTTAACGGCGTTACCGACAACGTTAAACAAAATCTGGCGCAGGCGGATTTCATCTACTAATAAATAAGCTGGAACAGTGGCTGCAATCTGACAGTTGAGCTGAAGATTTTTGTCTTGGGCTGTGAGCTGAAAAATGTTTTGAATATCGGAGATGAGAGCCGGAATATTGGTTGGTTCGTAGTGCAGTTCTAGCTTGCCTGCTTCCACCTTAGACAGGTCAAGAATGTCGTCAATCAGCCGCAGCAGTGTTTTGCCACTGGTTGCGATCGCGCTCAGATATGATCGATGCTCTGTGTCCTGTAAGCTGGACTGGAGCAGATCGGCAAACCCCAAAATGGCATTCATGGGAGTGCGAATTTCGTGACTCATATTGGCTAAGAATTCGCTTTTTGCTCGGTTGGCTGCTTCTGCTTCTGCCTTCGCTTTAGCCAGATCTTCGTTTTTGCGGACAAGCGCCTGTCGCTGCTGAATCTCAGACTCCAGCAGTTTCACCTGCGCGATCGCAATGCCGAGCTGAGCCGCAACCGCTTCTAACAGTTCAATTTCATCGGCTGTCCAAGTGCGGCTGCGATCGCACTGATGTAAGCCAATCAGACCGTTAGGTTGGCCTTGATAAAAAGTTGCGATCGCAAGCATGGACTTGATCTGTAGTTTTTCACAAGCCCCTAATATCGGTTGCAGCAGCGGGTCGGTTGAGACATCATCTGACACAACTGCCCGCTCCTGGCTCAGCACCTTGAGCAAATGGGGATTGTTTTGTAATGGAATACCAATGCCTTGGCGAGAAGAGACTGTCTCATCTAAACGATATTCGGCTTGGAATTGAACCTGTGGTGGTGCTGTTGCCGTATAGGTGTGAATGCTACAGCGACTGACTTTGAGCGTTTGGCCTATTTGCTGAGCAGCCGTTTCAAAAATCTGCGCTGGATTAAGGCTACAGCGGATTTCATCGGTGATTTGCTGGAGCAGCAGCGTTTTATTCAGCTCTTGAGCTAGGGCAATCTCGGCTAATTTGCGATCGGTAATATCGCGCACAATCACCAACGTTTCGTGATCGTTAATGCGGCTAATCCGCGATTCCTCATAAATCAGTTGGTCGCCTACCTCAAACTGATACTCATCCGTCAGCATTTCTCCTGTCTCCAGCACCTGCTGAATCAGCTCAATCCGGCGCTGAGCGATATGACGGGGCATACAGTCCAGCACATTACGACCTTCTGAGCCGTCCGGATGATCGACAAAATTGAAGTTATCCGCGTTGATAATGGAAAGCTGTACTCCATCCCGACGCGTCCGAATCAGCACGTCTGGCATCGCTTCAATCAGGGCTTGCTTGGTGGCCTCGCTTTCCCGCAGCAAAACTTCAGCCTGCTGACGAGCTTGTTCCGCTCGCACCCGATCATCAATATCTCGATGAGTGCCGATCATCCGTAGTGGCTGACCGCGGGCATCTCGCTGAACGACTTTACCGTAGTTAGCGATCCACTTCCACTGGCCCGACTTGGTGCGGAGCCGATATTCAAATCGATAGGGGACAGTGTCATCCTGTAGATGTGCCTGGAGGCGCGCTTGCACCCACGGCCAATCATCGGGATGTACGAGCTGCTCCCAGGCGGCAATGGTTAGCTCCAGTTCCTGTGCGGCATAACCTAACATGGCTGTCCATTGAGGACTGTAGTAGATTTCTTCAGCCGCAATTTGCCAGTCCCACAGCCCATCACCCGAAGCATCTAGAGCTAACTGAAATCGGGTTTCATTTTCCTTTAAAGCTGTTTGGGTTTTGACCCGCTCAGTCAGATCTAAGCCAAAGGCTAAAAAAACGGGATGATTATTCTGGACAAGCCGCTGGAGCCGAATTTCAATGGGATAGTTGGTGCCATCTGCTCGCCAGTGATAGGTCTCAAAAATCAGTATTTCCTGCTCCTGTGCCAGCAGTGGTTGCAGTAGGCTACGAAAGCTTGGCTCTGTAAACGACAATTTGAGATCCAGCGGCGTCATTTGCCGGATTTGCTCTAGGCTGTAGCCCAAATTTTTGAGTGCCTGCTGATTGACATAGTTAAATGTCAGCGTATTCACGTCAAAGACATAGACTTCGGTCAAGCTATTATCAAGCAGGGTCAGCAGGTACTGTTGTTCATCTTCAAGCTGCTGTCGCTGTTTGACCTCGGTCTGTAACTGGCGGTTGGCTTTTAGGAGGCTGGCTGTTCGTTCTGCTACCTTGGCTTCTAGTGTGATGTTGGTTTGCTGCACCTGCTGAAACAGCATGGACTGCTGGATTGCGATCGCAAGCTGAACTGAAATTTGCTCCAGTAGCGTCACCTCGGTATCGATCCAGTCCCGAGTGCGATCGCACTGATGGGCAATGAGTAAACCCCAAGTTAAGGGCGCAGTCGAATCCACACAGGGCGAATCTGGACTGGCTTCCAGTGTGGATGTGGTTGAGTTAAGCAAGCTTGTTGCAGGCTCCCCGGCTGGTGAGCTGCTGGGTAACAAAATCGGCACAGCCAGCAGGGATGTCACCCGAAACTGCTCAAAAAAAGACAGATGGTTCTGCATCCTAGGGTCAGCCGTAATGTTGCTGATGCAGTAGGGTTTGCCCTCCAGAAAAATAGAGCTGTATAAAGGTTCAAAGCAACTGACTGAAAGCGGCTCGTGCAGCATGGCTGGACAACCCGGCACCAGAGATTCGGCCACAACCCGGCTGGATTGAGCTTCAAACTGATGAATCACAACCCGATCGGCTTGGAGATACTGCCGCATTTCTTCGACGGTAGTAGACAAAATATCAGGCAGTTCCAGGGAGTTACGCAAGCTGAGTGCAATCGAGCTGACAATGCGCTGTCGCTCCTGCTGCTGCTTCAACTGCTGCTGTAGTGTGACCTGTTGAATAGCGTTGTCAATGGCTCGACACAAACTATTGGCAGACAGCACCTCTTTTAATAAATAATCCTGTGCGCCTCGCTTGATGGCCTGCACAGCAATGGCTTCACTGCCGGACTTGGACAGCATGATGATTGGAATATCGGTCTGCTTGATGCGCTGGTAAAACTGATCTAAAAAGTCTAAACCACTCATATCGGGCAGGCTATCGTCCACCACAATGCCGTGTGGAAGAATGCGCTGGCAGATTTTAAGCCCGTCTTCGGCTGTGCTGGACTCTAAGTAGTGGTAGTCATAGGTAGCATCGCACTGCAAAAACTGCTTGATGCGATCGCGATCAGCCGGAGAACTATCTATCAATAGAAGAATGCGTTTAGGCAGCATCCTCAAGGCCCCTTAAAGGTGCGAAGTAGCTACATGTTTATCTTGCACTGTTATACCAGTTCTACCAATTCGCACTACAGATGGGATCAGTGTTGAGTATCGAGCAAGCAGAATACGCCTTACCCTTCGCTTTCTAAGTGCTGAGTGCTGAGTTTTAAGTTTTGAGTTTTCAGTGCTGAGTAAACAGAATATGCTTCACTCCTCGCCCCTCATTCTTCACGCCTCACGCCTCTACCCATGAAATACCGAGCAAGCAGAATACGCCTCTAAGGTTGAGCTGTGTATCAGTTATCGGTTAACATATCTTAAAATTTCCTAAAGATCTTGCGATCGCAATGGGTAGTGAGGGTGAGGGTGCCTACACCACTTAAGTGGCTGCGTATTCGTCTATGCAGCTACTTAACATCATTTGTTTGAGGACTACCCGGAAACACCTGGAAACATCTCTGCTTGCATCTAGTCATACAACTCATATCAAATCTGGTTGAAATCCATCAGGCATGTTCTGTGAAAAGCTGACAGCACAAGCTTTTCAGAAAATTTAATATCTTTCACTAAAACCTAAAGAATGATATTGCCACCGCATAACGGCGGCAATATCACTCCTTCTGGTTTCAGTTTTGAACGGTGCAAGATAAGTAAGTTGGCATAAATAAACGCATCTAAAAAACCGGGGGAGTGTTCCTCCGGGCACTCCCCCGGTTTTTTAGATCTGCATTTATTTGTATGTAGCTACTTACGAGAAAGACAGCCATTGGTTTTCATGCCTGGATTTGATGTTGCACCGCTCTCTGCCAAGGAGAGTGTTTCTTTTGTTCGCTGTTGTGTCTTGTTCTTGAGAACGATCTATGCGGAATTCCTTACGCCGTTTGAACCCTGTCCCGGCTGTGGTGATGACATCTGTTTTAGCTACCAGTCTTGCTTTTGGGGCCGTTATGCCTCGATCTGCGATCGCGCAATCAACATCGTCAGTCAACCCGTCGGCAACAACCCTGTCGGTGGATCCAGGAGCTGCATCGTTTCCAGTCGCGCAGTCCCAAACGGCGGCGCGATTATGTGCGGCAGATCTCAGTGCTGCCATTGACCCAGTGATTAATCAACCCTACTTTGCTTCGGCACAGTGGGGCGTTTTAGTTAAATCCCTCGATTCCGGTGAGGTGCTGTATAGCCACAATGCCGATCGCTATTTCATCCCAGCCTCCAATATCAAACTGCTGACGACCGCCACGGCACTACAGCTCTTTGATCAGCGCAATTTTGGCTACTCGGCTCGCCTGCTGGACAACATTCGTATTATCAATCGCGACAGTGATAATGCGCTGGCCGATGCCCTCTTTCGTAGTCTAGGCGGACAGTCACGGGTGCAGTCTGCGCTGGAATTGATTGGGGTCAATCCCTATGGGTTCCGCCAGGTCGATGGTTCAGGACTGTCACGCTACAATATGGTGCAGCCAACGACGCTCGTGACGCTGCTGGAAGCCATGCAGACGGTAGAAAATCGAGATTTGTTCTACCAGTCGCTGCCCGTAGCGGGGATGACGGGGACACTGCGATCGCGGTTTTCGGGCACAGCAGCCCAGGGCCGTGTCCGAGCAAAAACCGGAACGCTGAACGGTGTCCGGGCTTTATCCGGCTATTTGGATGCGCCCAGCGGTGAGTCTGTCGTGTTTAGCATTTTGGTCAATCAGCCCGGTCAATCGGGATCGGTCATGCTAGACGCCATTGATGCAATTGTGATGCGAATGACTCAGCTAGAAGCTTGTGAGTAGGAGATCTATACCTGTTGCGCTGCTCGACTCAGGGCAGTGCATCGATAATAATGAAAAACGTTGTGTAACGTTTTATTGAATATTACGTATGCCTTTACCGACAAATCTTGCAACTCTAGACGGTCAGCCGCTTTCGCCTGAAACGCTAGCTGAAAAAGCAGTACTGTTTGTCAATGTCGCTAGCCAATGTGGTTTGACTCCGCAGTATAGCGGTTTGGTGGAGCTTGATCAGGAATATCGCGATCGCGGTTTGGTGATTATCGGTGTGCCCTGCAACCAGTTTGGTAAACAGGAACCCGGTACACCAGAAGAAATCAAGGATTTCACCAAGTCCAAATACGACGTAGACTTCACTCTGCTGGAAAAGCAGGATGTCAACGGTGCCAATCGCAGCCCGCTCTATCAGTTTTTGGTCGGTGATGGCCCTGATATCGCCTGGAACTTTGGTAAGTTTGTGGTTGATCGCAATGGCGAAGTTGTCGCTCGCTTTGAACCCCAAACTGCACCAAACGATCCCGGCCTGAAAGCCGCAATTGAAAAAGCGCTCGGCTAGCGATACGACGTTTACTTGCAACCTGGTATAGTCATTCTTATCTAGAACCACTAGATATTACGAAACGCTTGCCTAGCAAGCGTTTCGTAATATACCAGGTTTTTATATGAAGCCTGGTTGAAAACCCATCATTGATTTTTTGTGAAACGTTTGCGGAGCAAATACTTTGCAGATACTTTACAAAAATAAATTGGGTTCTTATACATAGATTGATAGCTAGGTGGCAATTTAAGCTTGCCAAAAGACCGTGAGGTCTGCTTCGTCTACCAGATATGCTGTTTGCCCGTCGCGAATAGCTCGCTTGCCGTGGTGGGGAAATGTGCCAATATCCAGCGTGACCTGTTCCCCGCCCACCAGATAAACCAGCTCTTCGTCAAATGGATTCCGCAGATGATGAGGTTTTTGGGGCAGACCAAATCCCATGAAATCACCAGGGCCAACCTCATATTCAGCCTCATCAATTTCGGCAATTCCACGTCCTTCCAGGATATAAATCCATTCTTCTTCATTACTGTGGGCGTGATAAATAAAGGATTCTTTGCCGGGAGGAATGCGGGCTAGGGTGACGCCAATCCGCTTGAGGCCAGTTGCCCGACTGAGCGATCGCAAATACACTTCTGAATTTGGGTTCAGCGGATGGTGAAATTCAAACTCATTAATGGTATCAATATCAGCGGCTTTAAGCAACAATGGTTGAGATGGGAACTGAGACTGGGGCTGAGACTGAGACATAGGTAAATGCCTTTTAACTTGGATTTTCGTGTTGATAGGAAAGCTTTAATTTAATCTCACTTTTTGCGTCTTAGGCTCAGTAGAGCGATGACAATTAATGGAGAATATAGGACTTGACATCCGGTTAAAACTTGCTTTAATTGAGCTATTACTCAATCAATTTCAACTATGCAGCTGTCAATTGCCTTGACTACGACCACTACGACCCCAACCACCCCAGCGGGAGGGCGATAGGCGCTGCGCTAAATTCTAAGCTTGCCTCTGAAACTGCCCTCCTGACTGACATCGGGAGGGCTATTTGCTGTTTTCTAACTCCTTGAATTGCTCATGTTTCTAATCATCACCACCACCACGACCACCACCACCACTACGACCACCACGCCTGGAGGGACGTGACGATTGCGGCTGCAAAAACGCATCGGATTCACCCCTTTAAGCGTTACTTGGAGGGGTTTTTGCTATTTGAAATTGACCCAGTTGATACACATTCATTCACGCAAAAAATATTTGCACAAGGAGCACAAACATGGCTGACCATCGCGATTTAGCACGAGACATGGATTTATTTCACTTTGAAGAACACAGCCCCGGTATGGTGTTTTGGCATCCCCAAGGCTGGCAGCTTTTCCGCAACGTGGAAGACGTTATGCGACAGGCGTATCAGCATCATAGATTTGACGAAGTGCGATCGCCCGTGGCGCTCAGTCGATCGCTGTGGCTGCGATCGCAACATTGGCAAAAATTTCGGCACGGTATGTTTGTCGTGGGCAGCGCAGAGGCTGAGTCTTTAGCGGATTCTGCGGCTGAGGCAGGGGTGGCCATTGCGGAACCTGACTATGCACTGAAGCCGATGTCCTGTCCAGCCCATATCGCCATTTTTCAGGCTCATAAGCGCAGTTATCGACAGCTTCCCATGCGGCTGATGGAGTTCGGCATGTGCCACCGCAATGAGCTATCGGGTACGCTATCGGGCTGTATGCGGCTGCGCCAGTTTGTCCAGGATGATGCCCATATTTTTTGTCAGCCAGGGGATGTACCCCAGGAAATTCAGCGCTTTCTGAGCATGGTGCAGCAGGTTTATCGGGCCTTTGGCTATGAGCATTTTTCGCTGCAAGTGTCCCTGCGCCCCGCACAGCGCTTAGGTTCAGATGAGCTGTGGGATCGAGCGGAAAAAATCCTGATTGAGGCGGTGCAGTCGCTCCAGATGGACTTTGAGCTAGCTCCGGGGGAAGGTGCATTCTATGGGCCAAAGCTGGAAATTGCCCTGTATGATCATCTCGGTCGATCCTGGCAGTGCGGGACGTTTCAGGTCGATTTTAATATGCCGCGTTTGTTTGACCTGTCGTTTGTCAATGCGGCAGGCGCACTGGAGCAGCCCATTATGCTGCATCAAGCGGTTTTGGGTTCTCTCGAACGCTGGATTGGCATTCTGCTGGAGCACCATGAGGGAATCTTGCCGCTCTGGTTGGCACCTACACAGATTGCCATTGCGCCAATTTCAGACAAATCAGCAGATTGGGCAGAGTCGATTTTTCAGCGGCTGAAGCAACGTGGTATTCGGGTTGAACTGTGCGATCGCAATGGCACAATTGGCAAGAAAATCCGCGAGCTGTCCCACCGTCGTGTACCGCTAATTGCCATTGTCGGTGAACAGGAAAGCGAAAAACAAACGCTAAGTCTGCGGCGCTTGGGAGTCAAAGGTCAGGAAGAACTGTCGCTAATTGAACTGGAGCATCAGCTTACTCAACAGGTCAGCTACTTAAACGACGCCAAACAGTCCTAGGACAAAAAACAGAATTGAATTAACGATTGCAAGTGCGATCGCGCCTAAGATTGCACTACCAATCCCCCAGCGCAAGCGGAATCCCCGCACCAGCCAAGCAGCCAAGCCAAACACAATAATGCTGCCGATTAGAGGGATGAGGCCGATACTAATGATGGCAGTCGATGTGCGAAACCAGCCTGGAAATAAACTCCATAAACCGTTGAACGCACCAATAATTGCGCCACTAATCAAAGCAATTCCGGGACTGTCTACCTCAACACCAATCGGTAACTTGGTCAAAATCAGTAGACTAACGGCTGTCACTAAGATAGAAATTAAAACGTAAGTCATGGAAGCACTCCTCATTAATTGAATTCATTAATTGAATGTATATTCTGCACGAAGTCGCTGCATGGAAATAAAGACATAATCTTAAAAATTGGGAGCATGCCTCGGAGGAAGCTTCCCCGATTTTTAAACTGAGATGATGTATGCCAACCTACTTAGTTGTGTTGAGAAAGGAATCACTACTGTTTAGCAAGGTATTTGACAAAGGACAGTTGAATTTTATATCTAAATTAAACATTGCGTTTTGCAACGTGCAAAATTTTGGTACAAGTTATTTAGCCCCAAGTTAACTAAAATCAGAATCGCGAAATACCCACTGAAGTGCCTCTCCAGCGATTTTAGTTGGACGTGGCTATTTAATTGTTTAAATATTACTATTCGTAATTCATGCAGAGCGTAACCTGAAAAATAAGAAGAAAATAAGGAAAAAGTAACTGATATTGAATGTTTATTGGTAAAGGCAATCACTTATGATTGCAGCACATTTGACGATGGCGATCAGGTGACTCCCTCATGAAAATTTTGCTGGTTGAGGATGATGCACAGGTTGGACAATTTTTAGCCACGACGCTGACCACTCATCGCTACGCAGTGGATGTCGTGACGGATGGTCAGACGGGGCTAGATTTGGCAATTGAGCGAGATTATGATGTGATTCTGCTCGATGTCCTGCTGCCCAAACTCAATGGTATTGAAGTCTGCCGAGCAATTCGGCGGCATGGGCGAACGACGCCAATTTTGATGCTGACGGGCCAGAGTACCAGCGAAGACATTGTCGTTGGTTTAGATGCTGGAGCGGATGACTATGTCGTGAAGCCTTGCGATCCGGCTCGCTTATTAGCCCGCATCCGTGCCCTATTGCGGCGGCAGGAAACAGCAGCTTCCCTGATTCTGAGCTGGGGCGATCTCCGACTGGATTTGACGCTGATTCAGGCTACGTATCGTCAGCGGACGATTTCTCTCAGTCCCAAAGAATACAGTTTGCTAGAGCTGTTTTTGCGCCATCCTCAGCGCATTTTCAGCCGCAGCAACATCATTGATCGGCTGTGGTCGATTGATGATTCACCGACGGATGCCGCTGTCACTAATCTGATTAAAGATTTGCGGCGACGACTGCGCTCGGTAGGGATGGAAGAAGAGGTGATTGAGACGGTTTATCGATTGGGGTATCGGCTAAAAGCGCCACCGTCACAGCCTGAGTCTCCTAAGCCAGCGACTGAGCTACCCACTCAGTCGGCTCAATCGCCGAACGAATCGCTCAACCCGATGGAGACAGCAGCTTCTACACCTACTTCAATGGATCAGCCAGCCGTTGATTCACCTGACTGGAACCAATTTGCTGATCAGCCGAAAGGTTTTCCTAGTCCGGATCAGGCGCAGCAGGAGGGACTGTGGCTGCTGCAACAGGCTGTGCAGGATTTTCAGGCTTCGCTGCCGAGCCGCCTCCAGAGTCTGGAGACGGCAATCCAGCGGCTGCAAGTTCAGCTTAAAGATCAGATTCCTGATGTGACCCAAGAAGCGTTAAAAGAGGGGGGGCAGTCCTGGCCAGCGTTAGATCTGCTGGTGGCTCAGATTCGGGATCAGGCGCATCGGCTGGCGGGCGGGTTAGGAACGTTTGGCTATACCGAAGGCACGCGGTTGGCGCGGACAATGGAACAAATGCTGGATGCGTGGTTGGGTAGTCATTCAGGAACTGGAGCTGAGGATACGGGGGCCGCTGCCACGGATCGTCAGCAGGCGATGGATCGTCAGCAGGCGATTCAGCAGCTCATCGAGCCGCTCACGAATCTGCTAGCTGACTTAAAGCAGTTGATGGTGCTTGATCCGGAAATGCCGGAGGTTGCGCTGGCTTCAATGACAGATGCTTTGTCCTTATCGCGGCTGTCTATTGTTGTGATTGATGATGATGATGCCTTTACTCGGCTGCTTCAGCAGGTGGCGCGGTTGCGGGCTGCTGAGGTTGATGTGGTGACCGGTGAGGCGGCTTTGTGGGAGCGATTGCAGACTCAACTGCCGAGTGTTGTGCTGTTAAATTTGAATTTGGGCGGCATGTCGATTGCGCCACTGGATTTGCTGGAGCAGATGACGAAGCGGTTTCCCAATTTGCCTGTTCTGGTACTGGCTGAGGCGGATCGATTGCGCGATCGCATGTTGGTGACGCGAAAAGGTGGATGGGGATATGTTCTCAAATCGGCTACGCTGGATGAGGTCTTTGAGTCAATTGATTGGCTGCTGCCTGCCAATCAATCGGGGGCTAAAGTGCTGCTGGTGGATGATGATCCCGTCATGCTGCGGACGTTAACGGCACTGCTCCAGCCCCAGAACTTGAATTTGACCACCCTGTCAGATCCGGCTCAGTTTTGGCAGGTGCTGACGCAGGTGCAGCCGGAGCTACTGCTGCTCGATCTTGAAATGCCGCAGTTTAGCGGATTGGAGCTGTGTCGGGTGGTGCGTCAGGATGTACGCTATCGCAGTTTGCCGATTCTGGTCGTGACGGCCTACACGGATGAAGACCGCTTACAGCAAGCGTTTGCAGCGGGAGCTGATGATTTTATCTGTAAGCCAGTGGAGCCGAATGATTTTGTGACGCGGGTACTCAGCCAAATTGAAAAGTCGCGCCGCCAGCGGCAGCAGTTGCGAATTCAGCACCAGCAGATTCAGACGTGGTATTACCAGGCGCGACAGGACACCCTGACGCGGGTGGCCAATCGCCGCTATTTTGACGAGGTTTTAGCGCAGACTTGGCAGCAGTGTCAGCAGCAGGAAGCCTTTATTTCGCTGATTTTGGTGGATGTCGATTTGTTCAAGGCTTACAATGACGCGAATGGGCATCTAGCGGGCGATCAGTGTTTGCGGCAGATTGCTCGTGTGCTGCAAGACTGTGTCCAGTCGCGGCGGGATTTGGTGGCGCGCTATGGTGGAGAGGAATTTGCGGTGATTTTGCCGGAGACCAACCTGAACGGTGCACTCCAGGTGGCTGAGCGAATTCGAGCTGCGATCGCAACTCTCCAGATTCGCCATCCCGACTCGTCAGTAAGCGAATATGTCACACTTAGTTTAGGGATCACTGGCGTTATTCCTACAGATCGGTACTCGCCCCACGATTTAATTGCGATCGCAGACCAAGCGCTTTATGCCGCCAAAAAGCGCGGTCGTAATACCTATTGCCTCTACCCGCTCTAGCAGGTTTCAATGGCATCATGAGTCCACTCTTCAAGTCTCCCAAGTTCTCGTCCTCTCCTCAGCCACACAATCTTTCATCAAATCAGCAAAATTGGTTGGCTCAAATCCCCCTGCGGTTTCTGCTGACGGTACCGTTTGTTATCCAGCTTTTAGGCGCAGTTGGCCTGGTGGGGTATTTCTCCTATCGCAGTGGCCAGCAATCGGTCGAAAATCTAGCCGAGCAGCTCATTAATCAAACCTCATTCCGGATTCAAGGCCGTTTAGATGACTTGGTGCAAACGTCGCATACGCTGATTCGACTCAACGACATTGAAGTGGCATCCGGTGATCTAGCGCTCAATGACTTTGCTAAACTAGAACACCATTTTTGGCATCAGCTCAAGACCTTTGAGTCCGTCCAATCCATCGGCTTTGCTAATGCAGCGGGTGAGTTAGTTGTTGTTGGACAGGATGTGACAGGCGTGACAACGGCCAATGGAGAGATGATCAGTAGCGAAGTGCGTCAGCCTGTTCCGGGTACGCGTCGCTATTACCGTTTAGATGAGGCGGGTCAGCGCGGTGCTCTGCTCAATGCCACCGATGATTATGATCCACGCCTGCGACCTTGGTATCAAGCGGCAGTTTCAGCCGGACAGCCGACTTGGTCACCTGTGTTTTCCTGGCGAGGATTAGAACTGGCTGGAATCACTGCTGTTGCCCCAGTCTATCGAGATGGAGAACTTCAGGGGGTATGGCTATCCGACTGGATGCTGTCAACTTTGAACTATTACCTAGATGAAATCCAGCCGACGTCCTCGATTCAGACATTTGTGATTGAGCGGTCGGGTGCGCTTGTTGCCACCTCGACTCAAGAACAGCCGTTTATGCAAGCCTCAGATGATCAACTGGATGGCCAACGCCTGGTGCGGCTCAAGGCGGTCGATAGCCGCAATCTTCTAACGCGGGCAACGGCCCAAGCGATGCTTAAGCGATGGCAAAATCTACAGCTGATCCAGTCGCCGCGTCGCTTCAATTTTAGGCTGGATCGCGAGCGCCAGTTTGTGCAAGTGATGCCCTATCGCGATCGCACTGGACTGGACTGGTTGGTGGTAACGGTGGTGCCAGAATCAGACTTTATGGCGGAGATCAAGACCAATCAGCGCCGCACCCTACTGCTCTGTGGTCTGACGGTTTTGCTGGCGCTGGGTACCGGGTTGCTCACTGCTGATTGGATTACTCGGCCCATTCGCCGCCTCCGACAAGCTTCGGTTGCGATCGCACGGGGACAATTTGACACCCTGATCCCGGTTGGCGGCGTGGGCGAAGTGGCGCAGCTATCTGAACAGTTTCGGCGCATGGCGCACCAGCTCAGCATCTTCTTCGAAACCGCCCAGGCCAGTGAGCAAAAGTTTGCCACGCTGCTGGCTCAGCTTCCTGTAGGCGTCAGCGTGTTTGACGCGGCAGGGCAGTTGATTTACGTTAATCAGGTTGGTCAGCAAATGGCAGGCCAAAATCCGGAGTCAGTCAGTTTGTCATTTGGCCGAGCGGCAGAGACCTATCCGGCTTATATTGCAGGCACTCAAGACCCCTATCCCATTGAACAATTGCCGTTGAAACGAGCCTTGCGTGGTGAGGCAACAATCGTTGATGATCTGGATGTCGAAATTGGTGGGCGGCGCATTCCGCTAGAGGTGCAAACGATCCCTGTGCGGGATGAGCAGGGACAGGTGGTTTATGCCATCAACGTCTTTCAGGATATTACGGAGCGTCGTCGCGCCGCTCAGCTTCAGGAGAACTACAAGCGCGATCTAGAGCAGGCTCTGGTTCAGCAAACGGAAGCCATTTTGCAGTCAGAAGCCCGCTTTCAGTTTGCCGTCAATCAAATTCCGGATGTGTTTGTGCTCTACGATGCGGAACGCCGATTTCAGTATGTCAACGCGCGGGGAGTTGAGCTGAGCGGTGTTTCCCTTGAGGATCATCTCGGTAAACGGGATGAGGATCTTCATCCACCGGAGGTGACCCATACGTATCTGCCGCTGCTGGAACGCGCGATCGCAACTCGATCGGTGCAAACCGGGGAATGCACGATTGTCTTACCCGATCGCGATCCGTTTACCATCATTGTGAAGTACGCTCCCCTACTCGATAGTGACGGCACTGTTCAACAGGTTGTGGCACTGACCTACGACATTACTGAACGCAAACGGGCAGAGCTGGCGCTGCAGGAAAGTGAAGCCCGCTTTCGCCAAATTGCTGCCACCATCAGTCAATTATTCTTAATTCGAGATGCAATCTCCGGTCAGTTTCTCTACATTAGCCCTGCCTATGAAACTATTTGGGGCCGAAGTTGTGAGAGTCTCTACCAGAACCCAGAATCTTGGCTAGAGGCGATCTATCCGGAGGACTTGCCCCTGGTGCAGCAGTCACTCCGGCAGCAGTTCCACGGCCAGCCTGCGCGACGGGAGTATCGGATTCAGCGCCCCGATGGTTCTCTTCGCTGGATTCAGGCGATGATCTCCCCGGTACAAGACGCACAGGGCCGTGTTGTCCGCTACGCTGGTTCAGCAGAAGATATCACTGAGCGCAAGCAGGCTGAACTGGCTCTACAAACAACGACGCGGCAGCTCCAAACATTTTTGGATAATGCACCAGTGATCATTAGTCGATTTGATGCAGATGGGCGCTATCTGCAAGTGAATCCGGCTTTTGCGGTGCTGCTCGGTCGTTCAGAAGCGGATATTGTTGGGCGCACCTTTGCTGATTTTTATCCTCAATCTGTGGTTGACAGTTTTCGCACGCGCTTAAATCAAATTATTGAGAGTGGTTTGCCACTCAATGTAGACGATGAACTGGTCTTAGATGGCGAGGTGAAAACCTTTCAGACCATTGTGTTTCCGGTGATGACTGAGCAAGGAACACCATCTTCGTTTTGGGCGATTTCAACCGATATTAGCGATCGCAAACGGGCTGAATTAGCGCTACAGCACAGCGAGACTCGCCTCAAATTAATTACCGATTCGCTGCCGGGCTGCATTGCCTATATCGATGCGTCGCAGCGCTATCAGTTTGTTAATCGCACCTATGAACACTGGTTTCACTGTCGCAAAGCCGACATGATCGGGCATACCGTACAGGAAATTATCGGCACCGCTGCCTATCAGGTCGTGCAGCCCTACATTGAACGGGTGCTGTCGGGTGAGACAGTGGCTTATCAGCACGATATGCCCTATCAGAGAGGGAAAAAACGCTATGTTTCTGCGGTTTTGGTGCCGGATATCGATCAGCACGAAATGGTGCATGGCTACTATGCGTTGATTACCGACATTAGCGATCGCAGACAAGCCGAACTGGCGCTTCAGGAAACGAATGTGCGGCAGCGGGCAATTCTATCGGTTATGCCCGATCTAATGTATGTGGTGGCTATCGATGGCAGGGTTTTAGGGCAGGTTACGTTTCGTCCAGAGCGGGATCTATTTGCAGTAGATCAGCCGATTGCCCAGGCCACTATCTTTGATGTTGGCACGCCCGAAAATATCAGTCGCAAGGTGTCGGCTCTGAAAATGGCCTTGGCAACCCGCAGCGTGCAGATCTATGAGCAGCAGGTCGAAAAGGATGGCAAAACGTGGTATGAGGAAGTGCGGTGTGTCCCGATGCCGGACGATCGCGCGCTTTTCATGTTCCGCGATATTAGCGATCGCAAACAGGCTGAACGAGTTCTACAGGAAAGTGAGGAGCGCTTCCGCAGAGCCTTCGATAATGCCCCCATTGGGATGGCGCTGGTGGCACCCCGGACGGGCCGATTTCTGCGAGTGAATCGCGAACTCCAGCAAATTCTGGGCTACTCAGAAGCGGAACTGCTTCAGTTTTCTTTTGAAGACATTACCCACACCGATGACCTCAAAGCCGATCTAGAAGGGCAGCAACAGCTCATCACAGGCCAAATTCGCCAGTACCAAACTCAGAAGCGATACCTCCACAAACAGGGACAGGTCGTACACGTTTTACTCAGTTCATCGATGGTGTGCGATCAGTTTGACAATCCGCTCTACTTTGTTACCCATGTGCTAGACATCAGCGAACGCTATCGGATTGATCGTATGAAGGATGAGTTTGTCTCGATTGTCAGCCATGAGCTGCGGACACCCCTCACGGCCATTCGCGGCTCGCTGGGCATTTTGGAGACTGGAGTTCTCAATGACGATCCTGAGCAGATGAAAGCACTGCTCAAAATCGCCTCAAACAATAGCGAGCGGCTCGTTCGCTTAGTGAATGACATTCTCGATCTAGAGCGGTTGGAATCGGGCAAAACAGAGCTAGTGATGCAGGTCTGTACTGTTTCGGCTGTGATTCAGGATGCAGTTGAAGCGGTAACTGCGATCGCAGATGCTGCTGGCGTCACGCTTTCTGTGTCGCAGATAGAAACTCATCTCTATGCCGCCCCCGATGCGATTGTGCAAACTCTCACTAATCTACTCAGTAACGCCATCAAGTTCTCTGATCCGGGCAGCACCGTTTGGATAACAGCGGAACCCTTAGTCGAATCAGTCGTTAATCCTGACGTTGATCCGACACCTGAACCCAGCGCAGGCACGTCAGTACACAGGGATATTACCTACTGGCCTGCGACCTACTGGCAGTTCTCGGTGCGCGATCAGGGGCGGGGAATTCCAGCCGATAAGCAGGAGATGATCTTTGAGCGCTTTCAGCAGATTGATGTCTCTGATGCCCGTCAGAAAGGGGGGACAGGCTTAGGCTTGGCAATTTGCCAGTCCATTATTCGACAGCACCAAGGCCGCATTTGGGTGGAGAGTGAACTGGGCCAAGGCAGTGTATTCTACTTTACAGTTCCCTGTTGGAGAAAGGAAACGTGACGAAGCGAGTTCTAGTCATTGATGATGAACCCAACATTCACACCATTGTCAAAATTTCGCTAGAAAAGTTTGGTGGCTGGACGGTACTGACAGCCTCCTCTGCACTAGAAGGACTACAAATTGCTCAATCTGAACAGCTAGATGCCATTTTGCTAGATGTCTCGATGCCCGATATTGATGGTCTGCAATGCTTTGAGAATCTGCGATCGCAGCCCAGCACGCAAGCTATCCCGGTGATCTTCTTAACGGCAAAGGTTCTCCCGGGCGATCGCAAACGGTTTGAGGAGCTCGGTGTGGATGGCATAATCTCAAAACCCTTTAATCCAGTAACCGTTTGGCAAGAAGTCGCAACCTTACTAAACTGGTGATTGTTTAAGCGATACGAGATCCGCTCTCTCCTTACGATACCGACAATTGATCTGTAGCAGTAGTTAAGAGAAACGATATTATTTGTCGTGAAGTGTTCGCTAAGCCAGCACTTCACGACAAATGAACGGTGGGTTCTTTAAATCGACCCAATATTAACCGATTCGCTTCACATGTTCGGGGAAGAAGCCAACGCCAATATTTTTCACCTTGGCCCAGCCTGTTGTGGGTCGCAGATAGAGATCGGGCGGGATAAACATGCCCTCACCATTGGGGCCAGTGGGCGTAAACTGCCGTCCTTGCTCTACCAGTTCAGCCATGACAGCATCGCGTTCTGCTTGAGACGGATAAACCTTGCTCAGAGCGGGAATGACCGCACTATCAACATACTGATCAAACGCTGCCGCTACTTGGGGGCTGACTCCGGCTAGTTCCTTAAACTTCTTGGCCGCTTCCTTAAAGGCATGAATCTGCACCTGGGCAACCTTGGCGTTGTATTCCTTGCCCGCTGCCAGTTCAGCACCTGTCAAACCAGCCAGATCCCGACGCGGATAGGTGTCGCGGATAGAAGCGTAGGCAATGTCGGTAAAGTCATAGTACATAAACGCTAAGCCTGTACCCGACTGGTCGGCGTTGGGGCAGCGCTCGGTAATCGGCTTGAGGTCAACCCTCTCATCCACCATCGTTAAGGGGATATAGTCCTTATTCGGATTGCCGTTATTCTGTAGAACTGCGCCGGATTCAATCTTCTCGCGCACCACGTCGTAGAGATTGGGGTAGCGGTCTGCGCCGAGGCGCTGCTGAAGCTGATTGAGGTAGGCTTTGTTGAGGATAGTGTTGGTGCCAATGTTAATGCCAGCGCTGACTAGTTCAGCGCAATAAGCTGTGTTCTCACTGCGTTTCAGCCATTCAATGGCTGATTCATCGCCATAAACCGCCAGAATCAGCTTTTCGCCCGCCTGCTTGATCTTGTCTACATTGTGGATGCCGAGCGGGTCTTGGCCGTTGAAGTTTTCTTCTGCGAACGGGATGTAGCTATTTGCGATCGCAGTCATCGTCAAGATGTTCTTACAGTAGGCTCTCTTTTCCGCGTCGCTCAGTTCGGCGGGAAACTCGATTTTTTCAAAGAAAAAGCTGCCGTAGCCAGAGTTGTTAAAGCCGCCGCTGAGATAGCCCTGTGGATTGTTGATCGTCATCACGCCCGCCTTACCGTCTTTCTCGACGCCGACGGCTAGACCTGCGTGACCAATGTTGCGCTTGTGGGGAATCTCGTTTTCATGCAGATCAGGGTAGTAACCGCAAACTGCGATCGCAATGTCACCGGGACGGATTAGGCGCGCTAGGTCTGTTTGTACAAACGGATCGCCGCTGATTTTCACTTGAAACAGCTTAATCTTTGCGTCTGGACTGGGCAGAACGGGGTAACCCACCACTTCACTGCCGTCGGGTAACTTGGTCACAATCGCTAATGCATCCTGAACGGTCGGGTATTCAGGCGTTGTGTTCCACTCATAGCGTGGCGCAACTTCAGACATTACCGTATGGGATCCGGTATTCGGACGGGTAGGGCGAGATGGAGGCGTGGCGGGAGCTGAGTTTACATCCTGAGCCGGAGCAGCAGTAGAAGGTTGATTGTCAGTCGTGTTTCCTGGAGTTGATGCGTTTTTGGGGGAGCTAACCATAAATCTGAATCCCGATTTTCAAGAACAAGTGAGCAGATTCTGTTGTGTGCTGTGCATCTGTGTATTTGTGCATTTATTGCACAATTGAATCGCTCTATCTCTTTCTTCGAGACCACGGGATCAATTTCCGGCAATCTAACTGAGAATCACCCGACTAGGGCAGGACTTTTTTGTTTTCAAAACAAATAATCGAGGCATGCAGGTGTGTAGGTTGGATTTCGCGTTGCTCAACCCAACAGGTATAGAAGTTTGGCAAATCTCCAGTAATTACCTGTCGAAGTGTTGGGTTTCGTTGTCACTTAACCCAACCTACAAAATTACTCGACTTAACCCAATCTACAAAACTACAACACGGATATCGGACTTCACCTGCTTGAACATTAAACTATATAAAAAGAGTAAACCGTACTACATTTTTTTGGTTTTCTTTTTTGAATTGGTTGGGTTCAATTATTAAATTCGTTGTTCAGTGCGACCTAATATTCAATACAATACAATCGAAAATTGCCGCTGCCGCGATAATGAAAGCGCCATTCTTACAGCAATTTGGCCCCAACCAGTCCCAGTAGTCCTAATTAGTTCCAAGACGAACGGCTGTTTGCCCTCATGCAACATTCATGATTTATTAAATTTGCCTGTTTGATCAGCCCTAGCGAGAACGAATCATCTCAGGCCAGTGACGACCAAACAGGAATCCAAAGGAGACCGTATGACCGCTCAAATCCTTGCGTTATTTAATCAGTCTGGGGGAGTGGGAAAGACCACGCTGACCATGAACCTGGCTTATCATCTGGCTAAGCGTAAACAGCGGGTGCTGCTGGTAGACATGGATCCCCAGGCTTCCCTGACCACGTTTATGGGCCTCAACCCATTTGAACTCCAGCAGACTGTGCAAAATAGCCTATTAAATAAAGATCCGTTACCAATTCAGGCGGGAGTCCACGACTGTGATATCGTTCCGGCTAATATCTATCTCAGTCAGGCAGAAATGCAGCTCTTTCACCAACTGCGACGGGAGTACCGACTGCGGGATCGGCTAAAAGAGGTGGAATCGGATTACGATTACATTCTGCTCGATTGCCCACCTAGTCTGGGTTTGCTGTCGGTGATGTGTTTAGTGGCGTCGAACTATCTGCTGATCCCAATTCAAACGGAATACAAATCGGTGGAGGCGACGATCAACCTGATTCAGACGACCTACGAAGTGGTGCGCGAGGCCAACCCCAGCCTGCGGATCGCGGGTGCCATTCCCACGATGTATGACGAGCGCACGTCTCAGGGACGAATTGCCCTCGACACGATTGAAACGGTGTTTGAGCAGCTCAAATCCCACGAGTACTTTAAGCAAACGGTTGTGTTTCCGCCGATCCCGCGCCGCACGGATTTCGCGAATGCAGCGGCGATGCACCAGCCGCTGGCGCTCTTTGCTCCCCGTAATGACGCCAACCAAATTTTGGAGACGATTACGAACGCGATCGCAAAATTATCATGACCTCGAAGAAACTGCCTAAACAATTCGGACTAGCGGGAGCCAGTGTCCTCAGCGGCATTATGTCGTCTCCCCGCGCCGATGTCACCGATGATCCCGCACCAGACGCCGCAGCGGTGTGGATTGCGCTTGACCACATTCAGGCCGCTAGCAGCCAACCGCGCCGCTATTTTGATCCGGCTAAGATTACGGCTTTAGCTAACTCATTTCAGCAGCAGGGGTTCAAAGGCGCAATTAATGTTCGTCCGCTGGGCAACGGCAAGTATGAGGTGGTGGCCGGAGAGCGTCGCTATCGGGCCGCTCAGGAAGCGGGATTGGAACAGGTGGCCTGTATTGTCGATGACTACAACGATGAGCAGGCGCTGGAATTTGCCCTAGTGGAAAACCTGCTGCGGGAAGATCTCAGCAAGCTAGAAGAAACCGAGGGCATTCTAGATCTGATTGAGCTGAAGTTTGGCATTGCTCGGCCAGATGCGATCGCACTTATCCAGTCCGAAGGCCACCCTCGCCATCGCGAAAAAGTTGGGGGAAACGATTCCCCCAGCCCCGAGTTACAGTCCATTATCTCGCTGCTCAATCACTTTAACGTTGACCTGGAAACCTTTCGTACCAAGCATTTGCGGCTGCTCAATCTGCCTCAGGAAGTGCGGCAAGCTCACCTGGCGGGCAAGCTGGATTACACCAAAGCGCTGGAAATTGCCAAAGTTCACTCAGAGTCTGCTCGCAGCCATTTGCTACAAGATGTACTACACCAGCAGCTTTCAGTACGTGAAATTAAAGATCGCGTCAGAGAAATCAATCAGCCTGCCCCCAATCAGCGCAAATCGCGCGAACAGAAGCTCGTTGATCGGCTCACGGCTGTTTCAAAACAGGCTAAACGCCAGAAAAACTGGCAATCTAGCAAAGTGAAAGAACTGGAAACGCTGCTGAATCGCCTAGAGCAGTTAATGCAGGAGTAATGCTGTTTCTGAAAATTGGGCTGTGTCCAGGTGTCGTGGATATCGGAGCAGGGGGC
Source organism: uncultured bacterium (assembly GCA_966674685.1). Classification (GTDB taxonomy): domain Bacteria; phylum Cyanobacteriota; class Cyanobacteriia; order Phormidesmidales; family Phormidesmidaceae; genus Thainema. The sequence continues at coordinate 22,337 of CBKWJC010000066.1, forward strand.
AAAGGGGAGCTGATTGGTGGCACCATTTAGGACTGGGATCACAGCATTAACCTGCTCTGTATGATTTTTGGGCATGTCTGTCTATATGGAAACCCTGCTCTGATTCGGGAAACACGAGTTCAGAACGAGTATCTATAGGCCACAGATTGCACCCAATCATGGGAGGAAAGAGCAATGAAAAAAGTTGCTGTATTTGGCAATGCTGGAGGCGGTAAGTCTACGCTCAGCAAGCGGTTAGCTCACATGACAGGTTTGCCCCTCATCGCATTAGATCTGCTGAAATACAAACCTGGTGGGGGTGAAGTTCCCCCAGCAGACTATAAAGCAGCTCATGATCAACTCCTTCAGCAAGACCAGTGGATCGTAGATGGGTTTGGGTCATTAGATACCGTGTGGGAACGTTTAGACGCAGCCGATACGCTGGTATATGTAGACATGTCCGTTTTGCGTCATTATTGGTGGGTAACAAAGCGTTTTTTGAAAGGTTTTTTCGTTCCGCCTGAAGGCTGGCCGCAGGATAGTCCGCTGTTGAAGGGAACGCTGAACGGTTACTACACGGTTTGGCTATGCCATACAAAGCTGACGCCCAAGTATCGAGACTATGTGAGCAATGCAAAAGCAACAAAGCGCGTCTACCATCTGCGGTCTCCTAGGGATGTCAAAGAGTTCTATCAAGCTATAGAGGTTGATTTAAGATGATGCAACAACTTTTATCAATGAAGCGGATAATGGTGTCGGTTGTTCTGGTGTTGCTGGTCGGAATTGGCGTGCTGACGGGTGGGGAAAGTGCGATCGCGCTTTCTGCCCCATCTCAACAAACGCCAGAAACGATGTATGTTCATCTGGGTAATGCAGCCGGAGAACTAAAGTTTGAGCCAAATCAGCTAGAGTTCACGGCAGGTAAGCGCTACAAGCTGGTGCTAGGCAACCCCAGCAATCAGAAGCATTATTTTACGGCTAAGGATTTTGCTGATGTGATTTGGAGCCAGAAGGTTGACGCGGGCAATGTCGAAGTCAAAGGTGCGATTCATGAACTGGAGCTAAGACCGGGTGCGGAAGCCGAGTGGGTATTTGTACCGCAGAAATCGGGTATGTATGAGCTGCACTGCTCAATTCCGGGTCACTCTGAAGCTGGCATGGTGGGCACGATCACCATTGTTGACCCAACTTAGGAGTGTGAATAATAAATTGGCAAACTGTAGGGGCGTGTTTAGTAGACCAATCTACACCGTGTCATAGATTTAACGGCAAAACCCGCCCCCACCCAATATCGAACTTACTTAACAGCCATTCAAGGTTTAATCACCACCACCACCACCGCCACCGCAACCACCGCAGCCACCTCCACCACAGCCACCTCCATCACCACTGTCGCCACCTCCACCATCACCGCAGTCACCTCCTGCCTCACCACCAAAGTCGCCCCAATCCAAACTGCTGCCGCAGCCACCACCGTAGTTGCTGTCCACACTACCTAGAACTGTGGGGCGTGATGGTTTTTCAATAAAATCTAAAACTTGCTTGAGAAAGTATATTCCTCCATAGAGAGCAATACCTAGAACACATGCAAGTAGGCCAGAATTGAAGTCACGCGGTACAGATTCCTTATATGGAGTGGCAGTCGTGAAGTGGATGTACTTAGCTCGAAATACGAGTAGCGCTCCTATAAAAACGTATCCCAGCGAGATTACTGTAAGAACTGCCATTCCAATCATGGCTTTCCGTCGGGTTAGAAACTTTGCAATAACCCAGTTCTGCTGAGTATTAACGCGAACGAAATGCAAATCACGCCCGAATCGAACTTCGGGTGCGGGCCAAATGTCGGACGGAGGAGCCTGGTTGAAGAACGCTGCGTAGCTATCTAGCGTTTGGCGATACCAGTCGTCAAATTTTTCATTTTCGGCCTGTCCGCCCAGCGTGGGGCCATGATGCAGCGGGGTTTGCAAAACTTGGGGGCAAAACTCTTCCCAGTACGATCGCGTATAGCTCAGGTGCAGATGCCAAGCCTGATCTACCTGATCGGAAGGCGTGACCGGATGATTGGCGACCACGGCCAGAAACGCAAACTTTTTGTACTCTTCGATCACCTGCTGAGCATACTCTAGCGACCAGCCATTATCGCGGGCTAGCCGCTTGCTGAACGGTAGCTGAGCATCAGGCTGATCCAGTGAAAATGCCTGAATCCGCTCATATAGCTCAACGTGCTGAGCAGTCATATTCGGCAAGTTAGCTACATCTTGCTCGGTTTGTAACTTTTCGGTCGTCATGGGTTTTCCCCCACTAATCGAAAAAGCAAATCGAAAACATTCCGACGTTAGCACTGCCGTCGCGCGTCGTCGAGTTTCTAGCGTTGCGCCACTACTTACTAACGCTATATGTAGAGATTTGAGCAGATAATTTCTATCTATCGAAGTTGCTCATATATCCATGAGGGTAATTTTTTGTATATTTCATTACGGTTTCCTAGGATTAAGTTGTTGGCAAAGCAAACAACCTATCGGAGGACATTATGAATATTCGCAAACAAGATACTTGGACAACTCGGCGACTACTAGGTTTGGGCGAGCGTTTAGCAGCAGGCTATGGCTTTAATTGCGATCGCAACGCAACCCAGCGCCGGGATAGCTGGACAGCCGACAAACTGATCACGATGAGTCAGGGTTTCGCTCAAGCCTTCGGTGCTGACCTTGATAAATAGTTACATTGAGCTGTGATCCGGTTATGGACCAGCATGATCTCAATTTAGGTCTTTAGCAGTATCGGCAGAACTAGATCAACACGCTAGGATTAGACAAATAAGTGCCGATCTAAGTGCCGATCAAATACGAGGATTTGCAGACTATTTTCTTTAGCCAAGCTAGCAAAAAGTTGCATAACTTTAATTAAGTTTACAAGGCTTGTTGACCATACCTTTAAGTTAGTTTGATTTCTGTCTCTTATTTCCACTAACAGATTGTTGAATCTCAAAAAATGTGTTTTTGTGGAGATAGTTTCTTTAGAGTTTCTTTAGATTTATGGGTTGCTCAAGGATAGGACGTCTCCCTCAAGAGGTTCGTGACAAGCTCCCCGTCACGGCGCAAAGTGTTTTCATTGCAGCATTTAACAGTGCGGCGGCGGATGGTATGAGTGATGCTGTGGCCTATGAGGTGGCTTGGATGACCGTTCGAGATCACTACGTCGAAGGTCGGGATGGTCGCTGGTGTGAAGCTGAAGCTGAAGCTCCATATTTGTAAGATCTTGATTCAAACAGTTGGGTTTGTTACGGCTTGGCTTGATATTTGGTTTGTAAATTTATGGATTGATTTAGTCGCTACAATTCAGAACAATTCTCAGAACAATTTGAAATATAACGAGCGCAAAATAATTGCAAAATCGGGTAGGTGCATAGGTGCCGCCCGATTTTGTTATGGAAATCGCTAGATCAGCTATAAAATCGAGTATTGCTGCGTTTGCGCTGCTTCTTTTTTTCAGCTTGTCTTCCCCAATAATGCCCAACTCAATTTTGCCTGTCGATTCTGCTGCCGATCAGCCCGATCAAGCCTATCAAGGATGGTCTCTGGATGAGCGCGATCGCACCACTATAGAAGCGCTGATGCCCTTTTATGAGTGGGCTTACCATCACTATTTCCGCGTAGAAACAGCGGGATGGCATCACATACCAGAGGACCCCGCTTTGTTTGTCGGTTCCCATAATGGTGGGCTAGCGGCTCCCGACATGCACATGCTGATCTATGATTGGTATCGCCGCTTTGGCTATGATCGTCCAGTCTATGGACTGATGCATCCGACGGTGTGGGGGGTGTTTCCCCAGTTGGCGCAGATCGCAGCCAAGATGGGCGCAATTCGGGCGCATCCCAAAATGGCGATCGCAGCGTTGCGTCGGGGAGCTAGCGTGCTGGTCTATCCCGGCGGGGCACAGGATACGTTTCGTCCCCATCGGTTGCGCGATCGCATTTATTTAGCCGAGCACAAGGGCTTCATCAAGCTGGCGCTGCGGGAAGAGGTGCCGATCGTGCCGACCATTTCCTGGGGCGCACACGATACCCTGTTTGTGTTGGAAGACTGCTACGCTCAGGCCAAGCAGCTCCATGAGTGGGGCATGCCGTGGCTGTTTAATATTGACCCAGAGGTGTTTCCAATTTACCTGGGGTTTCCCTGGGGGCTGTCCATTGGCCCGCTGCCGAATTTGCCTTGGCCGAGCAAGATCTATACTCAGGTGTGTCCGCCGATTCGATTTGAGCGCTATGGCCGCAAGGTCTTGAGCGATCATGACTATGTTGATGACTGCTATCAGCAGGTGGTGCGGCAGATGCAGGCGGCGCTGGACGAGTTAGTGGCCCATGTGCGATCGCAAAGCTAGCACTGTAAGATGCGAGAGGTATCGATTTCCTCTAAACCCCAAAATTTCCTTTAGTTGGAGATTACGTAGGGGCAAATGGCCATTTGCTCCTACTAGATATTGGACGGCTTTAAGGAGATCTTGGCACCGTGGCTTGAATGAACAGACCGAATGACAGATTCTAACCAACAAGACATCCAGCCGATTCAGGTCAGTATGCTGCCCGAGTATGAAAAGAAGCTGCTGATGGCGCTGAGCTTCTTTCTGGGGCGACCCGCTTCGACCCAGGCATTGGCCTGCCTGTCAATGTACCTGCGGCAGTCGGAACCGCGCGTCATGTCTCAGGTGCGCTATTACGCCCATAAGATCAGCAAGCAGTCTGGACAGCAACTAACCGAGTATGAGCTACTGGATTTGATTTTTGCCGATCCGGAGCGAGTGGCCGCTTTACTGGAAGGGCTGACAGTTGTGCATACCCCCGAGGTCAGCCAGGACGTGTTTGCACCGGAGTGACGATAAGCGGACTGCCGACTAACCGAGCAATGGGACTCAATGCTGGAGCGAGTTTGTTCTTAGCAAAACCCTATTCTTTAGACAATCTTCTCAAGAACTTGCAGATCCTGCTGATGGAGCGTGAGGAGTGATACAAAATCTAGTTAAAAACCCATTGTTTAGTTTTTGTGAAATGTTTGCTTAGCAAGCGTTTCACAAAAACTAAACAGAGTTCCCATACACGGATTTGATACGAGGAGTGAAGAGTCAGGCGCATTCTATTTCACATTTCACTCAGCACTCAGCACTCAGCCATCCTCAACCTCTACCAAACAGTCGCTTAATTGGATTGGAAGCGATCTGTCCCAAACCTTGGCGCTGACTGTGCTGTGCAGCTTGAACGGGATCTGAATCGGTGAAAATTTGGACAGCGCGATCGCGGAGTCTGTTGCTGTAGTCTGGATGGGTAGAGACGAGTGTTGCGCCTTGACCACCTTGATCCGTTTGAGTATTGGCTAGTGCGGCTTGGTAGGTTTGATTTAGGTGCGGCAGACTGGCTGCAATTCCTGGTAGTTCAGCGATTCGAGCATCCAAATTTTGACCAATCGCGTGGAGCTGTTGTTGTAACCCTGTGGGCAACGGTTCGTCTTGCTGCTCCAAAGCCGTCACAAAAGCCGCGAGAGTTTTGGCTTGTTGAGGGTTTAAGGAAGTCATGAGTCCAAAAGTTAAGATATTTCAATTAGGAAAAAACGCCGATTATAGTCGTGTTTTCATCCTAAAAAATTTCGCGAGTTTTGATGTCGAGAACCCGTATAAATCTAACTTGAGGAACAGGTTAGTCACTACAGAAGTAACTGTATGTAAACTCCCATCGTACAGGGCGCAAGATGGGAGGAAATTCATTCTCTCAAAAACGCTAATGGCTCACTCTTATTCTCCGCAAATCCCAGAATGGCTGGATCACGGTACTCATATAGCAACTGACCTTGACTGTTAAACAAGAACGTTGCTCCTCGCTGGGTGAGGTATTTAGCATCGGGAACATAGGTTGACCAGTTGCCCAGCACCTCAGTCATATTGCGTAAGCGCAAAGTAGCCAGTTCAAATGGACGCTGGAAACCCTTGCCGCCTGCGAATTTGAAGAACGATCCTTTCATTGGCGGCAGGATGCCTGTGCGGACAGCCTGGTCATCTGGGATTAGCTGGGGCGCTTGCCGATCCCCCGTGTAGCCGCGCAGCACTTCCTTCAGCGTACCGGGGCTACCGATGCCTGCACACATGAGCATTAGGTTCAGCCATGCATTTTGCTGCGCTGATAGACCTGGTAGTTTGGTGGATAGTCCCTCATATAAGCCAAGCTGCTGATGCAGTTCGGCTTTCGGGTCAACAAATAGCTGGTCAGTCGGAAAGCCCGTGAACTGACAAAACCGTTCGCCAGATGTGCGATCGCCAATGCCAACAGCGCGAATGGTAATGCCTTGAGCCTTGATCCATTCGGCTTCCCGCTGAAGCCACCAGGCATACTCCAGACTGTCGAAATCGCCCAACTGCGGCCAAATCAGGACAAGAATTCGACTTGCCGACTCGCAACCGCTGAGGATGGGCTGCATTTCGCCATTGCTGACCCGTTCCCGCTGGATGTGTTGGAGAGTTTCGTAAAGTGTCATGGGATGGATGGGTGGGAGGGTGGATGGGTATCTTGGATTATTTCGTTGAGGAACGTTACCCTACTTGGCGGCGAATCAGTTCAAATAGTGCTCGCATCCCCATTGCTTCGCCGCCTTCTGGGCGACCGGGTAGGCTCCGTAGGTTCCAGGCCATAAAGTCAATGTGAATCCAGGTCGTTGGCTTTTGCACAAATTCTCGCAGAAACAGGGCTGCTGTAATGGCTCCGCCATAGGGTGCGTTGCCGATATTGCTGAGATCCGCGATTTTGCTGCTCAGCATTTCGCGGTAGGGTTCATGTAGCGGCATATGCCAGAGCGGGTCGTCTATCTCTAGTCCAGCCTGCTGAAACTGATCGGCAACGGCAGGATCATTGCAGAAAAAGGCGGGTAGCTCTGTCCCTAAGGCGACGCGAGCGGCTCCAGTGAGGGTGGCGCAGTCAATCAGTAACTGGGGGGATTCGCTGCTGGCTTCCCAAAGAGCATCGGCTAGAACGAGGCGACCTTCGGCGTCGGTGTTGCCTACTTCAACGGTAATGCCCTTGCGGGTTTGCAGCACATCGGAGGGGCGCATGGCGTTTTCAGCGATGCTGTTTTCAACGGCGGGAATCAGGACGCGCAGCCGCACAGGTAGCTTCATCTGCATGATCAGTTTAGCTAAGCCGAGCACCTGTGCGGCACCGCCCATGTCTTTCTTCATTAGCTTCATGCCTGCGGCGGGTTTAATATCCAGCCCGCCTGTATCGAAGCAAACGCCTTTGCCAACTAGGGTGATCTTAGGTGCGTCTATGCTGCCCCAGTGTATATCGATTAGGCGAGGGGATTGAGCATTGGCTTGACCAACGGCGTAAATCATGGGGTATCGCTGATTGATCAGATCTTCACCCGTAATCACCTGAAACTCTGCGTCGTGGACTTTTGCGATCGCAGATGCGGCGTCTGCTAACTGGGCTGGCCCCATATCGTTGGCCGGAGTGTTAATCAAATCCCGCACCAGATAGGTGGCGGCAGTTGCGGCTTCAATGTATTCCTGATCGGCGGTTGCTGGAAAGGCAAGCTGGGCTTGAGATGGAGTTGAGCCGCTGCCGCTGCCGTTTTCTTTATATTTCAAAAACTGGTACTGACCCAACTGCCAACCAAGACAGAGCTTGGTTGCTTCATCAGCATCCAGCGTATCGGCAAGATGATAATTGCCGGACGGTAAGCTTTGCGCTAAGCTGCCCAATGTCCAGGTGTCCAGCGCATCTCCGCGACCGACGAGAACCTGCTTGATGCTGCCTGCGGAGTCGGGAATTAGGCAGAACGTGCCGGGATCAGCTTTGAATTGAGAGATACTTATCCAGGTTTGATGTTCTGCAAACTGTTCGTTGAGTTGACGCTGATTGACTAGAACAATAGGTGTAGAGTTGGACACGGACATGATTTAAAGGCAAAAAGCTAAAAGTCGCTAGGAGTCAGCATAACGTATGCTACAGCAAGCGACGACGAATTTCACTGACAATGTTGCGTCCGGCTCTGCGATCGCTACTGGTTTTGGAAAAGGTGATCTGGTAGCGGTTGTCCTGCTGAAAAATAATCTTGTAGTGGGTACCATCTTCAATCAGCTCAAACCCCAGTGTGCTGAGGGAATGCCGGATTTCCGCCTTCATGCTGCGGTAGTCCCAAAAGAGATGGCGCAGCGCTACGGCAAGTTCGTCTCGCCGCTTGGTGGGCTGATTCGTATTCAGAATATCCTGCAAAATATGCTGCCGACGGCTGTTTTCCAGCAGGTTAGGGTGATGCCGCTCTAGGATTTCTAGCACCAAATCTCGCTTTTCATGCTCATACAGGTCGCGCTCGGTGGTGTGCAGCATGATAGCGGTTTCAGTGTGATCGGCGATGGCTGCATTGCCCTCCTGGGCACGCTCATACTGCTCATACTGAGCTTGAATCTGGATCTCCTGGGCATCGACTCTGTACTGCAACTGCTGGTAGGCGCTTTGCAACTGCTGATGGTCTGCCTGAAGCTGATCGAACTGCTGCTGTAGTGTTTCGTACTGATGATTCAGTGCCTCATAATCATCAGTGTGCGATCGTTCTACATAGTCGATCCAGCGCCGTTTTTCAGCTTTCAGATGCTGAATCTGTGCTTCAACCTCGGCCTTTTGATCGGCGGTTTGCTGATACTGCTGCGTAATCTGCTGAATGCCGCTCTCCAACTGCTGAATTTGCGATTTGACCGCTACCTGCTCAGCTAAAGCGTTTTGGTGTTGCTGAAAGAGGTGCTGAACCCTGGTGTTGACTTGCTGTAGATCTTCTAGAGCTTGATCTCGCTGGGCACAAATAGCCTCTTTTGCGGCTTGAAGTTCAATTTGTTTTGCGGTTTTGGCCTGTGCTAACTGGTGATACTGAGTTGCTAGCGTGGTCGCATACTCTTCAACCTGGCTTTTTTCCTCTAGCGCCTGCTGGTAAGCCTGCCAGTTGCGATCGCACTCTGCCTGCGCCAGCCGTAACCGATGATTAGCTCGCTCCAGTAATCCAAATACGATCAACCCTGTGCCCAAACCTGCGATCGCAATTATCGTGTAGGTCACGCTGCGCGGATTTAGCTCTGGATTGGGTTCAGAACGCACAAGAAACGCTGCACTGTCCTGCCGCCAATCCTGGAGATCTTGTGCAAAGGATGGATTAGATCTCGATTCCTCCAGCCGACTAGAACCGGCCCAAAAGCTGGCGTACAGTAAGCCGAGCGTTGCCCCACCAGACAGCATTAAAATACTGACAGCACGAATTAGGGAATTTATGCTTGGGCAAAATCGCCCGTTATGCAGTTGCTGCCCGTCATCCATAATATTCAGCTTGTCGCAATCGCCCTGAGTATCTCGACCTTGTCACAGGATATGCGTCTCTGCTGTGATCTTAGCAACTGACAAGCAGGGTTTCTGTGCTAGGGCAGTGTTGAGTTTTGATTGTTGGGTACTGAGTGTTGGGTACTGAGTGTTGAGTCTTGGGTGTTGAGTGCTGAGTGTTGGGTGCGGAGTAGGTACCGTTCCACACAGCTTTGATGCGTTGTGCTAGCGCTAATACATCCTAGGTAAGTTTATGGCTATCGACTTAACAGTTGCGTTTTGTACGATGGTCTACCTAAGTTTTCAACCTCTGTTTAACTTCTCGCTAATGCCTTAAGTTCACAGGGGTAATGTGTAACTCCTGACTTAACTCCATAAATTTAGGTAGGAAATCAACTAGCCAAGAGGGATACTGAAATCAACTAAACAAATCTATCGAATTTTCTAACTCTTTGGATTTTGTCCCCCTAAGTAGGTTGGCGTCAATTAAGCACATTTAAAAAGCCGAGAGATTGTCTCAGAAGGATGCTCCCGTTCTTTTTAGTTATGTATTTATTGTATGCAGCTACTTACTTGTTGTTGTTAGTTAGAACTCACTATGAAACTTTCTGGCGCTAGCCAAGTTTATCTTGTTCACTCCTTTTATTCTGAGAAGCCCATTTTTTAATGTGTCTACAGAATTTTTCAGTTTAGTGAGGTTTATAGGAATGTCTCTCTGTTTTAGTATTTATTTTTTCAGAGTTATTTCTCGTATTGATTGACTTGAGTGGTCTTCAAGCAATGATTTCTTGAAGACTGTTTTTCGAGGACGATCATTATCTTAATGAGTGAGCGAAGTACAAAACATACTGGGCGGTTTATACTTTAAAAGTATGTATCCTCATATTCTGCATCAAAACCCAAAAGAGTGATTTTGCTGCTGCTGCGCGGCGGCAAAATCACTTCCGGTTTTTAGTTTGAATGTGCAAGAGATGGGTATCTTTACTTGTATCGAATTTCTCACCATCACTCCATGACTCTTCGCGATCGCGTTTTTGATGCTGCTCAACGTTTGGCTCAAGACCAACCCCTCAATCAAATCAGTCTAACGGATGTTGCCCGTGAAGCTGGCGTGAGTTGGCCTACGGCTCGTCGCTACATTGGCGACAAGCAGCAGCTCCGAGAATTTCTCAGCAAAGCCCAACCCAATGCTGAACCACCGCTGGATACCCGCAGCCGCATTCTGGAGTCGGCCAAGCGGGTGTTTGCTCAGGCTGGCTATGCGGGTGCAACGCTGGATGCGATCGCAACCGATGCGGAACTGACCAAAGGTGCGGTCTATTGGCATTTTTCCAGTAAAAGCGATTTATTTTTGGCGCTGCTGGAAGACCAGCTTCAGTCTCCCCTCAGCGTTTCAGCAGATCGGGCGAAGGCGGCGTTTGACGAAAATGCACCCCGCGATGCAGTGCGATCGCTGTTGGCGGGTCAGCTCACCTATGCCCAAGCTCACCCGGACTGGTGCCGCCTCTATATGGAGTTCATGATCCAAAGCCGTCAGTCGGATGTGCAGGAGGTGCTGAGCGTCGCAACTTGCCGCCAGCAGGAGGAAGCAATTGACCAACTGATCCGCCAAATGCAGCGAGATGGCATTATCGCCGCCGATGTTGACCCGCAGGTGATTGCCATGTTCTGGGGCGCATTGGTTGATGGTCTGATTCTGGCTCACATGGTCGATCCGGAACGGGTTGATCCAGCAGCCTGCGTGGATCAGCTCGTGCGGCTGCTGTGGCAGGGCTTGCAGGCAGGTAGAGGTGAGGCTTGATTCAGCCAAGACTTGTGCAATCTCGGAACCCTGAGTTTTTTTCTGAATGGACGGGTGATCTACCGTCTTTGACGACTCAGGAAGCAGCGAGCGTTGAACGCATCAAACAGCGCTACGACTATCACCGTGCTGATGGGTTGCTGCTAGAGGGCACGATTAATCTGGTAGTCACGGCTCCGCTGCTGGAGCTTTTAGGGTTTGTTGACCCTCCTTTCCGCATCAAGTCGCCTCATGGAGTTGCTGTGGAACTGCAAGACCCGGAGGAAACGATCCGGGGATTCATTGATGTATTGGTGGTGCAAGAGCAGCTTTGGATTTTGACGGTTGAGTCTAAGCGAACCAGCATTTCGGTTCCGGCGGCGTTACCGCAACTGCTGGCGTATATGGCGGCCAATCCTGACCGACCACACCCCAACTATGGCATGGCAACGAACGGGGATGAGTTTGTCTTTCTAAAACTGAGTGCTGAACGGGAATATGATACGTCTCGTTCGTTTTCGCTATTTCCGCAGCGGCATGAACTGGGACAAGTGGCTCAGATTCTCAAGGTGCTGGGGCAAAAGGTTCTAGATCGATAGTTCTGAGGTCTACTCTGCCGTTTCTTGACGTTGGAAATAGTCATCTAGAATTTTTTGAATGACCTCTGGATCGCGCCGAGTCTCCTTAAATGTAATGGTTTGTGGAGAAATTGGCACTGAATTTCCTCGTAGATCTAATGTTTTGAGCTTTTTAAGTTGGGCAATGGTTGCAGGCAGCGTCCTCAGTTGGTTGTCACTAAGTTCAAGTGATTCCAGTTGAATAAGCTGGCCGATTTCCGGCGGCAACTCGCTCAGTTGATTACTGCCGAGGTCAAGCGAGGTGAGGTGGATCAGTTGGCTAATTTCTGGCGGAAACACGTTCAGTTGATTTCTGCTGAGATTAAGCGAGATTAGATGGGTTAGTTGAGCAATTTTGGGTGGTAGTACATTCAGTTGATTGTTGCTTAGGTATAGCCGCTCAAGATGGGTAAGTTGACCAATTTCTGGTGGTAATACGCTCAGTTGATTTCTGCTGAGGTCAAGCGAGGTGAGATAGGTGAGTTGGACAATTTCTGGCGGCAGTGTATCCAATTGATTTCTGCTGAGGTCGAGCCACCGTAGATTACTAAGTTGACCAATTTCTGGCGGTAGTATGCTTATTTGATTCTCGCTGAAATCGAGCGAAGGTAAGTGGATGAGTTGGGTGATTTCTAGTGGTAACGTATTCAGTTGATTTTTGCGGAGGTTAAGTGAAGTTAGATGGTTCAACTGTCTAATTTCTGATGGTAGATTGCTCAGTTGATTTGAGTTAATTCCAAGCCACTGTAGTTGGGTCAGTTGTCCGATTTCCGGTGGCAGTACGCTCAATTGATTTGAGCTAAGCCCAAGCCACTTTAGTTGAGTGAGCTGGCCGATTTCCGGTGGCAGTACGCTCAATTGATTTGAGTCGAGGGCAAGCCGCTGTAGCTGAGTGAGCTGGCCGATTTCCAGTGGTAACTCATTTAGTTGATTATCTCTGAGGTATAGATACTGTAGGTTGGTAAGTTGGGCAATCTCTGGCGGAAATATGCTCAGTCGATTTCCGCTGAGATCGAGCGAGATCAGTTGGTTCAGTTGAGCAATTTTTGGTGGTAATACACTTAGTTGATTACTGCTGAGGTCAAGCAATTTTAACTGGGTCAGTTGGGCGATTTCTGGCGGAAATACGTTTAGTTGATTACGGCGAAGACTGAGTTCTTCTAGATCAATTAGTTGACCAATTTCTGGCGGTAATGTAGTTAGTTTGTTAAAGCCAAGATTTAGCTTCTGTAGATGGGTGAGGTGACCAATTTCGGGGGGCAGCTCTTCGAATTGGCTTGAGCTAACACTAAGCTCCTTCAGATGAGTAAGTTGACCAATTTCTGGTGTTAGTGCCGTCAACTCCCTATTGCCAAAATATAGCCTCTGTAGTTGAATGAGTTGAGTGATTTCTGGCGGTAGTTCGCTGAATTGATTGTGGCTAAGGATGAGTTCCTGCAGTTGGGTGAGTTGAGTGATTTCGGGTGGCAGTGTACTTAACTGCATGCTTCTAAGATCGAGCTGCTGTAGTTGGGTAAACTCGCCAATTTCTGGCGGCAGCTCTCTTAATGGGTTATTTCGGAGATTTAGCTCCGTTAGTTGAGTTAGTTGAAACAGCTCTGGTGGCAGCGCATTCAGTTGTTTTGAGCTGAAGTCAAGCTTTCGGAGATTGGGGAGGTGAAGCAGTTCCGGTGGTAGCGTCCTCAGTTGCTTTCCGGCAATGTCGATCTGTTGGAGATGGGTGAGTTGAACGATTTCTGGCGGTAGCTCTCTTAGCTCGTTAATGCGGAGATTGAGCTGCTCAAGATGGGTGAGCTGGGCGATTTCTGGTGGTAGCTCTCTTAGCTTGTTAAGGCTAAGATCGAGCTTCTGTAGTCGTGTAAGTTGGGCAATTTCTGGTGGTAACTTTCTTAACTGGTTGTAGCTGAGATCGAGCTTTTGCAATTGGGTAAGTCGAGCGATTTCCGGCGGCAGCGCTCTTAGCTGGGTAGCACAAAGGCTCAGTTCCTTCAGTTGGGTGAGTTGAACAATTTCCGACGGCAGCTCTTTTAACGGGTTGCCAACCCATAAATATTCCTCAGTAAACTTGCCCAAAATTAATACTTCAAGTCGGGTCAGCTTGCCGATTTCTGGTGGTAGTTCTGTTAGGTATTTGCCTGCTAGGTCTAGTTCTGTCCAGCCTTCCTCAGCCGCTTGATCAATCAGCTTTAGCAATGCATCCTGAGCCATAGCCAACACCTTCACTATTCATTTCTTCCAGTTATACAACCACTGCATGGACCGACTATTCCGGTAAATCAACCCTTGCTAAAAGGTTCGGGAAGGCATCAGTAACTAAAGTTTATATATTTGTCGCTAACCCATAAGCAGTTGCCGCATTGGCTTAATCCTGAGCCGCAAGCGCTTATATATTTGCGGCAAACGCATAAACAAAACTGGATTCATGCTTAATGCTGAGCGACGCACGCTTATACATTTGTCGCTAACCCATAAGCAGTTACTGCATTGGCTGAATGCTAAGCGATGCACGCTTATATATTTGTCGCTAACCTATAAGCAGTTACTGCATTGGCTGATTGATCAGCACCTCAATACATCTTCTTAGCCGCTTTTGCTGATTCATCAGCAGGTTCACATCATGGTGTGATTCATCCTGTTGCGTTTCCCGAAGTTGCGATCGCAGTTGATCAGCTCGTCAATATTCCAGAACAATAGTCAGGCTGCACAGAAAATAGTCAACGTTAAGCGGGGCGCGTCATAGCGTCCCGTTTTTGCTTTAAAGTCAAATCAATCATCTTGACAGGTTTTAATAAGCTCAGCTTTGGATATTGATTTGCGATCGCAAATTGAGTTCCTGACTCGATTTGCACGTCAAATGCTAATCTAACCATAGAAAAAATAAATTGTTTATTAAAACTGCATAGATTCAAATCAATTCAATCAGATGAAATTAACACCTGCCTTATGCAAATAACTAATCGAATTCATTTCAGAAACATACGCGGTGATGTTTTTGGAGGCATCACTGCGGCTGTCATTGCGCTGCCGATGGCACTAGCCTTTGGTGTGGCTTCGGGTGCGGGTGCGGCGGCTGGACTATGGGGGGCTGTACTAGTTGGACTCTTTGCCGCCCTATTCGGTGGAACGCCCACTCTCATTTCAGAGCCGACTGGCCCCATGACCGTAATCATGACGGCTGTCATCGCCAGCCTGATGGACGCTAATCCCGAAAACGGCATGGCCATGGCCTTCACCGTAGTGATGATGGCGGGACTCTTCCAAATTCTGCTGGGGAGTCTGCGGCTAGGTCGCTATGTCACGCTGATGCCCTATACCGTTGTTTCTGGCTTCATGTCGGGCATCGGCATCATTCTAATCATCCTGCAAACAGCCCCATTTCTCGGCCAGAGCAGCCCTAAGGGCGGTGTAGTTGGCACAATCCGCAACCTACCGGATTTAGTAGCAAACATCAGTTGGCCAGAAGCGAGTTTAGCGCTAATCACTCTGGCTATTTTGCTATGCAGTCCCCGCAAGCTGAAGCGAATTGTGCCGCCTCAACTAGTGGCGCTGATTGT
Organism: uncultured bacterium; assembly: GCA_966674685.1. GTDB lineage: Bacteria > Cyanobacteriota > Cyanobacteriia > Phormidesmidales > Phormidesmidaceae > Thainema. The sequence continues at coordinate 37,611 of CBKWJC010000066.1, forward strand.
GGGCACAATCCTGTCCCTGATGCTGTTCCCAGATGTGGAGATCCGCCGTATCGGTGAGATTCCCATGGGATTGCCGCAGCTTCAAATGCCATACTTCACACCAGAGCAGTTCCGCATGATGGTGGTGAATGCGATCGTACTCGGCATGCTGGGCTGTATTGATGCGTTATTAACTTCTGTAGTTGCTGACAGTCTGACCCGCACCGAGCACGACTCAAATAAAGAATTAATTGGTCAAGGCTTAGGCAATTTGGCTTCTGGCTTATTCGGCGGCATTGCTGGCGCAGGAGCCACAATGGGTACAGTAGTCAATATCCAAGCAGGTGGTCGGACTGCCCTCTCTGGCTTGGTACGTGCGTTTGTCTTAGGCATTGTGGTGCTGTGGGCAGGTAGCCTAACGGCTGTGATTCCGATGGCAGTGCTAGCCGGAATTGCCTTCAAAGTGGGGATTAACATCATTGACTGGAGCTTCCTGAAGCGAGCGCACCAGATTTCCATCAAGGGGGCGCTGATTATGTATGGCGTCATTATCTTGACGGTATTTGTGGATTTGATCGCGGCTGTGGGTATTGGGGTTTTCGTGGCAAATATCCTGACAATTGAGCGGCTCAGCAAATTACAGTCTCAGGGTGTGAAGGCTATTACTAATGCGGATGACGAAATTGCGCTGAATCCGGAAGAGAAGCAGCTTCTGGATCGGGCGGATGGCCGCGTGCTGCTGTTCCATTTGGATGGCCCGATGATCTTTGGGGTGGCCAAGGCAATCTCTCGCGAACAAAAGGCCATGAGTCAGTGCGAAGCGTTAATCTTGGATTTGGACGATGTGCCCCACTTGGGTGTGACCTCGTCACTAGCGATTGAAAATGCGATTCGGGAAGCGGTTGATCAACAGCGTCAGGTCTTTTTGGTGGGCGCAACAGGGCAAACGAAGCGCCGCTTAGAGAAGCTGGGCATGATGGAACTCATTCCCCGCGAACATTTACTCATGGATCGCACCGATGCTCTACGCCGAGCGGTTGCCTTAGTGACGGGCTACACAATTGATCAGCATGGCGTGTTGAAAACTTCTAGTTCAGTGGGTTCAGTGCCATCTATGCCCTCTACATCCAACCAGCCGCCTGAGCTGTAGATTAGGACTTGATGATCGCTCTCCGGCAGAAAAACATTTCTGTACTCCACCAGCGCCGGAAACGCTGTAAAATCAGCAATCCCAAAATATGAGGCTACTGATGTTTAGCAGTCGTTATTCCGTGAATTTGTCTTTGCCTAGTGAATGGATGGAGGAGATCACCCAGCGCGCCAGCCAGCAACAGCTTACTCCAGAGGAATGGCTGTATGTGGAAGTTGCTCGATTGCTGGGCAAACCAGATCCTCGCTCTGTGATCGAAATAGATAAGCGACTTGCAGCACTGGAAGACCAGATGGCGGCTCTTCCACAAATAGAACATCAGCTTCAGATGCTAACTGCGCTGATTCAAAACCTGCGGTCTGACTCACCCTCATCGATTGCTCAATCGCCATCTCCTTTGTCATCTTCAGCAAATGATAAGAACGATGATGGAGATGATGAGTATGATGAACCAGATGAAATTCTCTATGATTTTTTAGATCGGTAAGTTGCTGCACATGTAGTCGTGGCCGGGAGCATCCCGAATGTGTAAATATGCGGTTTTGCCCTCTCCCTAAATCCTCTCCCAACAGTAAGAAGGACTTTGAAAGCACTGATCTTGCTCCTCTTCTCCCCATTGTGGGAGAAGGGTTTGGGGGATGAGGGCCATTCACCGAATTTCATGTGAAAATCAGCAATCCCCACGGCAGAGCTAAGTAGGTTGGCATCAACAAACGCATCTAGACAACGAGGGAGCGGCCCTCGTTGTCTAGATGCGTTTATTTGTATGTAGCTACTTATATAGTCCGTCAACTTTGTTTTAATGGGTTTTGCTGGTTGATGTGCCGCGCTCCGCGCGGCAC
>CBKWJC010000067.1:0-37692 GCA_966674685.1 uncultured bacterium
CCAGCATCTAGCTTCTCAACTATTATCCTCTCTTCAGAACTTTCCAAGTCGTGTGTCGTCCGTTCTCCACTATCTCGTCGCCCCCTTGCCCTATTTCTCGTACATCACTGCTCCTTTACCTCGGTGAATGGCGTAGGTTGGGATTAATTGGGCTGAGGAGCTGATTGAGTCGGCGCAGTTCTTCGGCGGTGCCCATGCCGATAATCAGGTCACCTGCTTCGAGGATGGTTTCAGCGGTGGGGCCAACGGTGAGAGAACCATTGACGCGACGAATGGCAATGATTAAGGCACCAGATTGGGCTCGCAGGCGAGCTTCTTTTAGGCTTTGGCCAACCCAGGGACAGGTTTCCGGCGAGATGAGAAATTCTTCCATGTAGAAGGTGCGATCGGAACCGGTCAGAATGCCATCAACAAAGTCGACGACTTGAGGCCGTAAGGCGGCGGCGGCCATGCGTTTGCCACCCGTGATATAGGGGGAGACGACGACATCTGCACCACCCCGCTGGAGTTTGAGGACGGCTTCTTCACTGCTGGCGCGGGCAATGGTGCGGAGTCGGGGGTTGAGCGTTTTGGCCGACAGGACGGTATAGAGATTTTCGGCATCGGAGGGCAGGGCGGCAACCAAGCAGGCGGCTCGCTCAATGCCGACCTTGTACAGCATCTGATCCTGGGTGGCATCGCCCTGTACTGCGAAATAGTTGAGCTGTTGGGCATCCAAAATTGAATCTTCGTCCGAGTCGATCACAACAAACGAAATCTGCTCGGCTTTGAACTCAAGCGCAATTTGTCGGCCCGTGCGGCCAAACCCGCACAAAATATAGTGATTTGAGAGAGCATCCATAAGTCGTTGTCGCTGCTGTAAACGGAACCCAGCTTGGAAAGAACCCTGAATTAAAGCTTCGGTGAATCGATTGGCAATATAGGTAATTACCACGATTCCCATCAAAATGAGCAAGATGGTGAAGACGCGCCCGCTATCGTCCAGTGGTCGAACTTCCGAAAAGCCAACCGTTGCTAGGGTGATGACGGACATGTATGTTCCTTCAATCCATGACCATCCTTCAACAAAGCGATACCAAAGCGTGCCAATTAAGACGAGGCACACTAGGGCGATGACGCCGCCCAGTAGCTCACGGCGAATGCGGCGATAGCGTTCTTCAACAACGGTTTGAGATTTTTTGGCCAAGCGGTTACAGTACCCAAGCTTAAAAGTCGTTAGCTATTGCGCCTCCTGCAAGAAATGCTGGCGTTCAGGTTTCGTGCAGAAGGTGCAGTATGTCATAGAAAGAGGGAGATGCGCGATCGCAAATTCTCCTCGTTGGTGGCTATCTACTCCAGGATTGAGTGCTCAGCCCCCTACGACTGTAGAGCATGTGCCGAAATTGAGGTCAGGGTTTACCAGAGTTTAGCTGTAGAAACCATTAAAAAACTCGTTTAAGATCATGTTCAAATTGCGCGTTGACCAGCAGCCTGATTGGGGTCACATTTGCTAATCTGTCCTAATACAGAATCTACAGAACTTATGTTGAACATCCAGTATGGTTTTGATCAACCAGTTTGGCATCCTGCGTTAGAGATGAGCGGCTAGAATGTTGTGGTTCTGGACACCTCTGTTGTTATTACGCATTGTCCATCGTATCCGTCTGTCCGGCGTTGCTTAATCTGGGTATGAATTGGGATGTGGTGTATCGCCTCACATCCCAATTCATACTTAAAATCAGCAATCCCGTCTGTCCTGTCGTTACCCAGTTATAGAGACTACCCTATGGTGAGTTTGAAGAGTCTGGTGCAAAATCCGCTGAAAGCATTTAGTCAATCCTCAGCAAACCCTGACTTTCAGATTGAGGATTTTAATGCGAATGTCATGACCACCTACGGTCGATTTCCGATCGCCTTAGAAAAGGGAAAAGGCTGTCGCGTTTGGGACTCTGACGGCAGGGAATATTTAGACTTTGTGGCTGGCATTGCCACCTGTACGCTGGGCCATGCTCATCCGGTGATGGTGGACGCGGTGAATCGCCAGATTCAGACTCTGCACCACGTTTCCAACCTCTATTACATTCCTGAGCAGGGTGAATTGGCCGCATGGCTGACTGCTCATTCCTGTGCTGATCGCGTCTTTTTCTGCAACTCGGGTGCCGAAGCCAATGAAGGGGCCATTAAGCTAGCGCGGAAGTATGCCCATACCAAGCTGGGCATCGAGAATCCGATGATTATCACGGCCAACGCCAGCTTCCACGGGCGGACGTTAGCGACGATTACCGCCACTGGGCAACCAAAGTATCAAAAGAACTTCAATCCGCTGATGCCGGGGTTCTACTACGTTCCCTACAACGATACCGCCGCACTGGAAACTGCGATCGCAGAATTGGATCAGGAACAGCGTCAGGTAGCGGCGATTCTGCTGGAACCGCTCCAGGGCGAAGGCGGCGTGCGTCCCGGTGAAATGAGCTACTTCAAGCGGGTGCGTGAACTCTGTGACGAGAAAGGGATCTTGCTGATTCTGGACGAGGTGCAGGTTGGCATGGGCCGCAGCGGTAAGCTGTGGGGCTATGAGAATTTAGGCATTGAACCCGATATTTTCACCTCAGCCAAGGGACTGGGCGGCGGTATCCCCATCGGGGCCATGCTGTGTAAGTCGTCCTGCGATGTGTTTGAACCGGGCGATCACGCCAGCACCTTTGGTGGCAATCCCTTTGCCTGTGGTGTGGCGCTGGCCGTTTGCCAAACGCTGGAGAAAGAAAATATCCTGGCCAACGTCCAGGCGCGGGGTGAACAACTGCGGGCTGGCTTAACTGCGATCGCACAGGATTATCCTCAGTTAGTCGCTGAAGTTCGCGGCTGGGGCTTAATCAACGGTCTGGAACTGAAAGCCGATGTCGCCTTCAAATCGATTGATGTGGTGAAAACAGCAATGGATAATGGGCTGCTGCTCGTTCCGGCTGGGCCGCAGGTCGTTCGCTTAGTGCCGCCGCTGATCGTGAGTGCCGCCGAAGTGGATCAGGCACTGGAAAAACTGCGGGCTGCGATCGCAGGTCTCGCTACAGAAGCTTAGAAAATACCAAAATGTCTGAGTGAATACTGTCGGCAGTAATGTGGGGCAAGTTCCACGGTCTTACACCAGACATCATGCTTGACCGACAGGTTTTGTGACAGATTCTAACTATTAGGCTTCTTGCATGAAGTCTGTTGCTGCAGAGGGGAATGATATCGCTGATAACCAGCGGCATCGTTCCCCTTTGTTGCAGATTGCGAAATTTCAACATAGGGTTGCAATTTTTAAAGGACTCGATACACTGATCCGGCAACTGTATACCAGGGAATTGCGTCATTGAGGTTACTCATCTCGAATCCGTTCGACACATTCAGTCGAGTATTTTGCAAAAGACCCTCAGCACATGCCTTTCACAGAAGTTGCTTCGGGCTTTAGACAATCGGATTTCGTATCCAATTTTTACTGATATATCCCTATTTATGAACAGGTTGAAGCAGCGGAATTCCGGTCAGGCACAGTTACAACGGTTACAGCGATTATGGCGGGGGGCGCAACAGTGGATGCAACAGGGACTGCATCGGTTGCGAAAGTTGCGAAAACGGAATAGACGCCTACTTGCGATCGCACTAGTTGCCGTCTTGCTAACCAGCTTGTTTCATCCGGCGCTCGCTGATTCGGTGCAAGCGCAAACTCCAAATAATTATTGTCACTTACCAGCCAGTGCAATCAATCAGAAGGAACAGCTTCGGCAGCAGGCGAGCAGCGGTGATGCCCAAGCTGTCAGTCAATATACCGATCTTTTGAAACAGCACGCTCAAATTATGGCGACCTGTCGGCAGCAGACTTGGCCACAGCGACAAGCCGTGTGGGTGCGGCTCTATCCCTGCGACGCGCTGCCCGGTGTATTGGAAGCGCTGCTCGACCGGATTGTGAACCGGGGCTACAGCCATGTTTATGTGGAAACCTTCTATAACGGTCAGGTGCTGCTGCCCTCTGGTCAGAATCCGACCGTGTGGCCATCGGTAGTGCGAACGCCGGGAACCGAGAATTATGATCTGCTGGCGGCTGCGATCGCAAAAGGCCACGAGCGGGGACTCAAGGTTTACGCCTGGATGTTTACGATGAATTTTGGCTATTCCTATGCTCAAAATCCCACTCGTCAGCAGGCGCTAGCTTTGAATGGTGCAGGACAAAACACGCTTTCGATTCCGGATCACGTCAGTCCGGCTGGAGAAACGCTGTCCGATGAACTGTTCATTGATCCCTACAGCAATCAGGCGCAGGTTGACTACTATCGACTAGTTCAAGCCGTAGTCCAGCGTAAACCCGATGGAATTCTGTTCGACTACATTCGCTACGCAAGGGGACATGGTTCGGCCTCGCTGGCCAGTCGAGTCAAGGATTTGTGGATTTATGGCTCAGCGTCCCAGCAGGCACTCTACAATCGCGCCCTTAACAATAAGGGGCAAGCGCTGATTCGCCGCTTTGTCACGCAGGGCTACATCACAGCAGGCGATATCCGCGCCATTGATGAGCAGTTTCCCACGGAAGGCGAACCGATGTGGCAAGGTCGCGACACGCCCCAAGTTTTTAATCCACCCCTCACTCCAGAGGAGCGTCAAGCCGGATTGCAGCTAGAGCTGTGGTATCTCACGGTTGCTCATGCCTATCAGGGGGTAGTTGATTTTCTATCAATGGCGGCACTGCCAGCGCAACAGCAGAATATTGCCACTGGCGTGGTCTTCTTTCCGGGTGGTAATCGCCGAATTGGAGAAGGATTTGATTCGCGCCTGCAGCCGTGGAACCAGTTTCCCAGCTCAATGGAATGGCATCCGATGGTTTACGGCATATGTGGCAACACGGGCTGCATTACCAATGAAGTGCAAGAAGTGATTAATCAAGCCCCTCGCGGTACTCGTGTCGAACCTGTGCTGGCGGGCAGTTGGGGCAATACGCTTAATCGTCCAACGCTAGAGGCGCAGATGCAGTCGATTCGGCAAACGACTCCCCAAATTTCAGGATTAAGCCACTTTGCCTATTCCTGGCAAGACCCAGAGTTCGATCGGGTGCGGAAATACTGCCGTAGCTGATTATATGAAATCCGGAAGAAACCCCATTATTTATTTTTTGTGAAATGTTTGCGGAGCAAGCATTTCACAAAAAATAAATTGGGTTCTCGTACACGGATTTCATATTAATCAAGTCCCAGCACGACTTTAGGACGAAGTCGCAAGCGTTGATCACTCTGATCGCTGACCTGGGTTTCGCTGATGCCCAAAAACTGATCGGTTTCACTGTAAATCCGATAGATTCCGTCTGGATACAGGTCGAAATCGGTAACCTGTATTTTTTGGCCCTGACACCAGCGCTGGGCTTCTGAATCTGGCAGCGTTATGCGAGGTAAATGCGCCAAGCCTGCATCCGCCGCAATGGGTGACCAGGCGTTGGCGGCAAGCTGTTCAGCCAGTTGGTCGAGCGACAGGCTGTTGGTTAACTCAAACCCGCTGCTGAGTGTACGATTCAGCGCTGCCAGGGTTGCCCCTGTACCCAGGATTTCGCCTAGATCCCGTGCGATCGCACGAATATAGGTGCCCGCACCACAGGCAATGTCTAAGTCAAGTTCCGGCTGATCACCGGGTCGCCAATCCCCAATTTGAATGTCGTAAACCGTAACAGTACGGCGCGGCACCTCTACGTCTTTGCCCGCCCGAGCAAGGTCATACAACCGCTTGCCATCTACCTGAATCGCGCTATACCGGGGCGGAATCTGTTCAATGGTACCCAAGAACTGCGGCAGCACGGCTTTGATCGAGTCCAGCGTCAGATGCTTAGCCGATTGCTGAGTCAGCACGTCGCCCTCTAGGTCATCCGTAGCGGTGCTCAGGCCAAATCGCACCGTTGCCCGATAGGCTTTGTCGGACGACAGATACTGCAAGAGGCGGGTGGCTCTGCCAATGGCAATCGGTAGAACGCCCGTAGCGGCTGGATCAAGCGTTCCGGCATGGCCCACCTTCTTTGTTTGCAGCAAACGCCGCACCTTGGCGACACAATCGTGGGATGTCCAGCCGATTGGTTTGTTGAGATTGAGAAATCCCTGCACACTCATTATCCTGATTAGTGATTGTCGATCGCGATGACTGCGACGATAGGGTTGCTGCTGTCCAGATTTCGGATGTTTAGTTCAACAGCTTTGCTACTCTACCAAACCGTCTGGAGTACTCGACAATACTCAATTTTCTTCAACCATTTCCCCAACCATGACAGATTCTTCGCTCGATGGAGTCAAGCTATCCCAACTGCGGGCACTGGTGGCAGTGGCTGATGATCAGAATTTTAGCGAGGCGGCTTTGAAGCTGGGCGTTTCCCAATCCGCAGTGAGTCATGCGATCGCAAGTTTAGAAGATGAACTGGGCGTTATTTTGCTCAATCGAGGCCGACACGGGGCGCGACCCACACCCGTCGGTGAGCAAATTATTCAACAGGCGCGCCAGATTCTAGATACGCTGCGGGAAATGGGCAAGACGGCTAATCTGGCAAAGGGGCTGGAACGGGGGCAGGTGCGGGTCGGCTCCTTTCGCAGCGTCGCCACCTATCTGCTGCCGGAGGTGATCGCCTTGCTTCAGCGACGGCTACCTGGCATTAAGCTCGACATTCTGGAATACGAAGAGTACAGCGAAGTTGAGCAGGCACTGCGCGATGGCCGGATTGACGCTGGCTTTACCCACCTGCCCACTCCACCGGATTTAGAATCATGGGAACTGCTGCGGGATGAATATCTGGTGCTGCTGCCGCCCAATGCCGAGATTTCAACGCCTGACCTGACCTGGGAGCAGATTGAGCAGTTTGATCTGATTCTGTATCCCGAACTGGATAGCAGCCACCGCATGCTGATGGATCACTGTCGTCAGCGGGGGCATCGCCTGTCGATTACCTATCCGGTTCGCGAGGATTCCACAATTGTCCGCATGGTGCAGCGGGGGTTGGGCATTTCGATCATGCCGCGCCTTGCGGCTGAACCGCTGCCGGATGAAATCAAAACCTATCGCTTGCCGTCACCACTGGAGCGGGTAATTGGCATCGCGGTTTTGGCTAAGGCACTGCACACGCCCGCCGTATTCGCCTTTATTGAGCTACTGCGGGAACAAAGCCAGCAGACGTTCCCCAAACGTAAGCACCGTGATGGGGCGGATATTGCGATCGCAACTGATCGCTGTAATATTGCAGACTCATAAATAAGAAGTCTAGTTAAGAACCCAACTTACGTTGTGTGGAACACTTGCTTTGCAAGTGTTCCACACAACGTAAGTTGGGTTCTTATACAGATAAAGGAACCCGGCACAGGCCGGGACCGGAGATATGAAACGCCTTTCCGGTATGGGTTCACCTTAGCGGATTAAGTAGGGCTTGACCTGATATCTACGCTACATCTTGCAGAAATCCCTTTACAAAGCACCCTCTTTTGCTGAGCATAGAAAAGGTTTACTTCATGTGCATTAGGAGTGAGTGTCTGTGGAACGTACATTTATCATGATCAAGCCTGACGGAGTTCAGCGCGGACTCGTCGGCAACATCATTAGCCGATTTGAAGCAAAAGGATTTACTCTCGTTGGCCTCAAAGCGCTCAACGTGAGCCGCGAGCTAGCCGAAGAGCACTATGCTGTACACAAAGAACGCCCCTTTTTCTCCGGCCTGATTGAGTTCATCACCTCTGGCCCGGTTGTGGCAATGGTGTGGGAAGGCGAAGGTGTGGTTGCAGGTGCGCGGAAGCTGATCGGTGCCACCAATCCGCTCACGGCTGAACCGGGCACAATTCGCGGTGACTATGGGATCAGCGTTGGCCGCAATATCATTCACGGTTCCGATGCAATTGAAACTGGCCAAACTGAAATCGCGCTCTGGTTCAAAGAAGATGAGCTGATCAACTGGCAACCCAGTTTGACGAGCTGGATCTACGAATAAGACCAGTACGCACGAGTGTGAATTGAATAAATCTGCAACCTGTAGGGCTGGGTTTGGCTGTCCAATCTATGACACGGTGCAGATTGATCGACTAAACCTGCCCCTACCCAATATCGAACTTAGTGTAATTCACAATCCTTAGAGAGAAGGGGGAGTCTGCTTGGCAGACTCCCCTTCTCTCTAATCTTAGGTGCGATTAGAGTTGACCTCTCGCTGGCTGCTCTCTCCGCCAACGGCTTCAGCGACTGCTTCATCTGAAGTTGCCACCGATTTGCCTTCCACATGATGATCGTCTTCCACCCGATTCACTTCGGCTGGAGATAAACCGTTTTTATTGAGATTGTTCGCGTGATGCCCCTCTTCAAGGGTTTCAGGCTCTGCGTCAACCCGTTTTGAAAAGCCCCAGATAAACAGAATGGCGATTAGGGCTACCATGACCCACTCGGGCGGCACCCAGTTTTCGTTAATCACCCGCACTAAGAGACGAGCGCCGACGAAACCGACGGTAACAAATCCGGCATCTTCTAGATGGACATATTCATCCAGCCAGCGGATAAATAAACCTGCCATAAACCGGAGGGTGATCACACCGATCAGACCGCCTGTGATGACGAGCCAGGTCTCACGAGAAATTGCGATCGCAGTCGTCACGCTATCGAGCGAAAACGCTAGATCGGTGAAGGCAATAATTGGAATGGCCTGCCAGATAGACTGGAACTTTGGCCCGTGGTGCTGATGCTCATCGTCTTCCTCTGCGGTAAAGTGTTGGAACACGAGCCACAGGAGATAGCAGGCACCCAGGACTTCAAACTGCCAAAAGTGCAGCACCCAAGTTGCCGTTAAAATCAGCACAACTCTGAGAACAAACGCAATCACCAGGCCAATATTCAAAGCGCGCCGCTGCATCGCGCCGCTTTCCAGACCTTGGGCAATCGCGGCCAGTGCGATCGCATTATCTGCCGATAAGACTGCCTCCAGCGCAATTAACACTGGCAGCAGCAGTAACGTATCAACTCCGACGTTGGAGGAATAGCTAAGTAAAGAATCCAACATTAATGCGTTATACGTACAACAGTTTCAAAATGAGCCAAAATTGAGCTGTAAATTTAAGCTAAGGCAAATAGAGCGCAGTTTAAAGGATGAACCTCTTTAGAATAACTTGCTTCCCCTCAATCCTGTCTGATCCCAGCGTAAGACGTTGCTCAAATTACCTCCACAGTTCCATTTCATACTGAATGTCACCCCCAGCATTTGAATAGGTGGCAGGCTCAAGAAATGCGGCATAATATGTGTTCTCATGCTGCACGATTAAGTTTAGAGCGTTCAGAGCAAATAGCCGTGATGCAATCTTTATTTGCCCAGTTTCAAACCCGCTATCCGTCCGGTGGCCTGGTGACCGAGCTTCTCACGATCCATGATGGTAACTACGTGGTGAAAGCGCTAGTTAATGTTGGCGATCGCGCGATCGCAACCGGGATGGCGGCGGCCCCAACCATCGAAGCCGCTGAGGATCAAGCCCGTTTGCGCGCCTTACAGGTTTTCAACCAGCTATCGAATCCAATTGCTCTGACGGAAAGCCCAGCTCTAACGCCTCAGTTCTTGCCACCCGGACTACCGCTCCAGCCCAGTCTGCCCAATCCGGCAGCGGCTAACATCAGCGTTAGTCCCCATCTACATGCAGCCACGGCTGCCAGTATCAGCCCACCTCCTAACGTAGCCGCTAACACGGCCACAAGCCATGACGCTCAGTCTGACCCATCTCCTGTTGTACCTGTCTCGATGAATGGTGCAGCGGGAATGGCTAGCACTCCATCAGCTTCAGCACCCCAGCCTATTGCATCACCAGCCGCTCAACCCGCCAAAGTAAAGGACTCAACCAGCTCTAATTCTCCCACTACGTCTGTTGCAGATCCTTCTGACTGGTCAGTCGATTTACCCACTGCACCGGACTCGACGCTGCCGACTAATTTTTCAATTACATCGGTTTCCGCTAAACCATCACCCAAACCCGTTGCCGATCTGTATGCGGCGGCGACCGAAGAGAGTGAGGAGGATGCGCCCCAACCTTGGGAACCGTCATTTACGCCAGATCTAAATCAGCCTGAGTCATCAAATTTCGCTGTGCAAAACGATCACAGCTCGGACGATACATCAGATGACCGTCAGGCTATTCCCTTCTTTGGTGATGATCCGCTCGAACCGGATTTCCCAGCCGAAGACTTTGCGCCACCGATGGCAGACGAAGCGGCTGCTTCAGCCAAGGCAACCAAGACAAAGCCCCCTAAATCGGCTAAGTCAACCAAAACTTCATTGGCCAAGACAGCGGCGAATCCGGCACCTGTCAATCAGGTCGTTGATCGATCCGATGAAATTGCTCAAATTGATGTGGAGATGCGCCGTTTGGGCTGGTCGAAACAGGACGGACGCAAGCATTTAGAGGAGACTTACAATAAGCGATCGCGCCAGCAGCTCACGGATGATGAACTGTTAGCGTTTCTGGCTTACCTGCAGACCCAGCCATCGCCGTCCCAGTCTCCGTTCTGATAGCTCTAAATAGCTATTGCGTCTCGTCTAGTATGGGCGTGGGGGCAAGGGGGCAGGGGAGCCGATTTGTTGTCTGTGCAGCCACAGTTTAGGGAATCGATATCAACCTAAATTCATCTCAAAGAAGCTCCCTTGCCCCCACGCTCCCCTGCCCCTCATCGGTCTTTAACCATCACCCCAGCGGATCAGCTAACAAAATAAAGGTTCCACATGGCCGTAACGGGATTCTGATAGTCATTCCAGGCTTGCCAAAGGATGTAGATCGCGAGCAGGAACAGCAGTGCGCGAAACATGATGCTGACCCAGCGATCAGGAATTTTGGGTAGAAAGCGAGTGCTAATTTGTGCTCCGATCAGGCCACCGAACCCCAGAATTAATCCGGGGGTAAACAGCACATTTCCTTGAACGGTGTGGCTGACAACGGCGGAAATTGAGGTGATGATGATGACGCCCAAACTTGTGCGTACAGCGGTTTTAATGGATTCTCCCAGCAGCAGCATTTGTAGCGGCACCATAATTACACCGCCGCCGATGCCGAAGATTCCGGCTAAGAATCCAGCCAGTCCGCCTGTCAGCAGTCGTGCGAGTGTCGGATTCATGGAGGCTTCTCCGCCTTCCGCTCGTTCCGTTTTGAGGCGTTTTCTGACGCCAACGAGATAGATGTTGACTAATAGCAAGACGCTAAAGGCTACGAGGAGCCAGTGGGACGGAGCACGATCGGAAATAATTGAACCAAACCATGCTGTTGCGATCGCAGGTAGACCCAGCAGCAACACCTTACGAAAGTTGAGATGGCCCATGCGCCAATTTTGAAGGCTACCTGAAATTGAAGTGACAACGATCGCCAAGCTACTGGTTGCGACGGCTTCAACTGGTGTATTGCCCAAGGTAACCAAAATAGGAACTAGAACCGTTCCGCCCCCAATTCCCAAGAAACCAGCCAGAATCCCTGAAAAAATGCCAGCCCCAGCCAATATTAACCAGTCTTCCATCCTGCTCCTAACTACGACGCGAATACCAGGACAGTATACCGAGTTGGCTTCATCCTTTGTCAGTTAGCATACGAAATCGGTCTGACTTACCCGGCTTTCATCAAAACCGATCATGCGGCTGTCGCCAGATTTAATATCACGACTCCTGATCACGACTCCTGAACTGCGCCTCAACCGCGCCCGCATCGCAACAGAGTCCCCAAATTTATCGCTACGTAACAATTTATGATTGAACTGCTCTTGCTTGGGCCTAAACTTATACACTGAGCGGCGTTCGTACCTGTTTTTGAGTCGGCAACCACAGCAACAACCAGTAAATCGTTAATAAAAACCTTTAAAGTTGCTCCCTGCTGTCAAATCCAGTACAGTGCTAGTCATCGATTGGGGAAAAGCGGTGGTATACGTTACACAATCTCGTCAACAAGGCACCTCACCAAGGGATATGGAAACACCCGGAGATTCCTACATTCTTTTAGATCCAGAGTTGATTCAGGCTGCTCGGCAAATTTACCAGACTTACTATGAAGTTCATCCAGATGATACACGCCGTCCCTTTGGTATTGCGATCAGTCGTAAATCGCGTCGTGGCAAGCTGATCTATACCGAACGTCCAGTGTTGTTGCCGCAGGAAACCTTTATTCCACTGGATTTGATTGAAGCGCAGCTTTATTGAAGCGCAGCTTGATTTAATGGATGCTTGGGTCAGGGCATCTCTTACTGATAGAAATGCTGAGTCTGATCTAAATTTTGATCGGGACTGAATTAACAGGACATCGGCTGGACTGCGATAAATTCAAGGATGGTGGCGATGTGGCTTGCTTGAGGCTGGCCTCGTCACCATTTTTGATCTCAAGCGCATAGCGCGACCTCGTAACTATGGATGGATTATTTCTCGTCCTGCCACACGTAATTATTTTTGCGTTAGGGACAGCCGTTGGTAGCTTCCTCAATGTCGTTATTTATCGGCTCCCTGCAGGGCTATCGCTGCTGCATCCTCCCTCTCGCTGTCCCAACTGTCGCCGACGGCTCAAAGCTTACGACAATGTGCCTGTTTTGGGCTGGCTGTGGTTGAGAGGCAAATGTCGCTTCTGCCAATGGCCGATTCCGGTTCGGTATCCCTTAGTTGAAGCGGTGACGGGGCTGCTATTCCTGCTGCCGTTTTGGGTTTTGGGATTGACCTGGCAAATGGTCGGCTGCTGGATTTTGTTTAGCTGGCTGCTGGCGCTTTCTATGATCGATCTCGATACGATGACGCTGCCCAATGGGTTGACCAGTTCAGGGCTGTTGGTTGGACTGGGATTTCAGATTTGGTTAGGACTACAGCAGCCTTCACCGCTTTCATCGGCAGCGAGCTATCTTATGGGCGGGGTCGTGGGCATGGTGTTGGGAATTTGGCTGCTGGATGTGGTATCAATTGTTGGCTCTGTGCTGCTAGGCCAGTCGGCGATGGGAGGTGGCGATGCTAAATTGGCGGCGATGATGGGAGCTTGGTTGGGCTGGAAGTTGTTTCTGACAGCAGGGTTTTTAGCTTGTGCGTTGGGAGCGTTTATTGGCGGCGGCGCGATCGCACTTGGCATTAGGCAACGACGGCAACCGATACCCTTTGGCCCCTTTTTAGCGCTGGGAACTGCGATCGCAGCCCTGTGGGGAACGGCGTTAATCCAGCAGTATCTCCGGATTTTCTTTCCCTCCTTTTAACTTTTAAGCTGATCTATCTGAACCTGATCTCAAATTTACGATAGGTTTTCGAACACTTTTGTCACTGAGTGCCGCTCCAAATTGGCCTGTGAGAGTGTCCCACATCCCAATTCAAAGCCAAATTGAGCAACATGCATCATCAAAGCTATTCACCATCAAAGCTATAGTGATCAGAAAGATTGAAGTTTTTTGATAAAATCGTTCTGTGACCTGGATCACAATAAAATCGACAACTACACGATGGGAAGCTGAACTCATGCAGCAAATCCTGGCAGCTCACAACATTCCAGCTCGGATTGTCGATCAGGGACTCGCTGCATATTTAGGAGTGAGCAGCCCAGCCGACCTACAGGTGCAAAGCTCCGATCAGTGGACAGCCCGCCTACTGCTTAGCTCACCTGTGGAACCGATAGAAGACTGACTGATTCTCTGTTCTCATACGCTGAGATACGCTGACCCATTTAGCTGATCAATTTAGATGTTTTGCTCATTTCGTTTTGCTCCTCACACACTGGCTCCATGCGCTAGGCGGGCAATTTACCCTCTACGTTTTTTCAGACATCAAACGAAGTTGGCCGCATCAGCATAGCGAACGATTAGCGAGCAGGGCTACAGGTTAGACCCAACAGCGTAAACTAGATAGCCTCGATCAAAATTTACATAGCACGTTAGGAATACATCGATTTTCATGTCTCTATTTGATTGGTTTGCAAATCGGCAAAAGTCTGGCCCTATCAGCAAAGAACGCCAAGAGCGCGAAATTGCAGATGGCCTTTGGGCAAAATGTGAGGCGTGTGGGGTCTTAACCTACACCAAAGATCTCCGCACAAATCAAATGGTTTGTCCAGAATGTAACCATCATGTGCGAATTTTTAGTGATGAGCGCATTCGTCAGCTGATTGATGCTGATACCTGGCAGCCGCTCGATGCAGATTTAAAGCCAGTTGATGCACTACACTTTCGCGATCGCAAACCCTACAGCGATCGCATCCGTGAATATCAAAACAAAACCAAGCTGTCTGATGCCGTTCAAACTGGCATCGGTCGTATGGAGGGACTCTCCGTAGCCTTGGGCGTCATGGACTTCCGCTTCATGGGCGGCAGCATGGGATCTGTCGTTGGCGAAAAGCTAACTCGCTTAATCGAACATGCCACCCACGAACAAATTCCCGTCATCATTGTTTGTGCTTCAGGTGGCGCTCGTATGCAGGAAGGCATGTTAAGCCTAATGCAGATGGCGAAAATCTCTGCGGCACTGGAGCGACACCGAGATGCCAAACTGCTCTACATCCCCGTTTTGACCCACCCCACCACAGGCGGCGTCACCGCTAGTTTTGCCATGCTTGGCGACATTATCATTGCTGAACCCAAAGCCACCATCGGCTTTGCTGGACGGCGCGTCGTCGAGCAGACCCTACGCGAAAAGCTACCCGATGATTTCCAGACCTCTGAATATTTGCTGGAGCATGGTTTCGTCGATGCGATCGTGCCGCGCACCCAGATGAAGCAAACCCTAGCTCAACTGATTCGCTTACATCAACCCCAGCCGCGCTCCGCCCCAGAAACCGCTGCCAACCATTTCGTTCATAATCGTCCCGAACCGATTTCGGTTGGACATCTCAGCAGCGAATCGATCTAACGCGACTGCTCAGAATGCAACAAAATATCTAATAAATGTCGAACAAATACACAGACTCTGCTTCAATCTATTGGGAAAGCGCCGATTCGGTGGCATGATATTCATATTGAGATCGCTCAATCCTAATACCAGTAGCAACTATGGGATTTGCAGATTTATCGATCGCAGAAATCGCAGCAGACCATCACTGCTCCGTTGCAGAGGTTTGTGCAGTTTGCGACAGCCTTGCAATCACCTACCGCGACGCTGAAACTCGTCTAGCGCTAGAAGACGCTAAAGCCGTTATTCAAGCTCTGATGGTGGAACAGCGCTCCCAGGATATAGGTAACCCATAGCTTCAGAGTACTTAGATTGACAACGCCTCTCAATACCGATCTGAATTTCACAGGATCGGCTAGCGCATGGTTTGCAGCATGAAGTAAACCTGCTCTCATATTTGGGACATTTGTCTCAACCATACTTCCAAGTTCCATCCCAACTAGTTTGAAGTAGGATGCTACCTGCTTTTGACTAGATCTCAAGAGCGTCAAAGCTCTGCTGTGTTGAGTGTTGGATAACCAAGCCACATTTTGAGGAGAATCATGCTTAAGAAATACATTTGGCTTGCGGTCGCCACCGTATTTTTTGTTTGCCATTTATTTGTTGGGAATGCGGTTGCTGCGGAGTTGGACGAAGCTTCTCGCACCGTTAAGCTCAATTCACAAGGTGATACCGTTACGCTGAGCGTTAAGCAGCTATCTGAAGGAAAGCGACTGTTTAACTACGCCTGTGCCATCTGCCATTTGGGTGGAGGAACCAAAACGAATCCAAACGTTGGACTTGATCCAGCATCCCTCGCAGGTGCGCTGCCCGCACGTAACAACCTAGAGGCTCTGGTTGATTACATGCATGAGCCAACTACCTATGATGGGTTAACTGACATTTCTGAACTGCATCCCAGCACCAAGAGTGCCGATGTATTCCCGAAAATGCGGAATCTGACTGAAGATGATCTAGTGAATATCGCGGGTCACATTTTGGTGCAGCCGAAAGTGAAAGGCGAAATGTGGGGCGGTGGTAAAGCTTACAACTAGCCTTCATGAAGGGCTTTGTGCCTGGAGTTAAATTAGTTTCAACCCAATTACTAAACAATAGGCTGAAGATTAATATCTGGCTCACCTTGGTGTAGTCTGGCTTTAATCTTCAGCTTATTTAGTTTGAAGGGTTATAGCCGTAGCCACAGTGGTTCGGACATTGGAAAGTTTTGAAACTGTTCAAACTTGAGCGTTAGATTATCTAGCTGTCTCCACCTAAAGGGTGATGGCTGTATACATACAGCACTCTTTAGTCTAGTGAGGTTCATCGGTATGTCTCTTCGCTAGAGGCGAAGAGACATGCCTGTACTCCACCAGCATGGAAAACGCTGTATTGATTAATGACATACAAAACATTGTGAGAGTTCAATAGTCCCGTGCGAACGATTCGATTATTTCTAATTAGCCTCTTGTGCCTAGTTGGGCTGGTGCTGTATCCGGCCCCGGTTCATGCAGCTCCTGATCACTATGTCACGGAGTTTTTGAAGGCAACTGGGCCAGTACAGATTTCCTTAAATGAGCAGGGAGAAACCAAGCAGTTCACGCCTGAGCAGCTAGCGGAAGGGAAGGAACTGTTTAAAGATAGCTGCATTAACTGTCATGTTGGTGGGGCGACTTTACCCAATCCTGCAGTTTCTCTGTCGCTGAAAGCGCTAGATGGGGCAACTCCCCCCCGCAGCAATTTAGACGGCTTTGTGGCCTATATGCGTGAACCGATGACCTACGATGGTTCGGATATTAACTTTCTCTGTCGGCAAGTGACCGAGAACTGGCTGCCGAGGGCAGAACTTGAGAAGCTGGGCGCGTTTGTTTTACGAGCGGCTGAGGTGGCTCCCAGTTGGGGTCGTGAAACGTTTGATGAGGATAGTTAGCCTGTCGGCGTGGTTGCTGAGCGGCAGATGCGATCGCACCTGCCGCACTTAATAAATCCCTGGTAAAATCCTTACGAATTCACGCCTCAGCTTCAGAATCAGGACATTACAGGTTAAAATCTTAACGGTGTAATGGATTCAGCTTAAATCTCCTGAGGTTTTTTATGAAACAAATTGCTCAAATTTTGCGGAGTTTAAGTCTAGCCCTAGTCACAGTTGCAGTTGTGTTGGGTAGCCTGGTGCTAGCCGCATCTCCTGCTGCTGCTGACACCGTCACAGTTAAGATGGGGGCAGACAACGGCATGCTTCAGTTCGTGCCATCTGATGTCACGGTTAAGCCAGGTGACACAGTAAAGTGGGTCAACAACAAGCTACCTCCCCACAACATCGTTTTTGATGCCGCTAATATTCCTGGTGATAAGTCTTTAGCTGATAAGCTGGCTCATGATCAGCTTATGTTCAGCCCTGGCGAAACCCATGAGGTAACCTTCACCTCTGATATGCCTGCTGGAACCTATACCTATTTCTGTGCACCCCACCGTGGCGCTGGTATGGTTGGCAAGATTACGCTGGAAGGCTAGTCGAGGCTATTTGGGTTTTACTGAACATAAAAACTTAAATAGCAGAGTATTGTAAGCGAATCGATGTAGACTTAGCCGCTTGGCTCGTAATTGCTCAGCGCTTCGAACATTACATAGGTTTCGTCACTCTACTCTGCTTATAAAGGCCGATCTTGATGTGCATTTGTGTACTCAAGGTCGGCCTTTGTCAGTTTCTTCTGTCGATGGCTAGAGACTAATTCATCCAATAACGGGTAAACTGCTTACTGGTTTTTGTCTGCAAATTTGCTCGTAGCCTTACGCAAGCCAGTTAAGCAGGTAGTTTTTGAGCAGTCATACGGAGTGCGATTGCTCAAAAACTACCTGCTTGGTTCTAAATATGAAGTTTGGTTGACAGTCGATAATTTATTTTTTGTGAAGCTTTGGCTCTGCTAACGCTTCACAAAAATAAATTGGGTTCTTATACATAAACTTGATAGAAGCGCGTAACGCTATAACAATTTTGATTTGTGAGTGATTTGCATAACTTATACATGTTGATACTCAAAGGTTAACTGTCTGTGGTTATCCCACTTCGAGATGAAAATCCTATCCGGATTACACCCTATGTTACGTATGGCTTAATTGCGATTAATATTATCGTTTTTATCTATGAGCTAACCCTGACGCCGCCGCAACTCCAGCTTTTTATGCGTGAGTGGGCTGTGGTGCCAGTTCAACTAACGGCGGGTTTTCAAGGCTATTTGCCAGAGAGCCAAACGATACGAGAAATGCTGACGCTGGTGTCATCGCAGTTCTTGCACGGGGGCTTCCTCCACGTTGCAGGGAATATGCTGTACCTGTGGATTTTTGGCAACAACGTTGAGGAAAAGCTAGGTGGCGCGAAGTTTCTGCTGTTTTATATTGCCTGCGGGATTTTAGCTGTGTTGGCCCAGTGGTTCTTTGCCCCGCTTTCAGATGTGCCATCTTTGGGGGCTAGTGGTGCGATCGCAGGCGTGATGGGAGCCTACATCGTTCGCTTCCCTGGAGTCAAAATTCTGACGCTAGTGCCTATCTTCTTTATATTTACGACAATTCGAGTTCCGGCTATCTTTTACCTTGGGATTTGGTTTGTCCAACAGGCACTATATGGCATTGCCAGCTTAGAAGCTCAAACTAACATCGGCATGGCAAACGGCGGCATTGCCTATTGGGCTCATGCGGGCGGTTTCGTTTTTGGAGCGTTACTAGCACCCTTATTTGGCGTATTCTCACCAGATTCTTCAGTTATCACCGAATCAAGTGAGTCGGATCGACAGGTATCCGATCGGCGCACACCCGATGATGAGACATATCAGCTACCTGACTCCAAGCCTGGTGACAGAGTTTCGGAATAGGTTTTGTGAACCACTTGCTTCACCTAATTTCAACGGATCAACAGTGCCGTTCGGCTGGTTGTGCCAGATAAGTTCTGCTAGGTGAGAGGTGGCGCGAAGCGCAGCTCCTCACCCACAACCTAAACGAGTTGGCAGATCATTTTGCGCTGTAAGGGTAGATGATTGTATTTCAAATGATGCTGAAAGATGCCACGATGCTCAAAAACATAGGTTTAGAGCAACATTATCAAACCAAATAAGGGACATGCTCACGCATGTCCCCTATTCGCTATAGCAATGCACTTAGTTCGTCATCAAGACCGCAGTCTTAGTAGCGATAGGTGCTTTGGTTCGGCTTGTGTACGATGAAGCCAGCAACCTGGCACTGCTTGATATTGTCAAAACCAACAACACGGACGTAGTTGTCACCGTACTCAGAGCGGCAAGCCCGCACTTCATCTAACACTTCTTGAACGCTGTTTGCATTAAACAAGGGCAGCTTCCACATTGTCCAGTAGTATTCTTCTGGATTGGAGTCTCCGTTGAACTCAACAGCAGGAATATAACCTTGGTCGAGAATGTACTGGATTTGCTTAGCAATCTGCGCGTCGGATAGAGGCGGCAGATAGGACATTGTCTCAAAGCGACGCTCTTTAGGCAGAGTTCTCATAGTTTCCTCAACAAACTCAAAACTGCGTAACGTATGGATTAAATCTGCGTTGACACGAGCTAACCAGAATTAATCAGAAGATTCACTATCGGTCTCAGGCACGGATGAATCTGAACTGAGCTGTTCGGATTCTGGAACCGAGGAAGATGTTCCCATCTGCGTGATTCGCTCTAGATGTCGCCTACGGTGATCAATGTTGGCCTGCTGAATACTCGTTTGCACCATTTCTGGCAAATATTCAGCAATTTCCTCTGCAAGATGCTGACGTACCGTCATAATTCGAAACGCCAGTTCTGCATTGGCATTCAGCAACTCTTCCAGATAAAGCTCTCCGTCTTGGAGTTTACCCGATGGTGAAAACCCTTGCAGCCAGATGGACAGCGGGGGATTCGTTTCTCGCAGCTGATTGACGACCGTTTTTAGCGCCTGATAAGTCAAGTAGCTTGACAAGACTTTGGCGGTTTCTTTGGCGACGCTTTTAAGGTTCATCGACGTAGGGAATATCGTTGGATAATCTGTTCCACCGCGACTGGGCCACGACATCTGTGGCGATCGGTCAACTAAACCTGAATATTCTCAAATCTAATCTGCGATCGCACACATGATGTCAAGGAACACAGATATCTAGATGGTATCCACTGTGTCAAACTCGAACTTGATTTCCTTCCAAAGCTCACAAGCAACGGCCAGTTCAGGAGACCACTTACAAGCTTCACGAATAACGTCACCGCCTTCGCGAGCCAAGTTGCGACCTTCGTTCCGTGCCTGTACACAAGCTTCCAGAGCAACCCGGTTTGCGGTTGCACCCGGAGCGTTACCCCAGGGGTGACCCAAGGTACCACCACCGAACTGAAGAACGGAGTCGTCACCGAAGATTTCAACGAGCGCAGGCATGTGCCATACGTGGATACCACCGGAGGCCACAGCCATTACACCACCCATGGAAGCCCAGTCTTGGGTGAAGTAGATACCACGAGACTTGTCTTGCTCGATGTAGTTCTCACGCAGCAGGTCAACGAAGCCCAGAGTACCAGCCCGGTCACCCTCTAGCTTACCGACAACGGTTCCGGTGTGGATGTGGTCACCACCGGACATCCGCAGACACTTAGAGAGTACGCGGAAGTGAATACCGTGGTTCTTCTGACGGTCGATTACGGCGTGCATTGCTCGGTGAATATGCAGCAGTACGCCGTTGTCACGACACCAGTGAGACAGAGTGGTGTTTGCAGTGAAACCAGCGGTCAAGAAGTCATGCATGATGATGGGCATTTCGAGTTCTTTGGCGAACTCAGCCCGCTTCAGCATTTCTTCACAGGTTGCAGCGGTTACGTTTAGATAGTGACCCTTGATTTCGCCCGTTTCTGCTTGAGACTTGTGGATTGCATCAGCAACAAACAAGAAGCGATCGCGCCAGCGTTGGAACGGCTGAGAGTTGATGTTTTCGTCGTCCTTGGTGAAGTCTAGACCACCCCGCAGACACTCATAAACCGCGCGACCATAGTTCTTCGCGGATAGACCCAGCTTGGGCTTAATCGTACAGCCGAGCAGGGGACGACCATACTTGTTTAGCTTGTCCCGCTCAACGGTGATACCGTGCGGAGGCCCTTGGAAGGTCTTGAGGTAAGCCACGGGAATCCGCAGGTCTTCTAGACGAAGCGCACGCAGAGCCTTGAAACCAAACACGTTACCTACCAGAGAGGTCAGCAGGTTGGTAACAGAGCCTTCCTCGAACAGATCGAGAGGATAAGCAACATAGCAGATGTACTGATTGTCTTCGCCGGGAACTGGCTCGATGTCATAACAACGGCCCTTGTACCGATCCATGTCGGTCAAAAGGTCAGTCCATACAGTCGTCCAGGTTCCAGTAGACGATTCTGCTGCTACCGCTGCTGCACACTCTTCCGGAGGTACCCCAGGCTGAGGGGTCATCCGAAACGCAGCTAGGATGTCTGTATCCTTCGGCGTGTAGTCTGGCGTGTAGTACGTTAATTTATAATCCTTTACCCCAGCCTGATATCCAGCGGCAGACTGAGTTTGTGTTTGAGAGTAAGACATAGCTCCCCTAATACCTGTGAATCACTGCAATCTTGACAAGATTGAGCGGAAAATGAAGTGACACAGCGACACTCCCTCTTCCGTTTTTTGAAATCGACCCAGACTTGTATGCGTGCAATCCGCTTACTAAGCCAGCTTCAAACGCTTCTGCCTTGATGCTGTTTCCGATGGTCGTCGGTAAATCGCTACCTAAACTCAACTTGAAGCTAAAGCATTCCTTAAGTAGAAAACACTTGCGCCTAAAGGTGTGCTTTACTAATCGATTTCCTAAAGAATACTACCAAGGATTTGATAAGTTAAATTTCAGAAGATCTTTATCGATAAATAACTTTTCTTTATCGAAGATTGCATTAAAGCTTTACTTTATATTTCGAATTGTTGTCTAGGTGATTAGTGCGAGCCTCCACATGGTAGAAGGGTAAACTCTTTGTGAAAGCGGGCGCTATTGCATAGCTATATAGTCATTTAGCTGGCCGTGGTTAGCGCTGTCGGAATATGGGGATCTTGCGACGCGGCGAAGCCTCACCAGAAAACCATCCTAACCAATATTGACTATTGCTACGGAGGCTGTAGGAAGTTGATTGAGAGTATTTATACCTTGACTTATATGCAGTAACTCTGGCAATTGCGGTGGCAAGATTGATCTGGGTGTCAACGATAAAAGATGATGAATCTGCCCCTGACTTGTCCCTAATGGGAGGGCTGCGATCGCATCTCTAGCTCAAACCTTGAGTGAATCTATGAAGTATGGTCAATCAACTACCCCATATCTAGCGGGGAATGACTATGCTATGAACTAGCTGTGTGATGGCTCATCTGTAAAGTTGCTAGCCGTTCGCGCTTGGAGCTTTGGAATGATTCGTTCCTTGCTCAATCTGTCGAAGCTGTGGCAGATTCATATCGCAAACTTATAAAACCAATACATATTTGATATCAAAGCTTTTAATATCTTTATCTAAGAATTTGCAATTTCAATCGTTCAAAGAGGCGTTTGGATTGCAGTCTATTTATCATTTCACGGGCCACAACGCATCTGAACTCAGCCGAGTATGACAAGCGTGAAATTGGACAGGGGAACTGGGGCAACTTAACTATTGATGAAAATTATCTCGGATTTATTTTCGGGTTTGTACGAGATTGTGAGGCACGGTTCAGGAGTGAGGTGGACTATGGGACGACGGAGTATGGAGACAAAGAGTTCGGTGGCTCATCTGGCAGCGGAAAGACATGGACGGAATGGACAGTTAGCAGCCTTGCCAGGAAACACCTTTAAGCTGCTGTCTAGAGTAGGCTTGGGGCTTATATTAGGAGGGCTGACGGTGCCTATAATTGGCGCGATCGCAGTTGCTCAATCTCCGGCTCAGTCCATCCAAAATTCATCCACTGCCCCGCCTCCCCGTGCAGAACCTCTGCCGACCGAACGACAAGAGAATCCAGCCTTTCAACCTGATGCTCGCGTTTCGGCACTACAGGCAGACTATCAGGGGGATCTCTGGGTCGGATCTTGGCAAGGATTGGCCCGCATTGATCCCAACACGGGGCGCGTAAAAGCACGGGTAGCATTGCCCAATCGTGCCGTGGGCGCAATGGTACAAGATCGGGTGGGACGCATCTGGATCGGCACCTACGACGGTCTGTTTCGCGTCGATCCCCGCAGCAATGAGATTACGGCCCAGAGCTACCGATTGCCGTCTAACCGAATCTTATCGCTGCAACTCGATCGGCGCGGTTACCTTTGGGTGGGTACAGATCGCGGCTTGGGTCTGATCAGCCCTGATCAGGGGTTGCTAATGACAACTCTTCAAGATTTACCGGGCGTAAGTGCCAATACGCTGACCCTTGATGCGGACGGCTACCTCTGGGTCGGCACATTGAATGGGCTGGTCAAAATTGACACGGCTAGTGCCTTTCCGGTTCGTCGAGTTGAAAATTTGCCCGGAGAAACGGTGCAAACTCTCACCCCTGGCCCTGATGGTCAACTGTGGGTCGGCACTCCTCAAGGCGTACAGGTGATTAATCCTCGCAATGGTCAACTGTTGCGATCGCTAACCGAGTTTCGGAACGTCAATATTACGGCTCTGGGCTTCGACCGGATCAATAGCCTCTGGGTTGGCACAGACAATGGGCTGATGCGCGTTAATCCCTACAATGGCGCTGTTCTAGGACAGGTGCCCAACTTGCCGTCTAGCCAAATTTTGTCGCTCTCGCCCGATACAGGCAATAAGCTATGGGTTGGGACACGCGAAGGGCTAGCCTGGGTTAGCCTAGCAACAGGATTGGCCAGGGCACATGAAACGTTTTAATGAACCCGCATTTCGATTCAGGGGAATTTGTTAGGATAGTGGAAATGCAAACATAATTACACTGAGTACTTCTGCGACCTTGCAGTCGTGACGGTTATCCGCCTGATTTGGGCTAAACAGCTTGTTAGGATAGAGGCGACGTAGAAGCTGCTCAAGCATCTCCGCCACAAATTGCCAATCAATTTAGGACTGGCTTTAAGCGTTCTGCCTGAGTCTCTGGTTCAAATTTGATTCGGCCAATCCGGAGTTGCTTGAGGTACCATAAACTGACCTCGATCTAACTTGCCCCGCTATGGGGTCGAGACTGAGGTTAGTTTACTAGTGTATCCGGGATTAACGTGCGATCGCAGCGACAGCGATATTTGTACAATTGACTCCGTGCATTAAGTTGAAGTGTAAGCTTGAATTAGGCTGAACAGCTCAAAGCAGCAAACGTTCAGACTCATTGATTGTGTCGTCAACTGAGCAGGTTTTTACACTATGTGTTAAGCAGTAGGATTCGAGAGGCGAAAGTGGATGAACAACGGCAAAGTCAGAATATACGAACTTTCCCGTGAATTGGATCTAGAAAACAAGGACGTATTAGCAATTTGCGATCGCTTAAATATTTCAGTTAAGAGCCACAGCAGCACGATTAGCGAGCAGGAAGCGGCTCAAATTCGCGCATCTGCTAAAAATTACGTTCCCAACCAAACAGCAAGTAAAGGAGCAAAGGGTAAAGGATTGAAGACGCAAAGCAAAGGAGCCGATAAATCATCGGTACGGAAACAGCAGATTTTGGAAGTACGCCGCACTCGGCCAGCGAGCCCACCCAAACCACCCACAGCGAAAGCTGAAGACGCTAATGCTGGTACTGAACAATTGTCTGCTCCCCAAGCACCAGCTGCGCGTCCTGCTACCAAACCAGAGCCTAAACTGGCTGCTCCCCCTCGTCCAGCGAGTGCTAGTCAAGAGACATCCACTCCTACAAAGCCTTCCGTCCCTGAGTCCAAATCAACCGAGCTGCCCGTGGAGCAACCCCAGCCTGAGCAGTCCGATCTCAAGTACGAAGCTGAGCCGGAACAGCCTGTTGCTGAGCAACCATCACCTTCCCCATCATTAATCAAGCCTCCTGCTCGGCCCTCAGAACCCGAAGGATCTGCGACTGCTGCGCCTGAGGTGGGAACACCTGCTCCCTCCGCAAATCGGACATCAGAACGCAAATCTTCTCCGGTCGTGAAGTCAGTCGAGCCGCCGCGTAAACCCGTTGTTAAACCATCGGGTGCTGGTCGGACGGACACTGTAGCGAAGTCAAATGCTAAACCCGGCAAAGTTGAAGTTGTTCAACATCGACCCTCTGCCAAAGGCGAGGCTAAGACAACTGAAAAACCGATCCCTGAGCTGAAACGTCCACCCAAACCTCCGAAGTCAGACAGCAAGCCGATGCAGGATGAACCCGGCACAGACGCTGATGAAGTCGATGTTTTGGTGACGGGCACAACTGAGGAACTACTTGAAAAGCCTCGTCTACGTCGTCCAGAACCACCTGCCAACGGTAAGCGTAAGCAAGCTTGGGAGGAGGACGATGATGAGCAAGAGTTCAATCGCAAAGCGACGAAAAACACGTCTAAGGCTAAGCGTCGTTCTCAAACCATTATTGAAGATGAAGACGAGCTAGAGGAGCTAGAGAGCGAACACGACCTGGCTGGAGGCCCTGCACCCTCACAGGTAAGCATCTCTCTGGCACGGCCACCCAAGCCCAAGTCGGCTCAATCGCAAAAAATGCCTCTGACAGCTTCGGCTCAAAAGACACGACGACCCAATACGTCTTCGCAGCGTGATGGTAGTTCTCGTGGCCAACGCCGAGAGCGGCGGGAAGAAGCGAAGCAGCAGCGTCCTGACATACTCGTTCTTTCAACTGAACTAACGGTTCATGAACTGGCAGAGCGGATGCTGGTGCCAGAAACCGAGATTATCAAAGCGCTGTTCTTCAAAGGCATCGCCGCCAATATCAATCAGACTCTTGATATTCCCACCGCAACTATGGTGGCGAATGAGTTTGAAATTGAGGTTGAAACGGCTGAGGCCGAAGCCGAAGCCAAGAAGACGACTGAAATGCTGGATGCAGCGGATCTAGAAAACCTCGTTCGTCGTCCGCCAGTTGTGACCATCATGGGTCACGTTGACCACGGTAAGACAACGCTCCTCGATTCAATTCGGAAGACGAAGGTCGCCCAAGGCGAGGCTGGCGGGATTACCCAGCATATAGGTGCCTACCATGTTGATTTGGGTGAAGGGGATGAGCAAAAGCGGATTGTTTTCCTCGATACGCCTGGTCACGAAGCGTTTACGGCAATGCGGGCGCGCGGTGCTCGGGTAACCGACATTGCGATCCTGGTTGTTGCAGCCGACGATGGGGTTCGACCCCAAACAATCGAGGCGATTAGCCACGCCCGTGCGGCAGAGGTGCCCATTGTTGTCGCCATTAATAAGGTTGATAAAGAGGAAGCGAACCCCGATCGCGTGAAGCAAGAGCTCATGGAGCATGGCCTTGTGCCCGAGGAGTGGGGCGGTGATGCCATCATGGTTCCGGTTAGCGCCATTAAGGGTGAGAACCTAGATGAGCTGCTGGAGATGCTGGCGCTGGTGGCTGAGGTTGAGGATTTACACGCGAATCCAGACCGAACCGCTCGTGGCACCATCATCGAAGCTAATCTGGATAAGGCTCGTGGCCCAGTTGCAACTCTGCTGGTGCAAAATGGTACGCTCCGCATCGGCGACTCTATCGTGGCGGGTTCAGTCTTCGGTAAAGTACGGGCAATGGTGGACGATCGCGGTCATCGAGTTGATGCGGCTGATCCCTCGTCTGCGGTTGAGGTCCTGGGTCTCAATGATGTTCCGGCAGCGGGTGATGAGTTTGAAGTCTATAAAGATGAGAAAGAAGCTAGAAGTATTGCTGATCAGCGGGCAGAGCAACAGCGACAGTCTCGCTTACAGCAGTCAATGGCTTCTCGCCGTGTGACGTTAAGTACCCTATCTGCTCAAGCGCAAGAGGGCGAACTGAAGGAGCTGAACCTGATTTTGAAGGCTGATGTTCAGGGTTCGGTTGAGGCGATTCTGGGCGCACTCCAGCAGCTCCCTCAAAATGAGGTGCAGGTGCGTGTCTTACTCGCCGCTCCTGGTGAGATCTCTGAGACAGACGTTGATTTGGCTGCTGCAAGTAATGCCGTTATTATTGGCTTTAACACAACGCTGGCTTCGGGCGCACGTCGCGCTGCGGATGAGGCGGGAGTTGATGTCCGTGACTACAGCATTATCTATAAGCTCCTTGAGGATATCGAAGGCGCGATGGAAGGTCTACTTGAGCCAGAAGAGGTTGAAGAACCTCTGGGACAGGTTCAGGTGCGAGCCGTCTTCCAGGTTGGTCGTGGTTCGGTAGCTGGCTGCTATGTCCAGTCCGGGAAAGCGATTCGGAACTGTCGTATTCGGGTACGGCGGGGTAATGAGGTTGTGTACACAGGCAATCTTGATTCGCTGAAGCGGGTTAAGGATGACGTTAAAGAAGTCAATTCTGGTTTCGAGTGCGGAATCGGCGTGGATAACTTTAACGGTTGGCAGGAAGGTGACATTATTGAAACCTTCCGGCTGGTTACCAAACGGCGTACCTTAGCTACGGCTTAGGGAGGCTGGACGGTTCATGTTGATCCGGAGTTAAGCTACCTTTTATAAGGTCTAGAAGGGACATCTTGCTAGCGTGTTGCGGCAGCAAGATGTCCTTTCCGGTTTTTGGTTTTGCATCGTGCAAGATATACAAGTATGACGTTTGTATGACGTTTGATCGCAGATGATCCTAATTTCGATTGATTGACTGGGTAAACTCGAATTAGGATCGTGTATGTCCTATATAGAGTGACCATACTCCGTATGCGATCGCAGATTTGAGTGATAAACAGTCTCCCCCGCCTTCAGTAGAGATAAGCCATGATGGTAGACCCGCATGTCGGTCATATACTTTCCAACCGATATAGAATCGTCGAGACGATTGGTCAAGGATCGATGGGACGTGTGTATCGAGCAGAAGATACGCTGCTTGGCGATGTTCCGGTCGCAATTAAGTTTTTATCGCAGACTCTCCTCAACGAAAAAATGCGCGATCGCTTCAATAATGAAGCATTAGCCTGTGCTGGCCTGGGCCAGAAGAGCATCCATATTGTGCGGGTGACGGACTACGGTGTCAGTCGGGATGAAATTCCTTACTACGTTATGGAATATCTCAAAGGCGAAAATCTGGGAGAGTTAGTGAATAATCAGCCCTTACCTGTGCCTCGCTTTTTGGGACTTGCTCGACAGGTTTGTTTAGGGCTTCAGTGCGCTCATCAGGGAATCAAAAAAGACGGCAGGCTGGTTCCGATTATTCACCGTGATATTAAGCCCAGTAATATTCTGATCACTCAAGATCCTAGCTTTGGTGAACTGGCCAAGATCCTGGACTTCGGCATTGCTAAGCTCATGCAAGCGGATAGTGACCAAACGAACTGCTTTATGGGAACGCTGGCCTATGCCTCGCCAGAGCAGATGGAAGGTCAGGAACTAGATGGGCGTTCTGATATTTACAGTCTGGGCATCATGATGTATCAGATGCTAACTGGCAAAATGCCGATTCGAGCCGATACTCATACCTTTGGCGGTTGGTACAAAGCCCATCACTATCAGCAACCCCGCCCGTTTGAGCAGGCGTTGCCCGACCTCAAACTGCCGAAAGCACTGGAGGGGCTGGTTTTTAGCTGCTTAGAAAAGGATATGCGCCATCGTCCGCAAGATATGACGGAGGTGTTGCGATCGCTCGAGCCACTGGAGCAGCGATTTGGCACTGGACGGCAAATTAGCCACAAAATTGGCGCGGCGCTGTCTAAATTACCCGTTCAAAAAATTCCAAAAGCAACGGCTGATTTATCGGCTGATGAAATTTGTCGGCTAACCACCTGGCCGAAGGATAAACCCATTGCCGAAATTGTGTTTCCCCACATTCTGCAAACCAGCCGTGGCCCGCTGGCGACGCTGTGGGTGATGCTGCACAAAAAAGATATTCTGGAACGGCTGACCTGTACCCGATATAACCAGTTTTTGTGTACAATGTCGCCCCATCCGATGGCGCTGTGGATTACGGCGCTGCATCGGCGTGAAGCAGAGGCTCGCTGGCTACCCTGCTATCTTGATCTGAAAACGAAGCAGGGGCAAGAAGTGATTCGCCTGTTGAGTCAGCAGGGAAAATATCGTATTCTCTTCTTTGCGCTGGAAGAACCCAATCGCTGCGCTGATGTCAAAGTCTCTAATATTGCTCTGGAGCAGCAGCCCCGTCTCCAGCAATGGGCCAATCAGGCATATGTGCTGCCAACGGCTAATCAGGCAAATTTCAGCAAGCAGCTCCTAAAGCAGGAACTTGAAAAACTCAAGCCTAAGATTATTAGGCGTTTAGAAGCTCTGTATGCTGAAGACTCTTCCGATATTTCAGGCTACTCTTGAATACGACCGTACTACATGATATTGGAATTTGTAGTATTACCCGCTTAGCCGCGATAGGGTGGCTTCCTGCTGCCGGACAGCGGCAAGTAGTTCGGCGTTTTGAATAATCACGCCCACTTGATTATTGAAAATTTGTAGGCATTTGCGATCGCTATCGTCAAAACTGGTTCGCAGCACATCAGGTACCTGTCCCTGCTGCATCAGCGCGTAGTCAGGAACAACATTAGTCAGCTTTTTGTTAACCAGTTGGGTGACGCCAATCAGTTCACCATCCGAGTCTAGAATCGGCATACAGAGCAGACTACAGGTACGGTAGCCGGACTTGAGATCGGTTTGCTTGGCCATTGTCGCATCGGGGTGATCATAGAGATCAAAGGGAATATTCAGGACTTCACCCGTCGCCGCCACCTGTCCGGCAAAACCTTGACCGACATTGACGCGGATTTCCTGGTAATCGTCTGCGCCTGTACCCGTGGGAATTTGTGTCCAAAGCTGCTGTCGAGTTCCATCGAGCAGCCAGAGTGTACCGCGATCGGCATTCATCAGATCCTTAGCGGCGTCAATCACCCGATCTAGCAGTTCAGCAGGGTTGACTCCGCTGCCCGACAGGGCGCGAGTCGCGGCCATCAGCGCTGCTGCGACTCGCTGTCCCCGAGCTGTTTTGTGATAGGAGCAGAAACTCTCCAGGATCAGCTGAATAGCAGCGGCATCATGAGTGATTTTTTCGACATCCGCATCATGAAACCCCTGTGGATCAATCCGTTCAGCTAATGGTGCCCAGTGATGGGCATGGGGCTTGAGCTTGTTCAGCAGTTGCACCACCGCCACCAGCTTCCGCTTGGGATTGATCATGGGCAGGGCCAGCATGGTGTAGGTGCGGTAGTTGTGCTCCTGATCGAGTCGTCGTGCGGTTGTCGAACGCGGATCGTCGTAGAAATCATAGGGAATGTTAATTAGCGATCGCAGTGCGGCCACTTCGCCGACAATGCCCTGATCAGCAGGCACCCGGATTTCGAGATGATTGTGGTCAGCATCGGACTCAGCAATGATGGTCCAAAACTCGTTTTGCTCCTCGTCGAGCAGGAAAATCGATGTGCGATCGGCTCCCACTGCTCGCCCCAGCTTATTGGTAATTGAACGTAGGGTAGTGTCCAGAATTTCGTCGAATCCCTGAGCATCCATCACCTGATTCAGTAGCGCCAAGGTGCGGCTGACAACGCTTTGGGGATGATTGGCGGCCTGTTCCTTGAGCGCGGCAAATCGCTTGGCGTTTTGAATGGCGACGCCAACCTGGGCGTTAAACACCTCTAGGTGTTTCTGGCTGTTGGCATCGAAACTGGCTTTGAAGCATTCTGGTGCCTCCGGCCACTGAGCTGGATCATAGTCAGGGAAGTCGCCTAATCGACGCTTATTCACCAACTGCATAACGCCCAGCAGCTCACCGCTTGGGCCTAGAATGGGCATACAGAGTAGGCTACAGGTGCGGTATCCGGTCTGCTCATCGGTTTGACGGGCGGTGGCCGAGTCGGGATGATCATACAGATCAAAGGGAATATTCAGCGGTTTGCCCGTGGCCGCCGTTTGACCCACGTAGCCCTTACCAACGGGGATGCGGATTTCCTGTATCGCCCCGTTGCTGGTGAGAATCTTTGTCCAGAGGTCGTTTTGCTCACTGTCCAGGAGCCAGAGCGTACTGCGATCGGCATTCATCAGTTTTTTGGCCGCATCCATTACCCGCTTGATGATTTCGTCGGAGTCGAGGCTGCTCTGGGAGATGGAGTTGGCTGCTTCATTCAGCGCTTCGGACGCCTGCAACCGCTGGGTCAGCCGATAGCAATACTGACAGCGTTCTAGCACCCGCTGGATCGGTGAGGCATATTCTTCTAACAACCGCTGATCACTGGCGGTAAACCCCTGGGGGTTGAGTTTGTCCACTAGAGACACATCAGCGCTGCGACCGGGCTGAATCTTGTTCACCAGTTTTACAAAAGCCACGGGCATATTGTTCTGGTCATACAGCGGCAGAAATAGCTCATGGTAAATGCGGTAGTCGCCTTCCTGGCGCGGCTGAGCGGAGACCTGGGTTTCCTGCCACTCTTTAAATTCGGTCATGCGGCCTTGGGCCTGCTCATTGCTCAAAATGCGAATCTCAGGCCGCTGAGTATTGCTTTTGGAGACGATTGACCAGAGATCGTTCTTTTCGGGATCGACAAAGACAATGCTGACCCGATCGACGCTCAGCATCTCTCGTAGCTTGGCCACAATGGAACTTAGAATTTCATCCAGGATATAGTCAAAACCCTGCCCCTCCATCAAACTCAGCATGGACAGCAGCTTTTGCTCTTGCCGCGCTACTGTTTGCATAAAGTCGGCCCGAATGCTCGATAGTGCCTGCTGCACCCACACCGAGTTGAAGACCACCGCGTAAATTCGGTTATAAACCTGAAGCTGTCCACCCCGCTTGACCACTAGCCCCGCCATCCGCAGTTCAAGCTCCTCACTGCGATTGCTGGCTGGGACAGCACCCTGCTCTAGAATCTGCTCATAAAACCGCAGCACAGGCCCCGTCCGGTGGGCGACTCGCAAAACGCGATCGCGAATTGTTTTCAAATGCGGTGGTTCATCCTGTGCTTCCCAGTTGTCGATAATTTTGGTGTAAACAATCTGATTTACCCATTTTGTTGTGCTCATGCCCAGGGGAACGTGGGGCTGACTGACCACAAACTGACAGAGTTTTTGGGTTAAAAACGGCTGTCCGCCCGTCCAGTCCAAAATCGTTTTGAGCACCTGGAGGGGATGTTCAACTCGCGCGGCTAGCCCATTTGCCAAGGGTGCGGCTTCTTCAAGCTGAAACCCGTGGAGATCAATTGGGCGACCCACATTAAACGGCGTGCAGCGGCTGTCCTGAATCAGCTCGGAAGGGGTTGTCACCCCCAGCAGCGCAAAGGTCAGTTGGTCATAGTCGTCACAGGCGCGAATAAAAACAAAGAAGTCATCCAGGTTAAACGGTAAACTGCGGACGCTGTCGATCTCGTCGATAAACACCACAATTGGCGACTGCACTTCGACCAGCAGCACTTGCTCAATCAGTTCACTCAGCCGCTCAATCGGTGAAAGATAGTCCCGCTCACTGAGCCAGCTGCGGAGCTGGATCGAGAGGTGAAAACTGCTGACCAGTCGCCGCATGATGCCTGCATACCACTGGTCACGGGTAATGTCCTGACTGCCGATTTTGGTCAAATCAATGGCCGCACAGGCAATGCCCTCTTGCTTCAGCCGATGCATGGTGCGGACTCTCAGACTGGTTTTGCCCATCTGTCGCGAGTTGAGGACGTAGCAAAATTCCCCTGCCTTGAGTGCGGTGTAAAGTTCCTCGTCGGCTTGGCGGACGACGTAGCTGGGCGCATCGAACGGGAGGTGGCCGCCGACTTTATAGTGGTAGGGGGAGAGGGGCATGGGTGGGGGATGGGTGAGGGAGTGGATGGATAAGGGGATGGTTGTAGGGTGTGTTGAGTGAAGCGAAACGCACCGATCAAGGGCTGTAGAGGGAAAAAGGGAAAAGGAAAAAGGGGTTAGGGCTAGTTATTTGGAGGTGGGGGGTGGGAGGTGGATGCGATCGCAAAAATAGCGGCGGTAGAGTTCAAAACTGGGAACGGCACCGTTGCCTTGTAGGTGGACGAGGCCCATGCTGTGCAGTTTGAAGATTGGCTCTGAGTCGAGTGCGACAGGGGTAGAGGAATGCAGGATCGTGCTGTAGGCGTGGGCCAGGTCGGGATATTGTTCAAACTGCCAGAGGTGACGCCGCAGGTGGTCGCTGTAGATGCCCGCTTCGGTGGGTGCGGTATCGTGGAGTTCAGCTAGGGTGAGCTGATTTTGGGCGATGTAGTACATAGCTAGCCGCACCAGATAGGGATGTCCACCAACGAGAGTCATCAGGCTGAGCACGTCCTCGTCTGTCCAGTTGAGCTGGTGGCGATAGGCGAGATCTGCGACTTGCTCTGCACTGAATTCCGATAGCTCAATCGGCAAGCCCACGTTAAACGGTGACTGATTCACGTCCAGCGGAATGTAGACTTCCGTGGAATGCACCACCACCAGCCGCAGCTTTTCCCAGAGCTGGCTGTCGTCGCTGCCATAGCTAGCTTCCTCATACCAGGCGCGCAATAAACCGAAGAAATCATCGGCAATTTGGGGATATTGGAACACCGCATCCACTTCGTCTAAACCCAGAACTAAGGGGCTGGCGATTTCGGGTAAGAGATAATCCTCAAAGTAGGTCGTGCAGTTATCTTTGCTGCCGTAGGTGTCGTCCCAGTAGGTTTCCAACTGAGGTGGCAGGTGCAGCTTGCGGGCAATCTTGGCGCAGAACCAGCGCAGCAGGCTGCCGAGATCCTGAAAAATTTCCCGATCGGCATGCTGAAAGCTGAGCGGAATGGCCTGGTAGCCCTTCTGCGTTTGAGCATGGTGAATAATTCGTGCCATCAGCGAGGTTTTGCCCATTTGGCGCGGCGCTTTTATCCGAATCAGCATTCCTGGTCGGCCAATCTCGTCGTAGCACGCTGGCTCATGGGGTGAGCGCTCGACATAAAAGGCAGACGCAAGACGAACCTGCCCTCTGGGAATTTCCGGTTCAGCCGTAGGTAGCGGATAGGCCGAAAGTTTTAGTGGAGGCTGAGCCTCGGTATCTGCTACCGTGGGCGAGTCCAGCAGGGCATCAGTTAAGCCTGCTAAATCCGAGAGTTCTCCCTGTTCCAAAAGCTGCTGAATGGCCTGAACAACGGATGGGGTATCCGCCGCAGAACTGCACCGCCACTGCACAGCGCCCTGGAGATAATTCCGCAGGTCATGATGCAGAGCCATATCTGCCGCTTGATCGGTACGCACCACTGCTAAAAGCGGACGATTGCTGTCCTGATTGCGCCACTGACGCAGCCGTCGTAGTTCTTCCATCATCATTTCGCTGACGGCGGTCTGCATCGACAGCAGCAGGATGAAGCAATCGCAACGCTTCAGTTCCAAATCAATCTGAGTCAGGTTAGTTGTCTCGGGCTGGCAGGGTAACGGTGCGATCGCATCCAAATCACTGGCAAACGGCAAGTAACCAGCAGCCTCAAATGACTGGAAGAGTGCTTCAGCCACTGCTCGATCTAGCTCACAGTTGCGGTAGCTGATAAATACCCGTTTTTGCCGCAGGTATAAGCGCTCTAGCGCTCCTCGAATGCGCTTTTTTGAAATCTTTTCGCCAAGGGCTTCCGATAGCTTTTGCCACAGCCGATAGCCCACGGTCTTCTCAATATATTCGGGATTGCGCGGATAGATTTCTTCATAGGTCTGCCCCTGCCAAGAACCCATGAAAACCCGCCGCTCCAGATCATTCAAGTGCTTGTTTGTTTTAGCGTAGAGTAGTCGGTCAACGAGAGAGAGCGCGTCCTGAACATCCATTGCAATTGTTCAACATCCTGATAGCCCGATTATGTAGTGATGCACCTGATCTGAAACAGCATTGACTGGCTATATGTAAGTCAGCTCACACTTATACCTTGCACTTTGAGAACCCGAAGCGGTTATTTGCCGTGCATCGCGGCGGCAAATAACCCTTCTGGGTTTAGGTGCAGAATATGAGTCAACACAAGTCCCAAACAATGAAGATGTGCTTCTAGGAAGCGTGTCCTGATTCTAGGAATGTGCTGGTTCATGCTGACTACTGATCATGAGATGAACTTAGAAAATTGCTGAAAAGTTCATCAAAGCCAATTGAAGCTTTTAGAAACAGTGAATTTCTAGAGCAATAGTTTCCTGGCTTGATCGTAAATTTATAACATTAAATTGAACGCGACGGAGATCACAAAGCAATTACGCTGTAAATCACAGTGATTGTAAGTGAATCAATGTGTCCTTCGATGAAAAGCTAGATAATTTTATCTCTACTTAAAAAATCTATCGGCTACTCAGAGTTAAGAAGAGGATTTATGAGTTTTTATGAGGTTATCGACCTAATCAATCGATTGCTGGCCTAATAAATTCTCTATATTTCTAGTGATTAGCTTGCTATGCACTTTGGAATTGGTTGGTGTTGCGACTTATAAAAGTGCTGCTTGCAGTAATAGAAGCCTATCGAAACGCTTTCTATATGGGGATTTTGAGTTTTACTGACTAATGTTTTGCTTTCTAGCTTGATGTTGGACAAGGCTTGGAATGCTATAATTCCAAGCTTTTTTGTTTTTGATGAGTTTTTCTGGTTGTCATTTGCTGGACTGCGACGCACACTTGGAGCATACCAGTCAGAAAAGCAGCAATTAGTCAGATTGATAATTCGCTTTCTGAACTGCTAAAGCCTAACAGTTGTGAATAAATCGGTTAAATAATGCTGCAATGAAGAGTATCTACTACCGCAACTCTTAGTAAAAGAATGTATTGAATTTTAGTGTCGCCGTGTTGACAGGAATCGCTATGTTTACAGTTCTGGAAATTGCAACTATCAACGTTTTAGAGCAGATTAAAAAAGGCTATCATCAGCTCTATGGCCATCAGTCAACTCAGTCGATCACGTTTTTCGTGCAAGCGGCAGAGCGTATTCTAGCGACGCTGGTGCAGGGAAATGCCCCGTATCACAATGCGGAACACACAATTTTGGTCGCAGCCGTTGGACAAGAAATCTTGCTGGGCAAACAGCGGCTCGATGGCTACGTGACCCCGTACAACTGGCTGCACTGTATGCTGGCGCTGCTGTGTCACGATGTTGGCTATGTGCAGGGTGCGTGCTTGCAGGATGTACCGTGGGAGCGTCGCTATTGGATTGAACGCGATTCTTTCCAAGACGACAAGGCCGATCGCACTATTACCCTCAATCCTGGCAGCACCGATGCGAGCCTAGCTCCCTACCACATCGAGCGCAGCCAGCAGTATGTCCAAGAGCAGTTCGGCTCTTACTCGTTCATCAACGTGGAGCTGATTCAGCGCTATATTGAGCGCACTCGCTTTCCTGTACCTAAGGATGCTGCCTATCAGCTCACATCAGACTATGCTGGACTAATCCGCGCAGCGGATCTGATTGGTCAGCTCAGCGACCCGCGCTATTTACAAAAAACAGTCGCGCTATTTGCTGAATTTGAGGAAATCGGCGCAAATCAGCGTCTCGGCTATAACAGTGCAGATGACTTGTGCCTAGGCTACCCTACATTCTTCCGCACGATGGTTTATCCCTATTTAGGCGATGCCATCCGCTATCTGCACGCAACGTTCGCAGGTAAGCAAATTGTGGCGAGTCTCTACAACAATGTGACCGCCGCTGAAAAGTGCAGACGGCTCAATTAAAGCTTGTAGCCAGATGAATTTTGAACACCAACAGGCGGTCGTTAGCGTTAGCGAATAAAACGATCTAGGGCTGCTTTAAGTTCTTCAATTTCCGCTTCGATGTTACCTTCGGCAGCGGCGCGACCGATGCACTCAGACAGGTGCTCATCCAAAATGATGCGAGCGACTCGATCCAGCGCACCCCGAACAGCGGCAATTTGCACCAGAATGTCTGGACAGGGACGGCTTTCTTGCACCATTGTTTTGATGCCGCGAATGTGGCCTTCAACCCGCGATAGGCGGTTGACTAGCTGCCGCAGTGACTCTTCGCTATGAACGTGGGGATGAGTGTGGGAGTGATGATCGCTCTCGGTGTGTTCAGAGTCAGAATGAATGTGATCGGGAGAGGGTTGACTCACTTGTGGATTCATTGGGTTAGCTGAGGCAATATCGCGATCAGTGGAGGTGATACGCTCAGATTCGGAAGGCTTGGAAGTGGTCATAGGTGCAGAGAGTGAAGAATTGGCAGGCTAGATGAGGGGCTAATTGCGCTGAATTTCGTAAGCAGTTTCAGGAATTTCGCCCGTAAAGCCAGAGAGTTCCGCCAGTTCCCCTAGTGATTTGACACCTGGAGAGAGCTGACCGTTGATTTCCCAGGTGGGGTAGCCCTGAATGTTCTTAGCCTGACAGGTCTCGGGCTGGGCGTTTTCGCCTTCGGGATCGCACTCGATATAAGGGATCGCGTCAATGGCAGCGCCAAACTGTTCCTTTTGAGTGTTGCAGTGTGGGCACCAGAATGCACCATACATTTTGGCTCCGCTGTTGCTGAGATGGGTTGCCAACTGTAAGGGAAATGAGCCATCACTAGCTGTCGAGGAGCCGCTAGCGGAACAACTGGCTAACAAGCCAATGGCCAAACCCAGGCTCATACCCAGAAAGTGCCGTCGAGATCGCACATTCAAACCCAGCAGCGATGGTTGATTGGGGTGTAGTTGGTTCATCTTCATGAGCGCGCAATGGAGCTTAGTTGAGCATTAGCGATGGCGGAAACAATGGCGGAAATCCGAATTAGACGGGTTGCCGATTGATTTGCTATCCAAGTCAATAATAGAAGTGAATAGGTCGATGCATATAAATCAATGCATATCTAAAAACCGGGGGAGCACCCCGGAGGGGTGCTCC
>CBKWJC010000068.1:0-37024 GCA_966674685.1 uncultured bacterium
CAGTCTTTCTATAGTTAGAAATCGGTTAAGAAGCACTGTCTACAGCCGTTTTCAAGTTGATTCAAGAATAAATGCCAAACAAAAAAGGGCTATGCGTGTCATAGCCCCAATGTGTTCTAGAAAGAAACGGTTTTTGAAGTTGAGGATTT
This sequence comes from uncultured bacterium, assembly GCA_966674685.1. Classification (GTDB taxonomy): domain Bacteria; phylum Cyanobacteriota; class Cyanobacteriia; order Phormidesmidales; family Phormidesmidaceae; genus Thainema. Next base: position 150 of record CBKWJC010000068.1, read on the forward strand.
ATGAAAACTGATCGGCCTATAGCTTGACGCCAGGAATTTTGTTTAACCGAGCCGCAATCTTTTGGGATAGTTCAGCATAGCTGGTTTCGCCTGTCAGCACTTGACCCATGCGCTTGGTGGCGGCGGGACGCTTTAAGCCCACCTTGTAAGCAATTCCGGGCACCTTGTAGAACAGGCCAGAGATTTTCTTGGCGGTGTCTAAGTTGCTGCCCCATTCGCGATTGAGGATTTCGGTATAGCCTGCTAAAGCACTGCTATTTCCGGCCAGTGCGGCATCAATGGCTTCAGCCGCTTTAACACCGCTGAACATGGCCGGACGAATCCCTTCACCAGAAAGCGGATCAACCAGGGCCGCCGCTTCTCCGGCCAGCAGGGCATTTTGAGTATGCAGCGGTCGCTGTTCCTGCCAGAATGCGATCGGATGCTGATGGAACTCGCCCTGTCCTAAGCCTAAGAAAGCAGCATAGTCGGCCAGTGGCTTGTGATAATCGCTGGGCGTTTTGCCCCGGAAGGCGCAGGCTGAAATGGAGTAGCCATCCGCTTTTGGGAACGCCCACAGATTACCGCTTTTGACTAAACCGACATCAAAATGAGCGGTGGATGAACTTGTGCCTTTAATTTCCAGCACTTCGGCTCCGGTGGGGTCGGGCAGGGTAAACCCAAGCCACTTCGCCATCGGCCCTTTGGCTCCGTCTGCTGCAATCAGGTATTTGCCTTCTAAGACGCCGTTTGAGGTCGTGACTTGCCAGTGGTCGGTGCTGAAGGAAATGCCAACGACTTCAGTGCGATCGCGAATCTCTGCCCCTTTCGATTGGGCTTGCTGCACCAGGAAATAATCAAATTTATCCCGCTCAACCATCCACATCGGTTCTGCGGTGGTCAATTGAGCTTCAATGGGGTCTTTGCGCTGCCAAGTATAGCGCACTTGATCAACCGTGCAGGAAATAATCGGACTGAAATCGAAATCAAACCACTGGGCGACCACAGGCGAAACACCGCCGCTGCAAGGCTTGTATCGGGGTAGTGCGGCTCGTTCTACCAGCAAAACCGAATGACCTTTTTTCGCCAGATGGTAAGCGGCTGATCCGCCAGCAGGGCCTGCGCCTACGATAATACAGTCAAACATAGGGGGAGCTTCTCTTACGGAATAAAGGACAGATACAGCGACAGATAGCGCATGTGCTTGTCACAAATTAACCAAGGCGGAGTCAGAAATAGCAAATTGGCAGCAGAAATTCATCGAGTTTTCATCTGCTCAACAGAATGCCAACAGATTCTTTGAGATCAACTCATATCTTGCACCTTGCAAAACTGATGGAATCGCCGCTTGCGGCAATGGCGGCATCCTTCTGGTTTTTAGTGCAAGATGTCGGTCAATCTGAATTGTATACAGTACACAGCAAGCGTCATTTTGTATCGCACCTATCAAACAGAATGCAAGCTGGAAACGGATAATCGACTAAAGGTTTTAGTTTTTGCTCTGACGTTCTGCACTAAGTCGGTTGGCATCAATAAACGCATCTAAAAAACTGGAGGGACGTTCCTCCGGGGCGCTCCTCCGTTTTTTGAATATGCATTCACTTATTCATTCATTTATTGACATGCAGTGACTTAGCTACCAGTTGAACGAGCAGGTGATTTGTTTTGCCTGGAGCTTCTCCTGCAAATCATTACATCTAACGGAACGACTGATAGATCAAGGCTAGATTTGTCAAATATAGGGCAAAGAATAAGCTTGAACGTTACGCAGAACGCTGTTTTTCATTCTTAAAAAGTTATGGCTGATAACTCTCGCGATCGCAGTTATTTCAAACGGCGACAGGTTTTACAGGGAGCGGCAGGATTTAGTGCAGCTCTGTTACTGTCCAAATTGACAGGCTGTGCAACAACAACAGATACTAGCGCGACGACCGATACCGATAGCGGTGCAGCATCGGCATCTGAACCCATCAAACTTGGCCTAGTAGCGGCGATTACTGGCCCGTCTGCCGTCTCTGGCGAATCGATTATACGGGGACTAACCATTGCGCTAGAAGACATTAATGCCAAGGGCGGCGTTATGGGTGGGCGACCGCTAGAGTTAGTGATGCGTGATGATGAGTCTACGCCCGCCAAAGGCGTTGCGGCAGCGCGGGAACTGATTGAGCAAGAAAAAGTGGCGCTGGTCTTTGGTGGACTCGACTCGCCCGTCTCGCTGGCGATGCTGCCTGTGTTCCATGAGCTACAGGTGCCCTATATGGGCGTATGGGCAGCGGCGACCAATATTACTCGCAACGAGTTTGACCCCAACTATGCCTTCCGCGTTTCAGCCAACGACAATGTTGTGGATAGCTACCTGATGCGCTACGCCAAGAATGAGCTGGGCGCAAGCAAAGTCGGTCTGGTGCTGATTAACAACCCGTGGGGCGAATCTAATCAAGCGGGATTTGAGGAATGGGCTCCGAAATATGGAGTAGAAATTGTCGGCATTGAGAAGTTTAACGATGGTGATACCGATATTTCGCCGCAGTTGAGACGACTTCAGGATGCTGAGGCAGAAGCGTTGTTGATGGTGGCAAATGCGGCTCCTTCTGCCCAAGCGATGAAGTCACTGGTGCGGCTCAATTGGGATGTACCAGTCGTGTCCCACTGGGGGCCAACGGGCGGGCGGTTCCCAGAACTGGCGGGTCAAGAAGCGGCTGACCGGATTGTGTTTATGCAAACCTACAGCTTCTACGGTGCAGACGATCCGCTCTCGAAGTCGGTCATGAGTAAATTACAGGAAAAATACAATGTGTCTGAGCCGCAGGACATTATTGCGCCTGTGGGCACCGCCAATTCCTATGACGCGATGAATTTGGTGGCGCTGGCGCTCGATACGGCTGGCAGCACCGATGGGCCGACCCTGCGAGAGGCATTTTACAACTTGCCGACCTATGAAGGCTTGATCAAAACCTACAACCAGCCCTTTTCTCCCGATAACCACGATGCCCTGAATGAAGATGACTACATCTTGGTGCAGTGGCAGGACAATCAACTGGTGCCCTTTAAGGGATAGGCGCAATGTGGTCTCAACTAATCCTTTCCGGTATTGCGGTTGGTAGCCTGTATGGACTAGTGGCTCTGGGCTTTCAGATTACCTACGCCGTGTCCAACACGATGAACTTCTCTCAGGGGGCATCGGTGATGGTGGGGGCCGTGCTATGCTACAGCCTCAACATCACATTAGGCGTTCCGGCTTGGCTGGCGGTACCGATTACCCTAGTTGCCAGCTTCGGTCTTGGCCTGCTGATTGAGCGGTTCGTCGTGCGCCCCTTTGCCGAAGGGGGATCGAGTAGCTGGCTATTGACCACGATTGCGTTGGGCATCATTCTGGAAAACTTAGCCATGCTCACGTTTGGCAAGGAAACGCGGGGTTATCCTTCTGCCTGGGCCGAAACGCCGATTCAACTGCTGGGGTTCGGTGTCTTTCCGGTCGAACTACTGATTCCTGTCGTGGGCTTAGCGGTTGCGATCGCACTTCGCCTATTATTCGCTCGCACCTTATTGGGTAAAGCGCTGCAAGCTGTGAGTGAAAGCCACAGTACCGCTCGGCTGATGGGCATTCCGGTGGAGCGGATGATTGCCTACACCTTTGGCATTTCTACGGCATTGGCGGCGCTGGCGGGGATGCTGATTGCTCCGGTCAGCAACGTCTCGGCCACAATGGGCACCCTATTGGGACTGAAGGCATTTGCCACGGCCATCATCGGTGGCCTCGCCAACCCCTGGGGCGTGATGATAGCAGGGATTATCTACGGACTCGTCGAGTCCGCCGCTGCGGGCTTGCTGGGCGGCAGCTACCGCGAAATTGTTGGCTTTGCGGTGGTCATCCTCATGCTGGCGCTGCGGCCTTACGGTCTGTTTGGTAGGGCTAGGGGAAAAAGGGTTGAAGACAAAGGAGTGGACTCGAAACAAATACGAAACAAAAAATTGGGGGACCACCGGGGGGGGCCCCTCCCCCGGTTTTTAGATGTGTTTATGCCGACCTACTGAACACGGTTTAAGACAAACTCAGAGTTCAAAACAACATCATGAACATTCGCGGCTGGATCGGAATCGGGTTATTGGCAGGTGCGATCGCAGCCACGCTGCTGGCTCCCAACACCTACTACCTTTACACCATTGGCATGATCGCCATCACCACAATGGTGGCGGTGGGGCTGAATATCCTGGTGGGGCTGTCCGGTCAAATCTCGATTGGTCACGCGGGCTTTTTTGCCATTGGCGCTTATGTCGCCAGCCTGCTGATGCTCAATGTTGAATGGTCATTTCCCCCAGCTGCGATCGCGGCGATTGTGGCAACCGCTGGCACAGGTGCAGCCCTAGCGGCTCCGGCTCTGCGCGTGACAGGGCCATATCTGGCGATGGTAACGATTGCCTTTGGCATCATTGTCGAGCGGGTGTTGATTGAGTGGGTTGGGCTGACGGGCGGTTTTGGTGGCCTGAGCAGCATTCCCAAACCTGTGCTGTTCGGACTACAGCCTGCTCTGAAAGACGTGGTACTGATTGCGGTCGTCATCGCCTTTGTCTCCCTCTGGTCGTTCGATCAGCTCAAACATCATCCCTGGGGCAAAGCATTTCAAGCCGTACGAGATGATGAAACAGCCGCCACCTCACTAGGCTTGAATCCCCTGGCTGTGCGGGTCATGGCCTTTGCGGTGTCTGCTGCCTTCACGGGCTTGGCCGGAGCATTTTTTGCCTCTACGATTGGCTTTATTAGTCCAGATAGCTTTACGCTGCACCGCTCAATCTTGTTTCTGCTGGTCGTTATTCTCGGCGGCATCGGCACTGCTGAAGGCGCACTCGTCGGCGCAATTGTGCTGGTGCTGCTGCCAGAGCTGATTAAAGACTTTGCCGATTATCAGCTTTTGATCTTTGGCTCTCTGCTGCTGCTGACCCTGGGGGTCGCTCCTGAAGGGTTAACCAGTCCCCTGAAGCGCTGGTTTGACCGCCAAGCCCCGGTTTATCCCCTGGAAATGCCCCCCGATATGCCGACGCTGATTACCCGTCATCACGCGACAGCAGGGTTGGATGTGAAATCGGTCGGCATTCAGTTTGGCGGCGTCAAAGCGGTCACGGATGTCAGCCTCACTGCCCAACCTGGAACGGTAACGGCTGTGATTGGCCCCAATGGCGCGGGCAAAACTACTCTGCTCAATCTGATCAGCGGCTTCTACCAAACCCAAACCGGACAGATTCAACTCGGTCAAACCGATCTGACCCGTAAATCTGGACTTGCGATCGCACGTGCAGGGGTTGGTCGCACCTTCCAAGCTACGCGGCTGTTTGATTCTCTATCGGTGATTGATAATCTGCGAGTCGCGGCGAAAGGTGCCCATCCCCGGTCAATCTTTTCGGCACTCATTGGTCGCGGCAAAGCGCCTAGACAGCCGGAAAAGGCGCTGTTGGAAGTCTTATCTTTTGTCGGTTTCAAAGGTGACGTACACCAAATCTCCGCTAATTTACCGTTTGTCGATCGACGACTAGCGGAAATTGCCCGCGCGTTGGTACTGGGGCCACAGTTGCTGTTACTAGATGAACCTGCCGCTGGCCTGAGTAAAGACGACAAGCAAGCTCTGGCGAGCCTAATTCGCCGCATTGCCAGTAGCGGCATTCCCGTTATCCTGATTGAGCACGACATGGATTTGGTGATGGATATTTCCGATCAGGTCGTCGTGCTAGACAGTGGCGAGCGCATTTGTGTGGGGCCACCAAAACAGGTGCAGCAAGATCCAGATGTTCTAGCCGCCTACTTGGGCATTGATTCGCCTGACCTAACTCGTTCTCCCATATCCGACTCACAACCACTGCTGCACATTCATCAGTTAGTCTCTGGCTACGACAAGCTGCAGGTGCTGAAGGAAATCGATCTAACGGTAAATGCAGGTGAATTAGTCGCGGTGATTGGAGCAAATGGCGCGGGCAAAAGCACGTTGATGAAGTCGGTGACGCAGCTCATCCAGCCCTGGTCAGGAGAAATTACCTTCCAAGGCCAAGCGCTAACGGGAATTCCAGCCCATGACATCGGTAAGCAGGGCATTGTGCTAGTGCCCGAAGGCCGCCAGGTATTTAAGGAGCTGACGGTAATTGATAACTTGCGACTGGGAGCCTTTAATCGCCAGGATGACCAGATTGAGCTGGATATCACAGCAGTACTCGATCGCTTTCCCCGTTTACAGGAGCGGCGCAATCAAAAAGCGGGTTTGCTTTCCGGTGGTGAACAGCAGATGTTGGCGATTGGGCGGGGCCTAATGGCGCGTCCTAAACTGCTGCTGCTGGATGAACCTTCTCTGGGTTTAGCTCCCAAGCTAGTGACCGATCTCTATGCCACGCTGGCGCAATTACGTGATGAAGGCATGACGATTCTGCTGGTCGATCAGATGGCGGGCTTGGCGCTGGCGGTTGCTGATCGAGCCTACTTACTGGAAACAGGGCAAGTGGTGCAGTCGGGTACAGGTGCAGAGCTTCAGCAGGATGATCAGGTGATGAGGGCTTATTTGGGGGCGTAGGAGGAGTGAGGTGAGAGGAGTGAGGCGTGAAGAGTGAGAAGAAAGGGAGAGTGGGAGCAACGGGGCAGGGGGGCTTTGGGGGCTGTAGATTGAGAATTAAGATTGCGCGGAACGCTCGGGTTGTCTGGCGGATACGTGGGTGATGGCGGATTCGACGATTTTGAGGAGGCGGCGGTGGGCGAGATTTTGAATAATTTGCTGCTGCTGTTCGGGTGAGTTCAAGCGCAACGGCTCTAGGGTTTGGGGTGTAATTGTGCGGTACTGGCAGGCGAGAAGAATTGCTCGTTCGTCTGGTGTAATTGGCAAACAGGCGCGGGGGCAGTCTAGCTTGAGGGTTGTTTTACCGAGCGGCGTAATGCTGAATCGCGTGACTGCAATGGTGTAGTTAACTAGACCTAGCTGATGTAGGCGGCGACAAATGCGATCGCGCTTTGCAGCCGAGGTTTTAGGATTTGGCTGAATCTGGTCAATTGGAGCGGTTTGATTCGGGCAAGCGAGCAGTTGCTGCATAAACTTACGCTCAACGGCGGATAGCGTGACGGGGGCAGCAGGACTAGTGGTTGAGGGTTCCATGCAGCTAAACAGGTGAGGCGGGAGGCGGGAGGCTGTAAAGGCTGTAAGGGGAGTCAAGGGGTGAAAGGCGTAATGGAGTCATAGGGTAATGAAGTAAAGGGTAAAGTTTATTTATCGTTCCATAACCCATCTACTCATCTACTAGACTTTATTGGAAATAAAGTTTTTGGGGTTGGAAATTGTTTGGTAGCGCGGCTCAGCCGCGCTACCAAACAATTTCCGATAAAGTTTACTATCTACCTCTTCACTGAAAACTCAACACTTCAAGGGCGAACAAATATACTTTTCCCATCAAACCATCATGATTGCCTCACATCAAGCGAGATACGGGTGAAAGTTACGAGATTTTCCGATAGCTTAAAAATGATGGCTGAGTCCTCCCTGGGGCACGACGCAATATGATTTTTTTGGAAATTTTAGCGATCGCAGTTGGGGTGATAATTGCCCTAACTCTGATGGTTGTTGGCTTGGTAGAAGCTCCTTGGCCCGTACTGTTAGTGTTGCTGCTAGCGGGTTGGTATTCTCTACAGCGTTTATCTATCCAGAATGAGGCTCTGGTCAATTCAGCGTCAAAGCCTATAGTCCGAGAAGATGCTGGGGCTGAATCGGCAGAGCAGCAATCGACCAGTTTTAGTAAGTTTGTCGCCAAGCAAATCGCTGTGCGATCGCAAAATCAAGCGACACCTGTTGCAGATCAAGAAACTGAATCGGGTCTCAAGTATCGCGGCGTGAGCTATCAGCCTGACTCGACTGAACCGCAGTCTTCTGAGACGACTGTTCATCAGTCTGACCAGGAAACGGCTTCATTCAGAGGTAAGTATCGGGGACGCAACTGGAAGCGGCCAACGGTGTCATCGACTGATTCTCAACCCCATCTTCAAGTTCGCTATCGCGGCCACAAGGTAGCTTCATCGAATGATGCTCATGATTCTAAGCAATAGCTGTCTGTAATCCAGCCTGCCTAAACACCAGAGGAGCCGCGCCCTGTGCGGCTCCTCTGGTACGTTAAAAATTGGTGTTGCTTAATCTGGGTATGACTGGTGATGTCGGAGCATCGCCCTACGTTACAGCCATACTTAAAATCAGCAATTCCTGAAATCAACTTAAGCTGCGACGAAGAGGGCGTCCTCCAAGCGAGACAGCGCTTTATCGAGATTATCGTTGAGAATTTGGACATCAAACTCGTCTGCGGCTTCAATTTCTGCTTGGGCAGTGGCTAGACGACGTGCGATCGCAGATTCAGAATCCTGGCCTCGGCCCCGAATCCGCTGCTCCAGTTCCGCTAACGAAGGAGGACAGATGAAAATTCGGTAGGCTTCCGGAAATGTAACGGCGATTTGGCGGGCACCCTGTAGTTCAATTTCTAAAACCACCCACTTGCCTTCCTCAATTTTTTCTAAGACAGAGCGCTTGGGGGTGCCGTAGCAGTTGTCTGCAAACTCAGCCCATTCCAGCAGTTCATCGTTCTGAACCATTTGCTGAAACTGTTCGCGGCTGACGAAATAGTAGTGCTGACCATGCACCTCACCGGGACGGGGAGCGCGAGTGGTCGCTGAAGTGGAAAGATAGAGATCGGGATGGCGTTGCAATAGCGATCGCAGCAGTGTGCCTTTGCCAACGCCACTGGGTCCAGTAAGTACGATCAGTCTGCCCTTGCTCATGATGCTCCGCTATTCAGGTTTGCCAATTGGGGTTTAGATGGAGAAGACGAATAAGCCGACAGATGGAATCTACTGGCGCACAAGCACCGATCGATTTGCTTCAGTCTGTCGGCAGAAATGTATACAAGTTAACTTATTTTAATCTTTTTCTCCCCGTTTGCTGGAGTTTTACACCCAAATGGCTCCAAATTAAGCCGATCAGGTGCTGACTAAATATTGCCCTTATTGTATTCAGTTTTATTCAGATGGAGCGTCTTTACTAATCACAAAGCGATGGGCGACGGTTTCGGGCTGAATGGCGGAGAGAACAACATGGCCAGAGTCTGTAATAATCACCGCACGAGTACGCCGTCCATAGGTGGCATCAATCAGTTGACCGCGCTCCCGTGCGTCTGAAATGATCCGCTTGATGGGAGCTGACTCTGGACTCACAATAGCGATCACCCGATTGGCAGACACAATGTTGCCAAATCCAATATTAATTAGTTTGATATCCATATATATTTAGGCGTCCTATAGTCGCCGAGTTGATTAACAGCTAAATCGCTTCAAATTCTGTGCTTTGTGGTGATAGGCAGTCCGCATGAAAATCATGTCTTACGTTTTGTGAAATCTTGACCAAGCAAATATTTCATAAAACGTAAGGCCAATTCAAATTAAGGATGAACAGAGCGATCCCTTACAGGGCAAGGGACTCCAACCCCTTGTTCAATGCGGCCTCCATTAAGGATTGGTATAAATTGGGTTCTTATGCATGAACCTAATACAGCATTTTTCAGCCTCGTGAGGGACATAGCAGTGTTTCTCTGCCTCCGGCAGAAAAACACTGCCGTACTCCACCAGCGTGGGAAACGCTATATAAAGAAATTTCGGAGAATAAGTAGGTTGGCCTAAATAAATGCGCTTAAAAAACTGGAGGAGCGTCCCGGAGGAGCACCCCCGGTTTTTTAGATATGCATTTTATTGATGTGCAGCTACTTATGTCCCAAGGACAGGGATTTTTCTCCACTGTAATCAATGTAAAAAAATCGATGCTGAAGAAAACAGCCAATAGTCGGAAGTTTCTGTGAATTTTGAAAATTTATGGCGGTTTTACCCCAAAAGTAGGCGAAAGAATGTCCGGTTTTGCTGGATGTGCCTGATCTGCGATCGCAGATCAGGCATTCATCGTTAAGCTGAGATCTAGTAATCTGTCCAGATCGAACTGTATGCCGCCTGACGATTCCACCGCCGAATTTCCAATTCAAGCGACTCCTGGCCGTGACTTACAAAAACGCGATCGCAACGAGTCAGGACTAGCTCCACTCCTGCTGACGGTAGTAGAGCTAGTGCGGCAGTTAATGGAAGCGCAAGTCATCCGCCGCATGGAGGCCGATCAGCTCAGTGAAGCCGACATCGAACGCGCGGCTGAGAGCTTACGTAAGCTAGAAGAGCAGGTTGTTCAGCTCTGTGAGATTTTTGATGTTGATCCAGCCGACCTCAATATTGATCTGGGCGAATTTGGTACCCTGCTACCGCGACAGGGAGCGTACTATCCCGGTGAAAAGTCAGACAGCCCCACCATTCTAGAACTGCTGGATCGATTACTGCATACAGGTGTTGTCGTACAGGGAGATTTAGACCTGGGCTTAGCCAATATTAATTTGGTTCACGCCAAGCTGCGCCTGATTTTGACCTCTCAGCCAATCGAACCACCTACAACATCGTTTCCGCGTCCGCCCCTACTTGACAGCAATGACTAGAAGATTGTGAACGCAGGCTGTGCCTAACGTTCACAAAAAATAAAGCTGATTTTTATAGGCAGACTTCGTACCAGATAAACTCGCCTAAGATTTTAGGCCGTACTTTTAAACCGCTTCTTTAAATTACGGCTACAAATCAGTCCTCAGCACTCAGCACTTCAGTCCTAAGCCTTCAGCACTAACCTCATCTATAGCACCAATTTCATAGAACCGATATCAAGCGTCTTTCTGAGCACTCGTTGACCTACTGCTAGAAGACTTCTGCGTAGTGCCCTTCGCTGAGCTTTTAGTCGAACTCTTCTTCGCCGTTGAGCTTTTCTTGGTAGTCGAGCTTTTCTTAGTGGATGTGCTCTTTTTCGCCGTTGACTTCGAGCCACTTGATTTGCGGCTAGAAGTGGATTTAGATCGACTCGACTTTTTGGTCGCCGCCTTGGCTGCTAGCCATTCTAGCGCCTCCTCTAGCGTCACCTGCTCCACTTCCTTCCCTTCCGGAATAGAGGCATTGACCTTGCCGTGTTTGACATAGGCACCATAGGGGCCATTGTAAATATTAACGGGTTCCTTATCTTCAGGATGCTCTCCTAACTCCCGTAGGGGGGTAGCTGACTTGCCGCGTCCGCGTCCCCGCTTGGGCTGAGCTAGCAGTTCCAGCGCCCGTTCCAAACCAACGGTTAGCACATCATCTTCTTTTTTCAAAGAACGATAATCTTTGCCTTCTTTACCCTGATCATGCACAACATAAGGGCCAAAGCGACCGAGGCTAGCTTGGATTTTGGCTCCCGTTTCCGGGTGGAAACCCAGTAAACGAGGTAGAGACAGGAGACCCACAGCCATCTCTAGGGTGACATCGTCTATGCTGGTGCCCTTGGGCAACGATGCTCGCTTTGGCTTAGGTTGTTCGTCAGTTGCGTCCCCAAGCTGCACATAAGGCCCATAAGCACCAATGAGTATGTAGATTGGCTCGCCTGTTTCGGGATGGAAGCCGAGTTTATCTGGGCCTTCGGTCTTCTGCCGCAGAATGGTCTCGACCTGTTCTGGGTCAAGATCGGCTGGCGTGACATCCTTGGGTACTGATGCTTTGACCGTTTCCCCATCATTTTCAGCTTCGACATAGGGGCCATAGCGCCCGATTCGAACTTTGGCTTCGAGATCGGCTAGCTCCACTGTGCGAGCTTCATTCGGATCAATTTGATCTTCCCGCAGCTTGACCAGATTCTCTAGCCCCTCATCACCCAAATAGAACTGGTTGAGGTAGGGTAGCCAGTCGGCTTCACCCGTGGAAATTTCGTCTAGCGTTTGCTCCATTCGAGCGGTAAAACCTGGATCGACCAAATCCGGAAAATTCTTTTCCAGTAGCGCTGTAACTGCAAACGCTGTAAACGTTGGGGCCAAACTATTGTTGGCTAATTGAGCATAGCCGCGGTCGATGATCGTGCCGATAATGCTGGCGTAGGTACTGGGACGACCAATGCCTTCACTCTCTAGCATTTTGACCAGCGACGCTTCGGTATAGCGGGCGGGTGGCTGGGTTTCGTGGCCCACAGGCTCCAGTTCTGTGCAGGAAGGATGATCGCCCACCTTCAGAACAGGCAGAATCACTTCCTGGTTTTCAATTGCCGCATCGGGATCGTCTGAACCTTCGACATAGGCGCGGAAGAAGCCAGGGAAGTCGATCCGCTTACCGGACGCCCGGAAGCCTGCGTTATCCACTTCCAGATGAACTGTGATGTGGGTTTGACGTGCTTCGGCCATCTGGGTGGCGACCGTCCGCTTCCAAATCAGATCATACAGTGCTAGCTCACGACCGGATAAACCTGTTTCCTGTGGACTGCGGAAAGTGCTACCTGCGGGACGAATCGCTTCATGGGCTTCCTGGGCACCTTTACTCTTAGTCGCGTACTGACGAGCTTTGGGGCTGAGGTAGTCCTTGCCATACTTGCGCTCGACGCACTCCCGAGCGGCTGCGATCGCTTGTTGTGATAAATGCACCGAATCGGTACGCATGTAGGTGATATAGCCCTGCTCATACAGGTTTTGCGCTGTCCGCATGGTTTCTCGCGCAGAAAGGCGCAGCTTGCGGTTGGCTTCCTGCTGCAGAGTGGAGGTGGTAAACGGCGGCGAGGGTTTGCGGGTTGAAGACCGTTCTTCTAGATTGGCAACGTTCCAGACGCCGCTCTCTAGCCGTGCCTGGAGGGCGCGAGCCTGTTCTTCGTTGAGCAGGACAACGTTGCGGCCTTCGGGAATTTTACCCGTGGCTTCGTCAAAGTCGCTGCCGTTGGCCAGTCTGACTCCATCCAGAGTCGCCAGCTTCGCTTCAAACGGCGTCTCATCCTTGAGCAGTGAGGCTTTCAAATCCCAATAGGAACCTTTGCGGAAGGCGCGGCGCTCCCGTTCCCGGTTAACCAGTAGGCGGACAGCCACAGACTGAACGCGGCCTGCCGATAGCCCCCAAGCAATTTTCTTCCACAGCAGCGGCGACAGCGTATAGCCGACCAGTCGGTCGAGAATGCGGCGGGTTTCCTGGGCGCGCACCAACTGCTCGTCCACGTCCCGGCAGTTTGCGATCGCATCCTGAATCGCTTCCTGGGTAATTTCATGGAACACCATGCGCTTGATCGGCACTTTGGGTTTCAGCAACTGGAGCAAGTGCCAGCTAATGCTTTCTCCCTCTCGGTCTTCGTCAGTCGCCAGCAGCAGTTCGTCCGCTTCTTTCAGCGCTTCCTTCAGCGCCTTGACCACTTTCTTTTTATCTTTGGGCACGACATAAATCGGCTCAAAATCAGCCTGAGGATTGACACCAAGCTGAGCCCATTCTTCTTTCTTCACAGCCGCTGGAATCTCGCTGGCAGACTGAGGCAAATCTCGGACATGCCCCATTGATGCCTCGACGCGGTAGTTCGAGGGCAAATAGTTGCGGATGGTACGAGCTTTAGTTGGCGATTCGACAATAACGAGCTTTGACATGGAAAGGTGACGTTTTAAGGCAACGGCATTCAGCGGAACTGACGCATTCAAAATCGATCCTGTAAGGATCAACCTGACAGCAAACTGAGGAAAATGAGATGACAAACTGTGACTCTATTCGACTGTGACTCTATTCGACTGAGAATTGAATCAAGCTATGTCTGATCCAAGCATGAGCTTTTCGTGACTCAGTTGAATAGACCCCTGTGTGTCATTAATCTGCAAGCTGCGAGCCACCGACAAGCACCTATCGCTGTTGAGTATGCGGCAGAATACAGCGTATCTCAGAGAATCCTCAGAATTAATAACATTGATAGCAGATCGATAACAGACCTGGCTCAATGCCAGGGTAGAGCAATCCGAACAGGAGTTAACCATCCCTTTAGCTGTAATACAGCTTTTAATGGCCGATTGACAAATTTAGAGTTCAGCCTTGCTCAACGCAGTGGTAATTAATCCTTTTATAGCGGATTCCTTCCAGATGCAAGGTCAAGAAATCGAGGACTGCACCTTAAAGTTCCCTAAAGAATCTGGGGAATGCCAGTATTCTGTAACGATTTTCATCGTTTGGCGGCGATGAATAAAAATTGATGAAGCCAGTCAGAATGCCTAGTGGGATGACATTCCTCTATAGTCTGGGCAAGGATTACAAATCGCGTTAATATTGCCCAGTAGGATGCCAATGTGAAAGATTATTACAGGCAGCCAATTGGCAGCGTTAGCTCGTTGGAACGAATATGGAATTTGTAAATATTTCCTCAGCGACTCTCAATGCGGGCAGAATTCTGCCTGAGGGAATTGTCATTATCACGCTTTTGGTCGTGGTCGTAGGCGATTTGATTGTGGGACGATCCTCGTCTCGCTGGACCCCCTATGTTGCGATCGCAGGTCTCTTGGGTGCCGTGGGTGCCCTCTATTTTCAGTGGGACGTTAGCGATCCCCTATCCTTCCTCGGCGAATTCAACGGTGATGCATTAAGCGTCGCCTTTCGCGGCATTATTGCGCTTTCCGCAGCAGTGACGATTCTGATGTCGATTCGCTACGTCGAGCAGTCAGGCACTTCGCTGGCTGAATTTCTCTCGATTCTGCTAACAGCGACAATTGGAGGCATGTTTTTATCCGGCTCAGATGAGCTGGTCATGGTATTTGTCTCCCTAGAAACGCTCAGTATTTCGTCCTACTTGCTCACGGGATACGCCAAACGCGATCCCCGCTCCAACGAGGCTGCGCTGAAGTATTTACTAATCGGTGCAGCTAGTTCGGCTATTTTCCTGTACGGTGCTTCGCTACTCTACGGATTATCCGGTGGGGAAACTCGGCTCACCGAAATTGCGGCGCATATTGTAGCTGAACCCAGCAATGATGTGCCCATTGCGCTAGTGATTGCTCTCGTGTTTGTTATCGCCGGGATCGCCTTCAAAATCGCGGCAGTGCCATTTCACCAGTGGACGCCAGACGTATATGAGGGGTCTCCCACGCCAGTGGTCGCATTCCTATCCGTTGGTTCAAAAGCGGCGGGTTTTGCTCTAGCGATTCGCCTGCTTGTCACGGTTTTTCCGCTTGTATCCGATCAGTGGCACTTTGTTTTCACTGCACTAGCTGTCCTCAGCATGGTACTGGGCAATGTGGTTGCACTGGCCCAAAACAGCATGAAGCGAATGCTGGCCTATTCCTCGATTGGGCAGGCGGGCTTTGTCATGATTGGCTTAATCATTGGGACAGAAGCAGGCTATGCCAGCATGGTGTTCTATCTGCTGATCTACCTGTTCGCTAATTTGGGCGGTTTTGCCTGCGTAATTTTGTTCTCGCTACGCACCAACACCGACCAAATTGATGCTTACAGCGGCCTGTACCAGAAAGATCCGCTACTCACCCTATGTCTCAGTATTTGCTTGCTGTCACTGGGAGGCATTCCGCCTTTAGCAGGCTTTTTCGGTAAGCTCTACATCTTCTGGGCTGGCTGGCAAGCAGGCGCTTATGGCCTAGTTCTCATCGGCTTGATCACCAGCGTCATCTCGATTTACTACTACATCCGCGTCGTCAAGATGATGGTCGTGAAAGAGCCGCAGGAGATGTCCGATGTTGTGAAAAACTATCCGGAAATTCGCTGGTCACTGCCTGGTATGCGTCCGCTGCAGGTGAGTTTGGTGCTGACGCTAATTGCGACCTCGGTGGCAGGGATTTTGTCGAATCCACTGTTTACATTCGCCAATGACTCTGTTGTTAAGTCGCCTCTGTTTCAAGCAAGCGTGACGACTCCGACCGTTGAAGAGCCTGTAGCTGCTGATGTGGACACAGTTCAAGCTGCAGCTAGAGACATTTCGATGGATTTGTAGGTGAAATTAGTCGAGTTACGCGTTGTTGGTTGATAGTGGGTGATTTGTGGCGTGAATAGGCTGATCGTTAGTCGGTGAGTTGGTATGCAAGCTGGTTGCTGACGGAGGACTCAATGTTACGATTACCGTTCAACGTTTCATAGCCGTTCCTAGAATTGCTCAATAGTCAATCTGGAACCAATTGAGTGAATGGAGGACTGTCTCGCTTGAGTGCAGTCCTCCTTGTTTTCAGCGCCTTTTAAGTTTTCAGGGCTTTCATCAAAACACGTCATTATGACCCTAGATAAATTTCAACCTCTGGCTGCGATCGCAGTTACCCCTGCCGGAATTCAGCGGCTGTCCTCAGTCTGCCGTGGCGCTGAGGTACCGCTATTCACCTCGTCTGAGTTGGCTGCCAATGCAGCGTTTCCGGTGCAGGCATATGAGGCGGATTCGTTGAGATCGCACTTGGCTGAAATTTGGTCAGACTACCGAGGCTTTATTTTTTGCCTCTCAACGGGGGCGGTTGTGCGGCTGATTGCGCCGTTACTGGAGCATAAATCCACCGATCCCGCTGTGGTCGTCGTCGATGAAGCGGGACAGTTTGTAATTAGTCTCTGTGGCGGACACCAGGCAGGGGCAGACCAGCTTGCCCAAGTGTTGGCGCATCAGCTCCAGGCGACGCCTGTGTTGACCGGAGCGGCCAATGCTCAAGGCTTTCCGGCAGTGGATACCTTGGGTGAACCGTTCGGCTGGCGGCGCGGCAGCGGCAACTGGACGCAGGTCAGTGCGATCGCGGCTCGTGGCGGGACGATTGAGGTGCTGCAAGAGGCGGGAACAGACTTGTGGTGCATGAATTTGAGCGATCCCCATCCGTTTCGGTTCACTGACGATGGCGTTCATTCCACAGATTTATTTACAGATTCACCCTCACCTGCGCCGCCCTTAGCCGCTACTGAACCCTCAACCGCCAAGCCTCAAGCTCGCCTGTGGATTAGTCCCATCCAGCGCCGCTTTGCGCCCGATTCTGATTTACCGAAAGCCCAGTGGCATCCCCGCGTCCTGTGGGTAGGGATTGGTTGTGAGCGGGGCACTTCACAGACTCTGATTGAAACCGCGATCGCAGAAGTTTGTCGAGTGAACCATCTTTCTCAACATGCGATCGCAGGTGTCGCCACTATTGACCTAAAAGCCGACGAGAGCGGATTAATCGAGACTTGCAAAGCGCATCAGTGGCCGCTGCGCTGCTTCTCTGCCGACGTTCTCAAGCAGATTGAGGTGCCAACCCCCTCCGATGTTGTGGAGCAGGCCGTGGGTACGCCTAGCGTGGCGGAAGCGGCTGCGATCGCGGCAGCCCATTGTCCAGTGGGAAAACTAATTCCACACCTAAATGTTCAAAGAGACAATACGCCTCAGAGCAATGGTCATCCCAAACCAGCCCACGACTCAGCAGCTTGGCTGCGGATCAACAAACAAATTGTTCGTGACCCCGACCAGTCGGGAGCCGTTACCGTCGCCATTGCCCAAGCGGAGTGGGAATATACGGGGCGCAGCGGGGCGCTGTGGCTGATTGGCACGGGGCCAGGGGCGCTGGAGCAAATTACGCCAGCGGCTCAGGCGGCCATCTCGGCAGCGGATGCCATTGTTGGCTACTCAATGTATATCGACCTGATTCGGCCTCTGCTGCGTCCAGGACAAGTGATTGAAGCTCGCGCTATTACCCAGGAGCGGCAGCGGGCGCAGCGCGCGATTGAGCTAGCCCAGTGGGGACTGTCCGTTGCGGTAGTCTCCTCCGGTGACTGTGGCATTTATGGCATGGCGGGATTGGTGCTGGAAGAACTTCAGCAGATGGGCTGGGATGGTCAAGTGCCAGCCGTGCAGGTGTTTCCAGGGATCACGGCCTTACAAGCGGCTGCCTCCCGCGTTGGCGCACCGCTGATGCACGACTTCTGCGCCATTAGCCTGAGCGATTTGCTGACACCTTGGCCTGTGATTGAGCAGCGCCTCCAGGCTGCTGCTGCCGCCGATTTTGTGGTGGCGCTCTATAATCCGCGATCGCAGAAGCGCACCAGTCAAATCGAGACCGCCCAGCATATCTTCCTTCAGCATCGTGCTGCTGACACACCCGTTGCCCTGGTGCGGTCTGCCTATCGAGAGGATGAGGCGATTACGTTGACGACGCTGGCTGATTTTACCCAATGCCCAATCGACATGGTGACGACGGTGCTAATCGGCAATTCCAGCACTCGCCATCATGCCGACTGGCTGATTACGCCAAGGGGCTATCTGGGCTTTCAATCCCCTAGTTCCGAGCCAACCGAATCATTGCCGAAAAATTTTCTAGAATAGGGTTGACAGTGTTTTGAAGTTTTGTCATATTAATAAAGCGCTCGGAAAACGGTGCGATGCACTCAAAACAAGGCGCAACCCTCATGCGGGTATAGCTCAGCGGTAGAGCGTCACCTTGCCAAGGTGAATGTCGCGCGTTCGAATCGCGTTACCCGCTTGAAAAACGAAGGCCATCGGCTTTGCCGATGGCCTTCGTTTTTGCATATTGCAACCGAAAGGTTGGTTAGGACAAATGCTGTTGTGGAACCCGCGCAACGCACGAGTTCCACAACAGCCGAATATCAAACCATCTTGCTTCATGCAAGAGGATGTGAAATGAATTGAGAGTTTGCATCGTTATTATTGTGGGAACTTTAAATCCACTAACGGTACAAAATCTCTTTTGCGATGAAAGTCGATCCAGCCCCCCAAGCCCGATCTTTTCCGCTACAGATTGTCCTCATTCTGCCCTTTGTACTCCAGATCTTTGGCGCGGTTGCCTTGATCGGATATTTATCCTTCCGAAACGGGCAAAGAGCCGTCAACGACCTAGCTAATCAGCTCATGGATCGCACGAGTGATGTGGTGGATCAGCATCTAGAGTCTTATCTTTCGGTGCCGCAGGCGTTGAATCAGCTCAATGCTGATGCTATTCGTCGAGGCAGGCTTGATGTTCGCGATAGTGAAGCGCTGGGTCAGTATTTCTGGGATCAAATGCAGGTTTACGATCTGTCTTTTATTGGCATTGGCTTACGCTCGGGGGAAGGTGTTGGGGCTATTAGCTACGATGGTCAAACCATCACGATTGATGATTGGGATTCGAATCAGCCCAATAGCGCCCGCACCTTTGCCACCAACGATCAGGGCGATCGCACTGAGTTAATCGGTATCTACCCCTATAACCACTTCACTGAAAGCTGGTATACCGCTCCGATGGAGGCCAAGCAAGCGACCTGGGCGGATGTCTACGTCTGGAACTCGCCCTATGGCCCTTATTTGGCGGCTTCTGCTGGCCGACCGATTTATGATGCTCAAAATCGGCTCCTGGGTGTTGTGGATGCTGATATTCACCTGCTGAAGCTGAGCGACTTTTTGCGCGACTTGGATATCAGCCAGTCGGGCACGGTTTTTATTGTCGAGCGGGACGGGGCGCTGATTGCCAATTCCAGCGCTGAGCCTCCCTTTACGCTGGCGGGTGACGATATCCAGCGATCGCAAGCTGCGGCTAGCCCTAATTTAACCGTTCAGACCATTGCTAAAGCGCTGCAAGCCTCTGATGGGTTTCAGTCCATTCGTCAAAATACTGATTTTCAGGTTGACGTTCAGGGTGAGCGGCATTTCGTGCATGTGAGACCCTGGCGCGATGCATACGGCCTGGACTGGTTGGTGGTTGTTAGCGTGCCTGAAAGCGTCTTTATGGCGCAGATTACGGCCAACACGCACACAACGGTTGCATTGTGCATAGGGGCACTTGCGATCGCAATTGTGCTGGGTATCCTAACGGCTCGGTGGATTACTCGACCTATTTTGCGTTTGAATCGAGCCAGTAAAGCTTTGGCAAGTGGCGATCTAGATCAAACCGTCGAAACGAGCAGCATTCGAGAACTGAATACCCTATCTAGCTCGTTCAACCACATGGCTCTGCAACTACAGGATTCATTTGCGGCCTTAGAAAAAAGCAAAGAAGAATTGGAAGATCGCGTCGCTGAGCGGACGGTTGAACTGGAAGATACTCTCAAGGAATTGCAGCGTTCTCAAGCGAAAGTGATTCAGAGTGAAAAGATGTCTAGCCTGGGGCAGTTGGTGGCCGGAGTTGCCCATGAAATTAATAATCCGGTCAACTTTATTCATGGCAACCTCAGCCATGTGCAGGATTATGCTCAGGATTTACTGCAATTTGTACGGCTCTACCAACAGCAGTATCCTGAGCCGACGCCGGAAATTGAAGCCGCGACCGAAGCAATTGACCTGGAATTTTTACAGAACGATCTGCCCAAAACCTTGGCTTCTATGGAGCTGGGCACTGAGCGCATTCGCCAGATTGTGTTATCGCTGCGAAATTTTTCGCGCATGGACGAGGCCGAGTTTAAGGCCGTTGATATCCATGACGGCATCGACAGTACCCTGCTGATTTTGCAGCATCGATTGAAGGGGAAAGCCGAGCGTCCCGAAATTGAAGTGATCAAAGACTATGCGCCGCTGCCGCAGGTGAGATGCTATGCTGGACAGCTTAATCAGGTGTTCATGAACATTCTGGTCAACGCCATTGACGCACTAGAAGAAAGCAATCAGCACCGAGCATTTGAGGAGATTCAGGCGCAGCCCAATCAGATTACGATTCGCACTGCTGTAGTTGATGCTGACTGGGTAGAAATTGCGATCGCAGATAACGGTGTTGGTATTTCTCCCACAGCTCAGCAGCGCATTTTCGATCCGTTCTTTACAACTAAGCCACTGGGCAAAGGAACGGGTATGGGATTATCGATTAGCTACCAAATTGTGGTTGAAAAGCACGGCGGCAAAATGAACTGCCACTCAGTCCCCGGTAAGGGAACAGAGTTCAGCATTCGCATTCCGCTGCGGGACTGAGCGAAATTGACACTTGATGGAGAGTGCGATCGCACGATAGGTTTGACAGTTGAAATCGCTTGAAATCGCAAAATAGACCCATTTTCTTATTTGAAGTTCGGTTAAAACCCAATTTACTGTTGTGAAACGCCTGCTTAGCAGGCGTTTCACAACAGTAAATTGGGTTCCTATATACGGACTTGATGTTAGCCATCCCGCGCCGAGAACCTTATGAGAACGCTGTATTTTCTGCTGCCTGGAACCGATGGCAAGTTTGCCTGTGGTGGACTGTGGGCCGAACTGAAAACGTTTCGCCTAGCGCAGCAAATCTGTCCTGCCCAAGTTGTCACCTATCGGCAGCGAAAAGCGGAGCATCCCTTTCTGACTGACCTACTCAACGATGCGTCGATTAACCCAGATACCGCTATTTTTGTCGTGAGCTGGGGCTTTGACGTGGGCAAGCTGATCAAACGTCTCAAGGGCTATCCGGTGGTCTATCACGCCCATAGCGCAGGCTACGGCTTTAACCTGCCTGCCAGCGTGCCGATTATCACCGTCAGTCGTAACACGCTGGGCTACTGGGGACAGCGATCGCCGCATTCGTTGATTTACTATTTGCCGAATCAAATTTCAGATCAGTTTCAGGTGCAAAACTGCGATCGCACTCAGCGCGATATTGATGTCCTCGTTCAGGCTCGCAAATCATCAACATATCTCATGCAGCAGCTCATTCCAGCCCTGGAAAGCCGCTGTCGAGTGTTGGTCGTGAAATCCTACGTTGAAGACCTCCCAGGATTGTTTAACCGCGCTAGAGTGTATCTCTACGATTCAGCCGAGTACTGGGCGCAGCAGCGCGTCAGCGAGGGATTTGGCCTCCAGCCCATGGAAGCGATGGCCTGCGGCTGTCAGGTGTTCTCCAGCGTCAACGGTGGCCTGTCGGATTATCTCGATCCGGGCTTCAACTGCTACAAAATCGCTGGCTACTCAACCGCCTACGATGTGGATCGGATTCTAAAGGTGGTGCAGGAGAACAGCGCCCCAGCGCTGCCAGCCGACTTTTTGGATGAGTATCGCACGGACAACATCATGACTCGGCTAGAGGTGATATTGCAGGAAATCAACCACTTTTTTGACCATACATCCAAGCATCCTGTAGATATTGCCCCTCTAACCCGATTCCGTATTGCACAGTTGAGGACGCGCAGACTGATGCTAAAACTGCAGCAGAAAATTGGTCGGTGACCATGAATGTTGTGAACAAGCAGCAAGCTCGTTCTGCCAAACTGGTTTAGCCTGATGGCTAGCGTGACGAGTTATCTTAAATTATTTTTCAAATATTTAACCGCTTACTCATACTGCGCCCAGCTTGAATGACATACCAGCTACTTAATCAGCCACTTATGCCTCAAATTACCCACATCATCTATGATTTTGACGGATTGCTGTTAAACACCGAGCCGCTTCATTGGCAAGTCAATGCCGATATTGCCAGTCGCTATGGAAAAACGTTTGATCTGTCTGTTCACACCAAAATCATCGGTCGCACATCCCAGGACTCAGCCCAAATTATTATTGACATGCTGGATCTGCCGCTCACCGTTGAGAGCTACCTGGAAGAGCGAGATGGCATCATTTTTGATCTGTACCCGCAGGTTCAACCAATGCCGGGAGCAATTGCGCTGACGCAGCATTTTTATGACGCTGGTATTCCACAAGCGATCGCAACTAGTTCGGCTCGCATCCGGTTTAATCAGAAAGTGCTGCGCTATGCCGACTGGCTACAACTGTTTGACTGCATCGTCACGGGCGATGATCCGGCGATTGAGCAGGGCAAACCCGCCCCAGACATGTTTTTAATTACGGCAGAGCGGATTCAGGCCAATCCGGCACAGTGCCTCGTGTTTGAGGATTCTCTAGCGGGTGTAACAGCGGCTAAGCAAGCGGGCATGTTCGTAGTGGCAGTGCCAGCCCCCGAACTTAAGACAGATTTGTTTCAAGAAGCTGACCTGATACTGAGTTCTTTAGTTGATTTTCAGCCTGAAGCTTGGAACTTGCCAACGTTAGGCTCTAGCCGTAACAGCTACAAAGACTCTTTGGTCAATGGTTGATAAGTAGCTACTATCAATAATCAATATCTTGAAATTAATATCTTGAAATTAATATTTTTAACTCAACGTGTCGTCGTAGTGCTGCTCTAGGGTGTCCTGATAGGGGCTGCGGGTTGCGTGATATGCCTCGTAGTCGGCTCGCTTGCGGAACTGCCGCACCTGATGCTTTTGCAGCATCTGTTCAAGCTCTAGGAGCGATCGCATTTCCAGCTTGAGGATGTTTGAGCTGTAGGAGTGATTAATTTGTAATAGATTAATTCTGGCTAAGCGGAGTCGCTGTTGGGCCTGATCATATTGACCGCGATTAGCATCGTGAATCGCTAGCTTTTTCGCTCGCGCCGATTCCATCAGTGCCACATGCTCTTGTACGTCCGGACAGGGTGGAAATTCTGAAATTCGCGCGGCGGGTACAGTCGGCAACTGGAGCTTGGCCTGAATTTCGCGGCGCACAATGTCCACCTGCGCTGGAATTTCAGTGGCTACATCCCAGGACAGTCGGAAGCGACATAGCAAATTGGTTTCCGTATGGGCTGGAATGTGTAATCGTACAACCACGTTGAAGTTCAGGCCGCTAACCAAGTCGGGCAGCTTAATCGCTCCACTCAGCGTTTGTCCAAGGTCATTTAGAATATCCACCTGCTGCACGTCTCCATAGGGTTCAATTTTGAGATGAACCCGCTGCAAGTCAGAGCGAGATACCCCTTGAAGTTCCAGTCCCAGCACGCTCGGTAGCCGATGAGCTGACTCAATGTAGTGATAGTTGCCGCCGCCGTAGTTGGCGATTAGCTTCAAAAGCCGCTCATTGAATCGGCTACCAACGCCGATGGCGGTGGTGGAGATGCGATGTTGGATTTGCTGCTGGACAACCTGCTCGAAAATCACCTCTTCGCGGGTTTCGCCTGCCGTCACTAGGCCATCTGAGAGCAACATCACCCGATTAATGTAATGAGGCTGTTGATGCCGCCGAATCTGCTGGATACCTTTCCACCAGCCAGCATAAACATTGGTGCCGTATCCCAGTTGAATTTGCTCAATCGTTTTCTCAATGGCGGCAGCATTCCGCGCGGGGATACTGCGCTGCACTACTTTGGCATGGCGATCAAACACAACGATGCTAATGCGATCGCAGGCGCGAAGCTGTTTCACAATTGCGATCGCAGCCGCTTTGGCATAGCCAATTCGGTAGTCCCAGCTCATTGAGCTTGACCGATCAATTACCAAACACAGGTTCAAGGGAGGGCGCTGTTCGGTTTGGTCATAGCGAGGCGGCACCACTCGAACCAATACATCCAGTAACTCCGCTGTGTCAAATCGAACAGCGTCTCTGAGCGGAATCAACTGTATCTGAGGGATATCCATGCGCGATCCATTAAGCCGTTATGCTATCCCATCATGGCTGATAGCCCTCGATACATGCCAAGTTCAGCCCAGCATTCTTTGCATAATCGATAATCATCGACAATCTTTGTGTAGAAAGTATAGACAACTTATACAGAAAAAACACGTAGATTCATGACTTGCCCCTTGCAGATTGAGACCGGGAAGTTGCGCGGCAGCCGCGACCTAGCGGCATAATCACACGTTGCGTTTGAGACTAGTCATCACCAGATTTGTCCAAAACTAAGATAAGGGATGCTAATCATTCCAACTGGAGCTTCATCCTCCTTAAGAGTGAAATCTAAGTTGAGAACCAGGCTTGTACCAGAACCCATGTGAACTGACCACAATGCAATGGGAGCTCTGACTGTATTGCGATCGCAACTTGGGATCAGATATCAACTTTTTGAGGGAGGAAAACCTTTCATGCTGTCCATGCTGTTTGGAATTTTGGGCCCAATTGGATTGATTGGGACGGCCTTTTGGATCTGGATGCTGTATGACTGCTTGAAGTATGGACGTAAGGATCGCTCCTTGTGGCTGTGGGTGATGATTTTTCTCAACGTTATTGGTGCGGTGCTTTACTTCTGCATGTGCTGGGCTCCTCGCCATCCCAAATTCAAAATACTGGCTCCGCTAACAACCCGACACAGGCTGCGGGATGAGCTATGGCAAGCGGAGGCTGCGGTCAAGCATATTGGCAAAGCTCACCAGTACATTAAGCTGGGCGATGTCCTATACCTGTTGGGAGATAAGCAGCCATCCTTTGAGGCGTATCAACAAGCGCTCGCTCAAGAACCGAACAATCCCAAAGCGCTTTGGGGAGCAGCATCGACGGCCTGCCTGTTGAATGATTTTGGTGCAGCAAAAGCGTATCTTGCGCGGTTAATTCAGGTGCAGCCTAGCTACTCCTACGGCGAGGCATCGCTGGCCTATGGCCAAGTGTTGCTGAATTTAGGCGAAATGGAAGCTGCGATCGCACATTTACAACTGCATTTGAAACAGTGGAGTCATCCGGAAGCGTTTCTGTGGCTAGCCCAAGCCCATCACCAGCAAGGCGATGTCATCGAAGCGCGGGAAGCCCTGGAGGATATGATCATCAAAGTCAAAAGCTTGGTTCCGTTTCAGTATCGCCAGAATCGGCATTTTGTCCGTAAAGGGGAACGTATGCGGAAAGCAATGGGTTAAACACCCAAAAGGGCGTTTGCCACTGTGATACGGTGGCACACGCCCTTTTGGGCTTTTAGGCACGCAGTTAGAGATTGACGACCACTGTCTGCGGTGTCTCAATCGATTGATTAGGTCGGTTCCAGACTTGACCATCCAGCGCCATTTCTTCGATTAAGCTGGCTAGCCGCAGCGCTTTCAGAGCCTGTTCACCACCAACGGAAGGCTGGACGCCGCCGCGTACACAGTTGACAAAGTGCTCTAGTTCGGCGTGCAGGGGTTCAATGTTGCTGGTGTACACCTTTTCAATCAGGCCGTCTTGACGATAGAGGACTTGGCCGTAGTCTGTCCGGTAGTTGGCTGTCGTTTGACGGTGAATCAAAATTTCATTGTTGAGAAAATCCGCTTCCGTCAGTGAGTTTTTGCAGTGAGCGGCAATGCTGCGGATCTTGCGGTGGGTAACTTTGCTGGCGGTGAGCGTCGCGACAATGCCGTTGGCAAACCCCAATGTGGCCGTCACGTAGTCCAAATAGCCAGAATCGGAGGCGCGACTGCCGCTGGCCGTTAGCCGCACAACGGAGCTACCTGCCAGTTCCAGCAGCAGGTCAATGTCGTGAATCATTAGATCCAGCACAACTGAGACATCATTTGCCCGCTGAGAATAGGGACTCATGCGGTGCGCTTCTAGGGCAAGTAGTTCCTCTGTTTTCAGTACTTTGCTGAGTTCCTGAAAGGCGGGGTTGAAGCGCTCAATGTGTCCGACTTGGAGGATGCACTGCGACTCAGCCGCAAGATTAACCAGCGATTCGGCCTCGGCAATGCTGGCAGCAATTGGTTTTTCAATCAAAACATGCTTACCTGCTTGCAGACAGGTCATGCCGACGGAGTGGTGTAGACGAGTTGGAACCGCAATACACACCGCATCGACATGCTCTAGCAGATCGTGGTAATCCTCAAAGAAGCGGACTCGGTATTTGCTGGCTGTATCAAGCCCCCGCTCGACGTTGATATCCGAAACCCCAATCAGTTCCACATCTTTGAGCAAACTCAGAACGCGAGTATGGTGCTGGCCCATATTGCCCACCCCAATCACGCCAATGCGGATGGGTTCTGGTGAATTGCGATAGGTCTGAGTCTCTGAGGCAGACATACTTGCACTCCTAGTTGCGTCTTGTGATGACTAATTCGGTGGGGATCTAAGTAGTGAAATATACTTATGCTGGCAGCAAATCCAACCAGATAGTATCACAACAATTAGATATATAAAGAATCTCAAAGAATTTCGGCCTGATCTGGACAGGTCGTTCCCTCAGACTCATGAGCGAGCTGATTGAGATCTAAGCGCGATCGCACTGAACCCACAGCTTACCCCTACCGAATCTATTGAGTATTGTGAAGGACGATCCGGTTGTCTAACTCGTTCGTGTGGCACTTCAATAGCCGTCTACTGGGTTGAATTTGTTTGGCTTAGACTCAAAAAATATCCCACTAAGTACAGAGAGCCACACAGCACCGTTAGAGGTTGATCGATAGTAGAAGCCTCAATCGCAGCGTTTAAGGCAGACTCTAAATCTGCATAGGTTTGGCACTGTTCCAAGTCAGGACAAATCGAGTTCGCCAGTTCTGCAAGCTGTTTTGGATCAGCCGACTGATGGTCAGGTACGGGAACTAGGTACAGCCGATCGCCAGGTTGCAGCCACTCTTGCAGCATGTCGGTATGGTCTTTGGTGTCCAGAATGCCGACAACCCAGGTTACAGATACAGACGGGTCGACATGACGTGCGCGATCGCAGTTGACATACTGTCCCAAAACCTTGGCGGCGGCGGGATTATGGGCACCATCTACCAAAATTGGCTGGTTGCGCCAGTGAGCAATTTGGAGTCGTCCTGGCCAGCGGGCTCGGGCCATGCCCTGTTCAATGGCGTGAGTTGGAATTTGCCAACCCTGTAGCTGTAGCAACTGTAGAGCCGCAAGTGCGATCGCAGAATTGGTGCGCTGATGTTCACCCAGTAGCGACAGCGAATATTGAACGGGTGGGCAGGAGGCTAGCGAGACGTGATGGGTTTTGGCGTGGTCGGGCGAATATAGCAACAGCCCTGGCTCAATTTCCTCAGCAGGCTGGGGCCATACATTTGGACAATCCAGTTCAGTCAACCGCTGCTCCACCACCTGTTTGGCCTCATCTGGTAAAGGGCCAATCACGGCTGGACGGCCTGGTTTCAAAATTCCAGCTTTTTCCCGCGCAATGTCGGCCAGAGTTGGCCCTAGTCGCTGCCAGTGCTCGCGACTGAGTGAGGTGATCACGCTGACCAAGGGGCGATCGCAAACGTTGGTTGCGTCCAATCGCCCCCCCAGCCCCACTTCAATCACCGCAATATCAACCTGCATTGCGGCAAAATAGAGCCAAGCGGCGGCTGTAAACACCTCGAACTGCGTCGGTGTCGGTTGATCTGGATCAATAGCGGCTTCAACCTGGAGCAGTTGCGATCGCAACTGGTCGGTTGAAATCGGCTGTTCATTCAGACAAATGCGCTCATTCCAGTCGATCAAATGCGGTGACGTGTAGCGCCCAACCCGATAGCCCGCTTGAGTTAACACTGAGGATAGGTAGGCGCAGACGGAACCTTTACCGTTGGTTCCCGCAACATGCACAATCGGTACTTGATGATGAGGATCGCCCAAAGCGGCTAAGAGGCATTCAATTCGCTCTAAGCCAAGGTGAACTCCAAAGCGGCCATACTGCTTGAGTATTTCGGCAGGCGTTAATGTAACCGACTGAGCCGAAATCGACTGAGCCGAATCAGATAGCGGACGGGTCATAGTGGCAAATTGCTATCCTTCACTGTTCTTAAACTGCAACTCATTGATCAAAACCATCGCGCGCGGCTCAAACCCTTCTGTATATTCAATTGGGTAGTGGCTCAGGATATAAAAGCCCTGTCCTTCATGTTCACCAATCAAAATTTCCCCAGCGCTATTGTCATCCGCATCACTGCTTCGATAGTGAATATCTTCTCGCGCCCAAGGCCACACCACGACATCTGTGCGATCGGTAATTTGCCAGTTCCGGCTAGCCAATAGTCCTTCTTCGCCTAGAATCTGCTCCTGAATTGTCTCTACTGTGGTAGAACGCTTGGGTAAAACCACGCGAATATAGGCATTTTCATTGAGCGTACCGCCAAAGTTGGCGTAGTGCGTGACAACCGTAGCCTGTTCGGTTTCTTGAACATCGGTGACAAATTCGTCGATGGGCACATAGGTTGAGTAGGGCAATTCTGGCTCTGTAAACAGCTTCAGCGCCAGTTCAGTGGGTTGCCCCTCGATCTCAATTTGCTCAGATGAAAACTCGGGTCGTTGACGTCCCGAACTGGGCTGCTCTGAATCGTTATCTGAATTTTCCGAGGAAGAGCCCTCTGGGTTGCTGCCCACTTCAGCACTTGGGTCGTCGGCTGAATCAGGCGCTGTGGGTGATGCTGGTGATGCTGGATTGGATGGCAAATCGACCGGATTGCTGTTCTCCTGCGTCCAGGCATCACAGCCCGCTAAACCTGCCAAACTCATCAGTAGCCCAAGTGATACCAACCTAACCATGCGTTTCCTTTCCATTTTTCGTACCCCAGCTTGGAGCCGTATTCTGTGCTGTAACCCTGTACAACAAGAATTCATCCTGACTGCAATCGTTCCCAATGCTGATAAATAAAATCATGCTGTTGACTCCTATCCTGCACTAGTGCCGGACAACGACATATTTTTTGCCATATTGCACTGTCATTGTGCGATCGCACAGATGCGATCGCAGCTCAATTCCAGTTTCGCAATGAACCAGCCGTGAAAAGCGCAACCTCATAACCTTGCACCTTATCAATCAAGAACTCGCCAGAACCTGAAGAGGCTATTTTGCCGCCACAATGCAGTAGCACACCAACCCTCCTGAATTTGGGTGCAAGATGTGAGCAACTTTACATGGAGCATTTATTCAGATCATGATTATGACAGACGCCATGATTGTTTAGAACGCCTACGTTCTAGTCTCTCGTATCGTGCTAGCCGTTAGGATTGCAGCAAAGTAGGTCGAGGGTTGGTTCTCCCTCCCTTTCCAACTACTGCCACTCAATTAAGTAGCTGCCTATAGATACATAACCTGGAAAAAAAGGGCGTTCCCTCAATTTTTAGATGGATTTGGATGTATTTTTTAGGCCAGCCTACTTAGCTAAATAGCTGCATATAGATAAATGCATGTCCAAGAAACCAGAGGGAGTGCCTAGCTGGGACGCTCCCCTAGTTTCTCAAATGCGTTTATTGATGCCAACCTACTAACGGCTGTATCTCTTGTATGCAGGATTCATAAAACGTTAAGACTTGTTATGACTAAGCCGACTCAAGCTCATCTTCCTAAAACCATTAATGCCAACCAGTCTGAGTTTCTGAAGCAGCGCACCAAAACTCAGATGGAATACTACATGCGAGCCAAATTAGTAGAGGTTGGCGTCGATCCAAATGTCGCGATCTACCGCTGGAAAATTGAACCCAAGGGCAGCACGGAAATTTGGACGTACAGTGCCTATTGGGATGATTCAAAAGACAAGCTGTTGCAGGAAGAAGCGAATAGCTAGTTTATCTCCCCATCTTCAATCCTATTCAACATTTTGCCGTCGCGATGCGGCGGCAAAACAACCGCTCTGGGCTTTGGTGCAAGATCAGGAGTTTACTGAGATTTCTGTCTCTAGATATTGGTGCAGTCCCTCTCCCTGTTCATAAGCTATAACTTGGTTTCAGCTTTCAATCACAATTATTATAAGGAGAGTTAAAGTGGGTCTTTTCGATCAAGTCGTTAGCGCTTTAAACAATCCCAATCAGCAGGCCAATCCAGCTCAGTTAGGTGGCATCCTGAACACTGTGCAACAGGTTACAAATGGACAGGGCATGAATGCTACAACGTCTCAGGCGCTACTTTCCGTGGTCGGTAGGCATGTGCGCTCAGCCCTACAGGAAAAGCGCAATACTCAAGGTGTGGGTCAAGTTGAAGATTTAGTGAATCGATACAGCGGTACCGGAGCCAATCCATCGGCAGTACCGTCGATCTTTAGTCCTGAACAAGAGCAGCGAACGGTTCAAGATTCTGCTCAGGCCACAGGTTTAAATGCCCAAACGATTCAATCACTATTACCCGTGCTGATTCCGGTGGTGCTTCAGTTGTTGCAATCGGGTTCAGCGAAACAACCGAGTAACCGAGGAACTAGCAGCTCTAATTCGGTGCTAAGCGCCTTCTTAGACTCCGATCGCGATGGCGATGTGGACATGGGAGATGCTATATCTATCGCGGGCCAATTTCTAAACTCGCGACGCTAAGCTCTCGCACGGTATTGGCTTGAGCAAGATCTAGAAGGGTGGTGTGCACTCTGCGATTTGGCTCTACATGTGGGTACAGGGTTGAGTGCTGAGGGTTGAGTGACCGGAATACGCCTCACGCCTCTCGCCTTACTTCTTAAGCGCTGATATTAAATCTGTGTATAGGAAAAGAATCCTTTTTCTCTTGCCTTTTACCTCACGCTATGCTGTCACCCTTCTGTTTTTGGGTGAAAGACCCAGTCAAACATGTAAAACAAACTAACAGAACGTTTCAATTCGTGGGTCTAACAGTACAATGTGGCTCTGTGCAAGGTTGTGAAACGGTCAGTGAAAGGTTTGCTTTATGACTTCCACCACTCGTCGGTCGTCCAACGGCTCTACTGCCGCGCCGCCTGCTGAACAACAGCAGACTGGCTCATCTGGCGCATCACGACCCGCTTCTCCTCAACCGGATGCACCTCAGCCTAATCCGCGATCGCAGCAAAAGGGTCTGATTGTCCAGTTCGATCAGGTGAGCAAAACCTATCGGAATCAGACCCAGGCACTAGAGAACATCAACCTGCAAGTTCGGCAGGGAGATTTCCTGTTCATCACTGGGCCATCGGGTTCAGGCAAATCGACTCTACTCAAGCTGATGTATGGGCAAGAGCGAGCCACTAGCGGCGAGATTAAAGTGCAAAATTATGACCTGAAAAATTTGCGGGGACATCAACTGGCTCAGTTGCGTCGTCGCATCGGTGTGGTGTTTCAAGATTACAAACTGATTCCGCGCCGCACGGTGATGGAAAATGTCGCGTTTGTGCTGTGGGCACAGGGATTTACGCGCAAGGAGATTCAGCGTCGATTAGAGCCAACGCTCAAAATGGTGGGTTTGTATAGCAAGGCAAAGTGCTTTCCGGATGAGCTATCGGGAGGTGAACAACAGCGGGTCAGCATTGCGAGAGCTGTTGTCGGTACACCACCACTCTTACTTGCAGATGAGCCGACGGGAAATTTAGATCCCGATAATTCCTGGCAAATTATGAAAATTCTCAAAAAGCTCAATTCAATTGGCATCACGGTAATTGTGACGACCCACGATGAGCATCTGGTGCGTTTGTCAAATCAGCCTGTGATGCAGTTGCGCCACGGACACTTGCTACAGGTTCGGCGCTAAATTATTGATGGCTGGCGAGAATTGCTGACTTTGAAGGGACTGTGGCGGCAAACTCGCCGTTTTGGGTTTTGCTGAAACTGTGGGTATACGTAGATTCCGCAAAGTCGAGAGTATTCAGAAACGGGTTCATCAAGAAATGATGAGCAAATGAATGAATTGGTTTTGATTGAGCTAAAGCTAGATTAGTGTGTAGAAATGCCTAGGTAGCTACATATGAATAAATGCATATCTAAAAAAAACGGGGGAGCGCCCCGGTTTCGTAGATGCGTTTATTTATGCCAGCCTACTTATCTATAGTATTTTTCAACCTTGTGAGGTAGATAGAGGTGTTTTTCTGTCAGAGGCAGAGCAACACTTCTGTACTCCACTAGCATGGGAAACGCTGTATATGGGGGTAGCTAGGTTGACGCGGCTGATTTCGATTGTCTAGCTCCGTTTTTGTTGTGACTTATCTCTTTGCTCAATCTCTACAGCGCATTCATCTGATTGCTGGGGCTACCTTATTTCGCGAAGGGGAGCAGGGTGATTTTGCTTATATTTTGGAAGAAGGTGAGATTGATATTGTTGCCACAATTCACGGCAAAGACCAAACGTTGAACCGTTTGGAAGCGGGTGTTTTGTTTGGTGAACTGGCTTTGATTGATGGATGTCCCCGTTCGGCAACTGCGATCGCACGCACGGATTGTTTATTAACCGTGATTACGCCGGAACAGGTTGAACGGCGATTAATGTCGGCTGATCCGGTTTTGCAAATGCTGTTGTTGAGCGTTACTCGCTACTTTCGCTCTGAAGCCACTCGTCGTATGACGTACAGCTCGCTAACCGCTGATGCGTTCAGTCCTGATACGGTAGATCCAGTTGCCGAGACTATAGAAACTCGGTTGCTAGATGCTGTGGATTTAATTCGACTGGAATGCGAACTGCGATCGGCAATTGAGCAGCAGCAGTTTCAGCTCCATTTTCAACCCATCGTGCAACTGTCAACCGGACAGATAAGTGGATTTGAAGCGTTGATTCGCTGGCAAAGTCCTACTCGTGGGTTTGTGCGGCCCGATCGGTTTATGCCGTTAGCTGAAGTGACCTCGTTGATTTTGCCGTTAGGGAAATGGGTGATTGCAGAGGGGTGTCGGGTGCTGCAAGACCTCCAGCGCTATGTGTCCTATCCCCTGTTTATCAGCTTCAATATCGCGAATCAGCAGATTCAAGATCCCAGCTTTATTCCATTTTTGCGGACTGTTGTGCATCAATACCAGCTACAGCCTAAGCAAATTAAGCTGGAGATCCTGGAGCGCAGTCTGATCGATAGTAATGAAGCGATTGCCTGGATTGAGGCGTGTCAGGCAGAGGGATTTGCGATCGCGCTTGATGATTTTGGTACAGGATATTCCAGCCTGGAATATCTCAAACTCTATCAGTTTAATACGCTCAAAATTGACAAAACTTTTGTTCAGGATTTATCTAGCAATACGAGAAGTCAGGGGCTGTGTCGGATAATTATTCAACTTGCCCATACATTGAATATGACCGTCGTTGCCGAAGGAGTCGAGTCAGAAGCTCAACAGCAGTGGCTGGCTCAAATGCACTGTGATTATGGGCAAGGCTATTTGTTCTCAAAAGCCTTGCCCTATGAAACAATTAAACAGCATTTGCAACAAATAAAACATCCTCTGGAGGCAACATCTGCTCTGGATTTTGGTGCAAGATGCGAGTGAATCCAGCAGAATTGTCTGTCACAGCCCTACTGTTTTAGTCTTTTTTGTCTGGGGCGGTGCGAATGATTACGCCTTTTTCTAAATATTTTGTCAGTGCCTCTCCAAGTTCTTTTTCGGGCGATTTCGGTTTGGGTTTTTTAAAGACCTCGCCCGTAAATGAACGCAACACAAAAACGATGACGATCAGGAATATAAAACAGGCCATGGTGAAATTCTTTTCGTAGCTAAAATGCCTATTCCCATCTTTCACCGTCGATCTCGCTGATTCCCGATGTTTTGCAAAAAAATATCCAGTCTTCAAAAACGTTTGGCCGTATGTTGTGTTGTGTCAAATTCATATCGCTGATCGTAGA
Source organism: uncultured bacterium (assembly GCA_966674685.1). Lineage (GTDB taxonomy): Bacteria > Cyanobacteriota > Cyanobacteriia > Phormidesmidales > Phormidesmidaceae > Thainema. Next base: position 34,054 of record CBKWJC010000068.1, read on the forward strand.
GCGTTGGGCCATATAGGTTAAAGCTAATCGTGGGCCGATCACCCAAAACTTCAACCTGATGAATGGCATCAGGCATCAGACCAATTAGGTCACCCGGTTCAAGGATGAGATTGCCTGCTGGCTCGATGCGATCGCAATCAGTTGCATCACCGACTCGTCGCCAGAGCTGATTTTTTTCTTGCCCGTCGATCAGTGCCACAATTCCTAATGCACCGTGATTGTGAATGGGTGACACCTGCCCCGGTAGCCATACTACTGTTTGCACCGTCAGCGGAAAGTCTGGTTCTTCATAGAGAAATTTGACTGACCAGCCCGTTTGTGGATTCGGCTCTTTATATTCCCCTTGTAACCACCAGGAACTGTTGAGTAAGCGGCGCACTAAGGGACAAATTTTTTGCAGCCGCACCCAATCATCTGCTTCAGTATCCAGAATGTTCTCGACATCAGTCAGAAATCGATAGAGCCGATAGGGACGCTCTGTATCTATACGGCTATCAAAATCATCATTGACGGGGAATGCGTGGGGTTTGCCTGTGTTGGTGATGAGCCAGTTGGTGTTGGGCATAAGCGGTAAGGGCTGTAGAGGGGAAAGGGAGAGGAGGAGAAAGGGGGAACGGGGGGATGTGGGCTGTAGAGGGTGCATTGGCTTTATCACATCATCACGGGCTTACTCGTCTACCCATCCACCCATATTCCTCAGCACTCAGCACTCAATTTATTGCACAACAATCGGATAGTCCGGTGTAGGGTTGAGGGGGCAGCTAAAGACGTATTCGCCGGGTTTAAGGGTGACGCGGTAGTCTTGGGTTGTACCTTGAGTGAGGCCGCCACCGCTGACTTTGGGTAGGGTGGCTTGCTGGATACCTGTGCCGCGCAGGTAGAAGCCGAGTTCGTAGGGAACGTCCTGATTGGAGACGCGGAAGATATATTCGCCTGCTGTAAGTTCCAGCGGCTGAAAGGTGGATGTGCGATCGCGGATCGTTGCTGCGTTAATCTCTTTACACTGCTCAGCATTAGTAGGGGTATAGCCATAGTCCTGATTTTCGACTTCCAAAAACTGGCAGCCCGTCTGAGTTAGATCAATAACGGTGGGTTCAGCGGCTGATGTGTTTTGAGTACTCGGTGTGTCGGAGCAACCTGCGATCGCAACTAGGACAAAACCACTCAACAATCCAATCCTGCGGTTCATTATCAATCTCCTTCGCTTGAGCTACTTCTATTAGCGAATATGCCCAGCATGTCGCAGCAACCTGAATTTTCCCTGAGCCAAAGATGAAAGCCAGATATTATCTCGGCCTGCCACACCCCTAGCCAATCAGCACATCCTGTCTTTTTCGATAGGTATTGACCCAGTGGGTCGAAGGGGCAAACCCCTAATGTAGCTCCGCAGAGCTTATGAACTTAAACGCTGAAGCCATCCAAAATGTCAAGGAAACATAACAAAAGGAAGAAGTTTGAGGCTGGCATTGTTAAAGAAAACATTTAACTAGACGCTAAATTTCTCATGCATCCCCCACAATCAGTTAAAGAATGAGTTATCTAGCTCCATGACCAGAGACCAGCCTGATCACTCGTAAATGTTCAACTCTGCGGGGTCAATGGCTTATCTGATAAGACTTAGGGCATCTTAAACTTCAGTCGATGCTGGTTGATGGAGCGTAATCCAACCAAGGGTTTGCCAATGTGCTTATATCGATTGATTGACTTTAGTCTATGTAAAGCCAAGTATGTCGATGGCGTAGGACGGATGACTCTCTTCGTAATTGTTAATATAATTTCAATGTTAGTAATCGAAAGTAGAAAATCCTTCAGTATACGGGACTACAGATCTGGCTTATGATTAATTTTGTCTGTTTGGATAGTAAAGCCTGATTTTCTCCTTCTGCCGTTGGAGCGATATTTGGGCAAGATATCCAAAGCGATTTCCGCCAAATATCGTGTTTAACATCATCATCGCGCCTGAGTATTTTAGGCTCAGGATTTAGGTTCAGAAATTTAGACATTAGCAGAACGCAACAGGGTCAATTATGCTTCAGTCACTTCAGTTTTCAATCGATGCAATTAAAGATGAGGCTCGCCAATTAGTTGAAAAAGGTGTTGTTAGTCGCCAGCAACCAATTTATGTGCTTTGCAACTACATTCCGGCGCGTGAATGGGCATTTGTTGAGTGTGAATTGGAGCGATGCGACTTTCTGCTGAGAGATCGAATTGGCGATTTAATGGGTCAAGAAGAATGGGAGAATGACTAGCCTACACTGCTCCTAATCCAGATTGTATCTATGGTCTACAAGCATGATCAATCTACACACTGAGGTGGTGGTATGTAGGTAATAATTTTTGGTGGTGTGGGCGCTGCCCACACCACCAAAAATTATTACGGCTTGAGAACTACCCACACTTAATCCAATCTTGATTAGACAATAGCCTCAAAGTGTTATTGCTTTGGGGCTATTGTTATTAGGCGACATAAATTAAGTCTGTGTCCCATTTGAGGACAGATCCTATAGCCTTTCCTAAGCTACTGAGGTACAAGTTATTTTTTGGAAGCCGCGCGCCGCGCGGCTTCCAAAAAATAACTCCCCCTTTATTAGCACAAGAAGCGTTATATGCTTGAGGGCATGTCGTATCAAATTTGGCTGCTCAAATTTAGCTATAAGGTCTCAAACATTGCTCATAAATTGATAATTGATATTTGTCTTTTTAAAGTTATTTTTTGTAAAAATTCAATTCTATTTTAAGATGAGCTTGGCATCATTACAGGGTGGGTTGCTGAAGCTCTTTGCTCAAAAAACTCATATGAAATGACTGCATATATAGCTTTGCTAAATAGCTTATAAACAAAGTTATTTGTGAACGTGCCACCCCGATGGGGTGGCACGTTCACAAATAACTTCAGATGGCTATGAATAAGTGCATATCTAGTTCCAACTTATTTTGTGTCAGCGTTCCTGAGCAATGGTCTTCTGCCATT
>CBKWJC010000069.1:0-36132 GCA_966674685.1 uncultured bacterium
AGGAATGAGGAGTTTTGAATGTTAAGTTTTGAATTAAGTGCATCATTCAAAACTCAACATTCAACATTAAAAACTCAATTCTCAGTCCTCCCCCATGAAAACCAACGCTGCCCGCCTCCTGGACACCCTCAACATCAAATACGACATCCTAGAATACGAAGTCGATCCCAATGATCTGGCAGCAGAAAGCGTGGCGGAGAAAGTGGGACTGCCGCCGGAGCAGGTGTTTAAAACGCTGGTTGTGCGGGGCGATCGCAATGGGATTTGCTTTGCCGTGATTCCGAGCAATACGGAATTAGACTTGAAGGCATTGGCCAAAGCGACGGGCGATCGCAAAGTGGATACTGTCCCGCTCAAGGACGTGCAGCCGCTGACGGGCTACATTCGCGGGGGCGTGACGGTGCTAGGCGCGAAGAAGACCTATCCGGCTTATGTTGATGAAACGGTGTACCTGTTCGATAAGATTGCTGTTTCTGTTGGCAAGCGAGGCGGCATGTTGTACTTATCGCCCGATGATTATCTCAGGGCCACTGAGGGAAAAACGAGTGCGATCGCGCGTGAAAAAAGCTGACGCAATAACCTTTCCTAAAGCTATTCATCACAATTTGTGAGAGATTGAACGCGAACTTGATATCGATTTGGTAGCAAGACTCGGTAGAATACTTCAATGAGTCTGTTATTAGCCTGACTTATTAATCTGGCTTGCCGCATTAGGACATATTCTGGCATGGAAAAACTAGTTGAAGGGTTGTGGAAGTTTCAGCAGGGCTATTTTTCAGCGCATAAAGATATGTTTGAGGAGCTGTCTCAGGGACAAAATCCTCGCATCTTGTTTATCTGCTGTTCCGACTCGCGCATTGACCCGAACCTGATTACCAATGCTAATGTGGGTGAGCTGTTTGTCATTCGCAATGCAGGCAATATTATTCCGCCGTTTGGGGCGGCTAACGGTGGCGAAGGCGCGGCAGTTGAATATGCGCTGCAAGCGCTGGACATCCGACACGTGATTGTTTGCGGCCATTCTCACTGCGGCGCGATGAAAGGTCTGCTCAAGCGCAGCAGTCTGGAAGAGAAAATGCCGCTGGTCTATCAGTGGCTCGAACATGCGGAAGCGACCCTGAAGCTGATTCGCGAAAACTACAGCGATCGCACTGGGGAAGATCTGCTGGATCTAACGATTGCCGAGAACGTGCTGACCCAGATTGAAAACCTCCGCACCTATCCGGTTGTGCGCTCCAAGATCCACCGAGGACAACTGGCGCTGCACGCCTGGATTTTCAGCATCGAAACGGGTGAAATTTTGTCCTATGATCCGCAGACCCACACCTTCACCTATCCGTTCAGCCAAATTGACGAGTATTCGACCGATGAACGGCCCTACCGCGAGAATTTCCTAGTGTGGCAAAAGAACTTCACGACGCCATCTGGACAGGCGAAAGAAGCTGAACGAGAAGCGGCGAAAGCGGCACAGAAAGCAATTACGCCGGAAGATGAGAAGGTTTTGCCAGGAATTAGTCGGCTACCGCGTGAGCAGGCTCAGCGCATTTACCAGGGATCGTTTTAATTGACTTGGCTTAACTCAGATCAATTAGGGCTGGGGGACAAGCACTGCCGATTCCTCAGCCCTAATTGATTTGGAAGTTGAGTCGCTGTCGTTATTTCATCCGCAATCTGTCTAGAGCGAATCCAATTTTTTTGTGAAAGTTACGCTGCACCTGATTTTCACGAAAAGAAAACTGGTTTTCATGAGCGGATTTCGTATCAGAATCGATTAAAATCTGCCAATACGTGAAATCTGCCAATACAATACGAAATGCAAAACGAACGGATGAGTATTTTGGCGAATTTTTCGATAGGGTTGAGAAAAGATGCATCGGTCACGAACCACGCTGACTTCGCGTAATGAATAGAGGGATAAAATCAAACATGATGGCTGGGAGAACACGACCGTTGGACTGTGATACCCAAAATTGACACTACGAATGATTGCCCCGTTCTTTTCTGCGATCGCACAAACTTCGTTTCCCCAACTGACAGGCTCAGAAATCCTCACACGTCTGTTTGCTGTCATTTTGCTGATTAGCATCAACGCTTTTTTTGTCACAGCGGAATTTTCGATTGTGTCGGTACGGCGCACCCGGATCAATCAGTTAGCGCTGGTTGGTGATGTCCAGGCAAAGACAGTGCAGGGACTCCAGCAAAGCATTGATCGGCTGCTTTCTACCACTCAGCTTGGCATTACCCTGTCGAGCTTGGCGCTGGGCTGGATTGGCGAAAGCACGATGGCGGTGCTGATTTTGTACCTGATCGGTCAGTTGCCGCTGCCTGAGGCCACGCTGGCCGTGATGGCGCACTCCATTGCGCTGCCGCTGGCCTTTTTCATGATTGCTTACCTGCAAATTGTTCTGGGGGAGCTGTGTCCCAAGTCAGTGGCGCTGATGTATTCCGAGCAGCTAGCCCGATTTCTGGGGCCACCTAGTCTTGCGATCGCGCGTTTTTTCAATCCGTTTATCTGGATTTTGAACCAGTCCACCCGCTGGTTGCTGAGACTAGCAGGCGTTCAGTACACGGGTCAAAGCTGGTACACCCGCGTCACTCCGGAAGAACTACAACTGATTATCAGCACCTCCAGCGAGTCGATTGGCCTAGAAGCCGAAGAACGGCAGTTGCTCAACAACGTGTTTGAGTTCGGCGAGGTCACCGCTGGCGAAGTGATGGTGCCCCGGACGAGTATTATTGCGATCGCAAAAGATGCTACGTTCCAGGCGCTGCTGACGGAGGTCGCGACCTCCGGCCACTCCCGCTATCCGGTAATTGGCGAATCTTTTGATGACATTTGCGGCATTATTCACTTTAAAGAACTAGCAGAACCCCTCGCTAATGGCGAACTGAATCCCCATGTCAGCATTGAGTCGTGGATTCGTCCAGCCCGGTTTGTGCCAGAGTACACGCCACTGAACGAACTGCTGCACCTGATGCAGCGTTCTGGGCAGGCGATGGTGATGGTGGTAGATGAGTTTGGCGGTACGGCAGGTTTGATCACGCTCAAAGACGTAGTGGAAGAAATTATCGGCGTTTCCTCGGAACCTGAAAGTGATGAGGAACCGATTGTGAAAGTGCTAAATGAACGCACGTTTGTTGTACAGGCTCAGATCGACATTGAGGAAGTCAACGATTTGCTGAATGTCGAGTTACCGATCGCAGAAGAGTATCAAACGCTGGGTGGCTTTCTGATCGACCAGATGCAGAAGATTCCCAACGAAGGTGAAACGCTCCACTACGGATCGCTGGATTTAACCGTCACCTCTGCGGCAGGGCCACGGCTGCATACAATTCAGATTCAGCGGCAGGAGGAATCGGCCAACGATATGGTGCTAGAGGCAGAGTTGTTAAATGCTGAACTGATTGACGATAACATGCCCCCAGCCCACACTGAGTCTACCTCTCAGGAGCAGCAGGAACAGAATGAGAGGGAAGCCACCCAAGCGCATCAACCCCTGCAAACCAATGCCTGGATTGATGACCACCTGGATGATCGATTTGACAGTCAACTTGACGGTCAACTCAATGATTCAGCTATAGAACGTCCGGATACTCAATCCGCCGATCATCAATCTCGATGAGTTCTCTGGTAAGGCAGGTTTCGTTGGTCATGTTTGACTGTAGGGGCAGGTTTGGCTGACCACATTTGGTTAGAGCCGATAACCGATAGGCTAAACCTGCCCTGCTCAATCACTACACAGCGCCTGTGAACTTGGAGGTCTGAAACAGGTCACGAATCCGCTGGTCGGTAAAATCTTCGATGATGAGTGTGGCACCCAGGGATTCCATCTCTGCCGGGGCATGGGTTGTTGCTACGCCGATTGTTTGAATACCTGCCGCCACCGAGGAGCGAATTCCAGACGGAGAATCCTCAAAGGTTAGCGCTTCCATTGGCTCCAGTCCCAACCGATTCAGGGCGGTTTGATAGGGCAGCGGATCGGGTTTGCCTTTGGGTAGATCTTCCGCCAGTACGATGAACTCGAAGGCATCCATGAGCCGCAGGGTGCGTAACGTAAACTCGGCATTCAGGCGCGGTGCGTTGGTGACAATCGCCTGGCGAATTTGGTTCGCTTTGCTCCACTCAATTAGCTCCAGCAGTCCCTTGAGCGGCTGAAGTTCCTGTTCCGCCCATTCTCGAAATAAAGCTTCTTTGCGATCGCATAATACCTTGCCTTCCTGATCGCTTAAATGGGGCAAGAGATCGCGCACAATATCGGGATTGAGCCGACCACTGAAGTTCTGACGGTAGAACTCATGGTCAATTTCAAACTCGTGCTCCTTCAGCACCTCTTGCCAAGTTTGAAAATGAATGGGATCGGTATCGGCTAATGTGCCGTCAAGGTCGTATAAAATCGCCTGAATCATGAATACACTGTGAGTGGATTGTATCTGTAGCCTATCGGAAAATGGGTGTCACCCCTCGTAATTGAGGTGACAAGTATCCAAAACGAATAAACTCGGTATACCACTATGAAGCCATACCAGGCTATTCCTATTCAAGACTGCTATGAGCCGCTAGTGCCTCTGTCGGCGGAACAGTTTGCCCAGGTGCAGCCCCATCCTTATGTCAAGCTGGGCGCACCCTATGGTGACCATTCTCCTTTCTTCGTGCGGCAGGGGGTACTGGAGCGTTTAGCCCGAGCGCAAGTGCTACTCCAGCAGCAGCAGCCCGCTTGGCGAATCCAGATTTTTGATGCCTATCGCCCGGTGGCCGTGCAGCAGTTTATGGTGGACTACACGTTTCATGAAATTGCTGCTGCTCAGGGATTGGCGGTTGAAACGATGACGGTAGACCAGCGCCAGCAGATTTTTGAGCAGGTCTATGAGTTTTGGGCCGCACCTAACCTTGACCCCGACTGCCCGCCGCCCCACAGCACCGGGGCTGCCGTGGACGTGACGCTGGTTGACGGAGATGGAACTGCGATCGCAATGGGGTCTCCGATTGATGAACCGTCACCTCGCTCTTATCCGAATCATTTTGCCAATAGTATGCTCTCCGCCGAGCAGGTGTATCATCACAATCGCCAACTGCTCCGCACCATTATGTGTGAAGCCGGATTCTGTCAGCATCCAAATGAGTGGTGGCACTTTTCCTACGGCGACCAAATGTGGGCTTGGCAGCAACGGCAGGACAATCCAACCGTTTCCCTGACAGCGCGATATGGCAGAGTTTGAACATTCTAATTTGAATACGAAAAGAGTCCGCGCTGCGCGGACTCTTTTCGTATTCAGTGCAACATGGACTAGCTGCGCTGAATTTCAGCTAGGATTTCGTCAAGAATGTCTTGAGCGCCTTCTGCCTTAAGCTGGTTGGCGAGCTGAATACCTAGAGATTCTGCCTCATCGGCAGTGCCAGACACTGTGCCTCGGACTAATCGCTGACCGTCTAGGCTGGCGACAATGCCAGTCAGGGTTAACGTATCGCCTTCGATGGCCGTATTCACACCGATGGGGACTTGACAGCCTCCTTCAAGCACCCGCAGGAACGACCGCTCGGCAGCGCAGCGCTGAGCCGTGGGCTGGTGCTGAATTGCTTGCAGTAAATTCAGGATTTCTGGATCATCGGCACGGCATTCGATACCCAGTGCGCCCTGCCCAACGGCATGTAGGGACACTTCTGGTGGTAAAACCTGGTGAATGCGATCGCGCATGCCTAACCGCTCTAAACCTGCGTAAGCCAGGATCAGCGCGTCATATTCACCTGCATCTAGCTTGGCGAGGCGAGTATTGAGGTTACCGCGCACGTCTTTGAAGGTGAAGTGCGGATAGTGGTGGCGCAGTTGAGCCAGCCGTCGCAAGGAAGAGGTGCCGATTACTGCACCTTCCGGCAGCTTATCGATTTGCTTATCTTCAAATTTGCTGTGAACCACCAGGGCATCGGCGGGATTCTCGCGCTCGGTGACGCAGCCCAGCATCAAGCCTTCGGGCAAGTTGGTCGGCAAATCTTTGAGGGAATGCACGGCAAAGTCAATGTTGCCCTCCAGCATGCCCAACTCTAGCTCTTTGGTAAATAAACCTTTGTCACCGATTTTGGCCAAGGCAACATCAAGGATTTTATCCCCTTGAGTGCTCATGGTTTGGATTTCGAATTTGCGATCGGGATAGCATTCCTGCAAGCGATCGCGCACCCAATGGGTTTGCACCATAGCCAACTGGCTTTTCCGAGAACCAATGCGAATCGTGCGGGGAGGACTAGCAACCATTAGTGACTTTGACTCAATTTGACTAAAACAGGATACAAAAAGCGCTCAAACAAGGAATCGAATGAACGCATCGAATTCACTCACAGATATCCAGCTTACCGTAGGGAGGATACCCTACCGATCAGCGGCTTAGAAATCGGTAACAAATCTGTAATGTTCAGCGAGTACCAACATTCCCGGAACACGAAAACGCCAGAAGGAGTAGCTGAAGATTAGCCCGCTTCGGTTGATTTAGGGGTATTCTCTGATTCTTCTGTGCTCTCGATGATACCTGTTTCACCGTTGGGTGGTTGCTTTTCCTGAAGCCGCTTGACTCGCTCTTCGCGCTGTTTGCGATCGGCTTCTAGGATATCTCTCATGACTTCTTGAGCCTGAGCTAGTTTGTCTAAGTTGCTGCGGTACAGGTCTAAATCCTTCTGCATCTTTTCATCGCTGAAGCCTAGAGCTGTGCAGACTTGTTTAATCAGGTCTTTGCGTTGATTGTCGTCCGCAATGACTTCGGGCGCGATCTTTTCTAGCAGCGTATACAAGCCGATTGCAAGCAAGCGGCTGTATTTGTAGTTGGGGTCGTTGGCGATGGTTTGGAAATAGCCACCTAATGCGCCAGAGCCAGCTTCTTCTGCCCCTGGTAGTTGACGCTTGAAATCATCCAAGGACATGCCTTCTACGCTGGCCTCTAATTGAGCTGCATCCTGTCGGTACTGCTCTGGGCTGGCTTCCACAGATTGGCACAGGGCCGTAAAAATGGAAGTCTTGTCTTGTTCAGGGATGTAGCCCTGCATGAAGCGGTCGAAGGTCGTGACAATCCCAAGCGCGTAAATGGGATCGTATTTGAAATCGACATTGACAGAAAGCAGGTGCATTTCCACCATCATCTCTTCCACTACCCGACGATAGATGGAATTGATCGGACGCTTATGGTGGGCGTAGAAGGAGCGCTTGGTATCTGAAACAGTACGAACGTCAGTATTCACGGGCAAGTCTGATCAATTATTTATATAAGAGCATATCTGGCACGATCTCCATTCTCGCGTTTTGCTGTACGTTTGCCAAGGTTGAACTTTAGTAAAAAAAAGCCTTGCCCAATCTCGGACAAGACTTGCAGTGATTCACCAGGATTAAGGATTGCCAAGTTACATCGGCAAACCTGACGTTAATTTAAGCCGCGATCGCAAGCTGTAACTGTTGCGTTCACTACATGTATTTCTAGATGTATTTCTAGACTGCGATCGCAGTTGTCGATTCCACTGGAAAGCCCACTGCCTTCCACGCACCGAGGCCACCGATTATTTCTGCCACATTTTGGAAACCTGCTGCTCGCAGTGCCTGAGCTGCGATCGCCGTCTCATCATCGGTTTCGCCGTACACGTAGATGTCTCGGCTGAGTTCCAAGCTGAGCTGAGCCTGCGCCACCAATGAGTCCATCGGCAGATGAATCGCACCTCGAATATGGCAATAGTTAAATGATTCGCGGTTGGAAACATCAATAATCGTGAGTGCAGGTTCACCCCAGTCGAGGCGCGACTTGAGGTCATAAACTCGCGATCTGGGTTTGAAGGGTGCCGGGATGGGAAAAATCCTTAGAAAGTAGCTCATGGGGTAACTGAGGTGTGAGGAGTACCCCTGCAATGTAACAATAATGCTAATAGATTTCAAAGAATTGCTAATAAAATATTCACAAATGTAGCAATTTATGCATTTCTGTTTTGCATGGCTGAATTTAGTGGCGCTGATGCTAGTTCTACGAGATGAGGCCAGTGCTGAGTGTCTGCAACAAGAAAAGGACAGCAATCCTACTGTCCCTTCTTTCTGTCTATTTGATTTTGGCTATCAGATTTTTAATTTCACGATTTCGGCTGTACTCGCTCTAGCCCAAGCTGAACCAAGCGATCCACTAGCTCTACGAACTCGATGCCGCTAGCTTTCCACAGCATCGGATACATACTCGTTGAGGTGAATCCAGGCATGGTGTTGATTTCATTAATCAGTACATCGCCCGTTGCTTCGACATAAAAGAAATCAACCCGCGCAATTCCGGCTCCATCAATGGCTTGGAAGGCGCGTACTGCGTACTCTTGAATTTTGGCTTTGACATCATCGGGCACCGGGGCCGGAATCGCTAAATCAGCGCGACCTTCGGTGTACTTGGTTTCGTAATCATAAAAATCGCTGTCAAAGCTGATTTCACCCAGCGTCGATGCCTGCGGCTGACTGTTGCCGAGAACGGCGCACTCCACTTCGCGTGCGGTCACGCCTGCTTCGACGATGATGCGGCGGTCGTAGCTGGCGGCACTGTCCAACGCTGCCTCAAGTTCAGAGCGCGATCGCACTTTGGAAATACCGACCGATGAGCCGAGATTAGCGGGTTTAACAAAGCAGGGATAGCCCAGTTTGGCTTCAATGCGATCGCAGACTTTAGGGAAAACGCAGGGATTTGACCACACCTCGTCGCGCGTGACAATTTCGTAGGCTACCTGCGGCAGACCCACCTGAGCAAAGGCTTGCTTCATGGCGATTTTGTCCATGCCCACAGAAGAAGCCAAGACGCCGTTGCCGACGTAGGGCACCTGCATGAGCTGAAACAGTCCCTGAATCGTGCCATCTTCCCCATTGGGGCCGTGCAGAATTGGGAACCAAACGTTTACATCAGCCACGGCTGCTGGAAACTGCCAGAGCTGTTGTCCACTCGCTTGATCGGTATCGGTGGTGACGGGCTGGCCTGATTCTAAAACCTGACGGGCAGTGGTCGAATCGCACCAGACGCCGTTTTTCTGAATGTAGAACGGAACAACGGTGTATTTTTCGGTATTCGGTGCCGTGGTCAATGCCGCGAAGATCGCCCGCGCCGAGCTAATGGAGACTTCATGTTCACCCGAACGACCGCCAAATAAGAGTCCGACCGTTTGCATTGCCATCGCGCTAACCTCTCTTTTGTGCATCAACTTGCCGCCAAATTGCAGCTAGGGTAGCACGATTTATCGACCCCGTTCTTCATCACTTTCAATTCGCTAAAAGTAACCATTGGTCATGATGTTCGAATGTAGCGGGATAAGTGATAAGCCGCTAGTTTAACGTCTTCAGGACTAATTCGCTGCGGTTGATTTTCGATAAATGAAGGCAATGCTTTGGGATTGAGCACCCACATGTCGATAGCCTTTTTGCCCTTTGCTGACTCAATAAACCAACCTGGAAACACTACTACTGGTTTCACGGGTAATGCTCGGCCTGTACTTTCCTTCACGACTTCGCCCAGCCAGTAAGCTTGAGATTTGGCCTGTTCAATTGCATTGCGCTCCATGAGTTTGCCATTTACGGTAATGGTTTCACCATCGAAGCGGATAGTTGATTTGCCTAATGGAGCTTTGCTGTAGGTCTTAGTCTCGATTGTGAAAATACCGCGATCGCAGATTATGACGTGATCCACATTGAACCCATTCCCTACAACATCGTGAAAGATTCGATAGCCCTTTTCTCGCAAATCTGATAAGTATTGACCAACCGCTTTCTCGCCATCTCGCGCCATTCTCAGTCGCTGAACTTGCGATCGCAGTTGGAGCAGCCGGAAGAGAGCATATCCTGATGTAGGGATACTAGCAATAAGCATCTGCAATGGTTGCGGCGGTGAATTGTTGACCCAACGCCACCACTCATACCCAGTCAGGATGAACGGAAGTAAGAATGCGGCTACCCAAGAAGAAATGTCATCTTCGAAGAGGCGCTGAAGTTCCTCGTCTAAAGATTGACCTGGATTACGCAGGGGTTTGTCTTTAAGGGGAGAGAGGCGCTGCTTACGGGATTTCCGTTTCATCGTAGCTACTGTTCTGAATAATTAAATCCGGTCATTCAGGAGTATGCCCAGTATGGAAATGAAAACCTGCGATCGCGTTTCCTTAGCTGCTTTTAACGACATAGAATCGCTGCATGGTGCCGCAGATGATCGGCCATGAATGTGGCGATGAAGTAGTAGCTGTGGTCATAGCCAGGTTGCATACGCAGCGTTAGCGGCTGCCCCGCTTGCTTGCAAGCTTGTTCAAACACATCCGGTAAAAGCTGCCCCTGCTCTAGGAATGAATCGGCTCCTCCCTGATCAATCAGAATCGGCGAAATCGGCTGTGCCGCTGTCTTAACCAATTCCGTTGCGTCATACGCCCGCCACTGCGTTTGATCATCACCAAGATAGTTGGAAAACGCCTTCTGTCCCCAGGGACACTGCATCGGCGCAGCAATTGGCGCAAACGCTGAGACGGATTGGTACTGATCGGGATTCTTCAAGGCGCAGATCAGGGCACCGTGACCGCCCATTGAATGACCAAAGATGCCAGTGCGATCGCGCTTTACCGAAAAATTCGCCGCAATTAGTTCCGGCAGTTCGTTAACCACGTAGCTATACATGCGGTAGTGGGATGACCAGGGGGCTTGGGTGGCATTAACATAGAAGCCAGCTCCGGTACCAAAATCCCAGTCATCATCTTCGCCAGGGATGCCTGAACCACGAGGACTCGTATCGGGCGCGACCAGCATGATGCCATGTTCAGCAGCGTAACGCTGGGCACCTGCTTTGGTGGTGAAGTTTTCTTCGGTGCAAGTGAGGCCAGAAAGGTAGTAGAGGACGGGAATGGGGCCGTTTTGGGCTTGGGGTGGCACAAAGACAGCGAAGTTCATGGTGCCGTTACAGGCGGTGGATTCGTGGCTATAGAATTCGACGGTGCCGTCGAAGCAGCGATTTTTGGCCCGAAGTGTGAGGGTAGACATAGGAGGTTGTAAAGGGTTGTAGAGGCTGTAAAGGGCTGTAAAGGAATGTGGGTGTAGGGGCGCGGGTTTTGCTTACCACTGTTGATTTAGACCAGTCAGTGATCGGCTAAACCCGCCCTTGCCTAAGGTTATGGCAAAGTTGTTTTTATTGCGGGATGGGTGGAGTTGCGAAAAACCCGTTTGTGGGGGCAAGCGCCCCCACGCCCCCGCTGGAGGACGAGTCGCGTCCCCCAGACCCCCTCCGAAAAAATAACTTGTAGAGGGGTAAACATTTAGGTGGGGTAGGTGGGGTCGCCGTTTACGGTGACCGAATCCGAATTAAGCGTATTGCAGATTGTAGGGGCGAATGGCCATTCGCCCCTACCCAACGATTTGGGGTTGAACCACCTAGATTCTTTTAGTCGTACACAATCACGCTGCGAATGGATTCGCCTTTGTGCATGAGATCGAAGGCGTGGTTAATTTCGGAGAGGGGCATGGTGTGGGTGATCAGGTCGTCGATGTTGATCTTGTTGTCCATGTACCAATCGACAATTTTGGGCACATCGGTGCGGCCTCTGGCACCCCCAAAAGCGGAGCCTTTCCAGACGCGACCTGTGACCAGTTGAAACGGGCGGGTGCTGATTTCTTGGCCTGCGCCTGCGACACCAATGATCGTGCAGACGCCCCAACCTTTGTGGCAGCATTCCAGGGCTTGGCGCATGACGTTGACGTTGCCGATACATTCAAACGAGTAGTCTGCGCCGCCATCGGTCAGTTCAACCAGATGCGGCACCACATCCCCTTCGATTTCTTTGGGATTGACGAAGTGGGTCATGCCAAATTTTTCTGCGATCGCACGTTTGTCGGGATTAATATCAACGCCGATAATCTTGTCAGCCCCCACCATGCGGCAACCTTGGATAACATTGAGGCCAATGCCGCCCAGACCAAAGACGACCACGTTGGCACCCGGTTCAACCTTGGCTGTGAAAATGACCGCGCCGATACCCGTCGTCACACCGCAGCCGATATAGCAGACTTTATCAAACGGCGCATCTTCGCGGATTTTAGCCAGGGCAATCTCCGGCAGCACCGTATAGTTGGCAAAGGTCGAGGTGCCCATATAGTGATAGATGGGTTTACCGTCGAGGGAAAAGCGGCTGGTGCCATCGGGCATTAAGCCTTTACCTTGGGTGCCCCGAATTGCTTGGCAGAGATTGGTTTTCTGGCTGAGACAAAACTTGCACTGGCGACATTCCGGCGTGTAGAGAGGAATGACGTGGTCGCCGGGTTTCAGGCTCGTTACGCCTTCGCCGACTTCAACAACGATACCTGCTCCCTCGTGACCCAGAATCGAGGGAAATAAACCCTCTGGATCGCTACCCGATAGGGTATACGCATCGGTGTGACAAACCCCTGTGGCCTTCACTTCAACTAAAACTTCGCCTGCTTTTGGCCCTTCTAGCTGCACCGTTTCGATGCTTAAGGGTTTACCCGCTTCAAAGGCAACCGCAGCTTTGACATCCATCTCTCGATTCCTTTTTGCCAATCAACTTTGCTAATATAGCCAAATTTTGACAACTCCACAGGTTAGCGGACAAGCGGGCTGAGTAGAGTGGATGGCCACCGCCCCTACGTGACATTAAAGGGTTCAAATATTCTCTGATCATCCTGAAATAACCCTGAGGATTTTTCGGACTGCCGATTCGGGTATCCCATCTGCTCAAAATGCGAAAGACGTGACAGGATTGGTCTTGTCAACTCAACCGTTTACTGTCACACGTCCGTCGCATATGGCTGACATTCAACCGCCCAATGAGCCATCTCGGCCAGAAGTCCCGTCCACGCCTGAACCGTCTGAGTCCTCTAAATCAGATAGACAGGATTCCATTGCTCCTGCCGCTCGTGCGGCTCTCCGGAAACCCTCTAGGGGCATTCGCGGCTTCTTCAGTGGTGCAACCTATCCGCTACGAGCGCTGAAAGTGCTGATGAAAAATGCGCGTTTGTTACAGTACGTGATTTTCCCGATTTTGCTCAATATATTCCTGGGCGCAATCATTTATGTCAGCCTCGTTTTGCCCGGATTTCGGTTCATTGATCGACTGGATCTGCTAGCGGCCAATCTACCCGAGTGGCTGGCCTTTCTGAGCGTTGTGCTGCCAGTCGTAGAAGTGATTCTGCAAATCCTACTGGGCATTGCGCTGTTGATTTTGACCGGAATCTTGCTGCTTCAGTTTGGCGTGATTCTCGGTTCGCCCTGGTACGGCAAGCTCTCGGAGGAACTCGAGAAAATTCGCACGGGAAAAGAACCAACCCCAGAACCCTTTAGCCCCACCGCCATCGTCCGCGATCTCTGGCGAGCGATTATGTTTGAGATCAAAAAGCTAGGGTTAGCAATAACGGTTGGTTTAGTGCTGCTGCTGTGTAATTTCGTCCCTGTGATTGGATCTGCGATCGCAGCCGTTGGCGGCATTACCCTCGGTGCCACAATTGTTTGCCTCGACTTTTTCGATGCTCCCCTCGAACGACGACGGCTCCAGTTTCGCCGCAAGCTCGGCATCGTGTTTGGCAACCTACCCGCCAGTGCAACCTTTGGCCTAGTTTGTCTAGGATTAGTGAGTATTCCCTTTGTGAATTTGATTGGCATTCCCATTTGCGTGGCAGCGGGGACATTGTTTGTGTGCGATCGCGTCCTCTACCGTCTCTAAATATCAAGTCTGATTGAAAACCCATAATTTATTTTTTGTGAAACGTTTGCGGAGCAAACGTTTCACAAAAAATAAATCGGATTCTTACACACAGACTTGATATAACCATTCACCCATCCACCCCATCACCCATCCACCCACCCAATAAATCTATCCCTAAGTAGAAATTCTGCCGCAAAGCAAAACCACCGTTTAAGCTAAATATGACGGCAAGTTGACTCATCTTGTACTGTACTAAAGGGAGGCCCCGTGTTTTCTAGCATCGCTCGCACGAGTGGACGTCAGCGTGAGATTGCGGAAGTTGTCTTTCGCAACGGCTGGGACTATATGCGGGGGTTATTGACAGGCGGCAAAGCAGATGAACCCCGGCTGCCGACTCCCGCTGTATTACGCAATATTCTGATTGACCTAGGGCCAGTCTACGTCAAGCTGGGTCAACTGCTCAGCACTCGTCCCGATCTCCTGCCCGGCAGCTATATTGACGCGCTCAGTACTCTACAGGCCGATGTTCCTCCCGTTGCTTGGCCAGAAGTTGAAGCGATACTGCGGCAGCAATACATCCGGCCACTGGACGAAATTTTCAGCAAAATCGAAACGAACCCGGTCGCTGCTGGTTCCATTGCCCAAACGCACCGTGCCACCCTGGTCTCTGGCGAAGAAGTCGCACTCAAAATTCAGCGCCCTGGCATTGACTCCATCATCGCGCAGGATATTGCCATCATTAGAGGACTAGCCGAACTGGTGGAACTGACCGAGTTTGGCCAAGATTATGATGCCTCTACACTGGCCGAGGAGTTTACCTCAGCGTTACTGAAAGAACTGGACTTTACGCAAGAGGCCAACTATGCCGATCAGCTCCGGCGCAACTTATCCAATAGCCGCTGGTTTGACGCCAAGCACATTGTTGTTCCCAAAATCTATTGGGCATTAACTACCGAAAAGCTGATGGTGATGGAATGGCTGGACGGCTTACCAATCCTCACCGCAGAGCTACTAGACAGCCACAACGGTAAAACCGTGACGATGGATCGCCGCGAAATCACTCGGTTAATCTTTCGCGCCTTTTTCCAGCAGATCTATCTTGACGGCTTTTTTCATGCCGACCCGCATCCCGGCAACATTTTCTATCTCAACGATGGTCGCGTGGCGCTAATTGACTGCGGCATGGTCGGTCGCCTCGATCCGCGCACGCAGTCGATTCTGGTCGAAATGCTGCTGTCGATTATCGATTTAGACGCGCAGCGCTGTGCCCAATTGACGCTCAAGCTGGCTGAATCCTCCGGTCGTCCGGTAAATCTATCGCAGCTAGAGGCCGATTACACGCGACTGCTGCGCCGCTACTACAATCGCAGTTTGGCTGAGATTAACTTCAGCGAGGTGTTCTACGAGATCTTGCAGGTGGCGCGCGACAACAAAATTCGGCTGCCGGGGAATATGGGTCTCTATGCCAAAACCCTAGCCAATCTGGAAGGCGTGGCCCGTGCATTCGATCCAGAAGTGAATCTGCTCGACGAAATCCGTCCGCTGATGACCGATCTGTTTCGGCGGCAGCTCCTTGGCGATAATCCGGTGCAAACGCTGTTACGCACGGCGATTGATGTCAAAAATCTCTCACTAGAGTCGCCGCGCCAGGTTGAAGCGCTGCTAGACCGAGTCTCTACGGAAACGCTCACCTGGAACTTGCAGGTCAAGAACCTAGACGCCCTCCGCCGCAGCCTAGACGATTCGGCCAATCGCCTCTCTTTTAGCATCGTCGTCGGAGCACTCATCATCGGTGCTGCCACCATCTCGACCGGAGGTGCCAGCCAGTTTCTCTGGCTCAGCTATTTACTATTTGCCGCTGCTAGCTTCATTGGCCTGTGGCTGATCATTAGTATTTTGCGATCGGGCCGTTTGCGCTAGCGCAGATCTCTATCGCGGCGTTACTCTAAATGCTTAATGCAGTGCGATTTAGCTCTTGTGGGTGCGTTGCTAGTTAAGCTTTGTCGTCGCTTTCATCAGTTTCCTCACGATAACCGGAAATCGCGCCTAATTGTACATGCAACCAGATACGTAATGCTCGATCATCGATTGGATTGTAGTGTTCATAGTCCCAGGCATAAAACTCAGGATCATGTTCAGGAGTAGCCTCTTCCATGTGATGTCCTAACTCGCGAAGGCGGTCAGCAACTGCACGAAAGGTAGGCTCGAGACTTTTATGTAGTTCGGCAGCAATTTCAGATGCGAGTGCTTTGTGAAGAGCATTGGCCTCTAGAGACCGATATCCTAGCTTCTCAAATTCACTTCTCGCAAATCGTTGGTCAATCATAGTGCGATCTCAGATCTTGTGCGATTACATTTGCTTGAGCGTAATATTATCTATGTGAAAGGTGCGATCGCTTTGTCGCCAAATTAAGGTATTTAATTCTCAACATTTTTCTTGCCAAACAATTCAGCAGGATCAATATCTCCTTCTTTTAATTTAACTTGTGGATAAAATATTTTAACAACTGACTGCCTAAGTGAGGCTCGACAATTGGGACAGGGAAGTATAGTACTTAGCAAATACTTCTTCCTATCCAATCCTGGATTACCAAGATAAGGATCTCCCGGTGGAATAACCAGAGTGTTCCATATACTAAAACATTCAAAACAAGTTGTTTTTTGATGGTTTGTCTTTACCGCATTTTCAAATTGATAGTCTTCAAATGTATCGTTTTCTACTGCGACATCTAATTCATCTAGATTTGTGCCATCATTCCAAAATAAATAATAAACCGAAAAAGAATCAGACAAAATACTTTTAATTAAAACAGGTCTAATATCCTGCTTATGCTTGAGAATTTCATCCGTAAAATTGCTTTTATTTTTTACAATAAAAATCTCAAATCTTTCAGGCACTATTTCGTCTTTGCTCAAATAAATATATTTCGTTTTTTCAACCACTATTTCCTTCATCTCAATTTATTTCAATGCTTTTAATCTGTTGAGCCTACAAGCGATCGCAAATCTTGTGCGGTGCGCTTCATCGTAATATTCCCTATACAAGAAGTGCGATCGCACAGGTGAGCTAGACTTACAGATATTCGTCTTCCTCCCGCAAACCCGATCATGACCCCACCCCTGCCACCTGATTTACAGCAGTTTGCTGATCGTCAAATTGCCAGTGGTAAATACACCTCACTGGATGAGATGATGCTAGCTGGTTTGCGGATGCTGGCAGAACAAGAACAGATTTATCAGGGACGATTTGAAGAATTGCGGCGTGAAGTATTGCTAGGAGCTTTAGAAGCCGACCAGGGAGAGCTTCTAGATGCGACCCGCGAAATCGAAGCCATTCGTCAACGGCTGCGCCAACGGCATGCTTAAACATGAGCCGAACCTGTCGCATCACACCTCGCGCCAGTCGAGATATTGAAGCGATCGCGGACTATCTTGCTGTCCAAAGCAGTCTAGCCAGTGCTGAACGGTTCTTGAACGGTATCGATTCAACTTTTCAGCGGATTGCTCAGTTTCCTCAAATTGGCCGCAAACGAGATGAACTGTATCCAGGTTCACGCAGTTTACCGTATGAGAAATACTTAATTTTTTACCGCTTACTCAACGACGATATTGAGATACTTAGGGTTGTGAGTGGCTATCAAGATTTGACGGCTCTATTTGAAGAGTCTTCCTCATAATGCGATCGCACTTTAGGGAATTAGCACCGTTACCGCTGCGACAGCGATGATCATGTCGTCGTTTTTGTCGTCGAGTTCTGGAATCGCCTTGCCCTCAACCACCATGCCGCCCGTTTCCAGCTTGAGCGTTTTTTGGCCAAACGGGAGGACAGACAGCACTTCTTCCTCACGTACCTGATCGGGATAGGGCACCGCCACCTGCACTTCCACAATCATTTCATTGGGATGACCCAAGCCTGCCACCTCCCACACTCCCGGTAGAGCATTATGTGCGATCGCATTTCGCACCGCTCGCTTGGCTGCCACCGTCGGATCTTGGCCATGCTGATCCACACCCATGCCCATTTCAATCACTAATCGTTTTCGCACTGTTAATTTCCCAATCTCTACAATCACTACAATAAAATTAAAACAGCCGTACTGCTATGCCGTCATGACTACTACTCAGCCCCTTACCCGTGACGAAAAACTTCGCGCCATTCGCAACGGATTGCGACCGGGACAGCGAGATATGGCTGACTGGCAAAATGGGCCGCTGGCAGTCTCAGCAGTACCTGGCTCCGGTAAGTCCACGGGCATGGCTGCGGCAGCTGCGATCGCAATTACCAATCATCAGCTTCATGCGCGGCATCAGTTGATTTTGGTGACGTTTACGCGGTCGGCGGCAGCGAATTTGAAGGCCAAAATTCGGCAACATCTTCAAGAACTGGGCGTACCGCAGAACGGATTTGCGGTGCATACGCTGCACGGGTTGGCGCTGCATATTGCGACTCGTCACGCGGATTTGTCAGGAATTAACCTGGATACGATGACGCTGGTGACGCTGAATCAGGGGCATCGGCTGGTGCGTACCTGTGTGGAGCAGTGGATTTCGCTCAATCCCCGGCTGTATCAGCGATTGCTAGAGGGACGGCAGTTTGACGGGGAGGAAACCGAGCGGCTGCGGCGACAATCGGTGCTGCGGACGGAGGTGCTGCCGGAACTAGCGAATACAGTAATTCATGAGGCCAAAAGTTCCGGTTTGTCGCCAGCGGATCTGCGATCGCTCAGCGAGCAGATGAGCTACTTGGTAAACACCGATCAACCCGACTACGAGGATTACAGCCTGCTAGAAATTGCCGCTGGCCTATACGAGCGCTATCAGGATTTGCTCAGCAGTCGCGGCATGATTGACTACGACGATATGATTCTGGCGGCGCTGCGGGTGCTGGAGGATGACAGTGCGCGGCAGCTTTGGCAGGAGCAGGTGTTTGCCATTTTTGAGGACGAAGCGCAGGATTCCTCGCCGCTGCAAACGCAGCTTTTGGAGCGATTAGCCGTGCAGCCGCTCACCCAGCAGTTGAACCTGGTGCGCGTGGGCGACCCGAATCAGGCAATCAACTCCACGTTTACGCCAGCCGATCCGGTCTACTTCAACACGTTCTGCGAGCAGTGTGCCGATCAGGGACGACTAGCCACAATTGACCAGGCGGGCCGCAGCAGCCCGATCATCATGCAGGCTGCCAATTTTGTTTTGGACTGGGTGAATCAGGAATATCGCTACCAGAACCGCACCCCGTTTCGACCTCAGGCAATTCATCCGGTGCAAGTGGGCGATCCGCAGCCGGATGCAAATCCAGAACCGATTGGTCAAGGCTTAGAGCTGTATCGACCTGAGGATATTTATAAGACGGTTGAGCTGATTGGGCAGCGGGTCGTTGAACTGTTCAACCAAAATCCTGAAACTCGCGCGGCAATCCTGGTGCGGGAGAATAAGCAAGGAACGTTTCTATCTGAGCTACTACGGCATCCTGAGCAGCGTCAACTTCAGTTTGATCTGACTCAGTGCGGCGTGCAAATTTACGATGTGGGAGAGCGCGATCGCACATCTAATATTCCCGCCGAAGTCCTGTCTCTGCTGCAATTCATGCAGCGGCCCCATTCTCCCACCTATCTCAAGGGGGCGCTCACGGTTCTGATGCAGCGGCGGCTAATTCCAACCCAGGATTTGAACCTGGCCGCCAGTCAGCCGGAACAGTTTCTTTATCCCACACCGCTAAGCCCGATTCCGACCACTGACGCGATTATCCAGGCGCGGCGCTACTGTGGGGGACTGTTGCGATCGCGATTGGAACTGCCGCCCTCCCAACTAATTCCGTTTATTGGCCTGACGCTGCACTACGAGCAGAGTGATTTGGCCACGCTGAATAAGCTAGCGGCGCGGATTTTTCAGCAGACGCAGGGTGAGAGTTCCCTCAGCGCCATGCTGCAAGCGTTGACCGATATCGTCACCTCAGAGCGGTTTGAACCCGTGGAAACGGAGGATCTCGACAGCCGCTACACGCGCAAGGGCCAGTTAACCATCATCACCATGCACAAGGCCAAGGGGCTGGACTGGGACGTGGTCTTTCTGCCGTTTCTCCATGCGCGGCAGATTCCCGGTAGCGCGTGGGTACCGCCGCAGATGAAGTTTCTGGGGGATTTCACCCTGGCGGAAGTCGCCCGCGCCCAGTTGCGTTCATACGTGCATGAAGACCATCAGCTACCGGATTTGCAAACGGCGTGGCAGCAGGCGGGACAGCTAAAAACGGCAGAGGAGTTTCGCTTGCTCTATGTGGCGATGACTCGCGCTCGGCGGCTGCTGTGGATGTCGGCGGCGAAGCAGGCTCCCTTCACCTGGAATAAACCAGATAATTTGCAGGAAGCCGAAGCTTGTCCGGTGCTGCGTCCGCTTTATATGCAGTTTTGTGTGTAGCGGTTGTTATCCATTGTTTATTGGCAAGGTTGCAGTTGGCGCGAGCAGGGGAGCTTGAGTCATTGCGATTTCTTCGACTGAGAGAATCGGGGATAAGGAAATGAGGGGTTTACTGAAGCTAGCGTTGAAATCGCTAGCTGGATCGATTTTCGGGCTAGGTATGGCTGGACTATGTGGAAGTGCGATCGCACCTGCGTCTGCATCTGAATCCCCTATCTGTCTTCTACAACATCGCATCTATCGGGATGCCAATGGTCAGGGGTTTGAGCTGGTGTTTCGCGAACCTGATCCGGTGGAAAATCCAATTTCACCCGTCGCAGCGTTGATTCGCTGGGGCAATGAGGAGCTGTATTCTTCTGGCCTTACAGTGTCCAATGGCTATGCGTCCTATTACTGGCTGACGGAACATGACGCGCTACGGATGGATTTTTTCAATGCTGACTTGACATCCATGGGTTTTAGTTCTGATGAGCCAGCGCAGGATCTCGTGTTTATTTCAGGATTGGGCAGCTATGACTACTACACGAGGCGAGATCAGATTACCGAAACAGGAGCGCCGCTAATGTTAGATACGCTGTGGGTTTTTGATCGCTGTCAGGTTTAGTGCGTTGGAAAACCAATAACTTCGAGGTTATTTGCAAAAACTTTTCAGAAAAAAGTTGTGAATTTGGCTCGTAAATTTCAGCGAATCAGCTAAAACCCCCATGAATAAAGCATTTTCAAATACCCGACTTTTTTGGTCGGGTATGTTTGCGCCAATTTTGCCCCCCGTGATACGCTTTGTGAACGTTGGGCAAGAGATGTTCTAAAACCCTCATCCAACCTGCGATAGAGACGTTGTTAAATTGAAGCGAAGAAATCATGACTCAGCTAAGCGATACCCTCCCCACCCAGTCCACTCAAACTCGGAAGCCCACATTTACAGCCCTGCGCTGTAAGGAGTGCGGCGCCGAGTACGAACCCAAAGCGACCCACGTTTGCGAATTTTGCTTTGGCCCGCTGGAAGTGACCTACGACTACGATGAGATCCGTCGTCGCGTCACCCGTGAATCCATTGAGCGAGGCCCGAATTCCATCTGGCGCTATAAAGACCTGCTGCCCGTTGCAACTGATAACCCCATTGATGTCGGCACAGGTATGACGCCGCTGCTGAAAGCGAATCGGTTGGCGCGTCGCTTAGGTCTAAAAGAGCTTTACATCAAGAATGATGCGGTTAACATGCCGACCCTCAGCTTCAAGGATCGGGTGGTATCGGTGGCACTGACTCGCGCTCGTGAACTGGGTTTCTCCACGGTATCCTGCGCCAGTACGGGTAACTTGGCCAATTCCACAGCTGCGATCGCAGCTCATGCGGGGTTAGACTGCTGCGTCTTCATTCCGTCTGATTTGGAAGCGGGCAAGGTACTGGGTACGCTGATCTACAACCCCACGCTGATGGCCGTTAAGGGCAACTACGACCAGGTTAACCGCCTTTGCTCTGAAGTCGCCAATACCCACGGCTGGGGCTTCGTCAACATCAACCTGCGTCCCTACTACTCTGAAGGTTCCAAGACCCTCGGCTACGAGGTTATCGAACAGCTCGGCTGGAAACTGCCCGACCACATCGTTGCGCCGTTAGCATCTGGCTCTCTGTTCGGCAAGATCTACAAAGGCTTCAATGAGTTCACCCAGCTTGGTCTGGTGGAAGGCAAGCATGTCCGCTTCAGCGGTGCCCAAGCTGAAGGCTGCTCCCCCATTGCACAAGCCTTCAAGGAAGGCCGCGACTTCATCACCCCGGTGAAGCCAAATACGATTGCTAAATCAATTGCGATCGGTAATCCGGCAGATGGGGTTTACGCAGTTGACATCGCGAACAAGACCAACGGCAACATTGAGTCTGTCACCGATGCTGAAATCGTCGAGGGTATGAAGCTGCTGGCGGAAACCGAAGGGGTCTTCACCGAAACCGCAGGCGGCACCACCATAGCAGTGCTCAAAAAGCTAGTTGAAGCTGGCAAAATTGATCCGGACGAAACCACCGTTGCCTACATCACGGGTAACGGTCTCAAGACCCAAGAAGCGGTGCAGGGCGATGTCGGTGAGCCGCTCACCATCGAACCCAAACTAGAGAGCTTTGAGCATGCTCTAGAACGGGCACGCACCTTGGATCGCCTGGAGTGGCAGCAAACGTCTGTTTAGGATTAGGCTCTGCTGAGTCTGTCAACCTCTTCTAGGGGTGGGTTCCGTTGACCAACTTTGACTTGAAGTCATATTGATCGGCTAAACCCGCCCCTACGGTAGGGCATCTGTCCCTGCTCAATTTGTAAACCCTTGTAATTAGTATCTTCTACTCATCTGGTAAACAATGGCTGTCAAAGTTCTCATTCCAACCCCTCTGCAAAAGTTCACCAACAACCAAGCCACGATTGAGTGCGACGGCGGCAGCATTTCTGAGCTGCTGGATGCGCTGAATCAGTCTTGTCCTGGCATCAAAGAGCGCTTGTGTAACGAAGACGGTGAACTGCGTCGGTTCGTCAACTTCTACGTCAACAGCGAAGATATTCGTTTCCTAGACGGCAAAAACACAGCGCTAAACGAAGGCGACGAAGTCAGCATCGTACCTGCGGTCGCTGGGGGCTAATATTAAGTCTGGTTGAAAACCCATAATTTATTTTTTGTAAAACGTTTGCGGAGCAAACGTTTTACAAAAAATAAATTGGGTTCTTATACACAGACTTGATATAAATTCTCTAGATTTTTAAGTTTCAATCGGGTGCATCTGTTTACGACATAAAGCTACAACGTCTTTTTCGCATTGCCAAGGAGTTCTGATGGGTTATACCGTTGGGGCTCCTTTTTTTCGATACGTTTATTTATCTGTATAGCTGTAGCCACGTTGGTTGGGACGTTGGAAGACTCTGAAAACGTTCAAACGTTTAAACGTTAGATTTCGTAAATGGCTCAACTAAAGTGGCGATGGCCCTATTTCTCAACCTCAGCCGTACAGTACCCACAACTGTAGACAGACACCAGCAGCAAAATGCCCAACTACAGTTGAAGTGTATTCAACGGAATTTGCATGACTTTCAATATTGTTGACGCTGACCACAAACTTGGTCAGCCACTCGCGTTCAACTGGATCAGCTTTGCGCTTTTTGCGGCAGTCCACACTCTCGCTTTACTAGCCCCCTGGTTTTTCTCTTGGTCAGCACTAGGAGTCGCCCTTTTCCTGCACTGGCTATTTGGCAGTATTGGCATTTGTCTGGGATATCATCGGCTACTGACACATCGCAGTTTGCGTCTTCCGAAGGGACTGGAATATGCGATCGCACTCGTGGGTGCTCTCGCATTACAAGGAGGGCCGATTTTCTGGGTTGCAGGGCATCGTCGGCATCACACCTACACTGAAGACATTGACAAAGATCCTTACTCTGCAAAACGAGGATTTTGGTGGAGCCACATGGGCTGGATGCTTTACAAGCGTCCAGAGTTTTTTGAGTACGAATCGAATCGCAAATTTGCACCTGATCTAGCCAAAGACGCCTTCTACCGCTGGCTCGATCGCTACTACCTGCTGCTGCAAATCCCGCTCGGAGTTGGGTTATACCTGCTTGGGGGGTGGTCATTCGTGATTTATGGACTATTTGTAAGAGCCGTCTTACTCTGGCACAGCACATGGCTGATCAACTCTGCCAGCCACATCACGGGCTACCGTAGTCACGACTCGGACGATAATTCTCGAAACCTCTGGTGGGCAGCAATTCTCACCTATGGAGAAGGCTGGCACAACAACCATCATGCTTATCCCAACGTGGCCAAAGCAGGCTGGAAATGGTGGGAAATCGATATGACTTGGTGGGTCATTGTGGGCTTAAAGCACCTGGGACTGGCGCAAAGAATTGTCTTACCGCCATCGGTTTGATCACTACTCATATCAAGTCTGTGTATAAGAACCCAGTTTATTTTCTGTGAAACGTTCGCGGAGCAAACGTTTCACAGAAAATATAGTAATTCCAGTTAAGCATGAGAGAACGAGAGAGGAGAGTACCTCATCATGAGGTACTCTCCTCTCTCGTTCTTATCTAGAACCGCTATAAATTATGAGTTTTCAACCAGACTTGATATAGCGAAACACCTTGCGACATCGTTACAACGTTTTGCGATAGTGCCTTAATAAGGAGCAGTTCGCGGCAGGCGGACAGTAAACGTCGTACCTTCCTGCGCCGTCGAGGTAACCGCTATCGTGCCTCCGTGGGCGACGACGACCTCCCGCACAATGTATAAACCTAGGCCAATGCTGCTCGAAACCTTTTGCGCCGTCGATTCCGGCTGACTGTAACGCATGAGCGGATCGAAGATTGTTGTTAGCATCTCCGACGGGATCGACGGCCCTTCATTATGCACGCTCAAGACCACGGTTGATTCTTCTGATGCGATCGCAAGTTCGATTGCCCCCTCGCTCGCCCCATGCTGAAGGGCGTTGCTCATCAGATTGGAAATGACCTGTCGGAGTCGGGACTCATCCCACTCGCCCGTGAGGTCGCCGTCCGGGTGAAAGCGCAACGTGCGCTGTGGATAGGCAAAGCAGAATTCTTCAAAGACGTTGCGACCCAGTTTTTCCAAATCGACCAGACAGCGTGTCAGCGGTATTGCGCTGCCTAGCCCTGTCGATGCGAAGTCGATCAGGTCATGGGTCAACCGTGTAATCGTCTCTGTATTTCTCTCGATCATTGAGAGTGCTTTGGCAGAGGGCAAGTCTTTGTCTGTGATGCGCGAAGCCAGTTGTGCAGCCGTGCGGATGTTGTTCAGCGGGCTACGCAGGTCGTGACTGAGGATGGCCAGAAACATGCGGCGCGACTGCTCGACGCGTTTTGTGTAGCTGCTAACAGCTTCAGCGAGAGATTGATCGATCGCCTCATTGAAGCGTGTAATGTCGTTGATGTCGTTGATGTCGGATTGTGGGCGGTTCGCACGCCACAGGCGGAGCACGCTGGCCCGCAGAGCGCGGTATTCAGAAACGACTTCCATAATGTCAAAGCCCGAACCTACGCGCTCCACACCGTGCTGTTTCGAGGCGTGATCGAGACGATCGCTCTCCTCACCGCCAGCACCGCCGTAGCCTTTAGACTTGCTGGCTTGCTGGTCGAGGCTCTGGTCGCTCTGCATGTCCCGCGCGGTGGCCAGAAGTATGGCCTCGGCAGCATCACGCAAAGCAAGCTTTGTCATCTTCGCCCCAGGTGAGAGGCTGCGCGCAAACGATTCCCATTCTGCGAGGATGGGCTCGACGTTCCCCAGGATGAAGTCTGCCAGTCGCATCAGTTTCTTCGCTAAGCACGACTAAAAAATTAAGGAAATGCTACCACGGAGAAACGCTCTGGAGTATGGGGCATATAGCCCCGTGCCTGGATTAACCCAAAAGCCATTAGCCCCTGAAAATCCTATGAAACAGGGATGTGGGCTTCCATTCAGCTCACATCGCACGTTCGCTACGACCTTAATATAGTCAAATCTCCAGGTTTCATGACCAGAACCAAATCTATAATCAACTTGGCTGCTGCGACTTGAGATAGAAACCTTTAAGCGTTTGAAATCAAATTGAATGATGAATTTGGAGAACCTGTTTATGTTGAAAAAACACTATCGAATTTTGACTGGACTGTGTCTAAGTGTGCTGTTGTTGGTGACTGCCTGCGCCCAGCCAGAGTCCCGCTGGGATCAGGTACAGCAAGAGACACGGAATGAGCAAATTTCTGACATCGCGACGGCTGAGCCGATTGCAGGTGGAGAGTTCAATAAGTTCTTCCCCGAAGCATCCGGTGAATACGACACGGTTTATACCCAGGAAAAACAAGGTTTTGCAGAGGCCAAGCTGAAGCAAAATGGCGAAGATGTGGCCATGCTTTCTATCTCTGATACGGCCACTAATCCAGACGCGGTTACTAAGTTTCAAAATAGTGATTTAGAGATTGCAGGTTATCCAGCGGCTGAAGTGGGCAATTCCACGGCGGTTCTGGTGAGCGATCGCATTCAGGTCAAAGTCCAGTCACGCGGCAGCCTATTCACAGCAGAAGACCGAGCATCATGGCTAGAACAGTTTAATTTGCAAGGACTCGAAGAACTCGCCTCAGCGTCTTAATTTCACCTGTAGATTTGGAGCCAGCGTTTAAAGGTTCAAACGTTATAACGTTCCAACGTTCCAACGTTCCAACGTTTCCCAATACCTGAGCATCCAAACCAATGGAGCTATTGCTTAATCAACTTTGTATTTACTCTCTTTACCTCATTTTTTCCTATGAGCAAAACCATTTTTGAACTGGTTGACGACCTGCCAGAACGCAACATCACTGTTTTGGCATTGCGATCGCTTGATGCGCTTGTTCCCGGCAAGTGGGAAAACCTGACTGGATTTGAGAACACGATTAAGGTCGTGACGGGCGAAACCGACCAGGCGCTGATTCAGCAGATTGGTGAGCGGGCCATTCGGTTATTTAACGACAAAAAGCAGGGCTATCAGCGGGCGCTGTGGCTCTATCAGACCATCGACAGCACAGGGCGGGCGCTGGGTACGGCAGCGTTTGCGGGCAAGGTGGGTGAAAAAGTTAAACTGCTCAGCTTTTTGGATAAAATCACGCCCAAGCCGGAAAAAGCCCAGACGATTGACTTAGCGCTGAAGCTGGTGACGGAGATAGTGGCCTTCTGCCAGATCAACGGCATTCCGGGCGACAGCATTGGCGATTTTGTCAAATCTCTAGGGGACTACAGCGGCGAAAGCCTGATGCGGATGGCGGCGCTGGTCAGCTTTGACGGCTTAATTCCCCTCGGCCCCAACTTTATCTTGTCGGCGCAGAATACGCTGAGTCGTCTCAATCCCAAAGAACTAAACGAGCATCCAGGCTTTAAGCAGATTCGGGAGCTAATTCCGGGCAACAGTGCGGATAAGCAGCTCGGCTTCATCAACGAGAGCTTTGACTCGACCAAGGGCTGGATGGGAAAGTTTGTCCAGTCCAACAATTTGACGCCGCAAAAAATTGCCAGTAACTTACAAAACTTTGTCGAAGTGTCTGAAGACAAATTAGACTATCTAGGAGCCTTCCTGGACATGTCAACCAATTACTATGAGCATACGGGGATTCAAACCCTGGCTCGTCGATTGATTGAACGGGCAGTTGCTGAAATCTAGATGAAACGGTAGAAACAGTAAGCAATGGCAGAAGAAAACACTCCCAAAGATCCAAAGCAGTCGGCTGAAGCGAATGGCTCAGGCGGCGATGACTCTGCGAAAAAGCCTGCGGCTAAGGCCCCAGCTGCCGGAAACAAAAAGCCTGCGGCAGCAGGTGATGGTAAACCTGCGGCTAAGAAAAAAGAGAAGCCACCTGCACCGGAGGATAAGCCATTCCCTAATTTCATTACGGAAGAGTTCATTCCGGCTCTGTCTGAGGCTTTGAAGAAGGAAGGCTTGACCGATATTGACCTCGACTTTGAGCGTACCAAGCTGGAAGTCGTTGGTTCTGAACAAAGCGGCTTTTTCTGGCAGGTGATTGGTCACTGGAAAGGCGGGCGTCGCCAGTTCAATGTTGCCTTTTTGAAGGAGGACATCACAGGGCCAAAGCTGTTTGCCTATTCAGATTCGGGCGCTAAGCCTAGCACCCTTGAGCATTTCATGGGGGATGAGCGGAAGGTGACGCTGGATCTGATGGTTCACTATGTCCTACAGCGGCTTAATGCTCAGAAGTGGCTGGTGCGGAATTAGGATTTGCTGACAATTTGTTTGAAAGAGGGGAGATGCTTGTGATGGGTGTCTCCTTTTTTGTTGGTGGGGATGGTTGATGGTTAGTGGTTGATGGTTAGTGGTTGATGGTGGGAGTGGTCGATGGTTAATGGTTGGTGGTGGGGGTGGGTTAGTGGGTGCTGGGGGGTTGGAGCCAGTGGACTAGATTTTTGATGTAGGTTTGGATATCTGCGATCGCAGCTGGATTTTCTTGGATGCCATTTCCGGGCTGTTCGGTGACAAAGCTGGGGCAACCGTAGCTTGTATCCCAGTTGTAATCGACAAAGTGATGAAAGGTGGATTGCGCTACCATGCGTCCTAGTGTGTGACCATCGGCATCCTGACGATGATCCGCCGCGACAGCCAGATTAAACGGGCGGGTTGTCACCTTGCTGGTGCCTGTGGCGAGGATGTGAACCGCTGGATCGTCCAGATCGGTAACGCCAACGCCTCCTTCATGGGGATGAGCGGGAAAGAAGCGAATCCGACCGTCCGGTGCGTTTGGATGCTTGAGCAGCTCATGCAGTGGCTCGATGGGAGTAATGGTCTGATAGTCGCCATTGCTGCCGGAGTGGTAGTTGGGCCAGTCGATAGTCAGCGTGTAGGCATCATCGCGGCAGCAGCGCTCTGGATCGGGATCGATTTGGCGCGTACGAAAATAGTGAAACGCGCCCAGCGTCGGTAGCGCACACATGGAAATGCCCATGTCTTGGTGATCGCGAGTTGTCAAAATTCCACCGCCCTGCTGGTGAAAACGAGTAATACCAGCACAGTCGGTTGGACTAAGACCACCACCTACATCCAGCGCAAATAGCCACAGTTGGTCAAAATCCTGTCGGTCAAGCTGGCTGAGAATCGGGTCGTTGCCATCAAGATCGGGGTTGCGATCGCGGGCTGTCACTGCCACTAGAGGTTGCCCCTGTTCATCTTTCAGCGATGACAAATAGTTTTGCAGCAGGGAGAACCGGGCAATTGTCCAATCATCGACATCGGTTGGGAGCAGCGTTGTTTGTAGCAGAATTCGAATTGCCATTGCGGTTCACGCCCCTAATTTAGTGACTAATTAAGCAATCAACTTAGCGGTAACATCGACGAGCTTATGGGCTATGCCTTGCACCCCCTCCATCAGTTTTGGATCGATTAGTTGTCCTTGTTCATCAAAGGCTTGGTAAGCATTAGGCACGGCTTTTTGATCGGGAATGACAAAGACGCCAATGCCTTCCAAAATAGCGCGGACGTGAACCAAGCCGCGAATACCACCGAGTCCACCGGGAGACGCTGCTAGCAGTGCTGCTGTTTTGCCGCGAAAGCAGACTAATCCCATCGGTGGTTCATCTGGCTCTGGCCGGGAAGCCCAATCGATGGCATTTTTGAGCAGTGACGTGATCGAACCGTTGTATTCGGGGCAGGCAATCAGAAAGCCATCGTGGCTTTTCAAGAGCTGTTTGAATTGACGCACGGCTGCGGGGATGCCTTCTTTAGCTTCTAGGTCTTGATTAAACAGCGGCATTGGATAGTCGAGGAGGTCAACATAGGTGACTTCGGCTCCGGCTGTTTTGGCTCCGGCGGCGGCTACTTTGACGAGTTTTTTGTTGAAGGAATCAACTCTGGCGCTACCTGCGAAGGCGAGGATTTTTGGGGTTGTAGTCATAATTTGATTTGGTTTTGATGGCGGATTTGACCAAATTATAGGGAATTTGCTGGAAATGTGGTTTGAGGGTTGTTTTTGGGATTTTGAGGGTTGTTTTTTGGGTGTTGGCAGGTTGGTTCTGAGGGGGCTAGCCCCCTCAGGCTCCCCCACTGGTGCGTTCCGACGCCCCAGGCCCCCCCGGACGAGGTGATCGGTGAGTAGTGTCACAGCGCTTCGCTTTGCAGGTGTCGATCAGGCGTTACTTGTGAAGGTTTTTGAGGTTTGGCGGAACGCCAAACCCACTTAACCCCAACAGAATGCTGTTGATACTGACAGGTTATTTTTTTGGGAGGGGGTCTGGTCTGGGGGACGCAACCGTCTCCCAGCGGGGGCGTGGGGGGAAACGCCCCCCCAAAAGGGGGTTTTCACAATAGTCCTAAACGTATCTTAATAGCTCAAAGAACGCTGCATCCCACGACACAGCGTTCTTTGAGCTATTAAGATACGTTTAGAAAACTAAAGAGCTAGACAACTAGCTAGCAAGCTCTTTCACCTTTTTCATGATGCCAACAGGGTCAATACCCTGATGCAAAAACTGCTCCCAGAGACCGCCGGAGCCTTCTTCGTGGGTGCCGAGGTGAGCAAACTTAGGTGTGAAGCCTCGCTCCAAGAGCCAGGAGCCAAAGCGGCTACCCAGTCCGGTGCGGCGGTTGAAAGATTCTACAACCAGGACAAAGGGTGCAGCACCTAGCTTTGCCATCATCTCTTCGTCAACTACGTTGAGGGTGGGCTTATTGATCAAACCGACATCGATGCCTTCTTGCTTGAGCCGTTCTACAGCGTCTAGTGAGCGGTAGAGCGCGTCACCAAAGCTAACAATGTAGCCAGCGGTGCCTTCGCGGATCACTTCGTCTTTACCGGGGGTGAACTCATAGCCTTCACCAAAGAGGGTGTTGCCGTCGCTGGTGAGGATGCTGGGTACGGAAGAACGAGTGGAGAAGATGAACCGCAGACCGGGATCGTGGAAGACGGATGCGACGCAGGCGCGCATTTGATGTTCGTCGGCGGGGAAATAGAGGCGAGTTTCATAGCCGTCGTCTAGACCGTTATCGGCAAACATGTTGTTGATGCCGAAGTGGCAGGTGTTATCGGCCATGTCGTCGATGCCAGCGTGGGAGAAGTGGCAGAGAACGTTGGAGTAGTTCAACCGCGCCATCGTGATTTCGGAAATGCACATTTCCAGGAAGGCGCTGAAGGTGCCGAAGATGCCCTGCTTGCCAGGAGCCATGCCGAAACCAGCGGCAGCGGAGAAGTTACCCCGCTCCATGATGCCCGCATTGATGTAAATCTCAGGAAAGGCTTCGCGAATGGTGTTGAGACCGCAGGAGCCTTCCAGGTCGCTGTCAATGCAGAGAACATTGGCTTTGCGTTCTTCAGCGCTCATTTTCTCCAGCATGGAGACGACAGCAGAGCCAAATACCTTACGGTTAGAACCCCGATTCTCGCTGGCACCGAGGAACTGGTAGTCATCCTTGGGCTTCTCAATATTGTTGAGGAAGTCTACTGCATCGTTGAGGCCGCGCTGTTCGAGATACTGGAGCGCTAGCTTGAGCGGAATCACATCATGACCGTGAGTGGAACCTTCCAGTCCCTCAATGCCAGGGCACATGGGTCGCTTGTTGATCACCGCTACTGGGCCATCGGTGTTAATCGCTTCACAAATGCGGCTATAGAGATCGTCAAGATCTTCACCGTCACCCGTCAAGATCTTCAGACCGTGACCTTCCAGCGTAGACGCCACATCGAAGCCGGGAATGTATTCAGATGGATGTCCAGCAATGGTCACGTCGTTGTCGTCGATGATCAGCTTGACGTTGAGTCCCTGCGCCACAGCCAGACGAGCCGCTTCCGCATCGTTGCCTTCCTGCTGAGAACCATCAGAACCCAAGCAGAAGGTGGTCTTGCCGGGATTTGCGATCGCAACCCCGTTCACATAGGGCCACATGTGACCCAGGCGGCCAGAGCTGAACTTAACACCCGGAGTTAAGCCGAGTTCAGGGTGTCCTGGCAGCTTGGAATGAGCCGCTCGATACTGAGTCAGTTGCTCTCGTGGCAGATCTCCATTGATTGTCGCCATCAGATACTGAGTGGCTACTCGGTGTCCCGCTTCGTCGAAGAAAACGGGCACAAACTTGTCCGGATTACCCCGGAACAGCGCATCCAGAATCATCACTTCCGGCACGGTGTCGTAGGGGCCACCCGTATGACCGCCAACGCCCCGTGCTGCACCCGTTGCCGTGAAAAAGACGATGGCATCGCGGCAAAGCTGGATATTGGCTTTCAGGGTGTTTCGCTGCTCATCGGTCAGCACCGGATTGCTGGGATCAAGCGCTAGCGGCTTGTAGGCATCAAGATTAATCGGGAAGCGAACGGACGTTGCAGTCATAGTTATTCTTGTGAGGATAGAACGACAAAAGTTCTAGATGATCTAAGTGGCTGTTTATCAATAAAAATGCCAAACCTAAAAACCGGGGGAGCGTCCCTTCGGGGGGGTTCCCCTGGTTTTCGGGTGTGGTTTTTGGTGTTCACCCCCCTCTTATCCCCGTATCTCTCCCACCACTAAGTTCAGCCTCTTCAGAATGGCGGAAAGATAAAGCGCGTCTATTACGCCTTACTGAAAATCAAACCACACCGCGTCACATTTCTAAAGTTGCGATCGCGACTTTGCTCTTCTCAATCGTTGATCTGACGTGATCCCACGCCGTACAGCCAAATTTGAAGTGTTCAGGATGGGTTCGATTGCGATCGCGACACTTGCCAGCTCAGCAGCATGACCGGAATCAAGCCAACCAGCACAATTGCCAACGCTGGAGCCGCCGCTTCGGCTAGCCGCTCATCAGACGCGAGGCGATAGACCTGCACGGCCAGCGTATCAAAGTTAAATGGACGCACAATCAGCGTGGCGGGCAGCTCTTTCATCACATCAACAAACACCAGAATGGCAGCGGTAACTAGCCCGCCACCCATCAGGGGCGCATGAATTTTGAGCAGCGTCGAGACTGAGCCATAGCCGAGTGAATGGGACGCATCATCCAGACTGGGCTTGATGCGGCTGAGGCTGGACTGTACGGTATTGTAAGACACCGCTAGAAAGCGGACGAGGTAGGCAAACACCAGGGCGACAATCGTGCCGCTGAGCAGTAACCCAGTCGAAATGCCAAACAGATTCCGCATCCACTGATCCAACCAGTTATCAAACCGCCCTAGCGGCATCAAAATGCCCACCGCAATCACCGCCCCCGGCACCGCATAACCAATCGCAGCCACGCGCACAGCAGCAGCCATACTGGGTTTGGGCCGCAGCCGCAAGCCATAGGCCATGATCAAGGCCAGGACAACAGCCAGACCAGCGGTTAGAGTTGCCAGCACCAGGCTATTGCTAGCGTATTGCCAAAATCCGGCACTGAAATTGTCGGTCATATCTGCGATCGCCATTTCTGCCAGCACCACCGCCGGAATCAAAAAGCCTAAACCAATCGGCAAGGCACAAATCAGCGCAGCCCCGACGGCTCGCCAGCTCCGAAGCTGGTAGGTCGAAAACGGCTGCTGGCTGTTGTGGCTTTGGTAGTACTTGGTGCGGCGGCGAGACCACTGTTCTAAGACGAGTAAGACCAAAATGAAGGTGAGCAGCAGCGCCGAAAGCTGAGAGGCAGCAATCCGTTCGCCTAAGCCAAACCAGGTGCGGTAAATCCCGGTCGTAAATGTTTCTACGCCAAAAAACTGAACGGTGCCAAAATCATTCAGTGTTTCCATCAGCGCCAGCGCGACACCCCCCATGATGGCCGGACGAGCCAGCGGCAGCGCCACCCGAAAAAAGCTGCTCCACGGATTGCAGCCCAGTGCCCGACTGGCTTCTAGGGTGCAAACTGACTGGTCGAGAAAGGCAACGCGGGTAATCAGGTAAACGTAGGGATACAGCACCAGGGTCAGCATTGCGATCGCACCGCCAATGGAGCGAATTTCAGGAAACCAGTAGTCATTCACACTGCTCCAGCCGAACAGTTGGCGCAGACCCGACTGAACTGGCCCATAGAATTCCAGTAGATCCGTATATACATAGGCCAGGATATAAGCCGGGGCAGCTAGGGGCAGCAGCAAAGCCCACTCGAAGATACGGCGACCCGGAAACTGGCAGGTCGTGACCAGCCACGCCGCGCTCACCCCAATCACCGTGACGCCAAAGCTCACTCCCACCATCAGCCAAAAGGACTGCAAAATGTAGGTTGGCAGAACCGTTGAGGCTAAATGGCTCCAAATTTCGCGGCTAGAAGGAGTGAACACCGATCCGAGTACGATCAGGATTGGGGCGGCAATCAAAACTGCGATCGCGCCTACAATTATTGTCCAACCATCAATGCGTACGTGTGAAGACACCTTCTTCACGCGATTTATATGCTCGATTGCCATTTCTTCTTTAGCCCGTCCATCAACCCTAGTAGCCAATCCTAGCGTTTCAACTGCTCAATTTGGATAGCGTTTGGGTAGCGATGTGCAGCTACTGGTATTCACCGTCTCGGTTTGAACGTTTGGGTTTAGCACGTACTATCACAAAAATTTACTGGCGCAAAAAATTGATTTGGAGTTTTCAACTCAATGCAACCAGTTCTCCAGTGACAGTAAAACAAATTATGAATTCGTGATCTAGGATGACAGTATTCACTCCGCCAAGTATAAACTCGTATGGAGAATGTAAATTAGTTCTTCCCTGCTCTTGGCTAAATAGGACGAGTCATTAACATTAGGGGTGCTTCTACGGAATTTTATCCTGACGTTGCAGATGTAGTTGTGAAAAGCCTAGTGGTTTTACAGGAAAGCGACCTTGCGGCGTAATTTATCCTCATCTAAACCAGATGTTGCATATCAGCTAGAGTCACCAAAGTTTGTCAGCTTACGCGTCAAATTGCTGCTGGGCTTTAGCGTTATTTTTAGCATCGTTTTTGCGGGCGCTTTTTATTGGTTTTATACTTTCACAACCGACAAAACTATTGATAGATTGCGACTGGAGTTGAGATCAACTCTCAGAGGGGCTGCTGAAGGTGTCGATGTGGAGGAACTGCTGGCGCTGTATGAAACCGGAGAGCGGAACGCTGCTGGTTTTTCTAGCGATCCGCGCTACAAGCGCCAGCTAGCGTGGTTTGAAACTGTGCATCGATTGCGCCCAGACACCTGGCTCTATTCAATGGTGGTGGGCCCAGCAGCAGATAATCGGCGGATTGGCTCAGCGGTCGTCGCTCCCAATGAGCAGGAGATGATCTACTTGGTCGATTTGCGGGCTAACTATATACCTGCTCAGGCCGTCAAGTTTTTAGAACCCGATATTTTGAGTCTGCGGGCGCGGAAAGTCCTAGAGACCGGAGAACTAGCCGAACATTCCCGGCTGTATACCGACAAGTGGGGCACCTGGCTGTCGGCTTCCGCACCGCTGAAAAATGATGCGGGTGAAGTGGTTGCTATCTTGGGTTTGGATATTGATGCCCGCCATGTGCGAGAGATTCAGCAGACGATTCGGCATCGAGTGATCATTGCCTTTGCGATCGCATACGGAGTTTTATTTATTCTGATTTACGTCCTATCCGGCGTGTTGACTCGCAATTTGACGGTACTGTCCGAGGCCGCAGAGCGCGTCGCGGATGGTGAATATGTGCACAAAGTTGCCTTTCCGCGTCAGAGCCGCTTTCCAGACGAAATGGATCGGCTAGCCCAGGTATTTGAAGTAATGGTGGAGCGCATCCGGACGCGGGAGCGGCTGATCCGACACGGCAAGAGGATTGAAACTGAAATCCGCAATGCGCTGGAAGAAGAGAAAGAACTGAATGCGCTTAAGTCTCGCTTCATTTCGATGGTGTCCCATGAATTTCGCACGCCGCTAACCGTGATTCGCACCTCGGTTGAACTGCTAGAGCAGTATGGCCACATCGCCTCTGCTGCAAAGCGTCAGGAATATTTTCAGCGCATCCGCACGGCCATTCGCACCATGTCTCACCTAATGGAAGATGTGCTCACCATCGGCAAAGCAGAGGCAGGTAAACTAGAGCTAGAGCTAACTCCAATTGATTTGCAAGCTTTCTGTCAGGATCTGGCCGACGAAATTCAGCTCAGCATCGGCAAATCTCATCTGATTTCGTTTACCTGCGATCGCAACTGCCCCACTTCGGCGTCGGTTGATCCCAAACTGCTGCGGTCGATTTTGACTAACCTGTTATCTAATGCAGTCAAGTATTCGCCAAACGGTAAGCCCATCGACTTTCATCTCACTTGCTCTGACACCACCGCGATGTTCCAAATTGAGGATCACGGCATTGGCATCCCCGATGACGATCAGCCCAAGCTATTTGAGACGTTTCACCGCGCCCAAAATGCCGTTAACATTCGCGGCACCGGACTGGGACTCGCCATTGTCAAGCAGTGCATCGAATTGCACAGCGGTCAGGTTTCGTTTTCCAGCCAGCAGGGCGTCGGTACCATCTTTCGAGTTGAGCTACCGCTAAATTTAAGTCAAAGCCACTTAGAACAACATTAAAGCTTGGGAGCGTGGGGTGGGGAAAGGGGGGGGGGGAAGAAGGGGACGAAACGTCTTGTTTTTTCTGGGGGACGCGCCCAGGAGAAACACTCGGG
>CBKWJC010000070.1:0-36016 GCA_966674685.1 uncultured bacterium
ACAACCACCCACCACCAAAATCTCCTGACCAATATGGCTATATCTACGAAACCCAAAAGCCCTAGAGGGTGGTGAGATTCGCGATGCGAATCTCACCGCCCTTTAGGGCTTTAATGAGCTTTGAATGAACTGTTCTATGCGTCGTCTGAATCAGAGTCGAATGCGTTGTCAGCATCGGTGGCGATGTCGCCAGCGGCCACGAGCGCTTGTTCAAATTGCATCCGCTGTTCTGCACCACGCAGGAAGTAGCCGCTCATCATGGCAGAGGCGAGTAGACGACCGAGCTGCTCGCGGTTGGTGGTAATGGTGATATCGAAATGCTCTGGAGGCAGTCCTCCCAATAGGCCAATAATGTTGCGCTCCATCATTTGGAACGTTTCAGGAGATGCAGGTTTGGACAACTTGGCAATCGTTTCGGGAGCCATTGACTGCACGTATTGCATCAGTGAGCTATCGGCGGCTGCATCACCATTGAAAAAGTTGGAAGTTTGCTTGGATGCGTCTTTCACGGGATACCTCGTTGCGAACCGTTGAGTTAATCACTTGCTTATTCACTTATTTAGAGTGTAACGAGAGAAAAGCAGCCTGACAGTCGGTAGAACCGAACTCTTAATAGACGGCACTCTGGATAGAGTCGGGGTTAAGTTGAAAATTGGGCACAATCGGTAGGGTGACGGTAAAGGTGGTTTTGCGATCGCAACTCTCCACCTGAATCGCGCCGCCCAAATGATGCACCAGTTCGCGCACCAGCGCCAAGCCTAAGCCCGTGCCGCCCTGCTGCCAGCGATCGGTGCTAGGAACACGATAAAACTTTTCAAAAATATGGGGCAGTTCTTGAGTTGGGATGCTGACCCCCGTGTTGCAGATGGCGATCTGGAGCTGATTGTCCTGCTGCGATACGGTGGCCCACAGTTGAATGTGCTCATGGGGTGGCGTGTATTTGCAGGCATTGTGCAGGAGTTCACCGACAATGCGGCTGATGGCGTCCTGATTGGATTCGACCAGCGGCAATGCTGGCGGAATGGCAACCTCAAGCTGTAGCTGGCGAGCATTGATGTGGCCCTGAAAGGAATCGGCCAGTGTGGGCAAGAGGACATTCAAATCCACGGCTGCGAGTTCCAGCGGTTGGCGATTGGCTTCCAAACGCTGTAAATCCAGTAGATCATTCACCAGGTTGATCTCTTGCTTGCATTCAGAATTGAGGATTTT
The DNA here is from genome assembly GCA_966674685.1 of uncultured bacterium. Classification (GTDB taxonomy): domain Bacteria; phylum Cyanobacteriota; class Cyanobacteriia; order Phormidesmidales; family Phormidesmidaceae; genus Thainema. The sequence goes on from CBKWJC010000070.1 coordinate 1,210, forward strand.
GAGGTATTGAGCGATGCGCCGCACGAGCGACTCTGGATGGGTCGATAAATCTTGATTGAGGTATGGTTCTGCATGGGTAGGGGATGGAGCTGCTGTGCGGGATTTGCCATTGGTGGGGCTGGGGGCATCCATGCGCTTGGAATCGATCTCGTCCTGCGGCAGCAAATGGGTCATGACCAGTTGGCGGAACGTCAGGTTCAGCATTTGCAGCGCCATTTTCATGTTGGTAATCGGCGATCGCAACTCGTGGGAGACCGTACTGAGGAAATCATCTTTGAGCTGATTAAGCTGTTCAAGCGCTTCGACCTGCATTTGGGCAGCGGCAAACAGGCGAGCCTGCCGAATTGCGATCGCGCACTGATTGGCCACCTGCTGCGTGAGCTGAATCTCCGGCTGGGCAAAAATTTCGGTCTTGGAACGGGTTAGCCACAAATCGCCGAGAATACCCTGATCATCAAAAATGGGACAGGCCAAGAACGTCGTTTCTCCCCGCACGGGATGAAAGTCCGTAAACTGCACCCATTGACGCTGTAGCAGTTGGGCATAGACTTCCTTGCGGCCCGACATCGGCCAAACTTTGTCTACCCCCGTTGGGACTTCAACCGTAGCGTATTCGTAGCGCACCCGTGAGATCTGTTGCTCCAAGTCATAAAACGCGGTGTCGCAGCTTAGAGCGCCTAAGCCAATCGCTAACTCCTTCACCACGGCCTGCATGATTTGCTGCTCATCCAGGCTGTCTCGCACTTTGTCGGTAATTCGCTTGAGCAGTGCGTCAAACTGTCGTGCCTGCTGTAGCTGAGCCGTGCGCTCCTGCACCTGCTGTTCTAGCTTTTGATTAAACTCCTGCACTTGACCATAAAGTTGGGACTGCTGAATTGCGATCGCAACTTGGCTAGCTAACTGTTTTAGCAATTCAACTTCCGTCTCCGGCCAGGGACGCGGCTGGGAACACTGATTGGCCAAGAGTAGCCCCCACAATTGCTGATCAAACACAATCGGCACCACTAAATTGGCTCGCACGCCAAACGACTCCAGCAGTTCAACATGGCAGTCAGTTAGATTCGCGTGGTAAACATCCTGAATCGACTGAATGCGCCCCTTCTGATACTGCTCAACATACCGCTGAGCAAAACAGTGGTCAGTAATTGTGCGGCCCAAGGCGCTAAATTGCGGCTGCGTTACCGATTCCACAATCACCGTACCGCTCCAGTCAGCATGAAAGCGATAGATGAGCACCCGCTCAATCTGCAAGAACTGACGAATTTCCGTCACCGTAGTCTGCAAAATGGTATCTAAATCCAGCGATTGACGAATACGCTGGCCAATATCAGACACGAGTTTAGTCTGCTTCGCCTGCTGACGCAGCAGTTGCTCGGCCTGAATATGGACAGTGATGTCCTGCACTACGCCATCCCGCCGTAACGGATGACCCTCAATATCACAAACAAGATAACCGCGATCGCGCAGCCAGCGAATGGTGCCATCCGGGCGAATAATTCGATAAATGGCTTCGCCATAGGGGTTTTCAACACCGATTTGGCTGAAGATCTGCCTGGTTTGGGCCTGATCACTAGGATGAATCACCTCAAACCAGAGATTAGGATTATCAAAAAATGCTTGAACCGGATAGCCATAAACGTCTTCAGCAACCGGATTCAGATAAATCATGTAGGATTTATCGATGGCAGTTGACCAGACTACTTCTTCCAGTGAATTTAAGATACTGCTGAGACGGGCTTCACTATCCTGTAGCGTTCGTTCAACCGCTTGGCGCACACGAATCTCGTGTAGTAGCGCCTGATTTGTGGCCGTTAGGGCAGCCGTGCGATCGGCAACCCGCTGTTCCAGCGTTTGATTGAGCTGTTCTACTTCGGCCTTAGCTGCCTGTAGCGCTAGGTGATTCTGCACGCGGAGGACAACCTCGCGCGGGTCAAAGGGCTTGGTGATGTAGTCAACACCGCCCACCTCAAAGGCTTTAGCCTTGTCGTCAATGCTGTCTAATGCGCTGAGGAAAATAATTGGAATATGGCAGGTGTCTGGTGAAGCTTTGAGCTGCTGACAGAAATCGTAGCCGCTAACATCAGGTAATCGAATATCGAGCAGGATTAAATCAGGAGGCGCGGCTTGTATGCCCATTAGCGCCATTGAGCCACTGATGGCCTTACGAATGTCATAGCCTTGGTCGCTGAGGGTTTTCGCGAGAAGCGTCAAGTTCTCCAGCGAATCGTCCACGATTAAGATATGCGGTTGGGATTGGCGATTGGACGAACATCCAGTCTGCCCTGTCATGTCAAATCTCCCTGCTCGCTCAAGTTCGTTCCTCGGTCAGCTCCACAATCCGATCAAATCGTACTTGTAACACCAAGTCTGTCAGCGCGATCGCAAGTCCGACCTGCTCGACTGGCATGTTATTGATCAGCGCAAAAACGCGATTTTCATCCAGACGAGTGGCGGCTTCATGAAGTTGATGCACCCAAGCAGAGGGCATTGTGGCAAGCTGATTGATCATGTCTTCAAACTGTTCAGGCAATCGGGGGCTATTGCTTGAGCCATTGCTAACAGAAGATGCTGAGCTTAGCGGATGAGATGGGGGTGACGCTAAGTTGCCGTTGGAGCCGCTATTTTCAAGACCAGTATCATAGATATGTTGATCATAGACGTATTCAATGCCTAAATGTTTAGTAAGTGCATTGAAGATTGCATGAGCTGAGATAGGTTTTCGTAAAAAATCGTCGCAGCCAGCCGCCAAAACGGCAGCCCGTTCGTCCTCAAACACGCTAGCAGTCAGCGCAATGATGATGGGCGGCGTCAGGTTCAGTTGTTTGGCTCTGGATTTAATTTGGCTCGTTGCCTCATAGCCATTGAGTTCTGGCATGTGCATATCCATCCAGATGAGCTGGGGTTGCCACTGCTCCCACTGTGCGATCGCATCTTTACCGTTACTAGCCTCGCGCACATCAAAGCCCACAGGTTCAAGATAGCGCCGCAGCACTTGACGATTCGTTGAGCGATCGTCCACCACCAGCAGCCGATAGCTAGGTTGGCCTGCGGCTAGACTAATTACATGATGCTCCGGGACTGGGGCAAACGGAGTAATCGGGCTGCTTGGCATAACCGGAATGGTAAACGTAACTGTCGTCCCCTGCCCCAGCGTACTGTGCATGGCAATCTCCCCATGCAGCAACTGCACAAACTTTTTACTAATAGCTAAGCCCAACCCGGTGCCCTGCTGAGACCGCCGCCCCGCATCCGTCTGCATAAAGGGTTCAAAGAGGCGATCTAATTCTGTGGGCGCAATGCCAATGCCTGTATCCATCACCTGAAAGCAGAGCCAGACAGAGTCGCTAACAGATGGCTCAGACGCTGTAGACGGGGGGGAGATGGCAGAAGCACCAGCGTTAACATGCGGTTCAACCTGAAGCGGTTTGGCATTAGACTCAGCGGATGTAACCTCAACTTGCAGCATCACGCTGCCCGTCTGAGTGAATTTGACGGCATTGCTGATCAGGTTGAGCAGAATTTGGCGCAGCTTACGCTCATCGGTATAGACAAACTGCGGCACATCCGGCGCATAATTCACGGTGAATTGCAGATCTTTGGCTGTGGCACGCAGTTCCATCATGTCTTCAATCGTGCCCAGCAAGCTGTACAGATTAAAGCTAGATGGCTCAATCTCAATCCGTCCCGCTTCAATTTTGGACATTTCTAGTACATCATTGATCAGCTCCAGCAAATGCTCACCGCTGCGGTTAATCACATCCAAGTCTGACTTGTGATTAGCAAGCTCTGGCTCGTAACGAAGCAGTTGCGAAAACCCCAGGATGGCATTCAGCGGCGTCCGAAGTTCATGGCTCATGTTGGCCAGAAAAACGCTCTTGGCCTGATTGGCGGCATCGGCGGTTTCTTTGGCCTGCTGCAAGGCTTGAAACTGCTGCACAAGACTCGCGGCCATCAGCTTAACGTTGTTAATCAAGGCGGCGATTTCAGCAACATGGCTAGTGGGCCACTGGACGGGGCGCTGATCGGAGAGGTGTTTGGGTAAGTTGGTGGTGACGCGTGCGAGCTGAGCGACAGGCCGAACCAGTTGACGGCTGAGCAAAAAGGCCAAACCTAGGGCACCTGTGGTGAAAATCAGCAGAATGGCCAGGTTTTTGATGTGGACTTGCTGAATTGCGGTGACGTGGGGAGCCGCAGGTAGTTCAACCATCAGCGTCCAGGGAATGCTGTTGCCCAGTTCGGTTTCTTGAACAAACATGGACTGCGCCCACCGCTGCATAAACAGACCCGATGGCGGCAACCACTGATAGGCCAGATCTGAAATCGGCAGAACTTCTCCGGTTTGGCTTAAGTTGAGGGGTTGGCCAAAACTGCGATCGCGATTGTTGCTGGTCACAATTTGATGATTCGCATCTATCAGCGTGACAACTCCTGTCAATCCAATCTGCTCATTCTCGATTAAGGACTGTAGCTGCTCTAAGGTAGTGCTGCCAACCGCAAACCCCCGGAGCTGATCTACCTGCGTGATGGGTGCAGCAAAGATCACCTTGGCTGGTTCGGTCAGCGTCATCATGATGGTTCGATCCAAGTTGGAGAGCAACTGAGAACGAATTTGATTCAACTGACTGGCTGGGAGCGATGATGAATATAGATCGGTGGATGGCGATTGAGGCGGAGATGATGCGTCGGATTGTGAAGTCGGCTGGAAATTGAATGCTGCTGCATGAGGTTGCGAAGCAGGCTGTGAGTTGACTGGTCGATTTGGCGATAAACCGACCTGCGAATCGGCAATCACATCGCCATTCGTCGTCAAAATCAACAGCCGCTCAAAGCGGGGAAACAGCCGCTGCACAGTCTTGGCTTCAAGCTGAAGCAGATTGTTTTCTGCCAACAAATCCGTTGAAAAAAAGTTGTTCTCTGCTGCCTGAGCCAGTTCTGTGACAGCCAATTGGTGCTGCTCTTGCCAGGCTTCTAGTTCGTGCTGGATATGATTGGAGACGGTTTGTAGCTCAGCCTGCTTATTAAACACAATGTTGTGAACAACCTGGCGGCTATCGATAGCGACGAGGAGCAGCGTGGGAAAAAAGACAAAAGCAACCAGCAGATTAAATAGAGTTTGCTGAAGCGAAAGAGCTTCAATTGCCTTTGGCCGCCGCACCCAGCGATGGATGGGCGAATAGATCAACAGCAGGCTAGCCATCAGGGCATTAAAAATACCGTTGGCTGACTGCTTGAGCATGATGATTTGGGTCTGGACGGGATCTACGCCCAGCACCCAGTGATAGAACACCCAAATCAGCGGCATGCCAATACACAGCCAGTAGATCATGTTGAGTATGACCAAGTTTTGTCGATAGCGCCAGTAGAACCAGCCGACAAAAATGGCCTCCGCCGCAAAAATCAGAATGGCGTAGGGGTGTCCCCATAGAAAAAAGGTGCAACTGGCAGCAAAAACTGCAGCAAAGATCCCCCAACGGTAGCCATATAGCGATAAAACGAGCCAAACTGCGATCGCACCAAATAAAAAATCGATATGAAAAAACAGCGACCAGCGGAAGTAATTACCGAGCCAGCCAGCCACCACCAGGAACGCTAGTCCTAAAGCAGACCGATGATGCTGTTTCACGGGCAAGACCTTACTTTGACGATACAGGTAGAGAAAAACCGTAACGCCTTCATCTTAGTGTTTAATGTCTTCTGCCTCTGGGGAGAACTATAATTCCTGGTACAAATCTAAATACTTTTTTAAGCAGCTTAAGCAAACTGCGTCCGGCCTACAGCTATTACCATGTTGCCTATTTGGCTGAGCAGTTGGTGGATTAGAACCTGTTCTAACTTGATTACGTGAGCCGATAAAGGGACAAGGCACATTGACGACTGCGACATAAAAATTGAGGGTAGTGATGCCGTGCATCGCTACCCTCAAGGTGGTGAATTCTAGAGTGATGATTACTCAATTTCGGCTTTCATACGTTCGAGCGTGAGGTTCATTTGGTCGAACATTTGCTGGGGAGTCATACCAAACTGCCCGAGCTGGGTTTTGAGCTGTTCAACGGTCATCTTTGCCGTAAAGTCTTCCGACAGTTCAAACCGCTTCATAAAAACGCGATAGCGTTCCATCACGTCTTCCATCCGCTCAATGAAAAGTTTTTTGCCCTCGCGGTCAAACTTACCGTAATCTTCCCCCAGCATCACAAGGGATTGATAATCTTCAAAAAGCTGTTTGGCTTCCTGTTGAACAATTTCAGAGTCGAAGAATCCCATTGCTATCTCGTGTGTTTTAAAGTAGTGCGTACTGCGGTAGTGCGTACTGCGATAGTGCGTACTGCGATCGCAGCTATCTGGCTTTTTAATAATGTACGAATTTCCCAGCCATTCACCAAGGCGAGATATCCCTACCTGATCAGAGGCAGTACGAGTCTACTCATATCTTGCCCCAAAACCCAAACTTATCGCATCCGGTTTCAGGTCTGCATAGTGCCAAAGTAAGGCAGCCTAGCCTACTTCGACAACCGAGTGAACAGACTACTGAAGAACCCACCAAGCGACTTTTTCTCCTTGGATTTAGCCTGACCCGACTGATTTTGGGTTGGCTTGACTGAACCCTGCACCGCCGATCCATTGGCGGCGGCATGGGTTGAGGAGCTATTCTGATGGTTCTGGATGACTGTCTCTGGCTTCAAATCAGCAAATGGGGCATATTTGCGGGCAACTCGGTCTGAGGGATCAAGCTTGAGCGCTTGCCGTAGGTGAACCTTCGCCATCCCGCCCAGCCGCTGCTTCAGATACGCAACTCCTAGCAGAGCATGATAAGAACTGCGCTTTGGCTCAAGCCGAATGGCATCCCGTAATTCTTGAACCACCAGCGGCCAGTTTTCACTCTTGGCATAGACAACCGCCCGTTCATAGTGACGCTTAGCATAGTCTTCAGCGGGCTTCTCATCAGCAGACTGATCCTCCGGCTGAATACCCGATACCGGGGGTTGCGGGCTTGCCATCAGCCCCGATCGCTTGGGGCGAATGATGGGATCGCCCATTTTGACCTTGAGATAGACCAGGTTCAGCTCCGAGAGCGCGCGCGTGATGGATTCAAACTGATCAAAGTTCTCATATTGCTGATTGGCTAATTCCGTCACCGCTTGCTCATAGAACACATCCGCTTCCATTGGTGGCGTGTTAAGCAGCTTGATCGCAAGTTTGGTCTTAGGCTGGAGCGACTGCTGACGAACCGATCGCCGCACCTGAAACCGCAGCATCGCCAAATGTTCGGCCCGCCCTTTGTCCTGCTTCACTTTTTGATAAGTTGGATTGACTAATTTAGTCAGAAGCTGACTGGCAAACTCACACACATCCGGATCGTAATTGAGATAGCGGTCGGGATGAAGCTGTTTCGCAACAGTGCGATAGCGTTTGGCAATGCGTCTTTCATCAGCAGAGACAGAGACACCCAGTACGGCATAGGGATCTGAAAACTTGTTCAGCCAGTCTGTTGAGAAAGACACCTGTTTCATAAAAGCGCAATATAGCTACTCAATTCAGTTACTAAACTTAAACCGATGAGATGGAAAGTTTGTATTCAATCCTTAGCAATTTCAGCAATTATTGGCTATTGCTCGGATTTTTAAGTCTGGTGTACAAAATTTCTGCCAGAAGATTTAGGGAATAGCCCGCGACCTACAACCACTGTGATTACTAACTCCTCTCATCAAAAATGCTAGAAATCGGCTAGATGAGCCGAACATAGCCTATTTGCTCTCACTAACTTCACAATACTTAACAAAGCCAATGCTAGGGCGCTACCGTTTTTTCCTTTAAGAATTTTTTGTCAATTCTATCGATTTATCAAGTTAATGGTTTGGCCGACCTAGGCCGATATGAGCTACAACCATAGGTAACCCAGTCAAAACGAGTAACGTTATCGTGAATAGTAGTTACACCTTAAGTAAGCCCAAAAGCCGCTCGGTCGCCGTAGCGCTTGCGCTGGCTGGAGTTGTCATCGTCCCAGGCTTACATAAATTCTATCTTGGTCAGCCAGGATGGGGAATTATCTATCTGCTGCTTGGGTTTACACCAATCCCTCGGATTGCCAGTGCAATAGAAGGCGTCTGGTATTTGACGCAGGATAGCCAAACGTTTTCCAACAAATTCAGCATCGCTGGTTTGAACCAAACTCAAACTGTGTCTCAACCCACGGTTAATCCTGATCAGATTAGCGCGATCGCAGATGCGCTGCGTCAGCTTGACCAACTGCGGCAGGATGGTTTGATTTCAGAGTACGAATTTGAGCAAAAGCGCCGCTGTCTGTTGGATAAAATTGAATAATATCCCATTTGTTCGCTGCTCTTAATTCCTATGTTTGCCGCTTGGAAAAACCGATTGCGCCAGCAGTTGCGATCGCAGCCCCACCCGCTCCAGCAGAATCCTTACCATCGGCTGCAAACCACCGCCGACATTCAGCAAGCGGTGCAGATGGGCGTTTGCATTGATGTGAACCAGGCGAGCGTGGACGACTGGCTGCGGTTACCAGGGATTTCAATTCGGCAAGCGCGATCGCTGGTACAACTCAGTCAAAGCGGAGTGCAGTTTCACTGTTTGGACGATTTGGCAGCGGCTTTGGGGGTCTCGCTTCAGCAACTGCAACCGCTACTGCCGCTACTGCGATTTTGCTACTACAATGCTGCTAGCGTCGTGTCTCCGTGCTTACTCAATGTGAATCAGGCTTCTGTTGAACAACTGACGCAAGTGCCAGCCATCGACCTCTATTTGGCCCGTCTGATTGTGCAGCGCCGCCAGCGGCAAGGTCGATTTCAGAATATCGCCGATTTGCAACAGCAACTGTCGCTGCCTGCTTCGTTAACGGCTGATTTGATGCATTACCTGCGGTTTTAGATAGTGGTACACAAGTCATGATTTTGGGTGGTGTGAGCACCGTCCACACCACCCAAAATCATGACCGTTTGAGGACTACCCGGTTTTAGTGCTATTTTAGGTGGTTCTTAGCTAGCAATTTGGTGAGGGATCAGCAATGACGCGTCAGGTAATTCGAACCGATCAGGCTCCGGCTCCGGTAGGGCCATATAATCAAGCGATCGCAGCTTCCGGCCAAATGCTGTTCGTGGCGGGGCAAATTCCCTTAGATCCCGTCACAAATACGATTGTGGGTGAAGGGGATATCCAGCAGCAAACCCAACAAGCGATCGCAAATTTGACGGCCATCTTAAAGGCAGCCGGAGCAAATCTCGACAACGTGGTAAAAACCAGTGTGTTCTTGAAGGATATGAACGATTTTGCGGCGATGAATGCCGTCTATGCGGAGCATTTTGGTGATGAGCAGGCTCCGGCTCGCGCCTGTGTGGAAGTGGCGCGTTTGCCCAAAGATGTTCTGGTTGAGATCGAATGCATTGCGGTGATTTCTAATTAACATTTTTGTCATCAATCCAGATTCTGTAGGGGCGAATGGCCATTCGCCCTTATAGCGATGTGTATAAAACCTTAGATTTGATGACATTTGGGCGTAATTTTGACTCCATCACCCGAATAGGTACTTGACGGCAAGATTTTCCCCTGTTAGCGTTGACAAATAGAAATCCATTCACAACACGCAACCGGAATTCCCGGCAGCCCAAACCATGCTATACAGCTCAAGCTTTTATTTTTGGTTTATCAAGGTTCACTGGAAGTGAATCCACGTTGTGATGGAAACTTTCAGTGAACCGCAGACAAGGCTCTGCGGTTTTTTTATTGCTCATTTATGCTAGTCATTCCATTGTCAATCCTCACCCTCAACCTACCCGTTATGATTGCCAACGCTCGATGGTTTTATAGCTTTTACTTTTTCCGGCCAATCCTCCGGGTAAGTTGATGGTGCGACAATTTTCGACCTCTGCCCGGTGCCTTCAAGGTAGCGGGTTTTTTAATTGCTTAAACGTTCAGATATCAATCAAAAATCACCCAAGTATCAGGAAACTAGGAGAAATACAATGGTTCACGCCGAACTCGCCTCTAAATCCCACACCGATCACGAGACAGTCGTTACGCTGCCCGGTGCCACGGTTGGCGGCCAGGATCTGTTCATTGTTGGTGGCCCCTGTACCGTCGAAAACCTGGAGCAAATGGAAGCCGTCGCTCATCATTTAACCGGATCGGTGCAGGCACTGCGCGGTGGTGCATTCAAACCGCGTACATCGCCCTACTCGTTCCAGGGGCTAGGACAAAGTGGGCTAGATATATTAGCTCAGGTCGGCAAAACCTACGGTCTACCCGTGATCACAGAAGTAATGGCAATTTCCCAGATTGATGCGATCGCAGATAGTGCTGACATGCTGCAAATCGGCAGCCGCAATATGCAGAATTTCGATTTGCTAAAAGCCGTGGGTCAAGCGAATAAGCCTGTTTTACTGAAGCGGGGACTGGCGGCCACGATTGAAGAGTTCGTGATGGCGGCAGAATATATCCTCAGTCACGGCAATGATCAGGTTGTCCTCTGCGAACGGGGCATTCGCAGCTTCGACTCGTTCACGCGCAACGTGCTGGACTTGGGTGCCGTCGTAGCGCTGAAGCAGTTGACCCATTTACCTGTACTGGTTGATCCCAGCCATGCGGCAGGCAAGCGGGAACTGGTGGCGGGTTTATCCCGAGCTGCGATCGCAGCCGGAGCGGATGGCCTACTGATCGAATGTCATCCGGAACCCGAAAAGTCCGTTTCCGATGCGCGGCAGGCGCTATCGCTAGATGAGATGGTGGAGCTGGTGCAGAGTTTGATCCCAGTGGCTCAAGCGGTGGGACGACGGATGCCGATTCATGCGGTGCCGCAGCGGCAGTTATCGAAGGTGGGTTAGGAGGTTTTGAGTTTTGAGTTGGGTGGATGGGTAGATGAGTGGGTAGTGGTATTGCAGTCATGATTTTTCGTTGTGTGGGCGGTGCCCACACAACGAAAAATCATTACCGTTTGGGGACTACTGATGAGTGAATAGGTGGATGGGAAATTGGGTGATGACGGGGTCAGACCAATCTGCTCTGTTACCCAGTTACCCGATCACTCCATTTTCATCCTCTACCGTCTCTACCGCCCTTCTCGCTCGCTCCTACTCACGTCCCGCGTCGGTGTAATGCTGGCGCTGAAGATCGTTTAGCAGTTCTTGGGACGGTGGGTTTGGGCGTTTCAATGCTGGGTGATCGGTATTGGGATCAAGATTAGCCTCGGCTTCAGCTTCCAATCTGCGATCGCGTTGGTCATCCGCGTCAGCGTGATCGTCAGGCTGATCATCAGTCTGATTGTCAGATTCGTGACTAGGCTCTCCATCGGCCTCAGCGGCGGATTCAGCAGATTCAGTCATGGGCTTGTCTGCCTGATCCTCGTCTGCCTGATCGTCTGCTTCTGCCTCGATATCAACCGTTGCCATCGATGACTGTGACTCGGCTGGTAGTGATTCCGATTCGTCCGTGGCTGCTGCATGGTCGGGCTGATCAGTCTCTTGTAAATCGGGAGCCGTTTCGGATAGCTGAACCACAGACATCTGCTCATCGTCAGCCCCTTCTTCGTAATCCATTTGCCCCAACGGTTTAGCCGCTTCACTAGCTGTTACTTCAGAGTCATCAGCGTCTAATGTTTCAGGCACTTCGTCATCGGTAGTTTCAGGTGTAGCAGTCAAATCTGTGTCTGGCAAAGCTTTCGACCCGTGCACTGAGTCGGTTAGTTCGGCATCTTCGGCATCTTTTGCCTGTTCTGAGTCCTCGGACGCGATCTGATCGGTCGTAGCCGCATCCTCAATTAAGACGGCTTCAGTTAACGTCTCGTCTTCTTGATTTGCGATCGCAGAAAATCGGCCCCAGGCTTCCTCATCAGACGGCAGGGGTTCGGGAATCAGGATCTCCTCGGGGCTAGGTTGAGACGTTTGGTTGGCGCTGGTATTCGTCACGGCGTCAGGGTTAACCGTTATATCATTGGCGTCATCGCTGAGAATTGGAGTGGTGGACAAATCAGGTGCGATCGCGGATTCATTAATCTCTTGATCGACAGTCGATGGTTGTGCGGTAGCCGTATCTGGCGCAGGCGGGCTAGGTCGGCGGAGCGATGATTCCCGGCGCGGGATAGTCAGCATCGGCTGGGATGACTTGGGTGTCACCGCATTTTGCGATCGCGGTAAAGATGAGTCGCGGGGCGGCAGCGTCACCATTGGCTGCGATTTTTTCTTTTTGCCAAACGGCAGCAGTCCACCAACCCATGCAGTTAATAGCCCTAACCTGCTCTTGCTCTGATTTTGAGACTGAGCGGTGGATTGCCCTACTGGTGCAGATGTTTGAGCAGTATCAAACGCTGAGCGATCCACAGTCGGGGGTGGCTGATTGACAGTATCAGCTTGGACTGACGCAACCGTAACGGTTTCGGCGGTTGAATCTCCAAAGTCTTCGTCTTCCACCCAGTTGCCCCACTCTTCATCGGCGGCAGCTTCTGGCTCAGCAATCGGACTAGCCTGAGATGTTATCACAGGGGTGGACTCTACGGGCGGTGAGATAATGGGCTGGAGAATCTCTTCGTCCGCACCGTTTTTGCCCGTTGCATCTGCTGCTGCAGGCGGCGCAGTTCGAGCGGCTTGTTTAGATGTGACCTGCTCAGGTTGTTCGGATTTGCCTGTCGTTGCAATCGGAGTAGCTGAGCGCTCTGACGGTTGCGATCGCACTTGATTGACAGCGGGTTGCTCAACGGTAGTCTGAGTCCGAGTCGGCTGAGCCGTAGACGTATCGATGGGACAAGCTGGCGCTGTTGATCGAGAGGGTGGTTTAGACTGTCCTCGCGCGGCTGCGATCGCACTGGAGGTCACACCTGCGATCGCGGTGGCCGTTTCAGAAACAGAGAAATTATCGGCGGCAGCCTTGGCCTGATCCAGCGCCACTTGGGTGATCTGCTGAGATGTTGCACCCGGTAGTGTCTGCTGCTGAATCGGCGTTTTGATTCGTCGCAGCGTCAGCACTTGCCAACCCAGCCAACCGAGCAGCGCAACCCCAGTGATTTGACCCAGCAGCAGCGCCCCTTCCACTTGTCCGGCACCAAACCACAGCACCACCGCATACAGCAAGCCAACGCCGCTCCAGGCCAGATCGTGCTTGCGATGCACTTCTGGAAAAAAGAAGGCCGCCATATAGAGCGCAAAGCTGCCAAAGCCAACTGCCAAAGCTAATGCGCGAGCCAGTGTGAGTGCCAGGAGGTGTGCCATATCAAATTCGGGAATTATTGAGCGTTATTTGGCGTTATGCGTTATTTGGTCTTGTTGCGCTTAGTTGTCCAAATGTTGGTGAACATCATTAGAAACCCGCCGATGATGATTGCGATCGCAAGGCCAACTGTGATCAGGTCAAGGGTATTGGTTGTGTCGGTAGTCATTTCCATGAATTAACGATAAATCGTCTCCTGTCTTAGCCTATCGAACCGCTGCACCACTTGGCAGCATTGTGTCAATTCGTATGCTCCGAGATAGCCTTATACCATTCTTTTTAGAAGAGCTACAGATTTACGCGGGGGGCATCGGAGCAGGGGAGCAAGGGAGCCGCATTTGTAGCTGTAATTAAGAGAATCGATATTACATCCCTAGGTGAGGAAAGGTCATTTTTGAGAAGCTGGGCTCCGCGTGGCTTCTCAAAAACTACCGTCCTGGTTCTAAACATGTGCGCTATGCCTCGTGAAATAAAAAAGCACGGCATGGCCGTGCTTGGAGACTGTACTTGAACGCATTTGGACAAGGAAAATCAGAGCTTAGGCAATATCAAATACGTCATCGGCAAACATTTCCGTCAGCGTCCGCAGGTGGGGCAAAAAGACCGCCATGTCTTCCGGATCGAGCTGCACCAGCATTTCCTGACCCAAAAGCCGCAGCATTTCCTGCACCAGCGACCACTTCACCTTCAGCGATGGATAGAGCATGACGCAGAGGGGAAAGAGTTCCTGCTGTACCGACATAAAACTGTTTTGCAGGACGCAGAGGCAGAGATAGACCTGGAACATCTCCGCATCGCGAATGCTGGAAATGCTAACAATACGGGAGTTCAACGCGCCGCTATAGGTTTCATAGCCCGGATAGAGACGACGAACGCGATCGCAGATCGTTTTAGCAATCGGTGTGATCAGCGGCAGCAAATTTTGCACAGCTTTCAGTTCCGGCGCATCCATCTCATAGTCAGCCGCCGCATCGTATGCCGCCCGCAGCGGCATATACATATGATCATCCATCACCTTGAGATAGGGCTCAAACAGCGACTTCTCCACTGGGGTGAGATATTCCAGCAGCTTCATGCCCGTATAGTGAAACTGCATGCTGACGAATCCAATCGCCCGTGGATCATCCGCCGTATACTTCGCCCGCATTTTGCCGCAGGCGTTGTTCATGCTCACCGACATCCGATGAGGCGTAATCCGATTTTCGTAGGCATCCAGCGCTTGCTCAAACAGTTCCCGTGAATCTGCCGCAATCTCAACCGGATTGATCAGATCTGGATTAATCCTATGGCGTAAAACTTCGTGCGACAGCAGATTTTCCGTTGCCGTCCATGCCTGGGCGCTGGCTAACCGCAAGTGCTTTTTCAAATGGGTAGCCGTTTCCGCCCGTCCCAAGCGTGACGTGGCTTCTGCCAGGGTTTTGCTAGTGGAAACCGTAGCATTATCCGCCTTCGATACGGCAATCACATATTTGCGAGCCCAGAGACGGGCAAAGGATCGTTGGTTGGTTACGGCAGCAGACTTGCGGAAGACCGTAGATGCGATCGCTGGGGTCATAATCTTAAATCCTCATCCAAACAGGGAAAAAATAGGGACGAACTGGCGGGCTATATCGGCTAACCAAAACTAGCCAAGCCAAAATTAGCTGAGCGTAGAAACGCTGAGTATGAGACAACGCACATTCAAAACATGGCCTAGTCTCAATAGCAACGAATGCAGTTAATGGGAGCCGATATAGGGGCCAATCACAGGACTCGCAAATAAGAGCAGTATCGTGTTGCTCAATCACTAATTAAGGTTAGCGGGACGAACTAACCCTAAACAGGTGAATTTTAAAGGCAGGATTTATATAGCCAGATTCTGTATAACCAAATCTGATAATCGAATCTGATAACCAATGAGCGCCAAAGCGATCAACTTGATTGTCGGACTGCATAGCAACAACTACATGGTGATATTAAATAAAAAGGTCGATCTGAATCTCTGATCTCAAAACCGAGCAACTGAATAATCAGCACCCGACCTTGCAGAATTCAACCAAACCAGCCCCAAGCCCATGAACTACCAGCAATGATTGATACCATTGCTTGCGTATATCCATGCAGGACGTCTGATCGATTCAGGAACTTAACCACTGAGTATCTTGTACTTTTACGTAAAAGTAAAATTAAAAGTTGCGAAACATTAAGAGATGCAACCACTATTTAAGTCTGGTCAAATTTTAAATTAAGCCCTGTTTAAGTTTTGCTTATCGCCCGTAGAGCTGCTGCTGGAGGGCTTGCCGCATCACCTCAATCGGGGCAGGATGCCCCACCCACTGCTCTAGCGCCGCTGCGCCCTGATGGATCAGCATCTCAGTACCGTCAATTGTTTGGGCACCCTGGGCTGCGGCCTGTCGCAAAAACTGGGTGGGACTGGGCGTATAAATTAAATCATAGGCAATAGCACTGCTAGGTAGACGCTGCATTTGCTCATCAGACAGTGGTGAAGCTTGGGTGTGGGGATGCATCCCAATCGGCGTCGTGTTGATGATCAGAGATGCGATCGCAACTAGCTCATCCAGCGCCTCCCAAGTATGAGTTGCCAACTCAATTTGCAGCGGTGAGGATTGCCAGCTTGCCACAAACTGATCGAGTTTCTCGGCGTTGCGCCCAACTAGGTGTAATCTCGCACAGCCCAGCTTGGCCAATCCGGCAACCACCGCTCTCGCCGCCCCCCCATTACCGAGGACAATTGGGGTAACAGTGCGCCAATCCCAATCTAGCGATCGCAACGGGGCCAAAAAGCCAATTACATCGGTATTGGTGCCGCTCCAGCCCTGCTCCGTCCGCCAAGCGGTATTCACTGCGCCAACCGCTTTCGCCTCGTCCGTAATCTCGGTCAGGTAGGGGATAATCGCCTGCTTGTGAGGAATTGTAATATTGAAGCCTTGAACCCCAATTGCCGTAAAACCCGCGATCGCAACTTCAAGCTGATCCGGTAATACTGGAAACGGCACAAAAATATAGTCAAGCCCCAGATGTGCGATCGCAGCATTTTGCATCGCGGGCGACATCGAATGGGTCACGGGATCACCAATGATACCCAGTAGCTTTGTTTTTCCAGAAATCAGCGGTTTTCTCACCTTCTTGACCTTACCAAGCCATCAACGCTTTAGTGTATATCGGTTTGGGGACGCTTATGGGGGAGAGTAAGGCGTGAGGAGTGAGGCGTGAGGAGTGAGGCGAGAGGAGTAAAGAGTTGAAGATCCGTACAGCCTTCTCTCCCATCCACTCATCCACCCTCCTACCATCCCACTCTTTCCCCCCTGCATAACTCAGCCTACTCAGACATATCTCACCTTGAAGTTCCCCGTTGCAGGTCTGGGTAAGGCTCCACCATGATTCAGGTCAATCGACTCAGTTTTTGCCTCCGAATCATTAATTCTCTTAAGCAGAGCTTGAATTTCGATCAAAATGACAAAACTCTCCCAGTCAGTGGGCGAGTCGTGCCAAGATCTAAGAACGTTAAGTGCCCGTTGCTTATGCTGGAAGCCTTGCTATCCGGACGCTATAAAATACTCCGAATATTAGGGACTGGGGGTTTTGGTCAAACCTATGTGGCCGAAGACACCCAGCGCCCTGACCATCCAATTTGCGTGGTCAAGCATTTGCGGCCCAGCAGCCAAGACCCTGAGTTTTTGCAGGTTGCCCGCCGCTTGTTTGATTCGGAAGTCGAGGCGCTCCGCAAGCTGGGACAGCATGATCAGATTCCCGCCCTGATGGATTCTTTTGAAGAGGACGGCGAATTTTATTTTGTGCAGGAATTTATTGACGGCTATCCCTTCAGCGAAGAACTGGCGGGTGGATTTCAACTGGGCGAAGAACAGGCCATTCGGCTGCTGGAGAATGTGCTGCCGATTTTGAGCTTTGTGCATGATAACCATGTGATCCACCGCGACATTAAGCCCAGCAACATTGTGCGGCGGCGCGATGGCAAGCTGGTTTTAATCGACTTTGGCGCGGTGAAGGAAATTCAAACCCAGCTCACGACCCGCACCAATAGCCAAACCGACTACACCGTTGGCATTGGCACCCAGGGCTACACCCCCAATGAGCAGTTGGCGGGGCGGCCTCGCTACTGTAGCGACATTTACGCCTTGGGCATCACGGTGATTCAAGCTTTAACGGGCTATCAGCCCCAGGAGCTACCCGAAGATCCGATTACTTCAGAACTATTTTGGGAAGATCGGGTAGAAATCAGCGACGGATTTAGGCTGCTGTTGCGAAAAATGACGAGATCGCAGATCGCGCGTCGTTACCAGTCCGCCAAAGAGGTGCTGAACGACCTGAAGCGGCTGGACGAGCTGCCCGATGATCCCTCGTTTCGGGAACCGCTGGAACTGGACTGGACGCAGATGCCAGTGTTTGAGACACCGCGCCAACGGCTCGTCAAAGGGATGCAGGTAGTTGCGATCGCAAGTGCGGCTGCGCTGGGACTCTGTGCGGGTGTACGGCAGCTCGGCTGGTTCGAACCGCTGGAACTGCGCGCCTATGACCAGATGGTGCGGCTCCAGCCGGATCTGGGCATTGATGATCGGCTGCTGGTGGTCGAAATTACGGAAGCCGACTTACGCGAACTACAGCGAGCCACGCCGTCTGACCAGAGCATCGCCGATGCGATCGCAACCCTGCAGCAGTATGATCCGCGCGTGATCGGTGTCGATCTGTATCGGGAATTGCCCCAGGAACCGGGTCACGAAGCCCTGATGGAGCAGTTTGCTGATGATAATGTAATTGCGATCGCGAACATTGGCGATCAGGGCGATCAGCTCGAAATTCCACCGCCCGAGGTCGTTCCCCCATCGCGGGTGGGGTTCAACGACATTCCGCTCGATGCTGACAACGTGGTGCGGCGCAACCTGATGTTTGCCACCCATCAGAATCAGGTGCTGTTTTCCTTCTCGCTGCGGGTGGCACTGGAGTATCTCGCAGCTGACGATATCCTGCCGCAAAACTACGCCGAGAACCCGGACTTGCTGCAGCTGCAAAACACCGTTTTTCACCAGCTCCGCTCCTCCTCGGGTGGCTATCAGCACGTAGACTCAATGGGCTACCAGCTCTTGCTGCACTACCGCTCTCCCAATCAGGCAACCCGCACCATTGCGCTCAGTGAAGTCCTGGCAGGCAACGTACCAGCCGATTGGGTACGAGACAAAGCGGTATTAATTGGCACCACCGCTCCCAGCAGCAAAGACGTGTTTTATACGCCCTACACCGCCGGACGCCGCGATACCGAGTTGCAGATGCCTGGAGTCAATATTCACGCCCAGATGGTGAGTCAAATCCTGACTGCGACGCTGAATTCTGAACAGGCAGCGATCTATTGGTTTTGGTCAGATTGGGCTGAACTTGGCTGGATGGCCATCTGTGCGATCGCAGGTGGCAGTCTCGCCTGGTGGCTGCGGCGTCCGTTGATCCTGGCCTTGGGCAGCACGGGCTTACTGATCGTTGTTGTCGGCACCAGCGCTGTCTTATTTACCCAAAACGGCTGGGTACCGCTGGCTGCTCCACTCGCTACGAGCATAATCGCGGGCACAGCTGTAGTCGTCTATCGGGTTTACCAATCGCAGCGTAAGGAAGAGATCATCGCCACAACCTTTATGAAAGCCGATCCGTCCAACGTGACCGACACTCACCCCATGTAGGCAGCGTTTTAGGACGTTTTACGAAATCAACCGCTCAACGTGACTAAACTTTACTACCGAGGCATGGCAGAAGAAAACGGTAGACCCAAATTGGGGCGCAGCGCACGCCTTTTAGGAGTCCGGCTTGGCGTTGATGTGGACATTGAAAAAATACCGAGTGATTGGTTAGACGACCAAGGATATTTGCGCGTCGAAGCGGAACGAAAATCTACAGGAGACTTAGTAACTGTAGTTCTTAGAAACACCAAAGGAATGTCTACATCGCTCTCAATAGAGAGCTTACCTACTTTTCGGAGACCGACTGCCTTTGGTGGAATGGGTAGAGATCCGCTGTGGCAGATTGAGGACTACCAAATTAGCGGCGATTTGGAAGCTGTCCAAGACAGTGCCACTCACGTTAGCATTATGCCAAGAGTCACAATGCTTCTGGAGAAGTATGAGACCGCGTTAGCAAATACCCAAAACGACTGGAAAAAGGTTGGTTAAGATGACTTGGGCATTTAGTTTATCGGCTGAGTGTGGTGCTGAGCAAGTTACCGCTGAGCAATTCGCCCAGCATTTTGATGGACTAATCTGGGTACTTTCAAACGGTAGTCCAGCTCAATGTCATACAGCGATTTTCCAAGATGTTGAGGAAAACTGGTGGTGCCGAATTTGTCCAGATAACCTGAGTGGAACTGGAGTCAATGCACCTGATATTGCCTACTTAATGACAGAGGTAGGCATTTTACTGTATCAACGGCTGCAATCTGCTCCTCCCTTTCGCTATGCTCTGGTTGGTGTAGAAGTCGATGAATTTAGAACCTATAGCGAGTTAAGTGCAGATCTTCCTGCAACAGATTTTCCAGGTCTGGTAGTAGCTGAAGCGATCTGGCAACCACTCGGAGCTTCTCCATCCTTCCAACCTTTCAGCCCTGGCTACGTTTGGCATCCCTATGAAGGCGAAGTGTATAAGCCGCTGATGGTGTCGCCAGATCTGAAAAGTAAGCTCAACGAGCTACTCGTGCTGCAATGAACTTCAGAAATTACGCAGTCAAAATTAAGTAGCCAACACACTACAGCGCCAAGCTGAACCACATTGAGCCGTTCAACCCACTGATTTATTGATTTGGTTATTGGTTGTCTAACGGCCAAAGGAAATCTCATTGAGCGTCAGTGGCGTATCGGCTTCAATCACCACTTTCGACAGTCCTGCCGCTGCGATGCGGAGGCGCTGAGGCGGCAGCTCATGATTAGGATGAGCACCGATGTTGCAATAGTCATAAGCATCACCCGCTTCAGCCACTATTGCGTCAAACACATCAATCCCGCGCATCCGCACAGCTTGAACGCTGGATACGCTGACTTCGACCCACTGCATCGGCTGGAGCAATTCAAACACCAGCGTCGAATTGTTGTGGGTTGGCAGCAGGACACAGGTGTCTTCATCCTGCAGGAAAACGGGATTAGAGGGTTTAAGTGCGATCGCATTGTAAAACCGCACACCGAGAGACTCGAACTGAGTCGTCACCCGATCAAACGCAGACAGCGCCTCAAAACTAACTTGAACAGACTCTGCTGCCGGAACAGGTGTAGCAGTTGATCGAACTGTTTTGGGACGAGGCTTAGATTTAATGCGAGTGGAAACGGATGATGACGATGACGATGAACGTTGGGAACAAACAGGGGGCAACATAGGGAACTCCGATTTCAGGTAGATGCTAAATGAGTTCGAGTGAATGTCATAGATAAAACTACGCAGTCTGAACTCAGCATCTCGGTAATATTGTGGCAATTTCTGAGGTGGTCACGCTGGATCACTGACTACAAAATGCCGAAACTTCATGTATATCCTGGAAACGGTATCGATCCTACGGCGAAGTCACGGTTCTACAGAACTACCCCCTGCGGGTAATCTCACGGTGTGCCAGTTGCTAGAACGGTTGTTACGGATTACCGAAGCCGCCCAATGAAGTTTGGCTGAAGCTGCCCGCACTTTGGCTGGCACGCACTGCCGACTGCGAAAAAATCTGGAACGCCTGTCGAATGTCTTTCTGGCTATTTCCGGGCGTTAGAATCCACTCATCCCGCAGCCCCATCGACTGAAACACCTGCCGAAAATCCGTATGGCCATCATCAATGCCCATCGCCGCAATGATGTGATTTTCAGACCGCAGCATGTCCTGCACGAGGGACTTGACCTGCTTCGCCGTTGTGCGACCGGAATGCTCATCCGCGCCATCGGTAATGATCAGCGTTACCGTCCGAACTGGCACACCATTGTCGGCAAATTCCTGCGCTTTCGCAATCACCGTACCCAGCAATACGACGGTCTGCTCATATAAGGGAGTTCCCTGATTTGGATCGTAATTTTGGGTATCCATTCGCACCGCTTGATCAACCGTACAGTACGGATAAAGGACTGTCCCGTTCAAATAGCGATTGTGAATCAGAATGCTGTCTTTCTGGGGCGAACTTTGCAGCGCATCCAAAACCGTGTTGTGACCTGCTCGCACGGTGGCGGCATTGCCCCCAAAGCGAATAGAGCCAGAGTCATCGGGCATGATGGTGACGAGAACAACTTCGCTAGACATTACATCGTCTACATGAACGCCTAACCCAGCTTGAATTTGGGCACCGATATCAAACACGTTGAGCGCCTGCATGGATGCGGGTGAGAGTAAGCCTTCTTGATGAGCAGACTGAAAAAGCTGGTTGAGATTAGCGGATTGGGACATGATGGTTACCTATTTGGAAATAAGTTGATGGTTAATCGGAAAAGTAGACACACGGATTCTGTGAGTGCGATCGCATCTTTGTAACGGCGAGTAAAGTTGCGATCGCCTCGACAAGCTTTGAATGAATTGAAGTGTTGTGGTTAGAAAGCCTTAACTTGGCGGATGCCAGCCAACTGTAATCCACAGAGTGCGGGCTGAGACAATTTGATCATTATTGAGCCGTAGTGCAATTACCGTCGCTCGGCCACTTTGGGTGTTCCCGGCAATGTGGGTACCACCGTTAATCCAAGCAAAATGGTCTGACCATTGCTGAGTGCGAGGATTGAATAATGCCGCGAGCTGATTAGTAGCTGGATCAACGCTAAAGGTTTTGGCACCTTTAAATTCATTACAGCGATAACAAGCAGCCGCTAAATTATCAGGATTATCGCTGCCTCCCTCCACTTGAGGTTGAATGTGATCAATTACTAACGGCATACCAACTAAGCGAGAAGAAGTTTTGCAGTATTCACAGCGATAGTCTGCTTGAGCTTGAATTTGAGCACGAAGAGTTGCGGAAATAATCATTTATCCTGGGACAATTTCTTCTAACGGTGGAATTCGCTCTCCGCGCCATTTTAGAACTGCCCAGGCATAAGCTTTTTTGAGCATTAGCTGATCAACTTTTGCCCTCAGTTGTGTTAATTCTTGGAGTTCATCTTCAGCAAGAGCTGATTGCTGATTCTTTTCGAGTAAAAACTCATGGCGATGCTGTTGATCAATTGGAATAGTGGCATGAGCTATTGCTTGTAGTTGATCAACCGTAAATGTTTGCATAGTCAATAATTCAGCCTGTTGCTCAACTTCAACATGATCAACAGAAGGTGGAAGATTACCCGATAGACTTTGAGTAATTACAACATCTAAAGATTGATGAGTGACTTCAGCTACTCGCCTTAACTGCTGTAGCAGTAAATCTGGTAGCTCAATTGTGATTTTTTGAGTAGACATAGGGCTTGTATAAAGTGAAGACAGATTTTCATTGGCGCATTGTGGATAAGCTTTGTCACAAGACATGTTATGTATCTGTAAAGATCCCCGTGAAGTCCGTTCAGCTACGTAATTTTCTGGGTGGTCTGTTTTATATAATCTTCATCTCTCCTCAATCTCATGGAAACTACTTCTTTAGACCTCTTGCACGAACCAGGATTTGAAGGCTGAAACCCTTGTGATTACGTTGTGTTTTTCGATTTATGCAAGAGGTCTTTTAGTCTTACTGGTTGGTTTAACGTTGATTGTGGGTGCATGCATATTTTTCATTGTCTACTCAATACTGAAAAGTTTTATTAGGAAAGCTGAGGCTCGAAAGCGAAAGGCAGACATGCTCCGCCAACAAGAGCTAGAAAGGATTCGATTAGCGGAAGAAGCGAGATTACGAGCAATTGAGGAAGAACAGCGGCGGCTAGAAGAATATAAAAGATCTCCTACTGGTAAGGTCAATGCAATAGCCAAAGGCACATCGAGCGTTGTAAAAGGTGTTGCTGGTGGTACTGCTGATGCAGCTAAAGGTGTTGCTGATGGAGTGGCTGGGGTAGCTGGTAGGGTTTTCACAGCGGCCAAGTTTGTTGGAGGCATAGGTATGGCTCTTGGAGGAGAAGCCATAAAGAATAAATTGCTAGGTGATCAGTACACTAATGTGTCTTCTTATCGCCGTAAGGACGGAACCTTTGTGAAGGGACATAAGCGTCGCAAGGGTTAGATTGAATGGTGCGTTACGCTTCGCTAACGGCACCCTACAAAAGAAAGCTAATTTCAAGATATGGGCAAAGATCGCAGAATTCTTAAAGGTGGGTATAGCCCACCTTTTTGGTTATAAATCCAGGTTAGGCCAGGAGGTGATGTCGTCGGTGGATTTGACGAGATGCATTCCGGCGTTGGCGAAGCGTTGGAAGGCTTGGTCGGCTTGGTCAGTGAAGTCTACGACACCGGGGACGACGACCGGGGATGAGCAGTCTTCCAGCAGGTAAACCTTTTTGGCGAGAGCAGGGTCTTTGGCGTTGATTTCGTCCAGCAGATCTTGAATCGTCCAGGCGACACAGTGGCTTTTGGCTTGTCCTACGATCGCAACTGCATCAAAGTCGAGCAGCTTTTGGATAAAGCGAGAATTTTTCTGGGCGATGGGGCGACCGCTGGCGTCTTCTAAAACTTCGGGACGCAGCACCGAGTAGTTTTCAGTCAGGGGATTGCCGCCTTTGATTTCAAAATTGGTTTGGCTGCTGCGAGCGATGTTATGGAAAAAGCAGGCTTCTTCCACAGCGGAAACCAAAGCGTGACCGATGCCGCCCAGCATTGAGTGATACGGCCAAATCGTCAGCGGATACTTACCGTCAGTATCCAATTGCTCAACGTAATGCAGAGCGTAGTTTTGCAGCGCCATATAGTTACCTTGGGCGAGACTATGTGCGATCGCAGGATTGACGTTCCATTTGCCCTGTTTGACATCATCGGCATGAATCATCGTCATCGGGGCAGGATTGTCGCCTGCGTCGTTCACCCAGAATTCGGCGTGGAAGATCTGCATGGCCGTGTGGGTGTCCATTGTGGGCGCAATTTCGGTCAGGATGCCCAAATTGCGGTAGATAAACTGACAGAGTCGGATGTTATCCTCCACAGCGCCCATGCCGGAGCGGCCACCGACGAAGAGTTCAAAGTCGGGAATGCAGAACGTGTTTTGCACATCGATCGCCATTAGACAAATGCGGGTTTTGTCCTTGGCAGCAGGGGTGAGACCGTGCTGTTTACTCCATTCCTTGGCCTGAGCGGCACGCTCTTGGTAAGGCACACGCCAGACTTCGCCGACGGTTTGGGGATTGAAGAAGGTGGGGATGGGGAGTTGGGTGAGGGTGGTCATGGTTGTCTCCGTAAGTGGGTAAAGGTTGTAAAGGGTGAAAGTGAGGAGTGAGGCGAAAGGAGTGAGGAGTAAAGGGATAAGAAGTTTGGGGTTGCAACAAAGTTCAGGGAACTGGGTCAAGGAAGAAAGTGAGGAGTGAGGCGAGAGGCGAGAGGAGTAAAGGGATAAGAAGTTTGGGTTGCAACAAAGTTCAAGGAACTGGGTCAGGGATTAAATAGCTCTGGCTTTCTAGAAATTGGTAGAAGCCAAGGAGGGTAAAGAAATCTTGCGCCTCACTCCTCACCCCTCTCGCCTCACTTTCTTATCAGCTCATCTTCAAATGCTGAACATCATGCGCCCGAACCGCGTACAGTCCATCGGGGGCGGGGAGGAGTTGGGTGCTGGCATCGACGAAGGGTTCGGTGTCGGGGAAGGTGCGAGTTTGGATCAGCTGGCCGTTGTGGACTTCGATGCGGATGATGCCGTCGTCGGTGGCGATTAGGAGGAAGTGGGCGACGGGGCAGAAGGGGCAGGGGTCTTGGGCAATGGCCGATTGTCCGACCTGCATCAACCAGTGATCCGGCTGGGTGGAGTCAATTGCGATCGCACTTCCTATAACCTGACCATCGCGGCGGATAACCATACAGTGACGCTGGAGCTGGCCTTGTGTCTGTGTCAGCAGAAACAGCCAGCCATAGTCAGAACTGAAGGCGCAGTTGGCAGCGATGAGCTGACCGCGCCAGGTGGGCAGTTGAACGCGATCGTTGAGGCCAGGACGGTCGAGGTCAAAGACAAAGGCAACGGTTAAATCACCAGCCTGGTAGAACCCAAAGCCAAAGGTGGAGCCGCACCAGATTTGCGTCCGTTCGGGCAAAACTGTTCCCATCACAACTGAGCCGAGACTGCTCATGCGTAGGAGTTGCCCCTGCTGGAGCCAGGTGGCAGCGACTTCAGATGCACCGCTGGATAACGACTGCGTGCTGCGGGTATGAGCAGGTAAGGCTTCAAATTGCGCGATCGCACCGTAGCTATCCACTGCCAACCGCTGCACCACTTGGCCGGACTGCAACATCATCACCTGTCCCGCCTGACCGATCAGAGTTTTATCACCCTGAATCCGCCAGCGCAGATTGGGCTGTAAATCGCCCGTCGTGATGATGGAACCGTCCTCCCGCTGAAACTGTCCCTGTCGCCACAGCACCCACTGCAACTGGCCTGCGGCTACAGTGGCAAACTGAATCAGTCCCTCAGTTTGCAGCACGCGCGTCGCCGTTACCTGACCGCGCACGATAGTAACCGAAACCACTGCTCCCGGTTGAGATTGGGCACAGACCGGACAGTGCGATCGCGCATGTTCCGTGCCGCAGGTGGAGCAGGTTGTCCAGTGCAGGTTGTCGAGTAGTGAACGAGGAAACTCGCCCCGCTGATCGCGCTCAAACACCGACTGAAAATAGTGCAGCAGCTCATCCGGCAGACGGTCATAGGGCAGCGCAGGCTTGGGATACTTCACCTCCGGGTGAAACACCGTGATTCGATGCAGCGATCGCGCCGCCTGGGGCACCCGCTGGCTGGCATCCTTCGGCTTATACACACCGCCAAACGGATCGACAAACAGCAGCGACTGCATCAGCATCACCGTAAACGCATACCAGTCCGACTGCTCCGTGTGGGGACGCTGCAACAGCGGCTGATTCGCCTGCGGATCGCAGAGCAGCGGATCGACAAACCGAGCCGTAAACATGCCGCAGGTAAAGGGCTCAAACTGAAACGAATCCGCATCAATCAGAAACGCCTCCGTCCCCCGCACCAAAACGTTTAGGTCATTGAAATCGCCAATCACCACCCCCGCAAAATGCAGCTTCGACACCGTATCATGCAAATCCTGAAAGATCTGCACCACCCGCTGATGCGGAATCGATTGACGAAAATTGCGATCGCAAAACCGCAGCAGCGGCTCCACCCCCGTCAGCAGCCGCATCGTATAGCCCACAATCTGCTGCCGATCATCCCGCACCCAATCCATCGGCACCACCACCCGCTCCGGCAAATTTCCCGGAAACAGCGGCAGCTTCTGCTGATGCACCGCAATCCGATTCCGCGCCGCCTGCTGCTCCTGCACCTGCCCCCGATAATCCGCATGATCAGGAGACTTAAACAGCTTCACCGCCTGCTGACGATTCAGCCGATACACCTCCGCCTCGCCACCCTTACCAAGGAACTGCTGGGGTTTGAGAGTGAGTTTTTTGTGGTTGAGGAAGAGCATGGGAGTTGGGGAGTGGGAGGATAGGAGGGTAAGGGCGTTGGGAGAGAGGGAGCAAGGGAGAGGGGGAGAAAGGGGAGAAAGTGAGGCGAGAGGAGTGAGGAGTGAGGCGTAAAGCAGGAGAAAGATAGTAAAGGGGGTAAGAAAGAATTGGGGACACGATGGTAGATGTTGCAGTTGCTTGGCGTGGAACGTCAAGCTAGATCACAACAAATAAAGTCCTTACGACCTCACCGATGCGAAGCGCTGTAACACCACCCACCGATCACCTCGTCCGTAGGGGTCTGGGGCGGCGGAATGCCCCAGTGGGGGAGCCTGAGGGGGCTAGTCCCCTCAGAAGCAACGTTGTTTTTATGAGCAACTTATGAGCAAAATCGCCCCATAAACCTAACGGTAATTTCCTTCAAATCATCATCCAGATAACCTAAAACCTGAGTTGCGATCGCATCCGGCACACCACCATAAAACGCCTGCGCCACGCCGCCCGTAATACAAGTCAACGTATCGCAATCCCCGCCCAGCGACACCGCATTCCGAATCGCATCCTCAAAATCCGTCGATGCCAAAAACGCCGTCATCGCCTCCGGCACCGTCCCCTGACAGGACTCATTAAACTCATAGGTTGGGCGAATCTCATCCAGCGAACGGCTCAAATCATAGCCAAACGTTTGTTCGATGTAAGCTTTAATCTCAGCCTTCGATTGACCCGTG
Source organism: uncultured bacterium (assembly GCA_966674685.1). GTDB lineage: Bacteria > Cyanobacteriota > Cyanobacteriia > Phormidesmidales > Phormidesmidaceae > Thainema. The sequence continues at coordinate 28,660 of CBKWJC010000070.1, forward strand.
CGACTCAGAAAAACCGCAGCCGCCGTTGCCTGTGCCCCCTTAATCCCTTCCGGATGATCGTGCGTCACAACAGCCGTCCGCTTCGCCTCATGCAGCACCGTATCCAAATCATCAAACGCATAGCCAACCGCACTCACCCGCATCGCCGAACCATTGCCCCAACTGCCATAGGGCTGCGGATCATCCGACCAAATCCATTTCGAAAACCGCGCACCATAGCTCCCCGTCGGATTTGGATAGCGGCGAGCATAGGACTGAATCTTCGTCTGATAATCGTCATCGTGCAGAATGGCATCTGCGATCGCAATCGTCAGAATCGAATCATCGGTAATGCCACAGCCAGGGGAAAACAGTTCAAAATCTTTAGTTTTAATTGGGCTGAACTCATAAACAGAGCCAATAACGTCACCTGCGATCGCACCAAGCATGGGATACCTCCTTTTGGGGTGGATGGGTAGTAGAGGGTTATAAAGGCTGTAAAGGGAATCAGTAGGGGCAAATGGCATTTGCCCATCAGAGAGCATAAAGGACTGCAAAGATATGAAATTTGGGCTTCAAAGGCTGAATTTGGTTGATTATCAGAACGAAGCACTAAAAATTAAGCACGCCTCACGCCTCACGCCTCACGCCTTACTCTCTAAGCTTTACGCCGAATCACAATCAGCGTCGTATCATCTGGAAGCAAACCGCCGCGCCGATTGAGCGTTAGCGCCTCCCAATCCACCTGCACCGCCTCGTAATTCATCATGGCTAGCTGACGACTGACGCGGAGCGGATTCTTGAAATAGCGGTCTTCTTGCCAAAACTGAGCAATCGGGCCAACCCGTTCCTCCTTTCCCGGCAGCAGTGAATCCTCCAGCGCCACCAAGTCCAAGACACCATCGGTGCCGAGCAAAATTGACTGCACCTCGGCAGTTGCGACCTGATGATGCACCTGAAACCGCAAATCCTCCGGCGTCAGTCCTTCAACATAGTCTTGAATCAGGCCATAGGCCAAGTAGGGTGGGGCATTGTCCGGGAAAGGGCCAAGCGGAGTTAGTTCACCATTAAGTGCGATCGCACCATCACCAATGGAAAAAATCCAGGTCTGCGCGGGTGTGATCAGTGCCCCAACAGTCGTGAATAGGAAATAATCCCGCAACGTGTGCAGATATTCACTGCCCATTGCCGAAATCCAATCATGAATCTGCAATAGCACCATCTGCCGCACCTGCATCCAAAACTCCGCCTCAGTAGCAGGATTCATTCGCTTCAACACAGACAGAAAGGCTTGAGCCACCAGTTGAGCACCAACTTTTGCCCCCACCTCACTATGGACACCACTGCCGCAACCATCACAGACCAGCGCCACGATTACCTCTTTAGTCACCAGCCAGTGATAGGCATCTTGGTTATTGCGGCCTATCCGCCGATGCTCCCAGCCCAGAACAGAACCGCCAATAATCTCAAACTGGTTATCCATAGCTTTCGTGTTGAATATACACTAAGTGTAAGTGTAATAAATACACAATGTCAAGAGTGCTAAAACTAAGCACCACTCACAAGGGCCGATCAGGCTAAGCCCAATCACCTTATAGCGCCTCTAAGACTGTTTTAAGTGATCAAAGAATAAAAATGAACAGGCACCTACACCCTGAAGGGCAAATGGCATTTGCCCCTACTGATTCCCTCTACAGCCTTTACAGCCTTCTCTACCCCTCACGCCTCACGCCTCACCTCTTAAGTGCTGAATACTAATCATTACCAGGCCAGTGCGGCTCCATTGCTCCGTGGATCACAGCCGCCCTGGAGCTGACCTGTTTCTGGATCAATGCGAATCATGTGAGCATGTCCCATCTGTTCTGACCAGGCGGGCAATCGTCGTACCTGATGGCCGCGTTTTTCCAGTTCCGCTTGAATATCGGCAGAAATGCGTCCTTCGAGAGCCAGACCACTGACTTCTTCGCCCCAGGTGCGGCCCTGGAGCCAGCGCGGCAAGTCAATCGCGGTTTGTGGGTCGAAGCCAAAGTCCAGCACCCGCGTCAGCATGGCAATTTGAGTTTGGGGCTGACCTTCGCCGCCCATTGTGCCAAAGACCAGTTCGGGTCGCCCGTTGGCATCTAGTGCCATCGCCGGGATGAGCGTGTGTAAGGTACGCTTGCCCGGTTCGAGCCGATTGATGTGCTGATCATCCAGCGAGAAGAAACAGCCCCGATTTTGCAGCACAATGCCCGTATTGCCCGCGACGACACAGGAGCCAAAGTCAAAGTAAAGGCTCTGGATCATCGATACCGCATTGCCTTCTGCGTCTACCACAGCCGAGTATGTAGTATCGCCACCGATCGATTGAGCGGTAAAGGTTTGAGCTTGAGTGAAGCTAATTTGCGATCGCAGTTCCTCTGCATAAGCCTTAGAAATCAGCCGCTCGACTGGAATATCGGCAAACTCGGGATCCGTCACCCAGCGATCGCGATCTTGAAAAGCCAGCTTAGTCGCCTCAACCAGCAGGTGATAGTAATCTGCCGTATCATGCCCCATGCCCTGTAGGTCATAGACTTCGATCAGGTTCAAAATTTGCAGAACCGTTAATCCCTGAGTATTGGGCGGCATCTCGTAAATCGTGCGGCCCCGGTACGTGGTGGTAAGTGGCTCCACCCAGTCCGACCGATGCGCCGCAAAATCCTCCAGCGTTAGCAGACCGCCCAGAGCCTGCACCGCAGCGACAATCTGCTCTGCGATCGCACCCTGATAAAAAGCATCCCGTCCTTCATCAGCCAGCAAGCGCAGCGTGTAGGCTAATCCTGGATTGGTAATGGTCTCATCGGTCTGGGGAAAAATGCCGCGCGGCATAAACGCATATTGCGACGAGGGATACTGGCGCAATGTCCCTTCATTTTGGCGCGTCCAGTAGCGCTGGGAAGCCGACACTGGATATCCTCGCTCAGCATGTGCGATCGCAGATTGCAGGCTTGCCGCTAGCGGTAGTTTGCCAAAGCGCTGGTGAGCCATTGCCCAGGCATCCACCGTGCCCGGAACAGTAATCGCTGCCAGTGGCCCCCGCTGGGGAATGGTGCTTAACCCCTGCCGCTGATAGAACTCGCGCGTAGCCGCTTGTGCCGCTCGACCGGAACCGTTGAGGCCGTATACCTGCTGGGTTTTGGCATCATAAATCAGCCAGAACGAGTCGCCACCCACGCCCGTCATGTGCGGATACACCACGCCGAGGGTACTGTTAACTGCGATCGCAGCGTCAATGGCGTTGCCACCCTGTTTCAGCACATCGAGTCCGGCTTTGGATGCCAGGTGATGAGGACAGACGACTAAACCTTGCTGTCCGATCGCAATTGGGCGGGTGGGATAAGGCATGAGTGTTAGAGGGTAGAAGGCTGGAGGGGATCAAGGGGCGATAGTTGTAGAGGACTGTAAAGGGCTGTAGAGGGCTGTAAAGGGCGATGAGGCTGTAAAGGGCTGTGATTGGAGCCTGGTTGAACACCCAGGGTTTATTGTTGTGAAACGTTTGCAGAGCAAATGTTTCACAACAATAAATTGGGTTCTTACACACAGACTGGATGTAAAGGGTTAGGCATGTAGTTTAAAAGTGCCAAGGTTTGAATTTTATCGGAATTTGGGGCGTTCGATAAGCTAGAAGAAGTTGTCGTCTTCCCTATGCCCCTAAAACTATGGCTTATCAATTCAATCTCGGTTCTGGACAGCAGCTTTTTGTGCAGCAGCAGGGTGAGCAAACTGCGATCGCACTTTATGCGGGCAGTGCAGGCCAACAACAGCAGCAGCAAACGACGGTTACCACCGGACAATGGCAAGAACCGCCAGCGCTGTTTCGCACGGGGGCTGGTTTTGTGCTGCGGCTAGAGGGTCGTCAAGGCAGGACAGTTGTGCAGATTCAAGCTAACGGTCTGCAAACCCTATCAGCAGCGGCTGTCCCCAATTTGGCAGATGTGGATACCGTTGTAGGGCAAAACGTGGCGGATTCAGCCCCATTGCCATCCGGCCAAGCTGGCTTTGAAATGCAGCCGATGCAGCCGATGGAACCGATGCAGCCAATGGAACCGATGCAGCCGATGGAACCGATGAAACCCATGCAAATGGGCAACATGTCGATGCAGATGAAGCCCATGCGGATGCAGATGGGGGACATGAAGCTGGAAATGGGCGCGCAGTCGGAGTCATCACCCGATAGCAGCCAGACGCAAGCTCGTCGATTTTGTACCCAGTGCGGTCAATCCGTTGCCGCTCGCGATCGCTTCTGTGCCCACTGCGGCCATCAGCTAAATGCGTAACTACCTGATTATTTAGTCTGTCACCTTTGTTGAATGGGCTTTGATGGTTGATGTGCCGCGCGGAGCGCGGCACATCAACCACCCAAACTTAATTTACCGGGTCATTACCCTCTGAAAATTTTTTGCCTCAATTTTTTGCAACATTGTGTTCCGTTTTCGCTTGTGCTTGCTAACATCCTCTCTAATTGACTTGTGCGGGTGTGAGGAATGACCACTTCAAATACGCTGTATCAGCCTTCACTGCTAGATTTGGCGAGAGAAGGCAACTGTCAGGCACTCAATTATTGGCTCAACAGCCTGCTGGAACCGCAGGGAATGCACATTCGGGTGCAGCCATCGCGAACGGGCATGCTGAACGTGATTGTGGATGTGCATCGAGAGCCGATTCGCCGTCGCCTGATTCGGTTTATTTGCTATCACATTTGGCTGCTCAACTCGGCGGTCATTGAGCGGGTGCGAATCGTGGTGCGCGATACGACTCAGAAGGAAGTCCTCTGGCATCAGTCGGTGCGGATCAACACGCCTGCCAACAACGCAGCCTCAGCCCGCAAAGCCTCAGTTCGCCTTCTCCCTGGTAGCAGCACAGCCAAGAGCCGCTTCCGGGTGCTACGATCGCTGTTTTTGAATCAGTTTTCGGCATTGGCGCTGGTGATTGTCTACTGCTTTATGTTTGCCAACGCCATCAATCAAGAAGCCAGTGAAAATCCGGCGACCTATTCTGGAGATGCGATCGCATTTGTCTCAACCGCCGCATCAACGCTGGAACTGCCCCGCGCCACATCCACCGCCATTGTGGAATTGAAAAACTACGCCGAGGCGCAAACCCGTCACCTGATTCCCGACGAATACAAGGGACAAATCGTCCGCAGTGCGCCCGCTGCTAATGGTGAAAAAGTCGTGGCGCTCACCTTCGATGACGGCCCCTGGGAAGGCACAACGGCTCAAGTGCTAGATATCTTGAATCAGCACGACATCAAAGCCACCTTCTTTTGGGTGGGGCAGCACCTCCAGCGCCATCCTCAATTAGCCAAACAGATTGCTGAGGCTGGACACGCCTTTGGCAATCACTCCTGGAGCCACATCATGCATCCCTCCGATCCGCAGACCGTGGCCAATGAAATTGAGCGCACCAGCGACTTAATTCATCAGCTCACTGGGGAAAAACCTCTCCTGTTCCGGCCCCCAGGCGGTTATCTGGATACGGGTTTATCGGAATATGCCCAGCAGCAAGACCATGCGATCGCAATGTGGTCAGTAGACTCTGAAGATTACTATGTGCCTGCACCAGTCCTAACAGACAACGTACTGCGCCAAGTGACTCCAGGCGGCATCGTACTGCTACACGATGGCGGCGGCGATCGGTCAGCCACGGTGCAGTCGCTACCCCAAATCATTGCCACATTGAAACAGCAGGGCTACAAATTTGTCACAGTTCCAGAACTACTGAAGCAAGCTGTCAACCAAATGATCCCAACCCCACCCGCTATACCTGGCAGTAGCCCCAGCCGTCTGCACCATTCAACTCCAACCCACACAACTGAAGACGAACTACCGCTCGCCATTCCGGATATACCGCGATTTTGACACCGCCCTACTGAGGACTGAGGGCTGAGAACTGAGGGCTGAGCGGGCTAATCGCTCACTCCTCTCGCCCCACGTTATCCAGAACTAATGTGTAGCCACAAGTATGTATAGCCACAATCAATAGAAACGGTATAAATCAGTGAAATCCACAGTCAGAAAACCAGCAGAAACACCCCGTATCTGCCCCCTATTAGTGTAAACACTCAAATTTCAAGTCATTCTGTAAACCCTTCCGGATCGTCAAGCTAAATGCCCGAAAAGCTTGATAGTGCGTCGCCTTACGTCTATATCAGCCCGATACAGCGATGCAACCCGCGCGAAGGAGTATCCATAATGACTAATCTGATGACGGCGTCTCTCTCTCAAGCCAGCATCTTCAACGACATAACAGCAGATCTGTGGCAACAGGTTCAACCTCGGCTACAGCAAAGCGGCATATATCAAAAGATCGTGGCCTATTTTCAACATTCCGAGCCGCGCAGCGATCAGCAGGATAGTCAACGGTTTGATGGAAGTTCAGTCGCAATTCAATCCCTATTAGATCAAATGGCTCAAACCGTCATTGATCTCGTCTCAGAGGTAACTCAAGCTCATCCTCAAACCTATGTTCTGTCTGAGGCAAGAGAAGATGCCCAATCTTCGGCTTCAGCTTCGGCTTTTGAGGCTACGACGGCAGATCCAGCAGATGACCATCTGCAAGCCAGTTCAATTGAACCATCTGCATCTGCATATCAGCCAGAATCAGCGATTCTTGACGAAACAGCAGCGCCAAATGCAGCCTCACCCCTAACTAAATTCAAAAATCCCTTCCACTGGCCAACCAGACCATCCCCGGCAGAACTGCAAATGCAGCGTCAACAGGCCAGAGAAGCTCGTCTGCTGGAAATCACTGATTTACTCAAGCAAACACGCCTGCAAAAAGGCATCTCTCTCACTCAAATCCACCAGTCAACCCATGTAACCATTCATCAGCTCCAGCTTTTAGAAAACGGTGAGCTGGATCAACTGCCAGAGGACATTTATCTACGGGGATTTATTCGCCGAATTGGCAACGTCCTGGGACTCAACGGCATGGCCTTAGCCAGCTCGATTCCTTCAGCAGACGACGACATTGAAGCACACACCGTGAGACCGTCCTGGCAAGTTGGGGAACATGCACCACGCGGCCTTCAGTTTCAGTCAGCCCATCTGTATGTCGCCTATGCGGCCTTGATGGCCGGATCTGCAGGTGGTCTGAATATGATCATCAATAGCTCCCAGCCAACCACAACAGAACTACCACCGCTGGAACCAATAACGGAATCTAGTCAGTCCACTGACGATTTAAGCTATCTCAATCCAAACAGCCTCAAATCCTTACAAGAAATTGCACCACCCGAAAACATGCCCCATTAAGGCACGGCTGATGTATAGCGATAGTCATATCCGCTAGCTCTTATCTTGCACTATTCAAAACTGAACCCCAAAGGGTGGTTTATATCAAGTCCGTGTATAGG
>CBKWJC010000071.1:0-35913 GCA_966674685.1 uncultured bacterium
GAGCATTGACAATTAATTAGTTTGCTGGGGAGTAGGTAACTGATGGGTGGGCATTTAGGGTAGGGGAGCAGGGGAGCGACGGAGCGTTTGTTGTAGATCTTGTTCGAGCGTTTGAGGTTGTTCAACCTCAAACGCTCGACGTTTGGGCTGGAATAGCTCCTGCTATAGACATAATTTAGCAAAGCGAATCGGTATCACATCCAAATCCAGCAACGCCCATTTGAAGCAGTGCGGTAGCATAAAAACAATTCATCATTTTTTTGAAAACGTTATTGAAACCGCTTGAGGCAGAGGGATGGGACTTTTAGATCGGTTGAGCCGGGTCGTTCGCGCTAATATTTCGAGCCTAGTTGGCAACGCTGAGGATCCAGAAAAAATTCTGGAGCAAGCCGTTGCTGATATGCAGGAAGATCTGATTCGGATTCGACAGGCTGTTGCCCAAGCGATCGCAACTCAAAAGCGCACTGAACGCCAATGCTCTCAAGCTCAATCCACGGCTGATGAATGGTATCGCCGCGCCCAGCTTGCCCTCCAGAAAGGCGATGAACAGCTAGCCCGCGAAGCCCTCACCCGCCGCCAATCCTACGCTGAAACGGCATCTAGTCTGGAAACACAGATTGTTCAACAGCGCGATGTCGTTGCCAAGCTGAAGCAGAATATGGGCCAACTGGAGCGCAAGCTAGCTGATGCTCGCAGTAAAAAAGATTTGTATATTGCCCGTGCCCGTTCGGCTCAGGCGTCCCAGCAAATCAACGACATGCTCAATCAGGTCGGCACGAATAACGCAATGGCCGCGTTTGAGCGCATGGAAGAACGGGTGCATCAGCTTGAAGCCCAAGCAGAAGTTTCGGCTGAACTCGGTTCAGATAGCCTAGAAAAGCGATTTGCCGAACTTGAAAGCGGCGGTAATATTGACGCTCAACTCGCAGCGATGAAAACCGAGATGCTGTCTGGCGCTAGCGCAGCCGGAACGCTGCCTGCTGCTAGTACAGATGCCTCTGTTGATGACGAACTGGAACAGTTGCGATCGCAAATCAAAGAGTGAGCATGAAAACGTTAGAACGTTCAAACGTTGGATTTCGTAAATGTCTCAACCAAAGTGGCGATGGCTATACTTGGCGAACGTTACCATTAGTCCTCATTATTCTCCCCCTGCCCCCTCGCTCCTACTGACGATAAACGGGTAGCGTGAAGTGAAAGCAGCTTCCCTGTCCAGATACAGAATCCACCCAGATCTGGCCATAATGGGCACACACGATGCGTTTGCAAAGGGATAGACCGATGCCATAGCCGTCTTTGCTGGCGTCTCGCTCTAGCCGAAAACTATCTTCAAAAATTCGCTCTTTGTTCTCTTCTGGAATACCAGGCCCCGTATCGCAGATGGAGACCTGCACCTTCTGCGTGGTGCGGTGCAGCGTTGAGAGGTGGATTTGGCCTCCGGCGGGGGTGTACTTGATGGCGTTATCAATCAGGTTGGTGATCACCTGCCGCACCCGCTCACAATCGGCATGAACGGACGGCAAATCTTCCGGCAGATCGGTATCCAGGGTTAAATCCTTGTCCTGAAGTTTATTCTCAAAGTCTTGAATGACCGACAGACAGAGCTGCTGAAGGCTTAGTTCCTGCGGCTTGATGTGAATTTCTGCCGCTGTGCCCCGCGCAATTTGCAGAATATCGGTGATCATGCGATCGATGGTGCGGGTCTGAGTCCGGGCGTGTTTAAGCAACTGGGCAATTAGCTTCGGCGTTAGACGGCTATTCCAACCCGTTTCGATGTCATAGCCCATGTCTAACGTTTCCACAGCCAGCGATGCCGCCGTCAAGGGATTCCGCAAATCATGGGCCAGCATGGCCAAGATCCGGTCTTTGAACTGAAGCTGGGCTTCTAACTCTTCTTGTTCGCGCTTGAGTTGAAAGATTTGGTCGGATAGCTTAATAATTTCAGCAGATTCGGCCACGCCATTGAGTTGAGACCGAGTGCTGTTGGCTTGCTCTCGCTGCCGTTGAGTTTGAGTCTCATCTAGCGCCTTCAGCCAGCGGGGCCACCACTGGTTTAGTAAATCTTGAATGTTGCTGCCAGCCAGAGTTTGACGGGGATCAGGCGACAGTTTGACTAAGGCGGGAGTGGCGATCAGTTTAAAGTGTTCAGCCAAATAGGGCTGTTCTCCGACATCTACGATGTCTAGAACAACTGGGTAGTCTGATGGATGGTTTAATTTGAGCGTGTTTAAATGATCACGGATTTTTCGAACCTGTTCAGTTGAACCTGGTCGTCGGTCGATAAATAGCAGAAGCTGTAGCGACACATCAGGCTGAATTGCCTTGCTTGATAATGCCTCCATGCGGTTTCTCACATTGGAACAACAAAGCGAAGTTTGCAGCTAGAGTCAAACCAGAGTTCCCAAGCTGAATGGGTTGATAAACAGGTAAACACAAATCTCAATTAGGCATAGCTAACAGCAGATGAGACAGCGCTGCTGGTAGTTCCAATAGCAGATGCTAGCGAATCTTAAGAAATACCTAATAGGCTGTTTCCCTAGTTTACCGCTTTGGTTGAACATCAGTGGATTTTCCCAAGCAGGTTATAACGGGAGAAGGCTTTGGAGGATTAGACCCTTGCACCAGCATCTGCAGAAATTTTGGCGTAAGCTGTTGTGGAATCGCAGTGTATCTCCCCAGGGCATTCGCTATATCGAAGAAAGCCTGCTGGCTGAGTCCACGCTGAATCAAGACTATTTGGTGTTGATTCTAGGCTCCTGCGCGATCGCAACATTTGGTCTGTTATCGAACAGCGCGGCAGTGATTATCGGCGCGATGTTGATTGCACCGCTGATGCTGCCGATTCGCGGCTTGGCCTTTGGTGCGCTAGAAGGTAATCTTAAGTTGCTGAAGGAAGCCGGAAAGTCGCTACTGGTGGGCACGGTCATCGCCATTGTGATGGCGCTGATCTTGGGTTCATTGGTCAACTTTCCCTTTGGCTCGGAGATCCTCAGCCGTTCTGAACCAACCCTGCTGGATATGGGGATTGCAGTGGTGGCTGGGGCCATCAGCGGTTTTGCCAAAATTGAGCCAAAGTTGTCAAGTACCCTGGCTGGAACTGCGATCGCAGTGGCGCTGATGCCGCCCGTTTGTGTGATCGGCCTCGGTTTATCCCGTGCCGATGGTGCGCTCAGCCAAGGTGCCACGCTTTTGTACATCACCAACTTGCTCGGCATTACTCTATCCTGCATGTTGGTCTTTTTGATCACAGGCTACGCTCCGCTGACGAAAGCGCGTGGACCATTGAGCGCAACCTTAGTTTGCATCAGCATGTTGGGAATTCCGCTGGGAGCCAGCTACTTTGCCCTTATTCGCCAAGATCGGCTAGAGGCCAGTATTCGGCGGGCCCTAGTTGAAAATACAGAAACCTTTAAGACCGTTAGCTTGCAAAATATTCAGGCGAACTGGTCAACGAGTCCGCCAGAGATTACGCTACAGGTCTATACCCAGGAACCGATTACGCCTAAACAGGCTTATCTGCTGGAAGAGTTTGTTACCGATGCAATGGGACAGCCCTTTAGCCTAATTTTCCAAGTCAGCCAATATCAAGAGGTTAGACCCAAACCGGAACCCGAACCCCCAACCCAGTTTTTACCACCCGGAATCGAATAAGGTCGTGGTACAGAGATAATGATGTTGGGTCGTAGAGACAGTGCTCTCACGATTGACAATCATTACCATCTGAATAATCCCCGAATCAAATTCTTGCAAAGTAGCTCCTAAATGTTATGGCACCTAAATTCGCCAGTACCCAAGCATGGCAGCAGGCTAATCTGCTGATGCAGCCTGCCTTCATTCGCGTAATTGACAATATTCGCAAGCAGTTGGAAACGTCCGACTGGCATGGTTCCTACGATAATCAACTGCTCTGGCCAGAAGACACCTCAGATGAGACCAAAACTCACGTTTTGGAACTGCAGCAGCAGTTAAAGCAATCCAACAGTCCAGATGCGATCGCAGCCGTTGAGCAGCAGTTGGCTGACTTACCGGAACCGTTTCCCCAATATGCGCTCTGTCTCAAGCACGGCGATCAGGAACAGCGGATTGATCTGTGGCAGCTATGCTACCAGGTTTGCTTTGAGGAATACGATCCGGAACAGACCGATAATCCAAATTCAGATCAAACCGTTGCGATTGATGAATCACTGATTGATCCTGAAATTGGCGATGTGGATTGGGTCGCACTGGACAACAAAGCCAAAGCCGTAATTAGTAGCGTATTTGAGGATCTGTAGTATTTACACTGATAGCCGTCACCACTTTGGTCGAGACGCTTGCCAAATCTAACGTTTGAAGGTTTGAACGTTTTTAGAGTTTCCCAACGTCTCAACCAATGTGACTACTGCAATACAACTACTCAGTCCTCAGCACTTATTGATTAGACGGTTGCGCCTGAATCTGGTCTAGCTTATTTTGCGCTTGCAGCAGCAACACCTGAGCTTCTTTATAGGCTGTTGTACCGTGATTGATTTGCTTAAGCTGAGTGATCACACTTTGAAGTTGACTAATCGTATAGTTCTGGTCAAAGCGAGCCGAATTGGCTAGCAGAGTTTGAATCGTATTATTGGCTTTCTGCAATGCAATCACTGCATTCGCTTCTTGCTGGCGGCGAACTTGAATTTGTGCCAGGTTATCTCGATATTCGGCTCGCAAATTTTGTGCTGCTGCATAGCCAAAAAAATCATCTTTGGGAACCTGATCGAGCTGTTGGATCGCGTCCTGCCACATGTTTTCGACTCGCTGCCATTCTTCAACGGAATGAGGCGGATTTTGCCCCGCGTGGGCAGCTCTGATACCGTAATCGCGGGCAATCTGGATTTGAGTAGCTGCTCGCTGGTTACTGGCGGCTAGCCCCACCATATCCCGCCACTCCTGTTGTGCTCCTGCTAGCTTTTGCTGAGCTATCCGGCCCGCTAAGGTTTGGGATGGCACTTGAGCCAGTTGTGTCAGTGCAGACTGCCAAGCTTGGCTAGCAGTGAGCTGAGCCGCAGCCGTGTTCGCTTGCTGATATTGCTGTTTAGCTAAATCAATTGCCTGCTCTGCATCAGTCAATGCGGTCTGGGCATTGCGCTCTTGAATCGTTTTCGCATCAAGTCTACCGATTTCACGGCGAGCTGAATCAAAGCCGTCATAGCTCATCTGCCTATACCACCACCAAGAGCGGTATCCGGACAGCTCATCTAGCTCATCCCATAACCAAATTGACAGTTGATCAAGATGCTCTTTAGCTTCAGCCACTTTTTGAGCGCCTAATTCAATATCTGCCGCGCTGGTCGCTTCATCAACAAGCTGCTTGGCCTGTTCAACTGCGTCAATGGCGGCACGATAGCTGTGATCCATACTGACATAGCTGGGCAGCAGAAGAATAGGAGCATTCTCGGCAAGGGGACGGCGAATCGGCGGGTAGGGCAGGTTCATCATCCAGATTGTACCGACTGGCACACCGACAAGTAGAGCCATGCCGATGAGTTTGCCTGTCCATCGCCCTTTACGCTGGGGAGATGCGGATTTTAGGGGACGAGGGGTGTACTGTGCTAGGACTTCTTGCTCTAGCTGTTGCAGGGTTTTTGGCGTTGATGTCGTTGGCAGCGGCGCACCAGATTGGCTTATCTGATTGGCTCGAAACCGAGAATGAAACTTGGCAAACAGCCCCATGATGTTCTATGGCTACTTTAGCGTTTGAGATTCAGTCTTCAGTATGCCCCATCTAAACGGGGTCACGTCACGAGTATTTATGACTCCACAACAAATTCTGAGACAATGGCAATCTTGGGATGAAGATAGGAATAATTTTTGTTGTGTGAGCGTTGCCCACACAAACCATGATCTTCTACCGATGAGATAAAGCGATTTCGAGGATACGTGAGTGCCGCAAGTTGTATTGGTTGAACCCCAAATTCCACCGAATACGGGTAATATCGCCCGCACCTGTGCTGCTACGAATACAGAACTGCATTTGGTGGGGCCATTGGGGTTTGAAATTAGCGATCGCTATTTGAAGCGAGCCGGATTAGATTACTGGCCACATGTCAAACTGCACGTGCATGAGTCAATGGCTAAGTTTGAGCAGCACGCCCGCAATCGGGGTGGCCGCTGGATTGGGTTTACCAAATTGGGCAGCAGCAACTACACCAAGCTGAGCTATCAGCCAGATGACTGGCTGCTGTTTGGTCGCGAGACAACGGGGCTGTCTAAAGAGATATTGGCAGACTGTCACGAGACGGCGCGGATTCCGATGGAGAATTCTGGGGTCAGAAGTCTGAACCTGTCTGTCAGTGTGGCAATTGGTCTGTTTGAGGCGCGGCGGCAGTTGGGGTATTTGGAGGAGTAGATGGGGCAGGAGGTGAGGCGTAAGGAGCAGGAGAGTAGCGGGGAAGAGCAGGGGGGCAGGGGAGATGGGGAGCTAGGGGTGAAGTGGGAATGAGGTGAATGAGTAGTGTTGGGGTGTAGCGGGGGGAACACTACTGTTTATAGATTTTACTTTGGCGGCTTTTTAAGAGGTAGATGAAGCTGATATACCATCGTGGAGGGTTGCGATCGCATATCAAACATTTACTTTTCAGCGCCTACTCTTAAGCACTCACGCTCAAGCGAGTCTAGGGTACTTCGTCCTGCTCTTCAACCAAACCTAGACTGCCGAGGGGACGGTAGGTGTAGGGATGACGGGGTGTTTTTTGGATGTCTTCTTTGATGCCGTCCAAATCAATGTAGCGGTCTGACACATTGATCAGACTATCGCTGGTCATGGAGCGCAGGCTGACAACCTCGACGCGGACACCACGGTAGCTGACGGCATCGACAGCATAGGCCAAATCGCCATCGCCGCTGACGAGGACGGCGGTATCGTAGGAACCGACCAACGCCATCATATCGACCGCGATTTCAACATCTAGATTGGCTTTTTTGGAGCCGTCCGGTAGTTGAACCAAATCTTTGGCGATGACGCGGTAGCCGTTGCGCCGCATCCAGAGCAAAAAGCCCTGCTGCTTTTCATTGGTGCGATCCACACCCGTGTAGAAGAAGGAGCGGAGCAGCCGAGAACCTGCCGTTAGGCGACACAGCAGTTTAGTGTAGTCAATTTCGATACCGAGCTGTAGAGCGGCATAAAACAGATTAGAGCCATCGATAAAAATGGCTACGCGCCCTCGATTTTCTAAAACCTGTTCGGGTGTTGAAAATACAGAATCGCCCTCTATATCGGGACTATGAAACATGTGAAAACCTCTATATTATGTGATCCAATGTTAGGCAAGAGGCATGAAGAAGTCTGCATACCTCTCAATTTTGTCTAAGTTTGTAATGAATGTTAGTTTTATGACTCGATCCGTTGAAATACGGGCTTGGCTTCCCCCAAGGCCTGCCCAGCAGGCAAAAAGCCCCACTGTGCGTGATCCCGATAGGTCGCGATCGCACCAATTTCCCGATTATTAAAATCAATTCCGTGAAAACCGAGTTGCAAATATACCTCAGTACTGATATCCGGAATCAGGGGTGACAGTAAGTAAGCGGCTAACCGCACACTTTCCAACACCGCATAAAGAATTTCTTCCACAGCCGCTTGTTCACCCTGTTTGAACTTTGTCCAAGGCGCTTCTTCATCTAGATACTTATTGCTCGCACGAACAACACCAAGTACGGCTTGAGCGGATGTGCTGAACGAGAGGCTGTCGTAGGCAGTAAACACCTGATCCGCAAGGGTTTGACTTTTGGATTTGAGGATATTTTCAGCCGAAATTTGATCGGCAGCGACATTGGGGACGTTGCGATCGCAATATTTGTACGCCATCCGCAGTGTGCGATTGAGCAAGTTACCCAAGTCATTCGCCAGATCGGCATTGAGCACGTTGATAAAACGCTGCTCATTAAAGTCGCCATCCCGACCGAACTCGATTTCCTTCATGAAGTAGTAGCGCACCGCGTCGGCTCCATACTGCTCCACCAGTTCAAATGGATTCAGCGTGTTGCCTAAGCTCTTGCCCATCTTCTGACCGTCTTTGGTGAGAAAGCCGTGGCCAAACACGCGCGGCGGCAGCGGCAAATCTGCTGACATCAGCATGGCTGGCCAGTAAACCGCGTGGAAGCGCAGAATGTCCTTGCCAATCAGGTGAATGTTAATTGGCCACCAGTGTTTAAGCGCGTTCTCCAGCGTTGGTTCATCTTCGGGTTCAAGTAGCGCTGTAATGTAGCCCAATAGCGCATCAAACCAGACGTACAGCGTATGCTTCTCATCGGTTGGAACTGGAAAGCCCCATTCCAAATTGACGCGTGAGATGGAAAAATCTTGCAGACCGCCACTCACGAAGCTTAGTACTTCATTGCGGCGGCTGGCAGGCTGGATAAAATCGGGATTGGCCTGATAATACGCTTCAAGCTGCTGCTGATAGTTGGACAGCCGGAAGAAATAGTTTTCTTCGTCGCGCCACTCGGCGGATTGATTGGTGTGAATAGCGCAGCGATGGTCGTCCAGCAGCTCCCGTTCTTCTTTGAATTCCTCACAGGAGACGCAGTACCAGCCCTGCTGACGGTCTAAATAGATGTCCCCTTTTTGCCAAACTCGATCAAAAAATTCATTAACGATGGCGAGATGCCGCTCTGCCGTCGTTCGACTAAAGCGGTCGTACTGAATATTGAGCCGCTGCCACAGATCTTTAAAGCCTGCGGCAATTTGATCACAGTGCTCTTGGGGAGAGCGATTCAGGCTTTGCGCCTTACGCTCAATTTTTTGCCCATGCTCATCCGTACCTGTAATCATCAGCGTAGGCCGATGGCGCAGCCGCTGCGATCGCGAAGTCACGTCTGCGGCAATGGTGGTGTAGGCACTCCCGATATGCGGCAGATCGTTAACGTAATAGAGCGGTGTTGTAATAGAAAACGGAGATTCAGGCGCAGAACTCATGAAGGCTTAAAAGGACAAAACAATTTAAACAACTGGCATATCAATCTAAAGTCGAACCGCAAATTGAACCAGGGCCGAATTTATAAGATTGATTCCCTATTTTTATAAGGATACAAAACTAAAGGATACAAAATAAATAGCACTGCGTTTGTCGCTGGACTGGGGGCAGTCGATTAATAAGCGACCAAGGATTAATTAACAAATTGTTATTTATCGGTAAGATCGACCAGTTTACGCTGTTCGATTCCATTTGTCAGCCGTAATGTTTAACAAAATATTTATGTTTGAGGTTACTTCAGCGAGATGGCTGACTCTCAATCTTAAGCATTACTTTGGGATTGAGCAGGCAGGACACGTGGGTGCAGGCGGTATACAATCGAAAACACTAACTGAATCAGATGACCTGATTCAGTTGTTCATCGAACAGACAGGATCGCTTTACCATGACCACTCATTTCATTACCGCTGAAATTGACCTACAGGCTTCTTCTGCCGAAACGCAAAAGGCGATTGAAGCTGAGCTTACTAAGCGAGGAGAGCCACTGCGCTGGGCCGTTGCAAAAGTAGATGATGAGCAAAATAAAGTTCAAGTAGAGGCTGTTGTCACAACAGATGCGGCTCAATAAGTTTCTAATCCTTCTGTAGGTTGGGTTGACGAAGGAAACCCAACATTAGACGCAACCTTAACTCTTCAAAGAGTTGTTGGGTTTCGCTAGCTCAACCCAACCTACAAACTCAACCCAAGCTACAAAGCCTGTCACAATCTATGCAGCAAGTTCCTTGTGAATTCTAGTTCTCTGACCCGGCTCTATACTGCACTGCTGGTGATCCCCACTGGGGTCGGAGCTGCAATCGGTGGCTATGCAGGCGATGCACTGCCCGTGGTGCGGGCTATGTCCCAGGTGTGCGATCGCATTATCACCCATCCCAATGTACTCAACGGGGCGCAACTCTACTGGCCGCTGCCCCAAGCTTGGTACGTCGAGGGCTACGGACTCGATCAGTTCGCGGCAGGCAACTGGGGGTTGCAGCCCGTCCACCGCAATCGCATTGGCTTGCTGTTGGATCAGGGCATTGAGCCGGATTTGCGACTGCGGCATTTGCAAGCGGCTGATGCGGCACGGGCGACATTGGGGCTAGATTTAACCGATTATGTTGTCACTGATGCGCCACTCGGTGTCGAATTGCGGACATCCGCATCGGGGGCAACCTGGGGCACGATTCAGCAACCCGACAGTTTGCTACGAGCCGCAGAGAAGTTAATTCAAGAGGCTGGCGCAACTGCGATCGCAGTTGTAGCACGTTTTCCAGATGACGAAGGGAGTCCCGCCCTGCAAGCCTATCGGATGGGCCAAGGTGTTGATCCCCTGGCTGGAGCCGAAGCGGTAATTAGTCATCTGGTCGTGCGTCAATTCCAGATCCCCTGTGCCCACGCGCCTGCGCTCTGTCCCCTCGAACTCGATCCCGCTCTGTCGCCTCGTTCCGCTGCTGAAGAGTTGGGTTATACCTTCCTACCTTGTGTCCTAGCTGGACTCAGCCGCGCCCCTCAGTTTGTCACGTCTAAATCAACCTCTACTCAAGCAACTTGGGCAGATGAAATTGACGTTGCAGTGGTGCCCACAACGGCCTGTGGTGGCAGCGCCATTTTGAGCTTGAGTAATCGGCCGATCCCGATCTTGGCGGTTGATGAGAACGTGACTAAACTTGCGATCGCGCCGGAAAGCTTGGGACTGTCAGTGCAGCGAGTAAACTCGTATTTAGAGGCGA
The DNA here is from genome assembly GCA_966674685.1 of uncultured bacterium. Lineage (GTDB taxonomy): Bacteria > Cyanobacteriota > Cyanobacteriia > Phormidesmidales > Phormidesmidaceae > Thainema. The sequence continues at coordinate 10,703 of CBKWJC010000071.1, forward strand.
TTGGTATGATGGCAGCCCACAAAGCCGGAGTGCGACCGGAGGCGCTTCACCATGCTATTCGCCAAATTCAGCCTTTATCCTGCCGTAACGCAACAAACCTGTGAGTGATCCCCAGTCCAACCCCAACTCGTTTGAACCGCTGAGCCGCTTCCAAGTGCTAGTCATGATTGGCGTAACGGCAGTTGCCCTGCTGGTCATCGCCCGCCTGTGGCTGCTGTTCGATCCGGCGGCATTTCTGCCCGTGCTGTGGTCAGTGCAGGGATTATTGCTGGGTGCAGGACTTGCCATTGGCATCACGCTAGCGAGTAGCGCTGTCTATTACCTGTGGGCCGACTATCGGCAAAGTGCTGATTTTTACTTAGATTTTGTCCTGCGCCCGTTAGCGCTACCGGATTTGATTTGGCTGGGCTTACTGCCAGGACTGAGTGAAGAATATTTATTTCGAGGCGTGCTGCTACCTGCGATCGGGTTTAATGCTATCGGCGTGGTTCTGTCCGCCCTGTGCTTCGGGCTGCTTCATCTAGCGGGACGGCAGCACTGGCCCTATGCGGTGTGGGCAACAGCAGTCGGGCTGATATTAGGGTTTAGCGCCTTGCTGACGGGCAATTTGCTCGTACCGATCACGGCTCATATTTTGACGAACTTCGTGTCGGGTCTGATTTGGAAGATTAGCCAAGAAAACGATGCTAGTTGACCTAAAAGCTAGTTGACCTAAAAAAGGAAGCATTGCAGCGCAATGCTTCCTTTTTTGTTTTGCAATTATTGCAATTAATATAAAGAGCGAGTAACCCTAGCAGACCTGCACACAGCCTGATGCGATCGCATCATCCAAAATTTCTAAACAGCGGCTCTCTTCGGCACTGAGATTCTGCGCTCCGGCGTAATCCTCAATCTGAACTTGCGCTTCAGCAGATAGCGTTCCTAACATCAACGCTTCGCGAACGATAGCTTCGATACTGGATTGAGCAAGAGAATTCAGTGTTTTCATAGGGATTTCAGGACGTATGACTTACAGAGCTGTTTACAGAGCAGTTGTTAAATGCTGTTGTGAAAAACTTCAGTGCATTTATCCCCGATTTCGGATATGTTAGCCTGCTTTGCGGATCAAGTTCTGCTCATCTATGATCGAGATCATCAAAATTCATGATCCAGATCATTAGCTTTACTGATCTCGATCGATAGCTACGGCTACGCATGTTCTGTGAAATCCGGAGGAAAAACCATCAGTTACTTTTTGTGAAATGCTTGCGGAGCAAGCATTTCACAAAAAGTAACTCGGGTTCTTATATACGGATTTGACGTTAGAGCTTTTCAATTTCATGGTCGCATCTTCCACCTTGCACATCGATACCCCCCACGGGGTAGTTTTAGGGCGCGAGATGGGAGTTACTGATTTTTAAGCATGAATTGTGATGTGGGGCACCACTCCCAATCACAATTCATACCCAGGTTAAACACGCCGTGAGATATAGCGCTGAATCAGAAATCCAAGCCAATCAGCCAAATTTGACGTAGTTAGGTATTTTCTGGTGAAGCATTCATTGCCAGAGCGTGGCTGGCAGCTAGCGCGATCGCAATTGGGTAAAGACGATGCTCCTGCACCTGAATGCGAGCTTGCAGCGTTTCCACCGTGTCATCGGGCAGTACCGGAACCGCCGCTTGGGCAACAATTGGCCCGCTATCGACCGCTAGTTCCACATAGTGAACCGTACAGCCTGTGATTTTAACGTTGGCTTTCAGCGCTTGTTCCGGGGCGCGAATGCCTGGAAAACTGGGCAGCAAACTGGGATGAATATTCAGAATTCGGCGCGGAAAGGCATCAATTAAAACCTGCGTCACCTTACGCATCCAGCCCGCCATAATCACCCAGCCCACATCGGCTTCTTCAAACAGAGTAATAATCGCCTGATCCAACGCTTCGCGAGAATCAAACTTGCGGTGATTCAGCAAAGCCGTCGGCACCTGCCAGCGGTCAGCCCGTTCTGCTACCTTGGCTCCAGGATTGTTATAAATCAGCAGTTGCACCTGGGCATTAAGCTGCTGGGAAACAATCGCCTGTGCGATCGCATCGAAATTGCTGCCGTTACCCGACGCTAGAATGCCCAGTTTCAGTGGTTTTTCAAAGCTGGGAAAGACATCCGGTAGATAGGGCGCGATGATCGCCTGATCGGCATCGGTCAGAATAGGCTGAACAGTCATAGTCAAGGAATGGAATTATCGTGGCAGGATAAGTAGGTTGGCATAAATAAACGCATCTAAAAAACCGGGGGAACGCCCCTGAGGGGCGTTCCCCCGGTTTTTTAGGTTATGCATTTATTTACATGTAGCTACTTAGGTTTTTAAGTGTAGAGAATTTGAGTACACAAAATACAGTGCCTCTATGAAAGGGTTTTCTCCGAGCGTCCCACCGAAATCTGCACCGACTTTCACTCAGCGCTTAGCCCGACTGATGGATCAAGATGCGATCGCAGCGTCAATCATGCTGGCCCCAGCGCTGATTCTGCTAGGTCTATTCGTATTCTGGCCGATCATTGATGTCGTTCTGCTGAGCTTTACCACGGGCAGTTTTACCCGCGAAGGCATTCAGTGGAACGGTTTACGGAACTACCTGCGCTTGCTGATTGATCCAGATTTCTGGAACATCATGGGCAATACGGTGTACTTCACCGTGGTAACCGTGATTCCAAGTCTCGTCATACCGCTTGTGTTAGCTGTGCTGCTCAATCAGTCTCTTGCCCTGCGAGGATTGTTTCGTACCGCCTACTTTATTCCATCGATTACGTCTCTGGTTGCGGTTGGTCTGGGTTTCCGCTGGCTGTTTCAAACTAATGGCCCCGTCAATGCACTGCTGATGAACCTGGGACTAGAGCCGATTCCCTGGCTGAGCAGCCCGCTTTGGGCCATGCCCGTATTGATTATGCTCAGCACCTGGAAACAAATCGGCTTCAATCTAGTTGTCTTTCTGGCAGGCTTACAGACCATTCCCCTCAATCGCTATGAAGCGGCGGAACTGGATGGCGCAAACGCTTGGCAAAAATTTTGGCATATTACCCTACCGGGACTGCAACCCACCCTCGTTTTCGCGACGATTACCACTGCCATCTTTACGCTACGCAGCTTTGAGCAGGTGTACGTAGTGACGGGGGGTGGCCCGCTCAATTCCACCAACATTTTGGTCTACTACATTTACGAGCAGGCATTTTCGCTGTTCGACTTTGGCTATGCTTCTGCCGCCGCAACGGTGCTACTTGCGATCGCACTTGTCCTCGTCTATTTCCAGCTCCGCATCTGGGGCGAAGATTAAGTGTTGCTCATTGAAACTATCCACTATAGCCATCGCCACTTTGGTTGAGCCATTTATGAAATTCAACGTTGGAACGTTCTCAGAGTTTCCCAACGTTCTCACCAATGTAACGACTGCAATCAAAACCATTAAAAAGCAGCAGGTCAGCGCTAACCTGCTGCTTTTTTAACTTTTCAGTTCAAGTTCAACTCGCCGAGCCAAGTTAAAGTCGCCTAAGACGGCATCCGCGAACCGCGCACCCGATCCTTGGCGCGGGCGGCACTGCGCTTGAGCGCATCCAACCGCTTTTCATACTTTTGCCGCTGGCGCTTCTTCGGCGTTTGCTCAATCAGAGTTTTGAGAGCGCTACCCAGACTCTTATAGGCATTGGGTAGCGTATAGCCAAAGCGAGTCGCCAGTGCGATCGCTTTTTCATCGGCTGCGATTGATTCTTGTAGCTTGCGTTCGCCATTATTGCGCTTGTAGAGGCGGAAGCCAGAGACACCACAGAGAGCAAGGGCTAGAATGAGCAGCAACCCGTCCTGTACCCAAAGTTCACCGACTGCACCACCTAGACCAATCGCTAGAGCTGCCATTTCCCAACCATCGCGGGGAATTGTGTCATTTTGAATTTTGGCGACTTCGTGCCAAAACATGAGGTTGCGCTGGTCAATTGCGAGCTGATCCCAGCGAACCAGGTCAATTTGGATTTCGACCTGATCTTTGCCAATTTCTTCGCAGGTAATCAGGGGCGGATTGACGACCGTAGAGGATTCCACCGTGACCCAGCTTTTTAACTCTGGCGGCAGCAAGGTCTTCAAACGGCGCAATTCACTCACATCTGCCCGAGTCGATGAGGTTGCGTATGATGTCATCTGTACAGCCTATGAAGCAGCTATGGTTAATTCAATCTTATCGTCGTATCTTCAGCCTGTGAATCTTACGATGAAGTTTCTAGAGCTGGTGTAACAAACTTAACGGCCAATGGTCGCGCTATCACTTGTTATGGCAGCCGTCACATGAATTAAGACTGGAGCACCGCGATCGCACAAAAAGCAATGTCAAGAATGTTTAAATGTTCGATTTTGCCGATGTCTCAGCTCAAACGGGGACGGCTATCAGACAAACTGTGATAAGACTTTGCTTTCCATCCTAGCGCGATCAGAGCTAAGACGGATGGTGAGAACCGAACCAGAATGGTACTAAACCCCTACTAAATCAGCGGTTGACTCATTTGAATCAGACAAATTTACAGGTCTTACAGACGGATGGTTGAGAGTTGCGATCGCAGCTTCTAGGAGCTGCGTTCCTTCTTCAACTGACTGCATTTGGCATATGCGATCGCGCAGTTCTGCCGCCCCAGCGAATCCTTTGATATACCAGGTCATATGCTTGCGGGCTTGATGCAAACCGCGCATGCCTTTATAATCCCACAGCATTTGTAAATGCTCCTGGGCACACCGCAACCGCTCAATCACCGTCGGTGGTGCTTTTTCCTGACCCGTTTTGAGAAAATAATCAATTTCGCCCACCAGAAACGGATAGCCCAGCGTCCCGCGTGAACACATTACGCCATCGGCTCCAGTCAGTTCTAGACAGCGAATGGTAGATTCCACCGAGTTAATGTCGCCATTGGCAATCACCGGAATATCCAGTGCCGCTTTGACTTTAGCAATCCACTCCCAGCGAGCCGCACCGTTATAGCCTTGGGCGCGGGTACGACCGTGCAGCGTCAACATCTGCGCTCCAGCATCCTGCATCCGCAGGGCAAATTCGACGGCGTTAATCTCGCTATCGTCCCAGCCGATGCGGGTTTTGACGGAAACGGGTACATCCACTGCGTTGACCACCGTTTGCACCAGTTCCGCCGCCAGTTCGGGCTGTCGCAGTAGAGAAGAACCGCCGCCTTTCTTGGTGATTTTGTTCACTGGGCAGCCCATATTGATATCAATAGTTTCGGCTCCTTCAGCCACAGCCATCTGAGCCGCTTCGGCCATAAAATCAGGCCGACAATCGAAGAGTTGAATGCTAATGGGCCGCTCGTTGGGATCAACATCCATAATGCAGGGCAGCTCTTTGGCGTGGCAGATCCCTGACGCATGCACCATTTCGGTATACATCATCGAAGTCGGTGCGTAGCGACGCACTAAGCGACGAAATACCAAATCCGTCACACCCGACAGCGGCGATTGCAGCACCCGACTGTGCAGAGTGACATAACCAATTTGTAACGGGGTTGCAAGTCGCTGTTGGAGATTGGGTGACAGGAGTGGTATAGGCATGAAACGCAATACTAACGGACTGAATATGAAAAATGGGCTACTGGTCGCAGTTCTCTGTTGGGCTGGACGTTAACTGACCCGTAGCGACTGGCAAACGTTTCTAATATAGCGATCATGCCATGTTTGCATGCCTACTTGAATGACGATGTTGCGTAATCTAGGGGCAAATTGTGATGTGGGCGCACCACCCCTACATCACAATTTACACTTAAAATTTAGCCATTCCTGAATGACAGACAGTGGAGCTTTTGATGCGGCTTTCATCCAACCAGAGTAATCAAATTTAAGCAATCTCAGGTGACACAGCTTCCAATCTGACGAGAGGAATTGGATTAATGAGAGACCGAATCTCGACCCATACTTTTCGCATTCCATCCAGTTCAACTGACACGATGGAATGATGACCATGTGCTTCAAGGGAGCACGCTAAGGCACATGCTTTAGCTCCTTCAGCATCACGGTATTCTGCAATCAGCTTATACAGCCCATCGAATATCACAGCGCCCCGATAGATTGCCCCATTGTCAAAGAAGTTGAATTCACTGACAGCAGATCCTGACATGATTTGGAATCTAGACATTTTTTTCGCCCTGATGGAGGCATTGATCATAATCTTGATTGAACCAATGGGAGACATTGATTTAAGCATATAAAACTTCAAGTTGAGGTTGGTATTGATTGGTTAAAGAAAGCTGCTTGCAGTTTAAATTTTCCGTTCTCTTGTGCCTTCGACACGTTGATATCAAGTCCGTGTATAGGAATCCTAATTAAGTGGATTGGCGTAAATAAGCGCATCTAAAAAACCGGGGGAGCGCCCCTCCGGTTTTTTAGATAGGTATTTATTTGTATGTAGCTATTTATTTTGTATGAAATGCTCATTAAAGACTGATCTGTAGCGCTAAATTGCAGAACTGATATGAGCTTTCTCGGTAATTGAATTTGGCTTTAATCCATAAAATATGCCTGTCAATTAAAATGCTCGCCGAGCAGTGTGCGACGGCGAGCATTTTAGTTCCTGGCCGGAACCGATCATAGATGACTGGAGTGGGCTTGGCAGATCGAGACTATGGGTGCTGTCACCCGTTCCCTAAAAACCGCAAACGGAGCCTTTGCTGCTGTACGACACGCATCAAAAGGTGACACGATAACCATTAGGCAGCGTCACGGCATTACCACCACTAATCGTTTCTTTAACCTAGTCATTGATTTCTTCAGCCTCAGGTTCGGAGGATGAGACAGGTTCAGCAGGGATGTCGTCAGGATTGGAGACTTCTTGAGCTTCTTGAATTTGCTCAAAGGGACACTGTTGCACCGTATCAGAAGCGAGGCGAGTTCCTCGGAGTTCCCGGATGGCAACTTCCATTTCGCTTAGGCGAGCTTGCAGCCCACAGTAGGCAATTTGATCTGACTGTAGTTCTGCGGCCAACAGTTGTTCGCGCTCCTCTAGCTGGCTGATTTCTAGACGAGTCGTTTCCCGTTGCGCTTCCAAAGTCGTAATATCAGTGCGTAGAACTGCGATCGCATTTTCCAAACTTAATCGCTCTGCTGCTAGCGTTTCGAGCGACGCGTTAGCCGTTTCAATCTCAACCTGGAGAGCTTCTAACCGTGCTTCGGTCTCTTCATACTCAACTTCGAGGGCGACTAGGCGAGCCTCTGCTTCCTCAATATCGCTTTGAGAACTGACCAGAATGCTGCGCGACTCTTCGATTTCGGCCCGGAGCGAGACTAGCTCGGCTTCGAGCGTTTCCTGTTCGGCGTTGAGAGCCACCAGTTCAGCTTCTGTCGTCTCAATCTCGACCTCAATCTCAGTCAGCCGTGTTTCTGACTCTTCAATATCCGCCTGGATGGCAACGAGCTGCTCTTGAGATGTTTCAATTTCAGCTTGGAGAGTGACGAGTTGAGCCTCTAGGGTTTCTTGCTGGCTACGCAGAGTAACCAATCGTTGCTCCGCTGTTTCAATCTCAGCTTGCACCGACACTAGCTCAGCACGATATTCCTCAACCTCCGCTTGGGTTGCGGTTAGCTCTGCTTGAGCACCTTCTACATCAACCTCAATTTCAACCAGTTCCGCTTCCAAGCTATCGCGCTCTAGGCTCAGGGTTTCCAGTTCAGTTTCCGTCGCCTCAATCTCGGTTTGAATAGCAACTAACTCAGCTTGAGTCTGTTCAATTTCGATTTGAATAGTTTCCTGCTGATCGAGAGCGGCTGAATTTTCGAGGCGAAGCTGTTCGAGTTGAACTTCCGTCGTTTCAATCTCGGACTGAAGCGCCAGCAAGCGGGCTTGTGCGATCGCAAACTCCCCGTCTTCAGTCGTTTCCAGCAGCGTTAGTAGCCCAGCCACTTCAACATCTTGCTCAAGCTCATAGGACTGACGCAGCGTGACGATTGCCTCTTCATACTCTTCTAGTGCCAGCAGAGCAAACCCTTTCAGTTTCCAGGCTTCTGCATAGCTGGCATCCAGTGCGATCGCTTGATTGCAGACTGTAATGGCATCTTGATAGCGCTCTAACTGGTAAAGAGCCGTTGCTTGACTGACCAGGATAGAAGCTGAGGGCGAACTCGTTGCCAACTGACTGTAGAGGAGAATCGCTTCGTCATACTCTTCCAGGTTATACAGCAGGGTGTCAGCAATTCGTTGGGGAATGATGGTGCCAATCAGCTGCTGCTCGTAGGTTGACTCGGCTTCGAACGTCAGTACTTGCTGCCAAACCGACACCGCTTCTTCGTACTGTCCTAGGCTGTAGAGTGCATTGCCCTGTTCATAAAACGCTTGGATGTAGCGTGGGTTGATTTCTGTTGCCTGGGCAAAGGAGTCTACTGCCTCTGAATATTGGCCAAGCTGGCTCAAGCTCAAGCCGCGCCAAAACCAAGCAGTTGGTATTTCGGGTTGCAGGTTCAGGAGCTGGTCTAGCAGGGCGATCGTCTCCTCATAGTTGCCCGCTGCTTGAGTCAAAATAATCTGTCGCCAGAGATCATCCAGAGAAGGCAATGCTTGAGCCGTCAAGGTTGTGTCTGCTGGATCTTGATGTTTTACGTCCTCTAAGGCCAGAACATTGAAGCCTGCCGTAGTAGACATCAAGGCTGTAGTTACGGCAATTCCAATCCGACGTGGCAACTGTTTCATAGTGAATGAACGGGATGAATGAACGTGAATAAAGGTGTAACCGTTGAAATAGGCAAGAGTTACTCAAGCCCATTGATAGCGATAGTCATCTTGGTTGGGAACCGCGCCACAAAAATGTCCGTGTCCTAACCTAACTGACTACAGCGACACATCAGCCAAAAAGCTGAATTACTTGCTTAAGGTTCCCAGGAGCAGGCTTGAACTACCAATATTAAATTAGGAGAACGCCATACCGATTACGATATTCATTCAGTTAATTTGCGATCGCGCTTTATCCCCCTAAAAAAACTCATATATACCGCTAAGCGCTTAGAACCTGGAAGGCCGTTTTTGAGAAGTTGCGCTCTGTGTGGCTGCTCAAAAACGTCTTGCCTTAACTTGATGAGGTAAAGCTACAAATCACCCATACACAGCAAAAAGCCCGATCTAAAAGACCGGGCGACACAGGAGGAGAGTATTGTCTAGAAGGGAGAGAACTCAGGGGATTAGCGCTGGTAGTCTACGCCACGGTAGCGGAGCCGTGCCGCTTCACGGGGTTGGGCAGATTGCTGCATGACCCGATAGGTAACACCTCGATAGATACCTGTGCGCTCAACGGTTTCTAGATGGTTGATTTCTGACTGGGGCATAGAGTAGGACTGGCCGAGATAGGAAAGATGCATTGGTGTAGGCTCCTGAATTGTAAGGGGGCTTGAACTTGTCTATGAAGGGATTCAGGTTCAGTCCCTAGCATTTCAGCCTTGAGTTTGTGATTTACAGCACCCACAGCAGTGAGCTTTGTCAATTAATAAAAATGCTCGCCTGATTGGTACACAGTGGCGAGCGAATGAGGTCATAGGGCTAATAAACTGACCTTAGTGTGCCCAGCTTGTGAGGATAACTATCGGCCATCTTCATCGACGACCTGAGCAATTTCTTCTAGGTCGCAACTGAGCGCATTACACAATCGATTCATCTCGTGAATCTTGAGGGTTGGCACTGATAGGCCCAGCGTCCAGCGATTGACCGCCGCTTTCGTGATGCCAATCCTTCTCGCTAGCTCAGCTTGACTCAGCTCTCTAGCCTTCAGAGTTTCAACCAGCCATTGGCTAAATTTCATGCAAAACACCCAGCTCCATCAGCTAATTTGACATTGACTTGTCAATATACATTGACGCATCAAAACAGATTAAACATCTTAACAAGTGCTTTACACAACGACGAAGTATTGGAGCTGTTCATTGCCTTAACCAACCCGATCATTCCAAAAACCGCCATAATATAGTACAAGAGTTCTAATAACAGCCATGAAAAATGAAGAGTTTTACCAACAGTGGATTGGATTGATGCATCAGCAGAATGCGCTGATGGAGCGAATTGCGATCGCGCTTGAGCGGATGGCTCCTGATAGCGGCGCACCCAACCTCCAGAAGCCGATTGAGGAGTATAAGGGATTCAACTGGGCTGCGATCGGAGCCAGGGTGGTGCAGTCGGATCAGTATGGGCCTGCGATTGTGGAGTGGGGCGGCAAACAGTTCACGCGGCGCAGTCCCCAAAATAAATTCAGTGCGGCGATTTGGTTCAGCCGCAGCACGGGCGAGAAGGATAGCGAAGGCCGCACGATTTACGAGCGGTTAATCAGTTTCAAAGTTCTGGAGGGAGCCGATCCGGTCAGTGCGAAAGCGGCAGTGCATCTCAATTAATCAGCCGAATAGAGCCATGACGCTCCGACTTATACCAAATCCGACTGAAAAGAAGCCGAATTATTTTTTGTGAACGTCAGGCTATGCCTGACGTTCACCAACATAAAAACCAGTTTTTATTAGCGGCCTTGGTATGCGTACAGGAGCAAGCTGAATGTTGATATTTACGGTTTGACCCGCCCAAATAGCTAACGCGATACGCTGCATTTAGCCAAAACAGGGTACCCTTTGCTCTGTTGTCTCTCGCAAAAGCCAGGTTTATGCGTCCGACTTTTACGCGACCGTCCAACCCTGCTCGATTCAATTCGGCTCGACAATGGTGGCAAAAATGGTGGCAACTTGCGATCGCACTGGTGCTGGTGTTTGGCATTGTCACACGGTGCATCAACGTGGGACACAAGGTCTACTGGCATGACGAGGTGTTTACCTCGATTCGGGTTTTGGGCTACAACCAAACGGATATAAATGCGATCGCGCTCACAGGTGAACCCGTTCGAGCCGAGGATTTGCTTCAGCTTCAGCAGCTTGCCCCTGACAAAACGCTGAGCGATACGGTGTCAGCACTGGTCGGCCATCCTGAACATCCACCGCTGTACTACCTCTTGCTACGCGGTTGGGTTGCAGTCACGGGTGATGCCGTTGCCGCTTTTCGCAGTCTGTCGGTACTGTTTAGCCTGCTGGCCTTTCCCTTGATGTACTGGCTGGGTTGGGAGCTATTCCAGTCGGTACAAGCTGGGTGGATTGCGATCGCACTGCTGGCCGTCTCGCCCGTTCATCTGCTCTACGCGCAGGAGGCACGGGAATACAGCCTGTGGGTTGTGACTATTTTGCTGGCCAGCATCACGCTAATCCGGGCAGTCAAGCAGCCTAACTGGCGGAACTGGAGCCTGTATGCGCTGGCACTGGCAACCGGATTTTATACGACGCTGCTGGCTGGAGGTGTTGCGATCGCGCATGGTTTGTTCATCCTGATCACGCAGCGCTGGCCTCAGTGGCGCAATTTCCTTCTGGCTGGTGCGGGAGCAATTGGGCTATTCAGTCCCTGGCTGGTGATCATGCAAAACCAGGCCGATAATCTAGAGCGGGTGACAACGTGGACTAAGATTCCCGCTCCCCTGTCGTTTCTCAGCCAGCTCTGGGGACTCCACTTCAGCTCGGTTTGGTTTGATGTGGGTCTACCGCTCGATCATCCCCTGAATCACATCGTTATTCCGCTCGCGCTGGCTCTGATTATGAGCAGTCTCTATCTCACCTGGCGTTACGCGGATCGCTCAGCGGTCTGGTTTTTAATTGCGTTGGCCATTATGCCTGCCCTCTGCCTCATCCTGCCCGATGTGATTCGGGGTGGACGAGTTTCCAGCATGACGCGCTACTTCTTTCCCAGTTTGCTCGCGGTGCAGATTGCAGCCGCGTTTGGCTTGAGCTTTTTACTAAGTGCCAAAACTCAAGTCCGACGACGGCTAGGGCAGATGATCTTGGCAGGCTTAATTACAGTAGGTGTGGTGTCGGATGTTGCGATCGCACGTTCTCCAACCTGGTGGAGCAAAGTGGTCAGCTACCAAAACGCTGCCATTGCTCATGTTGTCAATCAGGCTGAGAATCCGCTGGTACTGATTCCTAGAGCAGGGACTGCGGTTGGTAATGCCATTTCGCTGAGTCACCAGCTTAATCCCAATGCCTCAATCCTGCTGTTTGATGCCACTGTTCTCCCAGATTTACCCGCCGATGCAGCCGTTTTTCTCGCCCATCAGGACGATGGCACGGTCTTCTCAACGTTTGGTGCCAATAATATTCAGCTCAAACCCGTCGAAGCACCAGGTGTTTATGAACTCTGGCGGGTGCTTCGTTGATAGGATTCTCTCTCAAGTTTGGGCATAAAAACCCAATTTATTTTTGTGAAATGCTGGCCTAGCCAGCATTTCACAAATAGGCTTCGACTCATTATTTGGCTGGGCGGCGTCCCCGATAGCGATTCACTCGGGGCGGCGTATCGCTTTCATCGTAGATTTCACCGACTAATTCTTCGAGAATATCCTCCAGCGTCACCAGTCCTACCGTGCCGCCATACTCATCCACCACAATCGCCAAATGCAGTCGCTGTTGCAGCATTTCCTTAAGCAGGGAAGCGACTCGCTTTGTTTCAGGCACGTAGACAGGCGCATCCATTGCCAGCGTGACGGAACCATCCTGCTGCTCTTCCTGGCGCAAATGCTGAAGCCGCTGGAGCGCACTTTTGAGATGAACAACGCCGACAATTTGATCCTTTGATTCCTCCTGGACTGGAATCCGCGAATAGCCCGTCTCTAAACACAAATTAATTAAATCCTGTAGCGTCGCATCATAGGCAATCGTCCGCATATCGATCCGAGGCTTAACCACATCTTTTGCCGTTAGCCGATCCAGCATCAGCGCTTTGCTCAATAGCTGATGTTTATCTAGCGACAGTTGCCCTTTGCCGCTCAGAATCTCGATCATCAACTGCAAGTCTTTAACCGATTCGCCCTGCTGCGTCACATTGCCTTGAAATACCCGAATCGCAGTTTGAGCAATTGTCTCCAGCAAATAAATGATGCCGAAGACGGACAGAAAGCGGGATAACCAATAAATAGGTCGTACTGCCGTCTTGAAGAACGGCATCACGTTGTTGATTGCCAAAGACTTTGGGGTAATTTCCCCAAAGATCAGCAGCAAAACAGTGACAAAAGCGGTGGCGATGCCCAATCCTGCGCTACCGAACCAGATGGCGAATAAGTTACTGGTCAGAATGGCTGAAAAGTTGTTGACCAGGTTGTTGCCGATCAGCAGCGTGGTGATAAATCGAGCGCGGTTGTTCAGTACCAGCGAAAATAGCCCTTTGGGATCGCCTTGTTCGCGAATTAGCGATCGCAGTTTGAGATTATCGAGGGCAGTAATAGCCGTTTCCGAACCAGAGAAGAAACCGGACAGCACGAGCATCAGCACAAGAACCGCAATGTCGAGCCAAACATCGCCCAGCAGTGGAGCCATGTCAGCGGTAGCAGCAGGTGGTGACTGGAGAAGAACAGAACTCACAGATGCTAGAGGCGGGTAAAACGAGGGATCAGTTTTAATGGTAGGCAATTAGAGAGTAAAAAACTGGAATATCGACGCCAAAGCAGGAAGTTTATCGCGGCCAGACAGCGATAAACTTCCTGCTTTGGCGTTGGCTATGGATAGCCGCAACGTTAATCAATATCGATGCGGGTGGGGCCGCTGCTGGCAACCGTTTTGGTGGCTGTGGCGGAGGGCATCGTGATGCTGCGATAGTCGGCATAGATGCGATCGCGCCATTCCCAAAAGGGCTGATAGGCCGGATCATCGATTAGGCCCGGTACGCCCTGGCCCTTCAGTGATGCGGGAATATCGAGGTAGCTGCCCGTGGGGAATTTGAGGTACATGCTCAAACCCGCAACCGCAAAATCAGCCAGCGTCGGCGCATCACCCAGCAGAAAGGGCTGATCAACCAGGAGAGTGCTGAGCACTTCCAGATCTTGACGCAGTCCGTCAATCGCTTCTTTGACTGCATCTGGGCCAAAGCCAACGCCCGTTCCCAGAACGCTCAGCATATCACTGGGCACAGCGCCTACTAAGTCTTTCAAGAAGCTAGGAGTAGAACTGGGTAAGACAGCCTTGCGGAAGTCTGAGTTTTTGCTGAAGGTACCAATCAGGGCTGTGCGACCTTTGAGACCAATGGATTCGTCCGCCCACTCTTCCATCATCAGGCACAGAGCTTTTTGCTTCGGATCAGTTGGAATCAGGGGTCTGCTGGGATAGGTTTGCTCCAGATATTTTGCGATCGCAGTGGAATCACCAACAACCGTCTTATCATCCTTAATCACGGGCACCTGGCGCTGTCCCGCCATCCGATAGAGGTCGAGCTGCCCGACTCCAGGAGTGACCTCGATCTTTTTATAGGCTAGTTCCTTGTAATCCAAAATCAGCCGCACTTTTTCGCTATAGTGCGACATCTCAAACTGATATAGCTCGATCATGTGTTGCTGCTCCACATCTTGACCACAGTTCAATAGCTGTACATCAATACATGCATCCCTTGACAAGGGAAAAACCCCTGCGGGGCACTCCCCCGTTTTTTTAGTGCACGTAGTGCATGTCATGTATTGATGCAGCCTACTTGATAAATGACGAATGCATTAGCACTGTAGCGTTTTGCGGCTGAGATGCGCTATGGGTCATCGGAGTGAATATTCTTTCCCAAAGCGGATACGCCCGTTCGTGAGGTGGCGTATTGTCGTGGCATTCATTAACTTAGTAGGGACACTGTGATAGTCTGTTGCGATCGCACACTTGGGGTACAGCTTGTCAGCAAAACTGCGATCGCGCACATCTATTTTTACTGTCTTCAGCGTATATGTTTTGACGAGTAGTACTGATACCAAATCCGACTAGAAAAGACCCAAATTATGTTTTGTCAAAGTCGGGCTGTGCCCAACTTTGACAAAACATAAAAACTGGTTTTTATCAACGGATTTCAGATCAGAACACCACTATCTTTTGACGAATTCTAGCGAAATCTGTGAATGAATCCTCGCCTAACGATTTAATCCAAACCGTTTACGGTAGCCTACTCGACTTATTAGATGGAGGGATTAAGTTCCTACCTGCGCTCCTGCTGGCGATTATTATCATTGCCCTGACGATTTACCTCGTAGGCACAGTGCGCCGCATCGCCAAAGCCATGTCCGAAAAGTTTCTGGATAACCGCTCCTTGCAGTCTCTCATGGTGCAAATTGCGGTTGTGGCAACGTGGGCCAGCGGCATCTTGTTAGCCTGCATTGTCATTTTTCCCGAACTAGGACTCGGCGATATCATCGGGTTACTTGGTTTAAGTTCCGTCGCGATTGGTTTTGCGTTTAAGGACATTGCCCAGAACTTCTTGGCCGGAATTTTGCTGTTGCTGAATGAGCCATTTCAACTGAATGATCAAATTCTCGTGGAGGATTTCGAGGGCACGGTAGAAGCCATTAATATCCGCTCGACCGAGATTCGCACCTATCAAGGTGAACGAATTGTCATTCCCAACTCGGTTGTATTCACCAGTGCAGTGCGCGTGCTGACCGATTTGCCCCATCGCCGCACGGATTTAGCGATTGGCCTAGACTACAACACGCCGCTGGAGCGGGCGCGGCAGGTGCTGCTGATGGCGCTACCAGATGTAGACGGTGTTCTCTCAACGCCAGCACCGGAGGTGGATTTAGTGGGCTTTGGCGATAGCTCGATTGATTTTGTGGTGCGCTACTGGACAAAGCCGCAAAAGGTACATGTGCGGCAAATCCAGTCCCAGGTGATAATTGCGCTGAAAAAAGCCTGCGACGAGGCCGATTTCAATATTCCTTACCCCATCCGGACACTGTATTACTTCAATCAAGAAAAATTCAACGACCACTACACAAAGGATGCGATCGCAAATGCCAACGGCTCATCCGCCAATCGCTAAATCGTAATTGTTCAACCAAAAAGCTGCCGCGCTGCGACAGCTTTTTTGGTTTTTAGAAGAGCCATTTATGAGTAAAGGCGACGCATGTGCGCCGCCTTATCCTCAAATTGAACTTTAGAAATGCAGGGTTGCGATTGTGTGATTATGCAATTATGCGATCGCAGCTACACTGACATCACTCTCATTGAGCAACTGCTGTAACTCCTCTGCATCCACCGTTTCTTTCTCAACCAGCATCTCAGACAGACGGTCGAGCACAGAGCGGTTTTCGGTCAGAACCTGCTTAGCGCGGCGATAAGCCTGCTCAACTAGGTTACGCACCTCGTCGTCAATTGCAGCCGCAGTTTCCTCAGAGAAGTCGCGCTCAGAGTTAATATCGCGGCCCAGGAACATGTTGCCCTGCTGACGACCTAGCGCCACGGGACCAAGCCGATCGCTCATCCCAAAGCGAGTCACCATTTGACGCGCCACCCGAGCCACCTGCTGAAGGTCATTGGACGCACCCGTGGTGACTTCTTCTTCACCGAAGACAATCTCTTCAGCAATTCGACCACCGAGGGCAACCGCCATCTGGTTTTGCAGGTAGGAGCGAGAGTATAAGCCAGAATCCATCCGGTCTTCGCTGGGGGTGAACCAGGTTAGACCACCTGCGCGACCGCGAGGAATGATGCTGATTTTCTGTACTGGATCATAGTCCGGCATTAATGCACCGACTAGAGCGTGACCTGCTTCGTGGTAAGCCACGAGCTGCTTGCGCTTTTCGCTCATCACGCGGTCTTTCTTCTCTGGCCCAGCCAATACGCGGTCAATCGCGTCGTTGACTTCATCCATCGAGATTTCAGTCAGGTTGCGGCGAGCTGCCAGGATGGCTGCCTCGTTGAGCAAGTTGGCCAAATCAGCACCCGTGAAACCAGGCGTCCGACGAGCAATCTTGTCCAGATCAACATCCTTCGCGAAGGTCTTACCGCGAGCGTGGACGGTCAGGATCTCAGAGCGTCCAGCATAGTCAGGGCGATCAACGACAACTTGACGGTCGAAACGTCCGGGACGGAGCAGTGCAGCATCGAGAACGTCGGGACGGTTGGTGGCAGCAATAATGATGATGCCAGTATTGCCTTCAAAACCATCCATTTCGGTCAGCAACTGGTTGAGCGTTTGCTCCCGCTCATCGTTACCGCCGCCGAGACCTGCACCCCGCTGACGACCAACGGCGTCAATCTCATCGATGAAGACAATACAGGGCGCATTGGACTTCGCTTGTTCAAACAGGTCGCGGACGCGGGACGCACCCACACCGACGAACATTTCAACAAACTCGGAACCAGAGATTGAGAAGAAGGGAACGCCTGCTTCACCTGCAACGGCTTTAGCCAGCAGCGTTTTACCCGTTCCGGGAGGGCCAACCAGCAGGACGCCCTTGGGAATTTTTGCGCCGACTGCGGTGAAACGATCGGCATTCTTGAGGAAGTCTACAACTTCAGTTAATTCGAGCTTGGCCTGCTCGATCCCAGCTACGTCGCCAAATGTCACCTGAGTTTGTGGCTCCATTTGGACGCGTGCTTTAGATTTCCCAAAGTTCATGGCCTGACTGCCAGGGCCGCTTTGAGCACGGCGTAGGACAAAGAACAGTACAACCAGCAGCAAAAACGGAATCAGCAACGTGCTGAGCACTCGTGCCCAGACATTCTCATCTTGCTGGCGCTGAACAGAGATATCAACGTTGTTTGCAGTCAAAATGTCGATCAGCTCAGGGTCGTTCGGCAGGTTAACTGTGACGCGACCTGTGCCATCAGGATTGGTAAACTGAGCGATCTGTTTGTCAGAACTGATGCTGACGCGCTCGATTTGGCCGTTCTCAACTGCATTAACAAATTGAGGGCTGTACGACCATGTGGTGACCTCTTGACGAGGACTATCGAAGAGAGCGGTTGCCAAGGCGATGACAACTACTGCGAGAAGAGCGTAGAGCCCTGCATTTCTCCATCGTTTGTTCACTGGAGCTAATCCTCCTATGAATATTCAGCTCTTGAGGGCTTTATCCGAATGATGTTATAGCGCTAGCTGTCTGGGTTAGGAGTATGTTGGTGAGTGACTCTGCCACTCACGATCCATCTCCGTCCTGAAACAGCAACTGCCATATCCGAATATTAATGATGTTAACTAATATTAACTTAAATCAGAATTTCTCGCTTTGCCCATGAGCGTAGAGATTCCTTAAGATCTTGATAGCAGCATGTTTGGGGTCATAAGACTGATGTTGACCATTTCTGAGAACAGAGTGGATCGGCATCAGTTGGACAATGCTATTAGTGTAGACTACGGCTTCAAATTCGACCGTACTCTCGGTTGACCACGGCTCTTCCCGCACGGTTTGCCCAGTGAATTTGAGCAAGTGAATGAGTTGCGATCGCATAATTCCTGGTAGAATTCCAGCCCCCAGCGGCGGTGTCCACCAGCAACCATCCTTCCAGCCCCAGAGATTGCCTGTACTGGTTTCCAGCCAGTCGCCCGTTTGATTAACCAAAATCGCTTCTTGACATCCCTGCACCAGGGCTTTTTGTCGGGCTAGCCAACAGGGTAGGTAATTACCCGTTTTATGCTCAGGCAGCCAGCGCTGATAGTTTTTTCCCTCTGCAATCCAAGCCATAACACCCTGCTGCTGCTGCTGTTCCAGATCCGCAGGCAGATTCCGCCCTGTAATCAGCTCTTTGCCATCGGGAAAAATTGCCAGACGCAGGACGGGATAATCAGCGGTCAAGATTGAAGCACCCTGCTCGATTTGGAGCCAATTCGGCATTGACCAATTGAAAAATTGAAGGGATTGCTGGATGCGATCGCAATGAGCTGACCAGTGCGTCAGCGGATGCGATAGTGATTGGTTGTAAACCCGCAGCGTCGTGAAGACCGTCGCGCCATAGAGTATCCCCGGATCACTAATCGGCATCAAATTGCCAGCAGAATGAACAGATTGAGATCGGTACGTCTCGACTGCACCCTCCTCAATCAACTCTCCATTCATCCAGTAACGCTGACCCATCACACCTGCCAGCCCAGCTAAGGCCCGTATTCGATTTGGATATCTTCAACTGCAATCACTCTGCCCCAGCGGTCATATTCCAGGGTAGATGAGCCAATTTGAACAATGCCGCCGCGCCGATTGTACGTCACCGTTGTCTCACCTAAGGCAACCAGCCAACCCGCTTTGTTGTAGGTCACAGGCTGATCACCAATTTGCACAATCTGTCCCTGGTCGTTATACGTGATCGCATTTTCACCAATTCGCTCAATCCGATCCTGAGCACCGTACTGAATCACGGTCGGGCCAATTTTGAAAATGCGCGAATCAAAGTCGTATCCAATCGGACTTTGGTTGATACGCAAGGTGCGCTCAGACAGCCGATTCGTAAGGAGTAAAATCTTTACAGCATCCGTTTGAGCTACCGTCGAACCATTACCTGCAATTTGCGATCGCAAGTCACAACTCGTCAAACTGAAGGTGAAACAGAGCAGTAAAACTGCGATCGCGCCTGACCACAGACGCGCACCGCCACATATCAAAGCATTCATCAAACCACGCATAGTAATGGATGGCTTTAAATCCAGACGATCCTGAAGCTTAACACTACAAAAGCTGTGACGATAAGCTCAGCAAGTTACGAAATGAGCCTTTAAAAGCCCGTGACGAGGATTGAACTCGTGACCTCACCCTTACCAAGGGTGCGCTCTACCACTGAGCTACACGGGCGGGACACGCATGGGCCGAGCTGGATTCGAACCAGCGTAGGCATAGCCAGCGGATTTACAGTCCGCCCCCATTAACCACTCGGGCATCGACCCGCGTTTGTCCAACGGATATTGATATTAGCACAACCGCGAGACGGTTTCTAGGACTTTCTCAAAAAAAACTGATTTTTTCTAAAAGAGACGACCCATCCACTTGCGGCCTTTACGGCTAAATCCTTGTCTGACAGGGGTTTCAGCTTAGCAACTAGGTTCTCACTTGGGGCGGTTCAGCGGTGAAATAACCACAAAAATCCCAATCCGAAGTCACATAAGGATTGGGAAATTGGTGTCAAACCAAGCGACATTAGAGATTTGCCCCTATAGTGCTCGTTATTTCTGAAGACCGCACAAAAAAGTGCGGCTTTTCAGTTTTTTTGTAACTAAACGATACATACAGGCATCATGTGCCGTTCACTATAGCGTTGACCGTAACAAAACTCCTACGTAGGGACTAGCCAGATCGCTAAATGATCGGTAGCCTGACGGTGAAGCCTGAGGTCATTTCCCTATGCAGATTCACACTCCAGATTGGGTCAAACACGCTGTCTTTTATCAAATTTTCCCCGATCGCTTTGCCCGCAGCGATCGTTCCCATCCCGATTCGATTCGTGAAATCACGTTTGAAGACTGGGACATTGACCCTACGCACCAGGGCTATAAGGGGGGCGATTTGTGGGGAGTCGTGGAACAGCTTGATTATCTGCAAGATTTAGGGATCAACGCCATTTATTTCACGCCGATTTTCCAATCCACCGCTAACCACCGCTATCACACCCACGACTACTATCAGGTTGATCCCATTTTGGGGGGCGACCCAGCCTTCTTTGAACTGCTCGAAGCAGCTCATCAGCGCGATATCAAAGTCGTGCTAGACGGCGTGTTCAACCATACCGGACGAGGGTTTTATTTCTTTAATGACATCCTCGAAAACGGCCCCTATTCCCCCTGGCTGAACTGGTTCAAGATTGAGGGCTGGCCCTTATCGGCCTATGATGGCAATTTTCCGGCTAATTACGTCGGCTGGGTCGGCAATCGGGCGCTGCCTGAATTTAATCACGACAACCCAGCGGTGCGGGAATACATTATGCGCGTCGGCGAATACTGGATTAAGGCCGGAGTCGATGGCTGGCGATTGGATGTGGCGTTTGAAATTGAAACGCCCGGATTTTGGCAAGAATTTCGCGATCGCATTAAAGCCATCAATCCCGAAGCCTATATTGTCGGCGAAGTTTGGACAGATTCGCGCCAGTGGCTGGACGGTACCCAGTTTGACGGCGTGATGAACTATCTGTTTACAGGGCCAACGATTGCCTTTACGGCGGGCGACCGGGTGCAGCGAGAATACGTTGAGATTCCAGACTATTATCCTTATCCAGCTCTGGATGCGGCTGGCTATGCCGATAAGATCAAGTCACTCCTCCAGCTTTATCCGTGGGAAATCCAGCTCACTCAGTTGAATTTGCTCTCTAGCCACGACACAGCCCGCATTCTGACGATTGTGGATCATGATCATGCCAGTGTAGAGCTGTCTACGTTACTGACGCTGACGTTTCCCGGTGCGCCCAGTATTTACTACGGCGATGAGGTTGGCCTACCAGGCGGTCTTGACCCCGATTCACGCCGAGTCTTCCCGAAACTGGAGAAATGGAACCACGATATATACAGTTGCCATAAGCAGCTTATTGCGTTGCGTCATGCCCATCCGGCCCTTCGGACAGGCGACTATCACGTCCTATTAGCAGACGGACTGCTGTACATCTTTTTGCGATCGCTACCCAACGAAGAAATCATCGTCGCCGTCAATGCTGGCACTGAAACCGCAACGGTATCGGTTCCACTCAACAGCTTACCGCTCAAAACCCAGCCCAGCCAAACCCTGTACGGGAACGGCCAGTTAACGTACACAGACAACGGAGGAGAGGTGCACCTGAGTGTAGAGGTTGCACCTAGAGCAGGGTTGATTGTGGGGGGATAGAGGGATTACGGGGGTAAAGGGTTGTAGAGGCTGTAAAGGGCTGTAAAGGCTGTAGAGGGTAAAAGTCTATAGAGGGTGTCAAAGGGTGTAAGTGAACGGTAAGCGAGAATTCAAAAAATTCATTTAACCCTGCTATGCATCCACCCTCCCACTCATCTACTCATCTACCCGCCCACTCATGCACCCTCTTACCCATCCACTCATTTACTCACACGATCCACAAATAAACGACCGATTCTTCTTCTGTCTGGGTCATGTAAATTACCTGATCGGGTGTCCAGCCTTCGATATCGAAGTGGTGGGAAACAATGCGGGTGCCGGGGCGGAGGTTTTCTAGCTTGGGTTTCAACCGGAGATTTAAATGAGGCAGTAAGTAGAGAGTGACCACTGTGGCATCCTGAAAATCCGCTTCGAATAGATTTTCCTGGCGGAACTGGATGCGATCGCACATGCCTGCCTGCTGAGCCTCTCTTTGACAGTGCTGAATGCGCTCTGGATCAATGTCGATGCCAATACCCCGTGCGCCAAATCGCTGTGCGGCTGTGATGAGGACGCGTCCATCTCCACAACCTAAATCGTAAATCAGGTCGCTGGGTTCAACGGCTGCAGCGCTCAGCATCATATCAACGGCAATTTGCGGCGTCGGGATATAGCCAATATCGGGGCGTATAGACATAGTCGAACTCTAAAAACACCAATGTGGGTCAAATAAGTTTGATGGCTGATGTATCATCAAAACCTCATCACCATACAGTTGGCAGACAAGCAGGACAAATACGTAAACAGCCTGTAAAAATAAAATATGCTTTCTAAGCATATTTACTAGACCAAATAAATTTTCAGTATATTTACCGTCACCATCTTGCGGCACCTTTAGCATTTATTTACCTTTTTCAAACTATTAATTTTGGTCACTACGGATAAGCCCCTATTTGCCCATAATCTTTAGACAAATGAGTTTTTGGGCTTTGGGTTGACCGATTTCTCTGTTGCAGTGCTCGGTATTGCAAACTGTGTCGAGATTTACCATCAAGTGCTTTCGCGGTTGTTTGACGGATTTATCAAGAGAGCTTGAAGACCGTAGGGTAGTGGTAGTCATTTTAACCACGAGTAAGTTTTGATTGAGTTAATGATGGCTGAGCAATCAGCGATCGCAACTCTATGCATGTCAACTGACTTGCACCTGTCCAGTGTCTTCTACCCATTCCTCTTGAGATTCGGTACGAACAGCCACGGATAGCACTTGAATTTCAATGGAGGTCTCACACTATGCAAAAAATCGCGTCTACGTTAATTGGTGCATCCATCGCTGTTGCAGCGGTGGCCGCTCTAGCTCCTGGTGCAAGCGCCCTTACCCTGAATGGTCATAGCTGTACAGAAGGTACAGTGACAGGTACCGTTTCCTGTGAAGGTGCTTTTAATGGCAACAACAGCAATCAGGATCTGGATGGTCTGTTTGGCTTTGATTGGGGCGATGAGATTCTTAAAGCTGAAGAAGACAACAGCTTTATGGATGGCGATTTGGACATCGATTTCACGAGTGGCGAAACATCTGGCACCTGGGATCTGAGCGGTTTTGACTTTGGTCTTTACGATCAGCTCATGTTTGTCGTTAAGGGTGGTACCACCTTTAGTGCCTACCTTTGGGACGGCGTAGCCACTTCTGGCACCTGGAATACCTTAGGTATTGTCAATGGTGGCGGCAAGACTCCTGGGCTGTCTCACTTTTCTGTTTACGGCATCCAGGGAGATGGTGAAACAGAAGATGTTCCCGAACCCTTTGCCACTGTTGGTTTGCTAGCCATCGTGGGTGGTGCAGCAGCATTGCGTCGCCGCGCTGACTAGTCTAAACGGGCGCTTCTAGCCTTCTAGAGGTAAATTTGAGTCATTTAGCCCTATTGTTGCCTGAATGTTCTATGTTGAACATTCAGGCTTTTTCAATTCAATATCCTTCAGGATAAATTAAAGGTCTCTGTTTACCGTTCGATGCGGCCTTGCCACTCCAGCTTTTTCTCGGCTGAGTTATTGCCTAGCGATCGTCTCGCCACCACTTCAATCTCGACATACGTACCGGGCGTTAGATGCTCTGCATCAATCGGCAAACGACCAATATCAATCACAAAACGATTGTAGTTTTGCTGCACCAAATCGGCGGGAACGGTTCCTTCATAGCGGGTGCGATAATTGGACGGGCGACGGCGACCACCTTCTCCAACTCGGTAGCTGACGGTGAAGTCGGTTGCCACAATGTCGGATTTGCTGGCTAAATCTACGATGGCAAATGTGAGATCTTGGCTCCAGCCGCTGACCTCGGCAATATTTAGATCGGTTGCTTCCTCGGCTCGAATTAGATTTGCGATCGCAACCGTCGTCAAATCACCGTCGCTCTCCGTCCGAGCATCAACCCACAGATCATCGGTAAAATCGACAAAAATCTGCTGGTTTTCCGTCAGCTCCACCGTCGCATTCTGGTTCAGGTAAGGCGTGATGGACTGATCGGTATCCCAAACGAGCTGCACCTGCTTTTCCACCCGTCCAGCAAACTCGCGATACTCATCATTGACCACTGAACCAGGAGCCAGCAGTGCCACTGCGCCTTGCTGCGTTCGCCAGAGATTACGGGACAGGTTGAATGTGCGATCGCTTAACTCACTCAGCCGAATTGTTTGAGTCGGGACATCAGCCGCCAGCGACTCAAGCTGATTAATCACCGTCAGCATTCCCGCTTGCCCCCTCGCTCCGTCGCTCCCCATCCTCCCGTCACGTCCATCCTGACCATCCGTACAGGTGTAGCGCTCTGTCCGACAGTTGCCGTTATTACAGGTTTCCACTTCCCAACTGCGATCGTAGCAGTCACAGCCATCGGTGCCGCGTCCACCGCGTCCACCGCGTCCACTCACGCCACCTTCGGCCTGCACATAGACCCGCCGTAGGGCATTGGGGTCATCGTAGTAAACGGTAACGTTGCCGCCGCCGCCCCCGTTGCCACCGCGCCCGCCATCGCCACCATCGCCGCCATCGGCTGCCCGCAGGTTGTAGCGCACACCGCGAGTTTGCCGCTGACAGTTGGGATAGCCCGCATCTTGACCATCACTGCCATCGCTGCCCGCTTCCCCCATTGTTTCTATGCGGATATCGCTGCCAGTAGCCGTCACGCTGCGTTCCGTACCGGATCGGCCATCGCGACCTTCCCGACCATCATTTCCATCCCAGGCGTCTCGCCCAAATTCGCGGGTTTCCTGCGCCCAAGCAATGCCAAAGCAACGCAGGGTCGGTGATGCGATCGCAACCGTACTTGCAACAGCCAACAGACCAGCTGATGCAGCCAGCGATTTTGTCCAGCGATTCATACAATCTTTCTCCTCTTCTATGGAACAGCCGTCTAAGCTGTTCTCCTATGGTGAGCAAGGTCATTCTTTAAGGTTCAGGGCAACCTCTAAACCCAATCGATCATTCCCAAATTGTCTACTAAGTAGCTACATCCAAATAAATGCATATCTAAAAAACCGGGGGAGGGGGCCCCCCGGGGGGGCCCCCCGGTTTTTTTATGTGGCTCTTTTTTTGCCCCCCCCCCCCACCCCACCCCAAAAAAAAAAAACCAAACCACTT